>NZ_JBVHGJ010000016.1:0-213133 GCF_055561875.1 Streptomyces sp. NPDC022552
GTTGATTTTTGGCACGCTGTTGAGTTCTCAAGGAACGGACGCTTCCTTCGTACTCACCCTCTCGGGCTTTCCTCCGGGCTTTTCCCTTCGGTCTTGCGTTTCCGACTCTATCAGATCTTTCCGATCCGATTTCCTCGGTGCTTTCCGGCTTCTCGGTTTTCCCGATCCGCTTTCCGGCGTTGATCCGACTTTATCAGAAGTTCTGAGTCGGATTTCCCGCCCCGCTCGGTCATCCATCCGGACACACGAAGGTGTCGGGGCTTCCCTTGCTGGCGGAGCCGTAAACGTACTGGAGCGGGGCGCCTCGATGCAAATCGAGGCGCCCCGCTCTCAGTTGGCGCTGGTCAGACCCGGGTCAGGGGCCGTCCCTCAGACCTCCACGACCACCGGGAGGATCATCGGGCGCCGGCGGTAGGTGTCCGAGACCCACTTGCCGACCGAGCGGCGGATCAGCTGCTGGAGCTGGTGGGGCTCGACGACGCCGTCCTGGGCCGACTTGTTCAGGGCCTGCTCGACCTTCGGGACCACCGCGTCGAACGCGGAGTCCTCGATGCCGGAGCCACGGGCGTGGATGTTCGGCCCGCTGACGATCTTGCCGGTCGAGGCGTCGACGACGACGAAGACCGAGATGATGCCCTCGTCGCCCAGGATCCGGCGGTCCTTCAGGTGGGTCTCGGTGACGTCGCCGACCGAGAGGCCGTCGACGTAGACGTAACCCGCCTGGACCTTGCCCACGATCCTGGCCTTGCCGTCGACCAGGTCGACCACGACGCCGTCCTCGGCGATGACGATGTGGTCCTTGGGGACGCCCGTCATCGCACCGAGCTCGGCGTTGGCGCGCAGGTGGCGCCATTCGCCGTGGACCGGCATCAGGTTCTTCGGCTTGCAGATGTTGTAGAAGTACAGCAGCTCGCCGGCCGAGGCGTGGCCCGAGACGTGGACCTTGGCGTTGCCCTTGTGGACGACGTTGGCGCCCCAGCGGGTCAGGCCGTTGATCACGCGGTAGACCGCGTTCTCATTGCCCGGGATGAGCGACGACGCCAGGATCACGGTGTCGCCCTGGACGATCCGGATCTGGTGGTCGCGGTTGGCCATCCGGGACAGCGCGGCCATGGGCTCGCCCTGGGAGCCCGTACAGACCAGCACGACCTCGTCGTCCGGAAGGTCGTCCAGGGTCTTCACGTCCACGACCAGGCCCGCCGGGACGCGGAGGTATCCCAGGTCGCGCGCGATGCCCATGTTGCGGACCATCGAGCGGCCGACGAAGGCCACGCGGCGGCCGTACTCGTGCGCCGCGTCGAGGATCTGCTGGATGCGGTGCACGTGGCTGGCGAAGCTGGCCACGATGATGCGCTTCGGGGCGTTCGCGAAGACGTTCCGCAGGACGTTGGAGATGTCCTTCTCCGGCGGGACGAAGCCCGGGACCTCGGCGTTCGTCGAGTCGGACAGGAGAAGGTCGATGCCCTCCTCGCTGAGCCGCGCGAACGCGTGGAGGTCGGTGAGCCGGCCGTCCATCGGGAGCTGGTCCATCTTGAAGTCGCCGGTGGCGACGGCCATGCCCGCGGGGGTGCGGATGGCGACCGCGAGCGCGTCCGGGATGGAGTGGTTGACCGCGATGAACTCGCAGTCGAAGGGGCCCAGGTTCTCCCGGTCGCCCTCGGACACCTCAAGGGTGTACGGACGGATCCGGTGTTCCTGCAGCTTCGCCTCGATCAGCGCGAGGGTCAGCTTGGAGCCGATGAGCGGGATGTCCGGCTTGAGCCGGAGCAGGTAGGGGACGGCGCCGATGTGGTCCTCGTGGCCGTGCGTGAGCACGATCCCTTCGACCTCGTCGAGGCGGTCCTTGATGATGGTGAAGTCGGGCAGGATCAGGTCGATGCCCGGCTGCTCCTCCTCGGGGAAGAGGACGCCGCAGTCGACGATCAGCAGCCGGCCTTCGTACTCGAAGACCGTCATGTTGCGGCCGATCTCACCGAGCCCGCCGAGCGGGATGACGCGCAGGCCACCCTTGGGCAGCTTCGGCGGGGCGCCGAGTTCAGGATGCGGATGACTCAAAAGACTCTCCTCACCACACGCGCCACGTACCGCTTGGGCACGTGGCGCGCATGACATTCGTGCACTTGCTGTTGTCAGTCGATCGTTCGTCGATCGGATATTCAGTTGTGAAGTCTGTAGTTACAGCTCTACCCCGCCGGCGGCGAGATCGATCTTGAGCTGGGCGGTCTCCTCCGGCGAGAGCTCCACGAGGGGCAGGCGCAGGGGGCCGGCCGGGAGGCCCTGGAGGGCGAGGGCAGCCTTGGTGGTCATCACGCCCTGCGTGCGGAACATGCCCGTGTAGATCGGCAGGAGCCGCTGGTGGATCTCGGTGGCCTTCTGGACCTCACCGTTCAGGTGGGCGTCCAGGAGGGCGCGGAGCTCGGGCGTCACGACGTGGCCGACGACGGAGACGAAGCCGCAGGCGCCCACGGAGAGCAGCGGCAGGTTGAGCATGTCGTCGCCGGAGTACCAGGCGAGGCCGGATCGGGCGATGGCCCAGCTGGCGCGGCCGAGGTCGCCCTTGGCGTCCTTGTTGGCGACGATCCGGGGGTGCTCGGCGAGCCGGACGAGCGTCTCGGTGTCGATGGGGACACCGCTGCGGCCCGGGATGTCGTAGAGCATGACCGGCAGGCCGGTGGAGTCCGCGATGGCCGAGAAGTGCCGGTGCAGGCCCTCCTGCGGGGGCTTGTTGTAGTACGGCGTGACGGCGAGGAGGCCGTGCGCGCCGTCGCGCTCGGCGGCGCGGGCCAGCTCGATGGAGTGGTGGGTGTCATTGGTGCCGATGCCGGCGACGACGTGGGCGCGATCGCCCACCGCCTCCAGTACCGCTCGTACCAGCTCCGATTTCTCCGCGTCGCTGGTGGTCGGGGACTCGCCGGTGGTGCCGTTGACGACCAGGCCGTCGTTGCCCGCGTCCACCAGATGGGCGGCGAGTCGCTGGGCACCGTCGAGGTCGAGTGCGCCGTCAGCCGTGAAGGGCGTGACCATGGCGGTGAGGACCCTCCCGAAGGGGGTCTGCGGAGTGGAGATCGGAGCCATGGGTAACACGCTACTCGCTGCTCATCGCCCGGTGTCCCCTCGGGGGACGTGAGAAAGGGAGCCCGGCACTGCCTGCTCGGGGGTTCAAGCAGTGCCGGGTCCGTTTGATCAGCCTAGATGAACTTCGTGAAACGTCGCAATACGGACACTTCGCGTGACGTCGTCGTACATCTGTGCTTTATGGGGCCACACGGCCGTTCTTGTTGAACGCGTCGTACGTGAGCGGCATGAGCTGCGCCCAGTGCTGCTCCATCTTCTCGCCGACCATCTCGATCTCCCGCTGCGGGAAGGACGGCACCTTGGCCAGCTCGTGCTGGGTACGCAGGCCGAGGAAGTGCATCAGCGAGCGCGCGTTGCACGTGGCGTACATCGAGGAGAAGAGGCCGACGGGAAGGACCGAGCGGGCGACCTCGCGGGCGACACCCGCGGCGAGCATCTCCTGGTACGCCGCGTACGCCTGGACGTACGAGTCCTCCATGACGCGGCCGGTCAGCTCCTGCTGGGCCTCGGTGCCCTCGACGAAGACGTACTTGCCGGGGCGGCCCTCCTGGACGAGCTTGCGGGAGGCGTCGGGGACGTAGAAGACCGGCTCCAGCTCCCTGTAGCGGCCCGATTCCTCGTTGTACGACCAGCCGACGCGATGCCGCATGAACTCACGGAAGACGAAGATCGGGGCGCTGATGAAGAAGGTCATCGAGTTGTGCTCGAAGGGGCTGCCGTGCCGGTCCCGCATCAGGTAGTTGATGAGCCCCTTGGACCGCTCCGGGTCCTTCTGCAGCTCTTCGAGCGACTGCTCACCCGCCGTGGAGACGCGGGCCGCCCACAGCACGTCCGAGTCGGCGGCGCTGTGCTTCACCAGCTCGACGGTCACATCGCTGCGGAAACTGGGCTTGAGGTCTGCTGCGGGGGTGTCGGTCACCGGCGGGGTCCTTCCAAAGTGCGTCGCTCGGGCGGCGCCCACTCTACGGGGAGGCACTGACAGCGGATCCCCACACCCACCCGGACGACATTCTTTGGTCAATTCGGGGAAATCGGGCACCGAACGATGACTTTGATCGTCTGTATCTGTGACACCGCACCACACGAGTTCCGAGGAGAGTGGCCCTGATGTTCCGCCGGCGAGAGGCCGTCCCGTTCGCGTTCGTCGCTGAGGCCGACCGCTTCCGCAGTAACGTCACTCCGCCGCCCAGGGAGCGCCTCAGCGTCTCCCAGGTAGCGGGCCGTACGCTGATCGGGCTGACCGTCGTGGCCGGTCTCGTCGGATCGCTGCTCTTCGGAATGCCGTCCATGCAGTCGGGGGCGGCCGAGGGGCACCGTCAGCAGTCCGAAGCCTCCGACGGCCGCTGATCAGAACGGCCCCCCTGAGGTGGCCCGGTCGAGACCACCTGGGTAGCCTCACCGGGCACAGCCCCTTCGAGCGTGCTTGTGAGTGAGGATCAGTCGTGCCCCTGCCTTTTCTGACGGCCGACCGCGCTTTTGACGCGACCGACGACGACGTCGCGCTGCCGTTCGACGACCACGACCAGTGGCGTCGTCCCTACCGGCCCGGCCCCTGGCGCGTCGGGGCGGCGGCGCTCGCGCTGCTGCTCGCCTCGTTCGTGCTCTTCGCCGCGGTGATCATCGTCGCCGCGGGCGCGATGAGCGGTGCCGTCGTCACGTTCGCCCTGGCGGCCCTGATCATCGTCGCCGCGCTGCGGATGCTGCGGGTGGGCACGTGGGTGAGCCGGCACGGCGTGCGCAGGGTCGGCTTCTTCTCCACCACCACGGTGGCGTGGACGCGCGTGGCGCAGGTGCGTACGGCGCAGCAGCCCGTGCGGTGGCTGGGGTTGCCCAGGACCGTGCAGGGCCAGGCCCTGATTCTCGTACGGCAGGGTGGTGAGCAGATCGCTCTGCTCACCGACCACAACGCCGACTTCCTCTCCCGTATCGAGGCGTTCGACCGCGCGGCGGACACCGTCGAGGCGTGGAACGCCGAGTACGGGGTCGTGCCGACTCCCGCGAACTGAGCCCGCTGACGCCCTCGTGGAGCCCCTACGCGCCGACCGTACGGCCGGCGTGCAGGGCGATCGCGCGCTGCATGGCCTTGCGGGCGCGCGGCGTGTCGCGGGCGTCGTGATAGGCGACCGCGAGCCGGAACCAGCAGCGCCAGTCGTCCGGGGAGTCCTCGGTCTCGGCACGCCGCCGCGCGAAGACCTCGTCGGCCGATTCCCGGTCGATACGGCCGCCGGCCGTGCGCTTCAACTCGTCCACCGGCAGGCCGCCTTCGGCCTCCAGTTCGCGGGCGAGCCGCTGCGCGTTCCGCGCGAAGGCGGTGTTCTTCCAGAGGAACCAGCCGCCCACGCAGGGCAGCAGGAACGCGACCGCGCCCATGGCCATGGCGATGGGCTCGCCGGTCAGCAGCAGCAGGACGCCCTCCATCGCCACCACGCCGAAGACGAGGACGAGGACGGTGGCGAGGAAGACGTACGTGATCTTTCCACCCATGACCGTCAGCCCAGGTCCAGGAAGTGTTCCAGGCCGAAGGTGAGGCCCGGGGTGGAGACGACACGACGGGCGCCCAGGAGGATGCCCGGCATGAAGCTGGAGTGGTGCAGCGAGTCGTGACGGATCGTCAGGGTCTCGCCCTCGCCGCCGAGCAGCACCTCCTGGTGGGCCAGCAGGCCCCGGAGCCGTACGGCGTGCACCGGGACGCCGTCGACGTCCGCGCCACGCGCCCCGTCCAGGCCGGTGGCGGTCGCGTCCGGCTGGGTGCCGAGGCCGGCCTCGGCACGGGCGGCGGCGATCAGCTGGGCGGTACGGGTGGCGGTGCCGCTGGGCGCGTCCACCTTGTGCGGGTGGTGCAGCTCGACGACCTCGACGGACTCGAAGTACGGGGCCGCGATCTGGGCGAACTTCATGGTCAGCACGGCGCCGATGGAGAAGTTCGGGGCGATCAGGACGCCGGTCTCCGGGGAGGCGGCGAGCCAGGTGTTCAGCTGCGCGAGGCGGTCCTCGTTCCAGCCGGTCGTACCGACGACGGCGTGGATACCGTGGCGTACGCAGAAGTCGAGGTTGCCCATCACGGAGTCCGGGGTGGTCAGTTCGACCACGACCTGGGCACCCGCCTCGGCGAGCGTCTCCAGCTTGTCGCCGCGGCCGAGCGCCGCGACCAGTTCCATGTCCTCGGCGGCCTCGACGGCCCGTACGGCCTCGGAGCCGATCCGGCCCTTGGATCCGACAACCGCCACGCGCAGCTTGCTCATTGCTCTCTGAACTCCTTCTAGGAGACGGATTCGTGCAGGCGAGCCGCCTGCTTGTCCTTCAGCGGCCCTATGGCGGACAGCGAGGGCCGCTGTCCGAGCACATCACGGGCGACCTCGCGGACCTCGTCCGGGGTGACGGCGGCGATCCGGCCCAGCATGTCGTCGACCGACATCTGGGTGCCCCAGCACAGCTCGCTCTTGCCGATGCGGTTCATCAGCGCGCCCGTGTCCTCCAGGCCGAGGACGGTCGAGCCGGAGAGCTGGCCGATGGCGCGGGCGATCTCGTCGTCGGTCAGCCCGTCGGAGGCGACCTTGTCGAGCTCGTCCCGGCAGATCTTCAGCACGTCGTGGACCTGGTTGGGGCGGCAGCCCGCGTACACCCCGAAGAGGCCGCAGTCGGCGAAGCCGGAGGTGTACGAGTACACGCTGTAGGCCAGGCCGCGCTTCTCGCGGACCTCCTGGAAGAGGCGGGAGGACATGCCACCGCCGAGGGCCGTGTTCAGCACGCCGAGGGCCCAGCGGCGCTCGTCGGTGCGGGCGAGGCCCGGCATGCCCAGGACGACATGGGCCTGCTCGGTCTTGCGGCCCAGGACCTCGACGGCGCCCGCGGTGCGGATCGTGCGCCGGCCGTCGCGCGGGGCGACGGGGACCGCGTCCGTACGGGAGAGGGCTCCCGCCTTCTCGAAGGCGCGGCGGACCTGGCGTACGACGGTCGCGTGGTCGATGTTGCCCGCGGCGGCGACGACCAGGTGGGTCGGGTCGTAGTGCTTCTTGTAGAAGCGGGCGATCCGGCCGCGGTCGAGGGCGTTGATGGTGTCGACCGTGCCGAGGACCGGGCGGCCCAGCGGGGTGTCGCCGAACATGGTCTGCGCGAACAGGTCGTGCACGACGTCACCCGGGTCGTCCTCGGTCATCGCGATCTCTTCGAGGATGACGCCGCGCTCGGCGTCGACGTCCTCTTCGAGGATCAGCGAGCCGGTCAGCATGTCGCAGACCACGTCGATGGCGAGCGGCAGGTCGGTGTCGAGGACCCGCGCGTAGTAGCAGGTGAACTCCTTCGCCGTGAAGGCGTTCATCTCTCCGCCGACCGCGTCTAGCGCGGAGGAGATGTCGAGGGCACTGCGCCGCTTGGTGCCCTTGAAGAGGAGGTGCTCCAGGTAGTGCGTGGCGCCGTTGAGCGTGGGCGTCTCGTCGCGCGAGCCGACGTGCGCCCAGATGCCGAAGGTGGCGGAGCGCACGGAGGGAAGGGTCTCGGTGACGATCCGCAGACCACCGGGGAGGGTGGTGCGGCGGACCGTGCCGATGCCGTCCCGGCCCGGGAGAAGCGTTTGGGTACGGGCGACGGCCCGCCCCTCCGAAGAGGGGCGGGCCGTCACACGGGAACTACGGGACGTCACTGGTCGGTGTCGTCCTTCGCGTCCTCGACGGCGTCCTCGTCCGCGATCACGGGGATCAGGGAGAGCTTGCCGCGCTGGTCGATCTCGGCGATCTCGACCTGGACCTTGGAGCCGACCGCGAGCACGTCCTCGACGTTCTCCACGCGCTTGCCACCGGCGAGCTTGCGGATCTGCGAGATGTGCAGCAGGCCGTCCTTGCCCGGGAGCAGGGACACGAACGCACCGAAGGTGGTGGTCTTGACGACCGTACCCAGGTAGCGCTCGCCGACCTCCGGCATGGTCGGGTTGGCGATGCCGTTGATCGTGGCGCGGGCGGCCTCGGCGGCCGGGCCGTCGGCGGCACCGATGTAGATGGTGCCGTCGTCCTCGATCGTGATGTCGGCGCCGGTGTCCTCCTGGATCTGGTTGATCATCTTGCCCTTGGGGCCGATGACCTCACCGATCTTGTCCACCGGGATCTTGACGGTGATGATGCGCGGCGCGTTCGGGGACATCTCGTCCGGAACGTCGATCGCCTCGTTCATCACGTCGAGGATGTGCAGACGCGCGTCACGGGCCTGCTTCAGCGCGGCGGCCAGGACCGAGGCGGGGATGCCGTCGAGCTTGGTGTCGAGCTGGAGCGCGGTGACGAAGGTCTTCGTACCGGCGACCTTGAAGTCCATGTCGCCGAAGGCGTCCTCCGCACCGAGGATGTCGGTGAGGGCGACGTAGTGGGTCTTGCCGTCGATCTCCTCGGAGATCAGGCCCATGGCGATACCGGCGACGGGGGCCTTCAGCGGCACACCGGCGTTCAGCAGCGACATGGTGGAGGCGCAGACCGAGCCCATGGACGTCGAGCCGTTGGAGCCGAGGGCCTCGGACACCTGACGGATCGCGTACGGGAACTCCTCGCGCGTCGGCAGCACCGGCACGATGGCGCGCTCGGCGAGCGCGCCGTGGCCGATCTCGCGGCGCTTGGGCGAACCCACGCGGCCGGTCTCACCGACGGAGTACGGCGGGAAGTTGTAGTTGTGCATGTAGCGCTTGCGGGTCACCGGGGAGAGGGTGTCCAGCTGCTGCTCCATGCGGAGCATGTTGAGGGTGGTGACGCCCAGGATCTGGGTCTCGCCACGCTCGAACAGCGCCGAGCCGTGCACGCGCGGGATGGCCTCGACCTCGGCGGCGAGGGTACGGATGTCCGTGATCCCGCGGCCGTCGATGCGGACCTTGTCCTTGATGATCCGCTCGCGGACCAGCTTCTTGGTCAGCGCGCGGTAGGCACCGGAGATCTCCTTCTCGCGGCCCTCGAAGGCCGGGAGGAGCTTCTCGGCGGCGAGCTCCTTGACGCGGTCCAGCTCGGCCTCGCGCTCCTGCTTGCCGGCGATGGTGAGCGCCTGGGCGAGCTCGCTCCTGACCGCGGCGGTGAGCGCCTCCAGGACGTCGTCCTGGTAGTCGAGGAAGACCGGGAACTCGCCGGTGGGCTTGGCAGCCTTGGCGGCGAGGTCCGACTGGGCCTTGCAGAGGACCTTGATGAAGGGCTTCGCGGCCTCGAGACCGGCGGCGACGACCTCCTCGGTCGGCGCCTCGGCGCCGCCCTTGACGAGCTCGATGGTCTTCTCGGTGGCCTCGGCCTCGACCATCATGATCGCGACGTCGCCGTCCTCCAGGACGCGACCGGCGACGACCATGTCGAAGACGGCGTCCTCGAGCTCGGTGTGCGTCGGGAACGCGACCCACTGGCCGTTGATCAGAGCGACACGGGTGCCGCCGATCGGGCCGGAGAAGGGCAGGCCGGCCAGCTGCGTGGAGCAGGAGGCGGCGTTGATGGCGACCACGTCGTAGAGGTGGTCGGGGTTGAGCGCCATGATCGTCTCGACGATCTGGATCTCGTTGCGCAGGCCCTTCTTGAAGGAGGGGCGCAGCGGGCGGTCGATCAGGCGGCAGGTGAGGACGGCGTCCTCGGAGGGGCGGCCTTCCCGGCGGAAGAAGGAGCCGGGGATCTTGCCGGCCGCGTACATCCGCTCTTCGACGTCCACCGTGAGGGGGAAGAAGTCGAGCTGGTCCTTGGGCTTCTTGGACGCGGTGGTGGCCGAGAGGACCATCGTGTCGTCGTCCAGGTACGCCACGGCGGAGCCGGCGGCCTGCTTGGCCAGGCGGCCCGTCTCAAAGCGGATGGTGCGGGTGCCGAAGGTGCCGTTGTCGATGACGGCCTCGGCGTAGTGGGTCTCGTTCTCCACTAGCGGTTTCTCCTACGTGTTCGTCTTTTCGTCCGTCGGCCCGTGTGGCCGGGGACGGTGGTGGAGGAGAAGCGCGCCTTCGGATGCGGGCCGGTCTTCGATCGAAGCACCCGGGATTGTGGGGTCCGGGGGCCACTACCGAGGACCGGCGGCGTGCCGGCGGCCTCTCGCTCTTGAATGTGGCGTTGTGTGACCAGACTAAGTGCCGGTCGGTACATCGCGCACGTACAGCAAAGGGAGCGGCCCCCTAAAAGTGGGAACCGCTCCCTTCACGGCGTCCTTACTTGGCACCGCCGGCCGCACCGCGGCGGATGCCGAGTCGGTCGACCAGGGTACGGAAGCGCTGGATGTCCTTCTTGGCCAGGTACTGCAGCAGGCGGCGACGCTGGCCGACCAGGATCAGCAGACCACGACGGGAGTGGTGGTCGTGCTTGTGCTGCTTGAGGTGCTCGGTCAGGTCCGAGATGCGGCGGGAGAGCATCGCGACCTGAACCTCGGGGGAGCCGGTGTCGCCCTCCTTCTGGCCGAACTCGGCGAAAATCTGCTTCTTCGTAGCGGCGTCGAGAGACACTCGGTACTCCTCTGGTGTTCGTGCGCCCACGAGTGCCCCTGGTCTTGGTCTCAGGGGAGCTTCCGTGACTCGGAGGCGAAGGTCCGATGAGCGCAGCTCCCAGAAGGTGAATCCGTGGATTCGGGCATGTCCGGGAGCGCGTACACAAACGGCCGTTACACAGCGTACCAGGTGGCGGGGTGCCCGTTACTTGCTGGTGAGGGAGCGGGCCGCCATGAAGACGTCCAGGACGGCCAGACAGAGCGGAACGAGGGAGAGCAGGACGAAGCCCTCGGTCAGGTCGAGGAAGCGGCCCCAGAAGGGCGAGAGGCCCTTCCTGGGGATGATCAGGCCGATCGCGGTGACCAGGGCGGCGCCCGCGGCCACGGCGGCGGTGAGCCAGATCGTACGGATGTCCAGGCCGCCGCGGTCCCCGTAGATCAGCAGGTCCTTGACCAGGTCGGCCGGCGGGTTCAGGGAGAGGCCGAGGATCAGCAGGGCGATCGCGGCGATACCGGCGACCAGGACGCAGGCGACCTGCGAGGTGTAGCGGAAGAGCCGGGCGCGCAGGAGCATCGCGAGGCCGGCGGCGAGGGCGAGGAGCTGACCCCAGACGTTCCCGGCGAAGCCGAGGACCGCGGCGGAGCCGACGACGACGGCGGCGCAGCCTCCGACGAGGCCGAGGAGCATCTCGTGGCCGCGCCGGGCCTGGAGGGCGATGCGCTCGCCGTCGACGGGCTGGGCCTCGTCGGCGGTGCGGTTCGGGTCGGCGTGGAACTCGTCGTCGGGGGCGCTGCGCGGGGAGGCATAACCGATGGGCAGCCGGGCGAAGCGGGCGGAGAGCCCGGGCAGGAAGGCGACCAGGCCGACGGCGACCGGGGCACAGACGGCGGCCGTCTCGGTGGCCGAGGACTCGGAGACGATCGCCAGGAAGGTGGCGAGGGTGCCGACGGTGGCGAGGAAGGTCGCCGCGACGAAGGGGGCGTCGCCGCTGGGGGTGAGCACGACCAGGGTGACCGAGGCGACCAGCACCGTGAGGCAGCCGAGCAGGAACTGCAGGCGTCCGGGGCCGTGGCCGGCGTCGGGTCCGACTATGCCGGAGCCGGCGATGAGCAGGAGCGGCAGGGCGCCGAGGCCGAGGGCGACGGCGGTGGCCCGGTCGCCGTAGACGCGGGCCCGTACACCGGCGAAGGCGGTCAGCAGGACGCCCACCGCGCCGGCGACGACACCGGGGAGGCTGTGCATGTCGTGGCGTACGGGATCGGCGAACCAGAGGACGAAGCCCATCAGGACCAACAGCAGTACTCCGCCGACGAGTCCGGCCCCCCGCAGCAGGTCGTCGCTCCACAGGTGCCGGTCGCGGGTGACGGCGGAGGCGACGGCGTCGGAGACGTCGTCGAAGACGGCGGGCGGCAGCGACTGCGCGAACGGCCGCAGCGAGAGGACCTCACCGTCGAGGACCTGCTGGGCGGCGAGGGTGCGCGACCCGTCGAGGACCGAGCCGTCACGCCGGACGAGGTGGTAGCCGGTGGGGGTGCCGGCGGACTGGGTCTGACCGGTGAGCCGCAGGATCTCGGGGTAGACGTCGGCCACGGCGATGTCCTCCGGGAGCGCGACGTCTATACGACTGTCCGGCGCCACGACGGTGACACGGCAGAAGCCGGTCGCTGCGGTCGTACTCACGTGTCTGGACCCCCTGATTCGCGGTTGCGCACAGTGCGCGCGCCACCCTACCGGGGACGGGCGGAGGAGGCTGCAAGTAGGATCGCCGTCTCATGGGGGAGGCCGTCGCTCGCTGGGCGCCGGTGCGGAACTCCCGCACGAAGTCCGCCCGTAACGAGGGATTGATGCGCCGGTGAGCCAGATCGTCGTCAAACGCCCGCCGAGGTCCCTTCCTCCGGAAGTACCCAGCGAGGAACTGGTCCTGGAGCCCCCTCCCGAACTGCCGCGCGGGCAGCAGGAGGGCATGTTGATGCAGCTCCTGCCGATGCTCGGCATGGGCTCCTCGGTGGTCTTCTTCTTCATGCCTGGCGCCCATCCGTTCATGCGCATCATGGGCATCCTGATGCTCGTCTCGACCGTCGGAATGGTCATCGCCCAGCTCGTGCGGTTCCGGAAGGGTACGCAGGGGCAAATTGCCGATGTCCGACGCGACTACCTCAAATACCTCGCTCAGACCCGGCGTACGGTCCGGCGCACCGCGCGCAAGCAGCGGGACGCGCAGCTGTATCTGCACCCTGCTCCCGAGCAGTTGTGGTCGGTGGTGGCCGAGGGCTCGCGGGTGTGGGAACGGCGCGTGGGCGACAAGGACTTCGGTCAGGTACGGATCGGGCTCGGCGCCCAGCAGTTGGCGACGCCCCTGGTCGCGCCGGACACGGCGCCGGTGGACGAGCTGGAGCCGCTGTGCGCGGGGGCGATGCAGCAGTTCCTGGCCGTGCACGGTTCGCTGGACGGACTGCCGATGGCCGTCTCGATGCGCGCCTTCTATCACGTGACGGTCTCCGGGGAGCCGGAGGCGGCGCACGCGGCGGCGCGCGGCATGGTCTCCCAGCTGGTGACACTGCACTCCCCCGACGACCTGATGGTGGTCGTGGTCGCGGCTCGGGGCGCGCAGGAGCGCTGGGACTGGACGAAGTGGCTGCCGCACACGCAGGTGGCCGGGCAGATCGACGGCGCGGGCAGCAAGCGGCTGTTCGGCGACGACCTCGGTGAGCTGGAGTCGATGATCCGCTCGCGGCTCGACGGGCGGCCGCGGTTCAGCCGCGACAACCAGCCGGTCCTGGACCAGCCGCATGTCGTGGTGGTGCTCGACGGCGGGATGGTGCCGCCGGACTCGCTCTTCGCGGCGCCCGAGGGTCTGCAGGGCGTGACCATCGTCGAGGTGATCTCCGGGGAGCTCGACGAGCCGCGCGGCGGTCTTTCCGTGGTCGTACGGCCCGGGCGGCTGCGCCTGGAGTCGGGCGGCGGCTTCGCGTACGAGGGTGTGCCGGACGGGATCTCGCTGCCTGCCGCCGAGGCGCTGGCGCGACAGCTCGCGCCGCTGCGGATGGGCGGCGGGGACGACGACGAACCGCTGCTCGCGAACCTGGACTTCACGGATCTGCTGAACCTGGGCGACGCGGCCTCGGTGGACGTGGCACGGACCTGGCGGCCCCGGTCGGTGGCCGAGCGGCTGCGCGTGCCGATCGGTGTCGGCGAGGACGGCCAGCCGGTGATGCTGGACCTCAAGGAGGCCGCACAGGAGGGCATGGGCCCGCACGGTCTGTGCGTGGGCGCGACCGGTTCCGGAAAGTCGGAGCTGTTGCGCACCCTGGTCCTCGGTCTGGCGGTGACGCACTCCTCGGAGACGTTGAACTTCGTCCTCGCGGACTTCAAGGGTGGTGCGACCTTCGCGGGCATGTCGCAGATGCCGCACGTCGCCGCCGTCATCACCAACCTCGCCGACGACCTCACGCTCGTGGACCGCATGGGCGACGCGATCCGCGGTGAGCTGCAGCGCCGTCAGGAACTGCTGCGTTCGGCGGGCAACTACGCCAACATCCACGACTACGAGAAGGCGCGGGCGGCCGGTGCGCCACTGGAGCCGCTGGCGTCGATGGTCCTGGTCATCGACGAGTTCTCCGAGCTGCTGACCGCGAAGCCGGACTTCATCGACATGTTCATCCAGATCGGCCGCATCGGCCGCTCGCTGGGTGTGCACCTGCTGCTGGCCTCGCAGCGGTTGGAGGAGGGCAAGCTCCGCGGCCTGGACACGTACCTGTCGTACCGGATCGGTCTGCGGACGTTCTCCGCGGCCGAGTCCCGCACGGCGATCGGCGTGCCGGACGCGTACCACCTGCCGTCGGTGCCGGGTTCGGGCTATCTGAAGTTCGGTACGGACGAGATGACCCGGTTCAAGGCGGCGTACGTCTCCGGGGCGTACCGCACGGGCGGGCCGCGGCTCGCGGCCGGACAGCTGCCCATCGAGCGGCGGCCGGCGGTCTTCACGGCGACTCCGGTGCCGGTGGTGTACGCGGCGCCCGACCCGGCGTATCTGGCGGCGCAGCGCGAGGAGGAGGACGACGCCCTGGCGGACACCGTCCTCGACGTGATCGTGCGCCGGCTGGAGGGACAGGGCGTGCCCGCCCACCAGGTGTGGCTGCCGCCGCTGGACCGGGCTCCGTCGCTCGACCAGCTTCTTCCGGGGCTCGCGCCGACCGCGGACCGCGGTCTGACGGCGACCGAGTACACCCGCCCCGGCGGTCTGACGGTGCCGCTCGGCCTGATCGACAAGCCCTTCGAGCAGCGGCGCGAGGTCCTGTACCGGGACTTCTCGGGCGCGGCCGGCCACATGATGGTGGTCGGCGGTCCGCAGTCCGGCAAGTCGACGCTGATGCGGACGCTGATCTCGTCGTTCGCCCTGACCCACACGCCCGCCGAGGTGCAGTTCTACGCACTGGACTTCGGCGGTGGCGGCATGGCGTCGCTGGCCGATCTGCCGCACGTCGGAGGGGTCGCGTCCCGGCTGGATCCGGAGCGCGTTCGGCGTACGGTCGCGGAGGTGCTCGGCGTACTCAACCGGCGCGAGGAGTTCTTCCGCTCGCACTCCATCGACTCGATCTCCACCTATCGGCGCAAGCGCGCCGCGGGTGAACTGCCCGGCGAGGCCTGGGGCGACGTGTTCCTGATCATCGACGGCTGGGGCGGCTTCAGGGGCGAGTACGACATGCTGGAGGGGATCGTCTCCGACATCGCGGCGCGCGGTCTCGGGTACGGCATCCACGTCGTCATCACCGCCGCCCGGTACATGGAGGTGCGGGCAGCGATCAAGGACCAGATGCTGAGCCGTCTGGAGCTGCGTCTGGGTGACGTGATGGACTCCGAGTTCGACCGGAAGGTGGCGGCGAACGTCCCGACGGGGGTGCCCGGTCGTGGCCAGGTGCCGGAGAAGCTCCACTTCATGACAGCGCTGCCGCGGATCGACGGTTCGGGCTCGGCGAGCGACCTCTCGGTGGGTACGGCGAACTTCGTCGCTGCTGTACGGGGTTCCTGGACGGGGCAGGTGGCGCCGTCCGTCCGGCTGCTGCCGCACAAGTTGCCGGCCGACCAACTGCCGAAGGGCTTCGAGTTCCCTCAGCACGGCATCGCGATCGGCATCGACGAGACGCGGCTGGAGCCCGTGTTCGTCAACTTCGACACCGATCCGTTCTTCCTGATCTTCGGCGAGAGCGAGTCCGGCAAGACGAACCTGCTGCGGCTGATCACCAAGCAGATCGCGGAGCGGTACTCCCCCGACGAGGCCAAGCTCGTCGTGGGCGACTACCGGCGCGCGCTGCTCGGCAGCCTGCCGGAGGAGCACCTGCTCGAGTACGCGCCGATGGCGAGTTCGATGCAGATGCACATGGAGGCGCTGGCCGGCGTGTTCGCCCGGCGCCAGCCTCCGCAGGACGTGACCCCGCAGCAGCTGCGGGACCGCAGCTGGTGGTCGGGGCCTCAGGTCTTCATCGTCGTCGACGACTACGACCTGGTGGCGACGAGCGGCGGCAACCCGCTGGCCGCGCTCGCGGAGTACCTCCCCTTCGCCCGGGACACGGGCGTCCGGTTCATCATCGCGCGCAACAGCGCGGGGGCCTCGCGCTCGATGTACGAGGCGTTCATGCAGCGCATCAAGGAGCTCGGCGCGCAGGGCGTGGTCCTGTCGGGCGACCCGCAGGAGGGCGACCTCCTGGGCAGCGCCCGGCCGCGGCCGATGCCGCCGGGGCGTGGCTTCTTCGTGGGGCGCCGGGGCGGCTCGTCGCTGGTGCAGACGGGACGGATGCCGGAGAGGTGAGAACTGCGCGGCGGCCCGTGACGTCGTCACCAATGGACGTGGACACTTCATCACTGCAAACATCGCCCTAACCCAGCGAGGGGGAATCAATGTCGTTCAACGACGAGTGGACCCAGGCGAAGAACGCCGCGATCGAGAACCAGTCGGCGAACACACGCCTCAACCAGCTCCCCGCGGACGGGGGAGGTGGCGGGGGCACCGGACCCGCCGACCTGGCGACCACGCCCGCGAAGAAGAAGGCGGCCGCCAACGCCATCGAGAACCACATCCAGCCGGACGTGAAGTCGGCCGCCGACGCGGCCGACGAATCGACCAGCGGTGCCGTCGCCGAGTTCAAGGGCTGGGAGACGGCCGCCGGACTGAAGAAGGCCCATGAACACTGGGACAGTCAGGTGAAGCGTCTGAACGCGCGGCTGGAATCGGAGAAGGGCGCTCTTCGGGGCGCGTCGACGCTGTTCCAGAGCAACGACATCGTGACGGGGTACGGCTTCGCCCCGGCACAGTCGAAGGTCTCGGGACTGTAGGGGGAATCGCGATGCCGACGTACGAAGAGATCATGAAGACCGACCTCGGCAAGCTGAGCACCGCCGCCGACGGCTGGAAGAGCATGGCGGAGAAGTTCAAGAAGGTCGAGGACCTGTACGAGAAGGAGGTCCAGAAGGTCGCCACGGGCAACCCGCTGTGGACCGGCCAGGCCCAGCAGATCGGTGCGGTCAACCTCGGCATCACCCGCAACGAGCTCGACGCCGCGCAGAAGGAAGCGAAGGCGATGGAGTCGCTGCTGCGGGATGCCCACAGCACGCTCACGGAGCTCAAGAGCCGGGTGACGACCGCCGTGAAGGAGGCGGTCGACGCCGGGATGAAGGTCTCCGAGTCCGGCAACGCGAGCTTCGACTTCAGCAAGGTCACCGACAAGGAGGCCTACACGATCAAGCACGACCCTGAACTGCACTCGGTCGAGCAGTCGTACACGAAGAAGATCAACGACGCGGTCAAGGCAGTCACGGAGTTCGACCAGGACGTCAAGACCGCCCTCCTGAACGCGTCGGGCGCGGACGGCACGGCCCCGCTGGGCTTCAACTCCAAGCCGGTGGGCGACGTGGAGGCCGTGGAGGCGCTCGCCCTCTCGGAGAAGGTGCGCAACGGCGACGCCTCGAAGAAGGAGCTGGAGCAGTACCGCGACATCCTCGAGAAGAACGCCAAGGACAAGCACTTCAGCGAGGCGTACCTGCACGGCCTGGGGGCCAAGGACACCCTGAAGATCGCCGACGAGATGAACCTGGCGGCGAACGAGCGGGGCATCTCGGACGCGGACAAGAAGCTGTACAACTCGATCAACGCCGGCCTCGCGGACACGATCGCCTCGGGGACGAAGGACCCGAACAGCTACGCGTACCGGCCGTTCGTCGATGGTCTGAAGGGCCTCGGCGACAAGGACGTCACCGGCGGGCAGGTCCCCACGCAGGGGTACCAGGTCCTCGTCACCCTCATGAACCAGGGGAACCCGGACGGCTACGGCAAGGAGTTCCTGAACGAGCTCGGTCACGACATGATCGAGATCGAGAAGAAGGACCCTGACAACTGGCTGCACTTCAACGACGTCAAGCGCCCCAACGTCGCTGCCGACCCGCTGGACGGCCTGCTCAACATCATGAGCAAGGACCCCGCGGACGCCGAGTACTTCCTCGACCCCAAGGCTCCGGGTAACGAGAACGAGCACCTGAAGTTCCTGCTCACGGATCGGGAGTGGCCGAAGGAGGGGATGAACAACATCTATGGGCCTCCCCAGTTCATGGATGACCCCTCAAAGGCCACGGGCCTCGGCAACGCCATTCAGGCGGCGGCGACGGGCCACGAGCCGGGCGAGAAGCCGGGCCCGGTCGGCGGACACACCGAGGGGCAGGCGCGGGTCATGCATCACGCCATCAGGTACCTCGACTCCGAGATGAACGGCGACAAGTGGCCCGAGGACCTGGCGAACATTCAGAAGCCGATGGCTCACGCCATGGCCGACTACGTGGCCGACACCCACGTCATCCTGGGCGGTCAGGAGTCTGCCTACGGCGGGATCGACGGCAACGACGGCATCAACGGATCGGGCGACAAGGCGAACATCGCGGTGGGGCAGGGAAGCCTCGTCCGTGTCATGCGCGGAGTCTCCGACGACAGCGAGGCCTACGCCTTGCTGTACGAGGCTGAGCGTGCGTACTCGGCCAGTCAGCTCGCCGGTGCTCCCGCGTTCGAGGGCGACAAGGTGCACGGTTCGAGCGCGGACTGGAACGACCGCGGCCGGGACGTCGGTGCGGCCATGGGCGCACTGAACGGCATCGGTGCCGACGTCTATCGCGACAAGGTGGACGACAAGACCGAATGGGCCGAGACGACCGCGGAGTACTCGGCCAATGGCGTCAACAGCGTCGTCGGTGAGATCCCGTTCGCCGGTTCGGCCGCCGGCGCCATCGTCGACACCGTCAAATACGAGTGGGTCAAGGACATCACCGACGCGGCGGAGGAACAGGGCAAGAAGGACGGCAGCACCAACTACGCGAGGGGCATGGAGGGCACCAACCGCCTCTTCGACGCTTGGGGAGAGAAGAATGGCATCCAGGGAGACGGCGCTTGGAAGGAGGCCAAGAACAGTGCCAATGACGGCTACGACGCCGGGCGGAACGCTGCCACGACGCATCTTCACCACTAGTTTCCGGGCCTGGCCCGCCGTAATCGCAGCGATGGCCATCGGGGTGACCGCGTGCGGATCCGACGACGACTCCGCGGCACCCGTCGAGGAGCCGTGCAGCGTGACCGCCGGATCCAGCGAGGCAAGGCTGCTCCACGATCTGCTCGGCACGGATCGAGTGGAAACGACCTCCTTCGAGAACACCTCGGACCTGGCGGATCGGCTCCTCGCCGATCTACGCCAGAAGACACCGGGGAACGCGACCTCCACCGTGGACGCCTGCAGGTTCAAGCCGGAGGAAGGGACGGGAAGCAAGGCTGCCCGCCTCGAGTTCTACTGGGTGCCGAAGGACTTCGCCGGCCGACAGCTGCCGGGCACGGTCAGCCGGTACGACCTCAATGGGGTGAAGGGCCAGGCCAACGACATCAGCTCGCAGCTCCGCGTGCCGTGCGCCCTGCCTGGAGCCGACGCCAAGGCCTCGAACGGCATGCTGCTCCAGGCAGATCTCTCGAACACTGTCCTCATGGGCACCAAGGTCGCTCCGGAGACGAAGGAACAACAAATTTCCTTCGCCTATCTCATGGCTCGTCGGGCCACAGACGCCTTGGGCTGCGAGGGTGATCCGCTGAAGAAGGAGCCTGTCGTTCGAACTGAGAGCGCTGGATCGTGACGTTCGACCGGGGCGAGAACGTCCAGGACATGGCGGGACAGCGGTGCGAACCAGGGACGGCCGCGCGAAAACGCGCGTCATGGCCGCTCTTGGCCATCGCCGCTTTCCTCACCGTGACGTCATGCACCAGCGAAACGCCGCCTCAGGCAGCACATCCTGACAATTACGTGTGCGACATCTCTTCCGAATCCGCCGAGGCAGAGCTGTTGCGCCAGGTGATCAGGGCGGAAACCTTCACGGACCGAATCAGTAACCGAACCCCTGACTTCGTCGAGAAGATGCACATCAACCTGCGCGGGTACCCGGAAAAATGGATGACCCATCGCCTCAGGCAGTGCGAGTTCTTCCCGGACCGTCAGCACGGAGACGGCCAAGCTTCCATCGAATACAGCTGGGTGCCCCTCGCCGACGCGGAGACGGGCAAGAACCCGGACGGCACCCGCCACTACCGTCTGGCCGACGCGACAGGGAAGTCCCACGACGTCAGTACGGACATCTATGTCCCGTGCGACATGCCTGGTGACCTCAACGCACGGTCGAAGAAGTTTCTTCTCCACGCCGACGCCTCGTTCACCGTGAACCTTGGTCCGGTCAAGGACCACGGCACGCAGGATCAGCAGATGGCGTTCCTCTACTACATGGCGCGCAAGGCCACGGAAGTCCTCGGTTGTGAGAACCAGCCATTGGCCGAGGAGCCAGTGGTGAAGCCGCTCTCCACGGAACAGTGAAAGACGATCATGACTCATACCAAGCGCGCGATCGCCGCCGCGGCCGGCGCCGTCATGCTGGCCACCCTCGTCGCCTGCGGAGGCGACGGGGCGGACGCCGGCGGCTCCTTGAGTGTGGACCGGCTGGTCACGCTCGCCGAGGAGGTCGGGAAGGACGGGGCCGACAGTTGTCCGGTGCCGTACGACGCGGGGAAGGCCGGTGAGTCGGCGAAGCTGGGCGAGAGCATCGAGCCGGGCCACGCGACGTCCGACGCGGCGAGCCCCGTCGCCACCGCCGAGGGCGGAAGGACGACGGATCCGCAGTCGGTGTGGCAAGGCAAGACCGGTGCGCTCATCAGCTGCTCGTACCACGTGGGCGAGGAGAAGCTGGAGATCCACACCATCGGTACGGAGGAGGGGAGCGGGATCTACGCCCTGGCGCCCGTCATCCAGAGTGCCGGCAGCATGGGTGTCGACGAGCTGAAGTCCTACACCGAAGAGGGCGCGAAGGCGAAGACGGGAGCGGTCGTGCCCAGCAAGAGCGGGAACGTCGTCACCGTCCGGCTCGACGCCGAGGGCAAGGGCGACGTCGCCTTGGTGATGACCTCCGGCGAGTCCGGGGAGACCTCGCTGAAGCCGGAGCAGGTCGTGGAGTTGGCCAAGACCTTCGCCGCACAGGCGAAGTGACGGGCCGGCGAGCGTGAATCTCGCCGTTCCTCAGGACACGAGCCCCCGTCGTCCCAGATCATTGACCTGCGACGACCTTGCACGTTCCAACGCCGCACCGCCGCACCGCCGCACGAAGGAGCACAGCCTGATGGGCACTCAGCAGGAGAAGGACGAGCTGTACGCGCTCGACATCAGCGACGTCGAGTGGCAGGGCCCTCCCGGCACGACCGCCGACGAGGAGCGCGTGGAGATCGCCCACCTGCCGGGCGGGGCCGTGGCGATGCGCTCCTCCCTCGACCCCGACACCGTCCTGCGCTACACCGAGGCCGAGTGGACGGCCTTCGTCCTGGGCGCCAAGGACGGCGAGTTCGACCTGAAGTAGGCCGCGTACGGACGAGGCGTACGCGAAGGGGCCCGTTCCGGCTGGAACGGGCCCCTTCTGCTGTGCGTACCGGACGCTCGGGGTCAGTACCCCTCGGTGAACAGGCGCGACGCCTTGACGTCCGTGGCGCGGTAGCTGTCCTTGCCCGTCTCGATCTGCTTGGCGACGAGCTCGAGGCGGTTCTTCATGTCCTCGGCGCGCTTCTTGTACTTGCCCTGGAGGATCACGTACTCCTGGTGGGCCTCGCCGTCCCAGGTGTCGGTGACGACACGGAGGGCGGCGTTCATCTCTTCGAGGTCCTTGATGATGTTCGAGGAGACGGTCCGGAGGCGGTTCGCCATCTCCTGGACGCTCTCGTACCGGACCTTGGTGTTCTGATCGATGCCGGACATGGTGCTCTCCTCGGACTCAGAGGTTGTTCAGCGCGGAGTTGTTGGCCTTGAGGGTCTGGAACACCTCGAAGTCGTTCGCGGTGCTGAGGTTCTTGGTCTCGTTGACCGCGTTGAGCAGCACGTTGAGCAGGCGGCGAATGGTGTCGTGGTCCTCGTTGAGGGCCGTCTGCGCGGTCTTGAAGCCGGCCGCACCCGCACCCGTCCAGCCCGCGTGGACCGTCTCCAGGATGTTGGCCATCTCGCGGGCCTGCTTGGAGACCTCTTCACCGGTCTGCATGATCTTGTTCTTGGCCTGGGTTACCGGATCCTCGGCAAGCCCGAACCCACCTGCGGGGCTGGTCATGTGACGCTCCTCGTTGTCGGGAAGGTACTCGTACGCGTAGCTCAGCTCTGGCTACGCTCTCCTGTTGCGCCTGCCTGCCGCCACGACGACGCCGACGATCACGGCGACGATGACGACGGCACCCGCGGCGATGCCCCAGAGCGGGAACCCGCCCTCATCGGGCCGGGCCGCCGACTCAGGCTTCTTCGGATCCTGGGTCGGCCCGTTGGTGCCGCTTGCCCCCGTGCTGTCAGGAGAGGGGGAAGTCTGAGGTGCGGGCGACTGCGACTGCTGCTGTCTCTGCGCGGCGAGCAGCGGATTGACGTCCGGGTCGCCCGGGTTGCCCTTGCCCTCCAAGAGGATCTGGGCGGGACGGACCGAGCCGTAGCCGATGTACTTGTCCGGGACGGCACCGACGTGCCCCGCGGTCTCCATCATGACGCGGAGAACCTGGTTGGCGGTCCAGTCGGGGTGCGCGGACCAGATGAGGGCGGCGGTGCCGGAGGCGATGGCGGTGGCTTGGCTGGTGCCCTCATGGGCGCAGTACCGCGCCTTGTTGGCGGTGCAGAGCCCGGGAATTTCGACGCCCGGGGCGGCGAGGGCGAGGTGGGAGCCGTAGCTGGAGAACTCGGCAACCTTGCCCTTCGTGTCCAGAGCGCCGACAGCTACCACGCCGGGGATGGACGAAGGGTAGTCCTGATAGGTCTCGGACCCAGTGTTTCCCGATGCCGCAAAGACCAGGGTGCCCTTCCCGAGGGCGTAGTTCACGGCCTCCTGCCACTCCGGAGCCTCGGATTCGTCGGCTCCGCCGCCCATGGAGATGCTGATGACGCGTGCGCCATTGTCTACTGCATAGCGAATGGCCTTTGTCGCTTGCTTCGCGAGACCGAAGGTGGCGCCCTCTCCCACCTTCACCGGCAGGACCTTGGCATCGGGTGCAATCCCCTTCACACCGCCATTGACCCCGCTGCCCGCAATGGCGATGGCCATGTTGGTGCCGTGGCGTTCAGTGTCCGTACGGCCATCGCCCCCACCGGCGTCGTAGAAGTTCGCGCCGGCCAGGACCCGCCCGCGGAGTTCCGACACCGTCGAATCAACCCCGGTGTCGAGCACAGCGACGGTCATTCCCTTGCCCGTGGCGACCTTCCACAGTTCGTCGGCCTTCATCGCGTCCAGGTACCACTGACGCCCGCGCATGTCTTCCGCCTGCGCGGCCGGCGCCGCGACGGTCCACATCGCGACGACGGCGGTCATGGCGCTCAGCAGACCGATCGCACGGCTGCGACAGGCACGAGCAAGCGGAGACATGTGCGAAGGACTCCTAGTCGATGACGGGCGGGACGATCTGACGCTGGCCGGAAGCCCACGTCTCCTCGTCCTCGGTCAGATAGTCAGGGCGGGAACGATTCGTACGGCGCTCGTCCTCGCCCCGCTCGGTCGAGGCCGGACGGACCAGACCCGTACCGCCAGGGGTGAACGCCCGCCCGGCGGACCCGGTGGGATTTCCTACGGTTCCGCCCGGCTGCATGGCCAGCCGTCGGCCAGCCGCACCGCCCGTGTTACCGCCCGGCGCACCGTGCATGCCGGCGCCAGGTCCATGCATGCCTGCCCCGCCGCGACCGTACTGGCCAGCGCGTTCCTCGCCGATCACTGGGCCCATGGGAAGCCGCGGCCCTTGACCGGGCAGGCCGGTGCGACCGGGCACCTGACGGCCGCCGGTGATGCCTTCCGCGCGAGGCGGTGTCCCGAGAGGGCTGGGGCCCTTCAGGCCGCCGGTCGCAGGGCCCGGGAGCCCTGGGTTCGCGCGAGGCAGACCGGTCGTCGGCTGAGGGCCGACCGGCGGAGCGAGGGGCGGCAACGGAGGAGTCGGCGGGCCGACCGTCGTGACCGGCGGCGTAGTGGGCGGCTGCGTAGGAGTGCGGGGCGGAGCGTCCGGCGTGATGGTCACGGAGTCGAGGTTCGTGTTCACCTCCGACTCCGGCGGCCTCGCGGCCGTCGGGGGCAGCGTCACGTCAGGAGTCGGGCGGCTCGGTGTCGCCGCATCGGGGGTACGGGAAGACGAGGACTCGCCATAGGTCGAGCCTGCACTGGAGGAAGTGGCGTAGGTGCTGGCACTACTGCCGCTTCCCGTTCCGTACTCGCGCTCGTTCGAGCCGCGGATCGCCGTGATCGGCTTGAACTCCGGCTCCCGCTCCGCCCCCATCCGGTTCCGCGTGGCGTCGTAATACGACGACAGACGCTCCAGCTGGTGGATCGCCTCCTGGAGCTTCGGGCCCGTCTCCGACTCGATGCGGGCCTTCTCCTTCTCCGGGTCCGCGAAGCACATGCCCGCCGGCTTCGGCACCGCCGCCTTCGCCTCCGACAGGGCCTGGCCCGCGCGCTGCATCTCGTCGGCGACGACCTTGGTGAAGTCGCCCAGGACCAGGGTCTCGGAGACCATGCCCGCGCCCCAGGTGCGGAAGGAGTTGCCTCCCTCGCCCTCCCACTGGACGCGGCTGATGTACAGACGGAGGTCGGCGGCGATCTCGAGGATCTTCGGCACCGCCGACGCCAGCGCCGTGCCGGTGGTGGTGATTTCCTCCGGCTTGGCCGACGCGATCATCGCGTACAGGGCGTCCAGGGACTTCCCCTCGAACTCTCCTGCCATGTTCTTGCCACTCCCCCGTTAGCTGAATCCGCCGGAATCGCCGGTGCCGTCCGTGTCCTTGGTGGGCTGCTCGGGCTTGTCCTTGCCGCCGCCGGCTCCCTGGCCGCCTTCGCCGTGGCGCTCGCGGTACTCCTGCTGCGTGCGCTTCTGGATCGCCGCGTACCGCTCGCGCTCTTCCTCGTCCACGCCCGTGTAGCCCTTGTCGGCGATCGTGGCCGCCAGGCCCATGCCCTCGATCGTCTCGCCGAACGTCCTCGTCAGTTCTTCGAGCCGCGTACGTACCTTTTCGTACGCGCTGTGAAGTTCCGTCGCGGCGGCGAAGCCCGTGCCGTACGACGCGGCCGTGACCTTCTGTTCGCCGATCTTCGTGTGCTCGGCGGGCGAGCCCTTCAGTTCCTCGACGAGCTTCTGCATGCGCGAGTAGAAGCTCTGGAGAGTCACTTCTCCGACTTCAAGCCCCTGCTTGCCACCCCCGGCCGGCTCTCCCACCTCAGTGCCCCCTCGTCAGGCTCTCGAACTCGCACACCACTCTAGCCATTTGGTACGACAGTTCCAATTGCAAAGTCACATCCCCCTCTGGCGGCGCCGGCTGTCGCGGATCACCGTGGCCGCGCCCACGACCACGGCCACCAGGACACCTCCCACGCCGAGGGCGTACGTGCCGATGCGTTCGGCGCGTTCCTGGGAGGTCTCCGTCAATGCCAGGTGCGCGGGTTCCGGCGCCGGTGGCTTGGGCGGGGCCGGGTCGGGGGTGGGTTCCGTCGGGGCCGGTTCCGGGGCGTCGGAGAGGGCCCGGACCGGGTCCACCACGCCCCAGCCCACGTGGTTGTCGCGGCCGTTGACGGATCGTACCGCCGTCTGTTCGATGCGGGCGACGATCTGCGCCGGGCTCCACTTGGGATGTTTGGCCCGCAGGAGCGCGGCGACGCCGGAGACGTACGGTGCCGAGAAGCTGGTGCCGTTGTCCACGCACTGCCCCCCGCCCGGGACGGTCGAGACCATGTCCACGCCAGGCGCCGCGACGCCCACGAACGTGCCCGACTGGGAGAACTCCGCCCGTTCGTTGTTGCGATCGGAGGAGGCCACGGCGAGGACGCCGGGGAAAGCCGCCGGATAGGTGTTCTTGAGCTTGCCGTCCATGCCGTCGTTGCCTGCCGAGGCGACCACGACGATGTCCTTCTCCAGTGCGCGGGCCACCGCCTTGCCCATCGCCGAGTCCTCGCTGAGCGCCTGCGTCGTGTCCTGCGAGATGTTGATGACGTGCGCGCCCTTGGCGACGGCGTGGTCGATCGCCTGCGCCATCGTGTCGGACTTGCCGCTGTTCTTCTCGTCGTTCTGGCGGATCGGGATGATCGTCGCCTCGGGGGCCAGCCCGACGAAGCCGGTGCCGGAGCGAGGGCGGGCGGCGATGATGCCGGCGACCTTGGTGCCGTGACCGACCTCGTCGACGGTGCCGTCGGTCTTGCCGCGCTGCTCGTCTCCGGGGCCCGGGTTCTTCTTGTCGGGCTTCAGGTAGTCCTTCCCCGCCTTGGCGTCCACCGCCGTCTTCAGCTGGGGGTTGACGTCGTCGACGCCCGTGTCGATGACGGCGACGCGGATGCCCTTGCCCTTGGTGTCCTGCCAGAGTTCGTCGAGCAGGACCCGCTGGAGCGACCAGGGAATGCCCTCGATCTGCTTCTTCATCGGGAACGTGCACTCGCCGCTGCCGTCGAGAAGAAGGTCGTGCGGCGCCGCGACCGCGGGCGGCGCGGCGAGGATCCCCGTGAGGGCCGTGGCGGTGAGCAGGGCCGCCGTTCGGTACGTCACCACTGCCGCTCCTCACGAACCCTGCGGCTGACGCGCGCTGTTGGTGTCGAGCCTCGGTCCCTTGGAGAGGAACTCCGACCAGGCCATCGGTACGGGGAGCGGGGTGACCTTCTCGTAGCCGAGACGCGTCTGCGCCTCGCTCGGTTCCGGGCGGCCGTCGGTCTGCTTGTCGGCCTGGTCCCCGGTGCCGATGTCGGACCGTGCCGCGTCGCTGTCGCCGTTGGCCTGCACCGCGTACCGCAGACCGGTGTCGGTGACGAGGAAGAGCGAACCGTCGGCCTTGGTCTGGTTGCCCTGGATCTGGGTGTAGAGCAGGCCGCTGCCCGGGGTCACATACGTGCTGGTGCCGCCGGCGGTGATCTCGGCCGGGTACCGCTTGCCCGCCCACGTGGTCAGCGTCGTACGACCCTTGTCGTCGACCTGGTTGAGCACACTGCAGAGGGTGTCCCGGGCGCCGGCCCCGGTCACCGTGTTGACCTGCTCGGACTTGCGGGTCGGCCATCGATACTGCGAACCGAACGAGGTGGAGTCCGGGGTGAAGGAGGCGGCGTCGACCGTGGTCGCCCTGCCGTCCATGTCGAGGGCGTCGGTCTGCGGCGAGTTGATGAGGAGCCATGCCGTGAACTCCGAGACCGGCTGGACCTTTCCGGGCAGGACCACGTAGTGCTGCGGCCCGGAACCCGTCTGACCCAGCAGCACCATGCCGACCCGGCCCTCGGTCTGGCTGAGGTTCCCGCCGTCGATGCCGGCCGGATCGCCGACCTTGCCGGGGATCTGCGGGAACTCGACGGGGCTCCCGGTGTGCAGGGTGGCCAGCCAGTCGTCCGTGACCTGCTGGGGCTCCTTGTTGAGGCCGACGAGCGCCATGGTGAGCCCCGCGGACTCGGCGGGGTCGCCCGGCACCAGGTACTTCGTACCCCGGTGGTCGACGAGGTAGCGAGCCTTGCCCTTCTGCCCCTGGACGTACATGATCTGCCCGTCCTTGAGCTTCCCACTGCCCTCGGTGCGCTTGAAGTCCCGCTGGGCGAAGACGAACGTGGCCTTCTGGACGCTGGCCCCCTTGCCCCCTCCCGGCTGTTCGCACACGGCCCAGCGCTTGGCCGCGCCTGCCTCGTTCGCGTTCGGGAGGCGGTCGGGGGCGTACGGGATGCCGAGGATCGGACCGCGCGGAGGGTTGCCCCCGTCGAGGAGCTTGTCGTCGACCTGGATGACCGAGAACTGCTGCGGCGTGAGCAGGAGCCGGGCCGAGGCGAGGTTGAGGACGGGATGGAGAAGGGTCTTCCTGTCCTTGCCCTTGCCGGTGCTGAGCACCACGTACCGGGTCGTCGACTGCTTGCCGACGATCACCTTGGTCCCGGGCTTGTCCCAACCCTTGGGGGCCTGGGGGCTGAACATGCCCCAGGCGCCGAATCCGGCGAGCACCAGGGCGCCCACGATCATGCCGGGGAGTACCGCGCGCAGCGGCCTCGGAGCCCCCTCCTCGGTACCCGAGGGCGAAGGTTGGAGGAATGCGGCCACCGTGCGCTTCTTCGCAAAGGTGTACGCATTGAGCTCATCCCGCCGTGATGCCATGAGTCCCCATTTTCGTCAGGCGCAGTCTTCACCGACGAGTCCGGGGGGCATGGCACCCGGGCTCCGGCTGTCGGACCGGCCCCCTACTATGCCTGCTGTCCGGCGGCGCTTGCGGGGCGGGTAGGGTGAACCGGCCGCCAAAGCCCTGGCAGGCCAGGGGTGATCGGGACGAATTGGGGGGATTCTCCATGATGGCATCCGCGACGCGGACGCGGCACGCGGCGGCCGCACCCTCATCCGCGCCCCGGGGGCACTCCCAGGCCGGAGCACCCTCGGCCGTCTCCCCTCGACTTCAGGCACGTCCGGGACACTTCGGATCGTTCCGATTGCAACAGCTCGTACTGATCGAAATCGCGGCGGCGCTGCTGCTCGTGGCGTGGGTCATCGAGCCGTTGCTGCTGGTGCCCGCCGGCGCCCTGTCGACGCTGCTCGTCCTGCTCGCGGTGGTGCGCCGGCACAGCCGCTCGATGCCGGAGTGGCTCGCCACCTACCTGGCCCTGCGTACGCGTACGCGCCGGGCCGCCTCGCTCGTGGTCCCGGAGAGCACGGAGCCCGGTCTCGCGCCGGTCGTGGAATGCGATCCGGCGCTCCGCACCTACGTGTACAGCGACAGGGACCGCAGGCCCGTGGGAATGGTCGGCGACGGTACGTTCCTCACCGCGCTGGTGCGCGTCGACTCGGAGGCCACGGCGCTGCGTCCGGACCGCGCCGCGCGGCCGCTGCCCGTCGCGCTCGTCCGGGAGGTCCTGGACGTGGACGGGATCAAGCTGGAGTCCGCGCAGATCGTGCAGCACACGCAACCGGCGCCCGCGCCGCATCTGCCGGAGCAGTCGATGGCCAAGCGGAACTACGCGCCGCTGCAGGCGCAGACGGGTTCACCGGCGCTGCGGATCACCTGGGTGGCGCTGAAGCTGGACCCGGAGCTGTGCCCAGAGGCGGTCGCCGCCCGCGGCGGCGGACTCAAGGGTGCCCAGAAGTGTGTGGTGCGCGCCGCGGACCAGTTGGCGAGCCGGCTGGCCGGCGCCGGGTTCAAGGCGACGGTGCTCACCGAGCAGGAGCTGATCGCCGCCCTGGCGACGTCCACGTGCGCGAGTCCGATGGCCATCGCTCAGGCTGGACGGGGCCGGGCGCAGGCGCGGCGGACCCAGGAGACCCCGCGGACCTGGCGGGTCGACGACCGGCGTCATACGACGTACTGGGTGGGACGCTGGCCGCAGCTGGGCAGCCCGGGTGGCGCGGGTGCGTCCATGCCGCAGTTGATCGCGCTGCTGACCTCGCTGCCGGCGCTCGCGACGACGTTCAGTCTGACGCTCAGCGGCGGTGACCGTCAGGAGGTGACGGTGGCAGGCCACGTGCGGATCACCGGCCGCAGCGACGAGGAGCTCGTGACCGCGCGGCGCGAACTGGAGCGTGCGGCACGTGGGGTGAAGACGGGTCTGGTGCGGCTCGACCGCGAGCAGGTGCCCGCCATGCTGGCCTCGCTGCCGCTCGGAGGTGCTCGCTGATGTCCTTCTCCCCTTCACCTTCTTCCTCGCCCTCTTCCCAGCCGTCTCCCGGCAACCGGGGTACCGATGGCGCCCGTTCCGGTGCGGGCAGGCGCGGCGGTTCCGGACGCGGTACGGGGCGGAGCGCGCGGCCCCGATTCGGCTTCGGGCTCGTCGGCCCGCGCCGCGACCGGCACGCGGTACCGCTGGAGCAGCTCGGCGCACTCGGCCTTCCGGTCGGCGACGACGGCATGGTCATCGGCGTCGACGCCGAGGGGCGGCCCGCCGTGCTCGGCATCAACCGCCCCACTCCGTACGAGGTGACGTTGATCGGCGGTCTGTGGACGGCGCAGGTGCTGGCGCTGCGCGCGGCCGCGACCGGAGCCCGCGTGGCCGTGGAGACCGGCCGGGCACAGGCATGGACCGGGCTCGCCCAGGCCGCGGGCGGTGGCCAGCCGTGCATCACGCTGCACGATGTCGGCCGGGTCCCGCCGCAGGGCGCTTCGGCGGTCAGCCCCGTGGTCGTGGTGCGGGACTGCGGGATGCGTCCGCCGCGCGGCCGGGTCGTGTCCGGCCCCTGGCAGTCGGTGGTGACGCTGCTGCCGTACCTGAGCCCGGTGGCTCCGCGTCTCCTGGAGAAGTCCTCGCTGGTCGGCGTCCAGCGGGTCTCGCCGGACGAAGCCGCGCAGATCGGCCGGATCATGGGGCTGCCCCGTGCGGAGTCCGAGGCGCTGTCGACGCTCGCCGACGGTGTGAGCCTCTGGTGCACACCGAGCGACCGGCAGTTCGTGATGACGCAGGCGACAGACACCGAGACCGGATTGTTGGGCAACGCCCGCCGGATGGACTGACGGCTCGACGACTTCCCATCCCGTCCTTTTTTGTGCGCATTTGAACCTCCGTGTGATCACCTGGGGGTTCACTCTGCGGTGCCGGTAGGTCACTTGGGGGCGAGACGTGATCTACGGGACAGATGCGGGCGGGCAGTCGGGCCTGCCCCCCACACACGGTTGGCGTTTAGGGTGGGTAGGGCCCGCCCACGACAGCACAAGGGTGCGCGACCACACCAGGAGGCAAAGTGAACGGCGATCGGGACGGGATCCACGGGGGTTGGAATCCACCCGCCGATGATCAGTCCGACGCGGATCCCGCCGAGATGACGGGTGAGTTCACCATCGACTACACCCCTCCGGCCTGGTACACGCAGAACGCGTCGGGATCAGCCGGTACGGGGGCCACCGAGGGTGCGATGCCACCGCCGTCGGGCGCGCCCCTCGGCGTCCCGGGGCTTCCGGCGAACAGCGGCTTCGAGCCCAACTGGGCGCCTCAGGCGCAGGTACCGCCGGGTCAGGCCCCGGCTCAGGTCCCGACTCAGGCCCCGACTCCGGCTCCGGGCGCGCCCGTCGAGCCTGCCGCGCCCGTTCCGGCACCGGTCGTGCCCGCGCCTGCCTCGCCGGTCGTGCCCGCGCCCGCCGCACCGGTCGTGCCCGCGCCTGCCTCGCCGGTCGTGGCCGCCGACAGCGGGTCGTTCGGCAACGGTGATCTGGAGAGCGGCGCCACCATGCGCTTCTCCCCCGCCGCGCTGAAGCGCGAGATGGCGGAGATCTCCGAGCGCGCGGCGGCAGCCGCGGCCGAGAACGCACGCACCGAGGAGACCGGCGCGAATTCCGCCGCCGGTGCGGCGACGGACGGCGCGGCGGGTCCGCGTACCGATGCGCCGACGGACGCCGCCGGCGCGGGCGAGCCGCCCGCGTTCGACACCCACGGCGCTCCCGTCACAGCGCCGGCCGATTCCGGGAGCGGCTCCACGGAGACCACCGGCCCCGAAGAGGGCGGCGTTACCGGGCCGACGCAGAAGGACGCGTCGGCTGCCGCAGGGACGCCCGCGGGCGAGCCTTCGTCGGCGGACGCCGCGAGCGGGCCGGAGCAGGGTCGTCCGGCGGAGGCCGTCGCGGAGACGGCACCGGAGGCCGACCAGGCGCCCGGCGCCCCGGCCCTGTCCGACGAGTCCCCCGACCCGGACGCGTTTGTGCTGCCGGCCGCCGATGCTCCGCAGGCCGCCCCCGCCCCGCCCGGGCAAACCGAGCAGCCGGAGCCGCAGGACGCAGTCCCGGCGGCGTTGCCGCCTGCCGTGGTGCCGCCCGCCGTGCCGACGGCGCCCGCGCCGCAGGACGGGACCGGACTGCCTCCGCTGCCGCCGTCGTTCCAGCCCGCGGCTCCCACGCCCGCGCAGCAGTGGCCTGCCCCGGCGCCCACCGGCGCCCCGGCGGCTCCCGTACCGCCGCAGGGCGGGTACGACTTCCCGCAGCCCGGACAGCCGCAGCCCCAGGCTCCGCAGGCACCCGCGCCCGAGGCACCCCAGGCACCCCAGGCCCCCGCGCCGCAGGGCGGGTACGACTTCCCGCAGCCGGGGCAGCCGCAGGCACCCCAGACCCCCGCCCCCCAGGGTGGGTACGGCTTCCCGCAGCCCGGCCAGCACCAGCCCGCCCCCGTGCCCCAGCAGGCACAGGGCGGGTACGGCTTCCCGCAGCCCAGCCAGCCCCAGGCTCCTCAGGCACCCGCGCCCGAGGCACCCCAGGCACCCCAGACCCCCGCCCCCCAGGGTGGGTACGGCTTCCCGCAGCCCGGCCAGCCCCAGCCCGCCCCCGTGCCCCAACAGGCGCAAGGCGGGTACGGCTTCCCCCAGCCCAGCCAGCCCCAGGCTCCTCAGGCACCCGCGCCCGAGGCACCCCAGGCCGCCGCGCCGCAGGGTGGGTACGGCTTCCCGCAGCCCGGCCAGCCCCAGCCCGCCCCCGTGCCCCAGCAGGCACAGGGCGGGTACGGCTTCCCGCAGCCCAGCCAGCCCCAGGCTCCGCAGGCACCCGCGCCCGAGGCACCCCAGGCACCCCAAGCGCCCGCGCCGCAGGGTGGGTACGGGTTCCCGCAGCCCGGACAGCCTCAGCCCGACGCGCAGGTTCCGCCGCAGGCGCCCGTCGATCCGCGGACCGGTGCCGCCTGGCCCACCCCCGTCACGCACGACCAGCGTGAGCGGTCCGTGCCAGGTGCCCCGCTCGGGTACACCGCCGCCGTCGAGCTCTCCTCCGACCGCCTGCTGCGCAACAACAAGCAGAAGGCCAAGTCCAGCCGGAACCCGGCCGCCTCCGCCCGCTTCAAGATCGGCGGCAAGAAGGAGGAGGCCGAGCGGCAGCGCAAGCTCGACCTCATCCGTACGCCGGTCCTCTCCTGCTACCGGATCGCGGTCATCTCCCTCAAGGGCGGTGTCGGCAAGACCACGACGACCACCGCGCTCGGCGCGACCCTGGCCACCGAGCGGCAGGACAAGATCCTCGCCATCGACGCCAACCCGGACGCCGGCACGCTCGGCCGCCGCGTACGGCGCGAGACCGGGGCCACCATCCGTGACCTCGTGCAGGCGATCCCTTACCTCCACTCGTACATGGACATCCGCCGCTTCACCTCGCAGGCGCCCTCCGGTCTGGAGATCATCGCCAACGACGTGGACCCGGCCGTCTCGACGACGTTCAACGACGAGGACTACCGGCGGGCGATCGACGTCCTGGGCAAGCAGTACCCGGTCATCCTCACCGACTCCGGTACGGGTCTGCTCTACAGCGCGATGCGCGGTGTGCTGGACCTCGCCGACCAGCTGATCATCATCTCCACCCCGTCCGTCGACGGTGCCTCCAGCGCCTCGACGACGCTCGACTGGCTCTCCGCGCACGGATACGCGGATCTGGTGCAGCGCTCCATCACGGTCATCTCCGGAGTGCGCGAGACCGGCAAGATGATTAAGGTCGACGACATCGTGCAGCACTTCCAGACCCGCTGCCGCGGGGTGATCGTGGTGCCGTTCGACGAGCACCTGTCGGCGGGCGCCGAGGTCGATCTCGACATGATGCGGCCGAAGACGCGTGAGGCGTACTTCAACCTGTCGGCGATGGTCGCCGAGGACTTCTCCCGTGCGCAGCAGGCGCAGGGGCTGTGGACGGGTGACGGCCAGGGCGCCCTGCCGCCGAACGTGGCCCCGCCGATGCCGGGCCAGCAGCAGATGCCGGGGCAGCAGCCGATGCCGGGACAGCCCATGCCCGGTCAGGCCGCCCCCGGTCAGCCGTATGCGCCTCAGCCCGGTCAGCCGTACGCCCCGCAGCCCCCGCAGCCGGGTCAGCCGTACGCGCCCCAGCCGTACCCGCAGCAGCAGGCCCAGCCGTACCCGCAGGCCCTGCCGCAGCCCTACCCGCAGCAGCCCTACGCGCCTCAGCCCGGACAGCCGGGGCAGCCGTCTCCGTACGGCCAGCCCGGTCAGCCCGGCTCGCCCCAGGGCTGGGAGCAGCCCCCCGCGCAGCCCGCACCCCCGCAGGCGCAAGCGGATCCGAACGCTCCCGTACCCCCCGCCGGGTGGCCGCAGCAGGCCCCGCAGACGCCCCCGCAGGCTCCGCCAGCCCCTCAGCAGTAAGGCGTCACAGGAGTAGACCAATGAGGCCCCGCACCGGCTCCCCGGTGCGGGGCCTTCCTGTATTCCCGCAGCCCACAAGGGGTTTGAGTCATCGTTGACGACGCTCGTCCACCGCTGATAAACCTTCGCTTCACCAGTTGGCGCCCAAGATCCACGACGCGAGGTACGTCCTATGGTCATGGTCACGAAGGTCCCGCCCCGCCCCGCCACCCCCCGAAGACTGCCCCGGCTGCTCCTTGCCGCGGGCGTCGCCGCCACCACGCTCATGGCCGTCCCCCAGGTCACGGCCCAGGCCGCTCCGGCCGCCGAAGGCGACGCGAAGAGCGGTGGCACCACCCTCACCGTCGCCGTCTCGCAGAGCGTCGACTCCCTGAGCCCGTTCCTCGCCCAGAAGCTCGTCTCGACCAGCATCCACCGTTTGGCGTACGAGTACCTGACCAATTACGACGCCGACGACGCTCGGGCGATTCCGGGTCTGGCGACGGCGTGGACGCCCTCGCCGGACAAGCTCACCTGGACGTACACGATCCGCGAGGATTCGAAGTGGTCCGACGGGAAGCCGGCCACCGCAGAGGACGCCGCCTGGACCTTCAACAAGATGATGACGGACCCGAACGCCGCCACCGCGAACGGCAGCTTCACGTCCAACTTCAAGAAGGTCACCGCGCCCGACCCGCGGACCCTCGTCATCGAGCTGAAGAAGCCGCAGGCCACGATGACGGCGCTCGACGTGCCGATCGTGCCCAAGCACGTCTGGGAGAAGGTCGGCGACTTCTCGAAGTTCAACAACGACCAGCAGTTCCCGATCGTCGGCAACGGGCCGTTCGTCATCACGGACTTCAAGGTCGACCAGTACATCAAGATGAAGCCGAACAAGGGCTTCTGGCGGGGCGCACCCAAGTTCGACGAGCTGGTGTTCAAGTACTACAAGGACGGTGACGCCGCCGTCGCCGCGCTGCAGAAGGGCGAGGTGTCCTTCGTCTCGAACCTGACACCCGCTCAGGCCGACGCGCTGAAGTCCACCAAGAACATCAAGGTCAACGACGCTCCCGGCCGGCGCTTCTTCGCCCTGGCCACCAACCCGGGCGCCCGCTCCAAGGACGGCAAGACCTTCGGCAACGGCCACCCGGCGCTCCTCGACCCGGCGGTCCGCAAGGCGCTCTTCCTCGCCGTCGACCGGACCACGATCGTCGACAAGGTCTTCCAGGGCCACGCCGTCGAGGGCGAGGGCTACATCCCGCCGCGCTTCGGCGCGTACTTCTGGAAGCCGAGTGCCGAGCAGAAGCTCGCCTACGACCCGGCCAAGGCCGCGCTCCTCCTCGACCAGGCCGGATACAAGAAGAACGGCGAGGGCAAGCGGGTCGGCAAGAACGGCAGGCCGCTCGACTTCCGGATCCTCTGTCACGCCACCGACCCGAACGACAAGGCGGTCGGGAAGTACCTCCAGGAGTGGTGGGGCGAGCTCGGCATCGGGCTGAAGGTCGAGTGCCTCGACAACGTCGGCGACCCGTGGACCAAGGGCGACTACGACCTCGCGTTCGACGGCTGGTCGGTCAACCCGGACCCCGACTACGTCCTGTCGATCCACACCTGCGGCACGCTGCCCGCGACCCCGAAGGACACCGGCGCCACCGACAACTTCATCTGCGACAAGCAGTTCGACACGCTCTACGCGCAGCAGTCGGCGGAGTACGACGCCGCCAAGCGGGCGGATCTCGTCAAGCAGATGCAGTCGAGACTGTACGACACCGGGTACATGAACATCATGGCCTACCCGAACGCCCTGGAGGCGTACCGCTCGGACCAGATCAAGTCCATCACGACCATGCCGGCGGCCGCCGGCAACCTCTGGGGTCAGGACGGCTACTGGAGCTGGTGGTCGGCCGTGCCGACCCCGGCCTCCACCGCCGCCGGATCGGAGAGCGAGTCGTCCGACGGTGCCGTCCTCGCCATCGGCGCGGCCGTGGTCGTCGTGGTCGGTCTCGGCGTCTTCCTCGGCATGCGGCGGCGCTCCACCGCCGACGACCGCGAGTAGACGAGCGGCGACGTGACGACAGCAAGCACCCCCGCCGACGTGGTGCGGACCGAGAAGGTCCGCACCACGGACGGCGCGTCCCGCACCGGTACGACCCTCCAGTACCTCCGCTACGTGGCCGGGAAGCTGGGCGGCGCGGCCGTCTCGCTCTTCGCCGTCCTCGTCACCAGCTTCTTCCTGTTCCGGATCATCCCCGGTGACCCGGTCAAGGCGATGACCCACGGGATCCCCACCTCGGCCGAGCAGCTGGCGACGCTGCGCCGGCAGTTCGGGCTCGATCTGCCGCTGTGGCAGCAGTTCACCGACTACTGCGCCAAGGCGCTGAGCGGCGATCTCGGCACCTCGTACCAGTTCCACGCCCCGGTCGGCGATCTCATCGCGACGAAGCTGCCGGCGACGCTGCTGCTGACCGGTGTCGCCGTGGTGATCTACTCGGCGCTCGGCCTCTGGCTCGGCACCCGCTCCGCCTGGCACCACGGCGGGCTCGGCGACAAGGTGAGCACGGGTGTCGCGCTGACCCTGTGGTCCGTGCCCTCGTTCTGGCTCGGGCTGCTCCTGATCATCGTCTTCTCGGTCGGCATCGGGCCGATCCCCGGGCTCTTCCCCACCGGCGGCATGGAGTCGGGCGCGGGTGAGACCGGCTTCGCGTACGTCCTCGACGTCGCGCACCACATGGTGCTGCCGGTCGTCACCCTGGTGGCGGTGGGCTACGCGCAGACGCTGCTCGTCATGCGCTCCTCGCTGCTCGACGAGATGGGCAGCGACTATCTGACGACCGCGCGGGCGAAGGGCCTGCGCGACGACGTCGTACGGCGCCGGCACGCCGTACCGAACGCGCTGCTGCCGACCGTGACCATGGTCTTCATCAACCTCGGCCATGTGGCGGCTGGTTCGATCCTGGTGGAGACGGTGTTCTCCTGGCCGGGGCTCGGCGGGCTGTTCTACCAGGCGCTCAGCGTGCCCGATCTGCCACTGGTCCAGGGTCTGTTCGTGGTCTTCGCCGGCGCGATGATCGTGATGAACCTGATCGCCGATCTGCTCTATCCGCTGCTCGACCCCCGGGTGGGCCGATGACCTCCTCGTCACTCTCCTCTCTGGCCTGGGAACGCCGACGCGGTACGGTGTCCCGCTTCTGGAAGCAGTACCGCACCCACCGCGCCGGTCTCTACGGTCTCGCCGGACTCGCCCTGATCGCCCTGCTCGCGCTCGCCGCGCCGCTGATCGTCGGCGCTGACGTGCAGTCGGTGACGAACGCGCCGGGTACGGCCATGGAGTCGCCGAGCGCCGAATTCCCCCTCGGTACGGACCAGTTCGGGCGATCGCTGCTCGGCCTGCTGATCTGGGGCGCGCGGATCTCGCTGCTCGTCGGGCTGCTCGCGGCGGCGCTCTCGGTCGCCATCGGCACCCTCGTCGGGATCATCGCCGGGCACTACGGCGGCTGGTTCTCGACGGTCGTCATGCGCATCACGGACTGGTTCCTCGTCATGCCGGCCCTCGTCCTCGCGATCGTCCTCGCGACCGTGATGTCCCGGTCGATGTGGACGGTGATCCTCGCGATCGGTGTCACCAGCTGGCCGACCACGGCCCGGCTGGTGCGCGCCCAGACGATCGCGGTGGAGTCCCGCCCGTACATCGAGCGGGCCACGGCGCTCGGCGGCGGACACGGGCACATCATGAGCCGGCACGTGCTGCCCAACGTGATGCCGCTGGTGCTCGCCCAGACCACGCTCGGCATCTCCACCGCCATCCTCACCGAGGCGACGCTGGCCTTCCTGGGCCTCGGCGATCCGACGGTGGTCTCCTGGGGCGGCATGCTCCAGGACGCCCGCGAGGCGGGCGCGGTCTCGTCCGGCCACTGGTGGTACCTCGCCCCGCCCGGGATCGCGATCGCGCTGGTCGCGCTGGCCTTCACGCTGTGCGGGCGGGCCGTCGAGTCCGTACTGAACCCGAAGCTGGGGGTGGGGCGATGAGCCTGCTCGAGGTACGGAACCTGACGGTGACGTACGGGTCGGGGGCGTCCGCCGTCCCCGCCGTACGGGGCGTCGATCTCACCCTGGCCGCCGGGCAGAAGCTCGGGGTCGCGGGCGAGTCGGGGTGCGGGAAGTCGACGATGGCGCTGGCGCTGCTGCGCCTGCTGCCCGCGTCGGCGCGGCTGACGGGGCAGATCCTCCTCGACGGCGAGGACGTCCTCGCCATGAAGTGGGGGCGGCTGCGGGCCGTGCGCTGGGCGGGGGCCTCGATCGTCTTCCAGGGCGCGATGCACTCGCTCAACGCGGTGCAGCGGATCGGCGACCAGATCGCGGAGCCGCTGCTCGTGCACGGGCGGCCGACCCCGGCGGAGGCGCGGAAGCGGGTCGGGGAGCTCCTGGAGCACGTCGGCCTGCCGACGGCGCGGGCGGCGGCGTATCCGCACGAGCTGTCCGGCGGGCAGCGCCAGCGCGTGATGATCGCGATGGCGCTCGCCTGCGATCCGCGGCTGATCGTGGCCGACGAGCCGACGACCGCGCTCGATGTGATGATCCAGGCGCAGATCCTGCGGCTGATCGAGCGTCTGGTGGCCGACGACGGCATCAGTCTGCTGATGATCAGCCACGATCTGGCGGTCCTCGCCGACACCTGCGACCGGCTCGCGGTGATGTACGCGGGACGCGTGGTGGAGGAGGGCCCGGCGCGGGAGGTGTACGACGCGGCGGAGCATCCGTACGGGCGCGCCCTGTCCTCGGCCTTCCCGAGGATCGGCGACCCGGCGTCACGCCGGGCGCCGCGCGGGCTGCCGGGCGATCCGCCGGACCCGGCCGATCTGCCGGGCGGCTGCGCGTTCCACCCGCGCTGTCCGGCGGCGGTGGAGGTCTGCGGTGAGCAGGACCAGGAGTTGCGGGAGGCGGGCGCGGGTCGCCGCGCCGCCTGCGTACACGTAGGGAGTGGCTCATGAACCCGCTGACACCGGACGCCGCACCGACGGGCGCGGGAGCGAGCGCGGGGGCGTCGGTGGCTTCGCCGTCCCCGGCGGGCACGGCGGAGGCCGTCGGTCCGCTGCTGTCGGCGAGCGGGTTGCGCGTCACCTTCCCCGGGAGGCGGGGCGCTCCCCCCGCGCGGGCCGTGGACGGGGTGGATCTGGACATCGGTGCCGGGGAGATCGTGGCCCTGGTCGGCGAGTCGGGGTGCGGCAAGACCACGCTGGCGCGGTCGCTGCTCGGACTGGTGCCGCCGACGGCCGGCTCCGTCACCTTCGCCGGTGCGCCCCTCTCGTACACCTCACGCGCGCTCAAGGCGTACCGCAGGCGCGCCCAGCTGGTACTCCAGGACCCCAGCGGCTCGCTGAACCCCCGTCACACGGTGTACGACGCGGTGGCCGAGGGGCTGCGGATCCACGGGTACGAAGGTGACGAGCGGACGGCCGTCGCCCAAGCACTGTCCCGGGCGGGTCTGCGCCCGCCGGAGCGGTTCTTCCTGCGCTATCCGCACGAGCTCTCGGGCGGGCAGCGCCAGCGCGTCGTGATCGCGGGCGCGCTGGTCCTCCAGCCCGAGCTGATTGTCGCGGACGAGCCGGTGGCCTCGCTGGACGCGTCGGTACGGGGCGAGATCCTGGCGCTGCTGCTGCGGCTCCGCGACGAACTGGGGCTCTCGGCGCTGGTCGTGACGCACGACCTGGGTCTCGCATGGAACATCGCGGACCGGGTGGCGGTGATGTATCTGGGGCGGATCGTGGAGACCGGCACGGTGGAGTCCGTCCTGACCGCCCCTCAGCACCCGTACACCCGTGCTCTGTTGTCCGTGCTGCCGGAGTCCGAGGGGGCGCCGGTGGTGCTGACCGGTGAGCCGCCGGACCCGGCCCGGATCCCGTCCGGGTGCCGCTTCCACGCCCGCTGCCAGGTCCTCGCCTCGGGCGAGGCCTCGGCGGTCGCGGACCGCTGCCGGGGCGAGGACCTGCCGGTGCTCGGCGGCGGCGGTACGCGGGAGGTGGCCTGCCACTGGGTGGCCGGCGGCGCGAAGGCGGTCTGACGCGCGGCCGCCCCCGGGGGGGGTCAGCTCTTCTTGTCGTACGCCGCGGTGAGCTCACGGGCCTGCCGCACGTCCCCGGCCATCGCCGCGAGCAGGTCGTCCAGGGTGTCGAACTTGAGCATGCCGCGGACGTACGCCAGGAAGTCGACGGCCACGTGCAGGCCGTACAGGTCCAGGCCCTCGCGGTCGATGGCGTACGCCTCGACCGTCCGCTCCGTCCCGTCGAACTGGGGGTTCGTGCCGACCGAGATCGCGGCCGGCATGCGCTCCCCGGCGGCGGTCAGCCAGCCGGCGTACACGCCGTCCGCCGGGATCGCGGTGTGCGGCAGGGTCTCCACGTTGGCCGTGGGGAAGCCCAGCTCGCGGCCGCGCTGGGCGCCGCGGACGACGATGCCCTCAACGCGGTGGGGGCGTCCGAGGATCTCGGCTGCGCCCTCCACGTCGCCCTCGGCGACCAGCCGGCGGGTGAGCGTGGAGGAGAACGGCTCCCCGCCGCCCGCCGTGCCGCTCACGAAGAGGTCGATGACCTCGACCTCGTAGTCGTAGGTGGCGCCGAGCTCGGTGAGGTAGGCGACGTTGCCCGCGGCTCGGTGGCCGAAGCGGAAGTTCGGTCCCTCGACGACGGCCTTGGCGTGCAGCTTGTCGACGAGGACCTTCACGATGAAGTCCGCCGGGGAGAGCTGCGAGAAGTCGGCCGTGAACGGCAGGACGAGGACCGCGTCCACACCCAGCTCCGCCATCAGCTCTGCGCGGCGGGGGTGCGGGGCGAGCAGCGGGGGGTGGCTGCCGGGCCTTACGACCTCGGAGGGGTGCGGCTCGAAGGTGACGACGACCGAGGGCACGCCCAGCTCCCGGGCGCGCTCCACGGCCCTCCCGATGATCAGCTGGTGCCCGCGGTGCACCCCGTCGTAGGAGCCGATGGTGACGACGCTGCGCCCCCAGTCCTGGGGGATGTCCTCCAAGCCACGCCAGCGCTGCACTGTGACCGCTCCTCGTCCGCCTGTTCGCCGATTACGCCGGTCTAAGACTGCCATGCCCACGGCCTTCTCCTCGCATCGGCATGGACCTGCCGATGCTCTGGACCGTGCGGCGGGCGCCGGGGCCGACCACGACGGCCCACTCGTCGGGGGCGTCGGCGAGCCAGCGTGCCAGCTGGGTGGCGAACGCGGGTACTTCGCGGGCGAGCTCGACGAGCCTGCGGTCGCAGCAGGTCGCCCCTTCGGGCGTACGGACCAGGAGGAGGGCGCTGCGGTGGACGAGGTCGCGGGTGCGGACCTCGGGGCGCCGCTCGCAGCCGAGGGCGGCGGCCCGCAGCAGGGCGTCGAGCACGGCGAGGTCCCGTGCCGCGTACCGCTCGTGGTCGAGGAGTACGTCGAGGAGTTCGGTACGCAGCAGGCGGGAGGCGCCTGTGCCGGGCGCGGCGAGCACCGGGGCGAGGGCGCTGCGGACCTGGACGGGCCTGCCGCGCAGCAGGCCGGTGACCAGGGGGAAGAGGACGGCGCGGGCGGCGGGGCCGTGTTCGAGGCGGCGGTCGACGAAGGCGGCGGCGTGGCGGGCGCCGTCGGGGTGGTGGTCGACGTACGCGCCGACGAGTGCGGCGGCGCGCCGGGCGAGGGCGGGCGTGGTGACCTCGGCGAGCGCGCGGAGGGTCTCTCCGGCGCCCTCGCCGGGTCCGTGCAGCCGGGCCTGGAGGGCGGCGAGGACGGGTTCGGCGTGGGTGACGAGCGCGGCGGTGAGGGCGTCCGCGGGTACGCGCGGGTGGGTCAGGGCGCGGGGCAGATGGCGGGAGCGGGTGTGCGGGTCGCGGACGAGGAGGCCGAGGGCGGGGCCGTGCAGGGCGGCGTCGCCGGGGCGGGCGAGCAGGGCGAGGGCGGCGTAGCGGAGGAGTTCGCGGTCGGGGCCGGTCGTGACGTGCGGGGCGACCAGGCTGCCGTACGTCGCGGCCGCGGCGCGGCGCGCGGGCCGGCCGTCGTCGTGGGCCCAGCGGTCGACGGCCCGGCACACGGCCGAGGGTTCGTCCTCCGTGAGCGCGGTGAGCAGGCCGTCGGCGAGCGGGTGGGCGGTGGCGACGAGCGCTTCGCAGAGGTCGTCGACGGCCAGGTGCCGATGGGTGTGCAGCAGGGCCTGCGCGGCGGTGCCGACGGTGGCGTACGGGGCGGCGGCGAGGGCGCGTCGGTCCGCGAACCAGCGGCAGAGCAGTGGCTGTACGCCACGGGGCTCGGCGACGAGGCGTGCGGCGACGACGTCGAGGAACCGGGGCACGGTGGTGGCGCCCACGGGCGGGTCGGCCGGCACGAGCCGCCGCAGCAGGTCGATCCGCTCCCCGTCGCCGACCCGCAGTGCCTGCCAGAACGCGGGTCCGAAGACGGGGGCGGCCGCCGGTGCGGAGAGGTGGGCAGGCGGTGGGGGCGGGGTGGCTGGTGTGGAGAGATGGGCCGGGGGCCGGGCTTCCGGGGCGGGGCGCGGCTGGGGGATCCCCTCGCCGGCGAGGGGGGCGGGCCGGGGGCCGCCCAGGTGGTCGGCGAGCCGGCGGAGGACCGGGAGGTAGGGCCGGGGGTCCTGGAGCCGGAGCAGGGTCTGGGCGAGGAGCCGGGAGGCCCACCAGCCGGCGTCGGTGGTCGCCAGGCCGTCGGCGCGGAGCCGGTTCAGGGTCTCGGTCAGTCCGGTCAGACGGAGCCCGAGCGCGTCGGAGCCGTGTTCGCGGTCCATCAGGAGCAGGGCCTGGACGACGGGCCCGATGCGGTGCCGAGGTACGGGCAGGGGGCCCGGGGCCGGCTCCTCCGGTGAGGCCCCAGGCTGCGTGGAGGCGGGGGTGGTGGCTCCCGACCATGCTGCGGCGGGGGTGGTGGCCCCCGGCTGCGTGGGAACGGGGGTGGTGGCCTCCGGCCGCGTGGGGTCGGGCGCGGTGGCACCCGACAGTGCTGCGGCGGGGGTCGTGCCCTCCGACCGCGTCGGGCCGGGCGCAGAGACCCCCCACCGTGCCGGGGCGGGCGCAGAGACCTCCGACCACGTCGAGCCGGGCGCAGAGACCCCCGACGGTGCTGCGGCGGGGGTGGTGGCCCCGGGCCGTGTGGGGGCGGGCGTAGCGACCCCCGGCCGCGTCGGGCCGGGCGCGGTGGCCTCGGCGAGCGTGTGGAGGGCCTCGTCGACGTCCAGGTGGGCGCCCTGGATCCAGTCGGCGACCTCCTCGTGGCCGAGGCGGTAGCCGGAGCCTGCCGGGACGACGAGCCCCTCGGTCAGTACGGCGGAGGCCCAGCCGGTCCGCCACGGGAAGAGCTCCTCGAACGAGCCGCGGTCCAGTTCGCCCTGCCCGGGTCCGAGGCATCTGCGGGCCGCCTCGTGGACCTGCCCGGCGACCCGCGTGGCGAGCCGGCGCACGGCGGCGCCGCGCGGGACGGGGCGGGTACCGGCGGCGATCCGTACGGCGACCCGCAGACACATCAGGTCGAGGTGGGCGCCGAAGATCTCCTCCCGCCCGGGCCTCCCGGGCGCTCCCCCGGGCACGGCGTCCCGGACCTCGGCGAGCAGCCGCAGCGTGAGGGGATGCCGGGCGTCGTCGGCGGCGAGATCGCCGAGGTCGAGTCCGTACCGCGCGCGGGCACGCCTCGCCTCCTCCTCGGTGAGATCCCCGAGCGGTACGGCGCCGGGCACCGCCCCGGCTCCCGGCGCGGCGCCAGGCCTGTGCAGGGATTCGGGGGTGTAGTGCCGGAACGCCTGTTCCCAGTGCTCCGGGCGGCAGCCGAGCATCAGCCGGGCACCGTGGGCGCGGAGCCAGGTCTCGGTGCCCCTCGTCCAGGCGGGGAGGCGGTGCGCGAGGGCGGGAGGCATCTCCTCGGGGCCGTCGAGGACGATCAGCAGCGGCCGGCCGGCCGCGCGGGCGAGCGCCGCGGCGTGTTCGGGGGTGGCTCCCGTGGTGTCGCCGCGGGCGCCCGAGGCGGTGACGATACGGCCGGCCTGGCGCAGGACACGGGCCACGGCGTCGGCGGCCGAGGTGTCGTCGGCGCGCAGGTCGGCCCCGCGCAGCCAGACCGTGGGGGCGGGCTCGGCGCCGCCGGCCCGCTCGGCGCGGTGGGCGGCAAGCGCGGTCGTACGGCCGCTGCCGGGGGCGCCGACGAGGGCGAGGACCAGGGCGTCCGAGGCGGCGAAGGCGGTGAACTCACGTACGCAGTCGGCCCGTTCGACGGGCGCGGGCCGGGTCCCGGCCGGGTCCACGACTCCGGTGGAGGTGGCGGTGAGCTCCAGGACGGCCGCCAGGTTGAGCTCGGGTCCGTAGCAGGGCGCGGTCGCCGCGTTGCGCCTCAGCAGCTCGCCGAGCCGGCCGACGGGCGCGAGCCGCAGGGCGTAGCCGGCGGCCCGGTGGTCGCCGTGCAGGGCGGTGGCGAGGACGGCGAGGACGGCCCCGGTCTCCGGATCCACGACGGGCCCGCCCGTGGCCTGTCCGCCCAGCCGCAGGGCATCGGCGCCCTCGGTGCCGATGGCCAGCTCCCAGGCGTGGCCGGGAATCGGCCGGCGGCCGGCCGCCGGGTAGGTGACGGCCGCCGCGCCGAGGACCCGGGCCTCCCGCCAGCCGTGCGCCGCGATCCGTACGTACGTCCCGGCCTCGACCTCGGTCCGCGCCGAGACCGGCATCGGCCGGACGTCGAGCCCTTCGGTCCGTACGAGCGCGAGACCCGTCTCGGGCAGCGCGGTGACGGCGTCGGCCTCGGCGACGTACGTCCGGTCGCCGGGGGCGCGCAGGACGATCCGTACGAGCCCGTCGACGGCCTCGTGACTGGTGACGACCGTTCCCCGGTCGTCGGCCACGAAGCCGGTGCCACGCGGTCGGCCCGCCGGATCGCAGATCCGTACCAGCGTGCCGAGGTCCCCGCGTCCCATGGTGTCGACGGTAGGTCGGCGGTGATCACTCCGAGAACCACACAGGCCGAACGCGCCCCCCAGCGCTCCCCCGTTTCACTCCGAGCGCCTGCCCGAAGGGGTGAATACGCGGATCGGAGTGGATAGATACTCGCCCGGGGGATCGGGGGATCACCCGGGGGGAGTGTGGAGCGGGCACGCGCGCGTGCCCGCTCCACCGTGGTCCACCCCGACGGGTCAGCCGAAGACGGCGAGGCTCTTGGCCTTGCCCTTCTGGTCCTCCACGAGGGCGAGCAGCCGGTCCCCTGGCCCGAAGACCGCGACCGGTCCGGCCGGGTAGGACGGCATCTCCAGGCGGACGCCGTTCAGCAGCAGCCGGCCCCGCTTCTCGTCGACGTCCCAGCGCGGGAACGCCGCGGCGGCCGCCTCGGCGACCGGCATGACCGTCAGCTCCTCCTGGAGCTGATCGAGCGTCCGCGCCGAGTCGAGCTTGTACGGGCCGACCCGGGTCCGTCGCAGCGCGGTCAGATGACCGCCCACGCCGAGTCCGGCGCCCAGGTCGCGGGCGAGCGCCCGGATGTACGTACCGGAGGAGCAGACCACCGAGACGACGAGGTCCACGACGGGCGTGCCGTCCTCGGCGACGGCCTCGCGGACGTCGTACACCTGGAAGGACGAGACCGTGACCGGGCGTGCCGGGATCTCGAACTCCTCGCCGCCGCGCACGCGCGCGTACGACCGCTTGCCGTCGATCTTGATGGCGGAGACCTTCGACGGCACCTGCATGATGGCGCCGGTCAGCTCCGCCACGCCCGCGTCGATCCCCTCACGGGTCACCTTGGACGCGTCCACGGAGGCCGTGATCTCGCCCTCGGCGTCGTCGGTGATCGTCGTCTGGCCGAGGCGGATGGTGCCGAGGTACTCCTTCTCGGTCAGCGCGAGGTGACCGAGCAGCTTGGTCGCCCGCTCCACGCCGAGGACGAGGACGCCCGTCGCCATGGGGTCGAGCGTGCCCGCGTGGCCGACGCGTCGGGTCTTGGCGATCCCGCGCATCTTGGCCACGACGTCGTGCGAAGTGAAGCCCGACGGCTTGTCGACGATGACAAGGCCGTCGGGCGTCTTTGCGGTGCTCATCAGGCGGTGGTGCCCTCTTCGTCCTCGTCCTCGGGCTTGCGGTACGGGTCGGCCTCGCCGGCGTACTTCGCGCCCGAGGACGCCTCGCGCACCTTGGCGTCCGAGGCCCGCGCCTTGTCGAGGAGGTCCTCGATCGTCTTGGCGGTCTCCGGAAGGGCGTCCGCGACGAAGGTCAGCGTCGGCGTGAACTTCGTCCCGGCGGCGGCACCGACGGCGGAGCGCAGGATGCCCTTGGCGCTCTCCAGGCCGGCGGCCGCGCTGGCCCGCTCCTCGTCGTCGCCGTAGACCGTGTAGAAGACCGTGGCCTCCCGCAGGTCACCGGTGACGCGGGTGTCCGTGATGGTCACGTGCGTACCCAGGCGCGGGTCCTTGATGCCGCGCTGCAGCTTCTCGGCGACCACCTCCCGGATGAGGTCCGCCAGCTTCTTCGCCCGCGCGTTGTCGGCCACTGGTCCTTCTCCTTCTTTGCCTTGCTCATTCAGTCTTCATCAGTGTGGAGCCTGCGTCGCACCGACAGCAGCTCCACCTCGGGCCGGGCCGCGACCAGCCGCTCACAGCGGTCGAGCACGTCCGACACGAACCCCGGGTCCCCGGACACCAGCGCGACGCCCAGACGGGCCCTGCGATGGAGGTCCTGGTCGCCCACCTCGGCCGCGCTCACGGAGAACTTGCGCTGGAGCTCGGCGACGATGGGCCGGACGACGGAGCGTTTCTCCTTCAACGAATGAACGTCGCCGAGGAGCAGATCGAAGGACAGAGTCCCCACGTACATGTAGTGCCGGATGTCCCGCCGGTTCGGGTTCGGTGGCCTGCCACGCCGTCGCTTGGCAGGAACACCAGAACCGTACACGCAACGGCCGGGGCCGATCGACGGAATACTTTCCGCCGACCGGCCCCGACCTACCGCTGCACTCAGGCGCGCGGCTTCTCGCGCATCTCGTACGTCGCGATGACGTCGTCGATCTTGATGTCGTTGAAGTTTCCGAGGTTGATACCGCCCTCGAAGCCTTCGCGGATCTCGGTGACGTCGTCCTTGAAGCGGCGCAGACCGTGGATCGTGAGGTCCTCGGCGATGACCTTGCCGTCGCGGACGAGGCGCGCCTTGGTGTTGCGCTTGACCTCGCCGGAGCGGATGAGGACACCGGCGATGTTGCCCAGCTTGGACGAGCGGAAGACCTCGCGGATCTCCGCCGTACCGAGCTCGACCTCTTCGTACTCCGGCTTGAGGAGGCCCTTGAGCGCCGCCTCGATCTCCTCGATGGCCTGGTAGATCACCGAGTAGTACCGGACGTCGACACCCTCGCGCTCCGCCATCTGGGCCGCACGGCCGGCAGCCCGGACGTTGTAGCCGATGACGATGGCGTCGGAGCCCATGGCCAGGTCGATGTCGGACTCGGTGACCGCACCCACACCGCGGTGCAGGACACGGATGTCGACCTCTTCGCCGACGTCGAGCTGGAGCAGCGAGGACTCGAGAGCCTCGACCGCACCGGACGCGTCGCCCTTGATGATGAGGTTGAGTTCCTGGACCAGACCGGCCTTGAGCACCTTGTCGAGGTCCTCGAGGGACACCCGGCGGACGCGCTTGGCGAAGGCGGCGTTGCGCTCACGCGCAGCACGCTTCTCGGCGATCTGACGCGCCGTACGGTCCTCGTCGACGACCAGGAGGTTGTCGCCGGCACCCGGCACGTTGGTGAGACCGAGCACCAGGACGGGAGTCGACGGGGTCGCCTCCTCGACGTTGTTGCCCTTGTCGTCGAGCATCGCCCGGACACGGCCGTACGCGTCGCCGACCACCACGGTGTCGCCGATGCGCAGCGTTCCGCGCTGGACCAGGACGGTCGAGACGGCACCGCGACCGCGGTCGAGGTGGGACTCGATCGCAATACCCTGCGCGTCCTGGTTCGGGTTGGCCCGCAGGTCGAGCGAGGCGTCGGCGGTGAGGACGACGGCCTCCAGCAGGGAGTCGATGTGCAGACCCTGCTTGGCGGAGATGTCGACGAACATCGTGTCGCCGCCGTACTCCTCGGCCACCAGACCGAACTCGGTCAGCTGACCGCGGACCTTGGTCGGGTCGGCACCCTCGACGTCGATCTTGTTGACCGCGACGACGATCGGGACGCCGGCGGCCTTGGCGTGGTTGAGCGCCTCGATCGTCTGCGGCATGACGCCGTCGTTGGCCGCGACCACGAGGATCGCGATGTCGGTCGACTTCGCACCACGGGCACGCATGGCGGTGAACGCCTCGTGACCCGGGGTGTCGATGAAGGTGATGCGACGCTCTTCGCCGTTGACCTCGGTACCCACCTGGTAGGCACCGATGTGCTGGGTGATGCCACCGGCCTCGCCCGCGACGACGTTCGTCTTGCGGATCGCGTCGAGAAGTCGGGTCTTACCGTGGTCGACGTGACCCATGACGGTGACGACCGGCGGACGGGAGACCAGAGCCTCTTCGCCGCCCTCGTCCTCGCCGAACTCGATGTCGAAGGACTCGAGGAGCTCGCGGTCCTCCTCCTCCGGGGAGACGATCTGAACCGTGTAGTTCATCTCGTCGCCGAGCATCTGCAGCGTGTCGTCGGAGACGGACTGCGTGGCCGTCACCATCTCGCCGAGGTTCATCATCACCGCGACGAGCGACGCCGGGTTGGCGCCGATCTTCTCGGCGAAGTCGGTGAGGGAGGCACCGCGCGACAGGCGAATGGTCTCGCCGCCACCGCGGGGCAGCATCACGCCGCCGACCGACGGGGCCTGCATGGCCTCGTACTCCTGGCGCCTCTGACGCTTCGACTTGCGACCACGACGCGCGGGACCGCCGGGGCGACCGAAGGCGCCCTGCGTGCCACCACGGCCACCGGGGCCACCGGGACGGCCACCGAAGCCGCCGGGACGACCGCCGAAGCCGCCGCCACCGCCGCCGGGACCACCCGGACGACCGCCGCCGCCACCGGGACCACCGGGACGACCGGCGAAGCCGCCGCCGCCACCGCCGGGACCGGCCGGACGGCCGGCGAAGCCGCCGCCGCCACCGGGACGACCGCCGCCGCCACCCGGACGGCCACCGGGGCCACCGGGACCACGACCGCCGCCGGGGCCACCACCGGGACGCGGGCCGGCAGCGGGACGCTGCGGCATCATGCCCGGGTTCGGACGGTTACCGCCGGGCGCGCCGCCCGGACGGGGAGCCTGCGGACGAGGCATGCCACCGGGGGTCGGACGGGCGCCGCCCTGACCCTGGGGACGCGGGGCGCCACCGGGGCCGCCCTGCGGACGCGGGGCACCCGGAACGGCACCGCCGCCGGGACGGGGGGCACCGCCACCCGGACGGGGCGCCTGCGGGCGCGCCATTCCGGTGGAGCCACCCGAGGTGAAGGGGTTGTTGCCCGGACGCGGACCGGCCGGACGGGCACCGCCCGGACGCGGAGCGCCCTGGCCCTGCGGACGCGGGGCACCCTGGCCCTGCGGACGCGGCGCGCCCTGACCCGGACGAGCGGGACGCTCGCCGGCGGGACGGGGTCCCGGGGTCGCGCCACCGGGACGCTGACCGGCGGCGGGAGCCGACGGAGGCGCGGTGAACTCGGGCGCGGCCGGAGCCGGCGTGACCGGCTTGGGCGCGGGCTTCGGGCCCGGGCGGGGGCCCGAGGCGGCCGGAGCCGGAGAGGGGGTGCTGCTCGCCGGAGCCGCCGGGGTGACCGGGGCCGCAGGCGCGGCGGGGGCCGGCTTGGGGGCCGGGGCGCCGGGCTTCGGGGCAGCGGGACGTGCCGCGGCGGCCGGAGACGGCGCCGCGGGCTTCGAGGGGGCGGCCTTACGAGGCGCGCCAGGCTTCGCAGCGGTCTTGCCGGCGCCACCGCCGGGACCCTGCAACGCATCAGTCAACTTGCGCACGACCGGCGCCTCGATCGTCGAGGACGCCGAACGGACGAATTCACCGAGTTCTTGGAGCTTGGCCATGACGACCTTGCTCTCCACACCGAACTCCTTGGCGAGTTCGTATACCCGGACCTTAGCCACTTCGCTCCTTTTAGGTCCGGTTACCGCCGGACCGTCGCTACTTCATGGGCGTACTCATCGCGTACTCATCGAGTGCTCATCGCAATCTCGACCTACTTCCAACTCGCGAGGTACCTGACCGCACGGTTCTCCGTGCCGTACTTCTTCTTACTGGGTGAGCTGCTCCAGCCGACACCTGATTTCCGCCAGTTCGAGCGGCCCCTGGACCTTGAAGGCCCTCGGGAACGCCCGGCGACGGACCGCCAGGTCGAGACAGACCGAGGCGGGGTGCAGATACGCACCCCGGCCGGGCAGCGTACCGCGATGATCGGGGACACAAGCGCCCTCGACCGCCACGATGCGCAGCAGATCGCTCTTGGCCGCTCGCTCCCGGCATCCCACACAGGTTCGCTCAGGGCACGCGCGGGCATGCGTCCGGCCAGACACGGCTAAGTCTACCTCCCCGTACCGACCTCACCCGTTTGGGGCAAAATTCGAACGGTCGTTTGTCGTGATCTCGCCCTCACACCAGGTGAGGAGGGCGGGATCTCTCTATCCTTGCGGCCCTTGCGGGCCGCTCAGTCCCGGTCGCGCTGCTCGTCGGGCTCGGTGTCCGGACGGATGTCGATGCGCCAGCCGGTCAGGCGGGCGGCCAGGCGGGCGTTCTGGCCCTCCTTGCCGATCGCCAGCGACAGCTGGTAGTCCGGCACGGTCACCCGCGCGGAGCGGGCGGCCAGGTCGACGATCTCGACCTTGGAGACCCGGGCCGGGGAGAGCGCGCTGGCCACCATCTCGGCCGGGTCGTCCGACCAGTCGACGATGTCGATCTTCTCGCCGAGCAGCTCGGCCATGACATTGCGCACCCGGCTGCCCATGGGGCCGATGCAGGCGCCCTTGGCGTTCAGGCCCGAACGGGTGGACCGTACGGCGATCTTGGTGCGGTGACCGGCCTCACGGGCGATCGCCGCGATCTCGACGGAACCGTCGGCGATCTCGGGGACCTCCAGGGCGAACAGCTTCTTCACCAGATTGGGGTGGGTGCGCGAAAGGGTGACGGACGGACCGCGGACACCCTTGGCGACCCGGACCACGTACGTCCGCAGCCGCAGACCGTGCGTGTACTCCTCGCCCGGCACCTGCTCCTGCACCGGAAGGATGGCCTCGAGCTTGTCGTCCAGCTTGACGAGGACGTTCTTCGGGTCCTTGCCCTGCTGCACCATGCCGGCCACGATGTCGCCCTCACGGCGGGCGTACTCGCCGAAGGTGACGTCGTTCTCGGCGTCGCGGAGCCGCTGCTGGATGACCTGGCGGGCGGTGCTCGCGGCGATCCGGCCGAAGTCCGACGGGGTGTCGTCGAACTCCTTGGGCTCCTGGCCCTCCTCCAGCTCGGAGGGGTCTTCCTTGGCCCACACCGTCACGTGACCGGTCTGCCGGTTCAGCTCCACGCGCGCGTGGCGGCGGGCCGAGGGGGTGCGGTGGTATGCGATGAGGAGGGCCGACTCGATCGCCTCGACCAACAGGTCGAAGGAGATCTCCTTCTCTTGTGCCAAGCCCTTCAGGAGCTTCACGTCGATGTCCACGGCTACGCCTCCTCTTCCTTCTTGTCCTTGCGGTTGAACTCGATCTCGACACGCGCCTTGGCGACGTCCGCGAACTCGACCCGGCGGGCGGTGGGCTTGCGCCCCTTCACGCCCGGCACTTCGAGGTCGATGCCGTCCTCGTCCACGGCGAGGATCCGCGCGACGAGCTCCGCGCCGTCGTTCAGCTGCAGCTTGGCCAGGCGCCCGGTGGCGCGCACGTAGTGGCGGTGCTCGGTGAGCGGGCGCTCCGCGCCCGGGGTGCCGACCTCGAGGGTGTACTCCCCCTCGCCCATCGCGTCGGTCTCGTCCAGCTTCGCCGAGAGCGCGCGGCTCACATCGGCGACCTGGTCCAGGTCGGCGCCTTCGTCGGAGTCGACGACCACACGCAGCACCCGCTTGCGTCCCACGGAGGCCACCTCGAGCTCTTCGAGATCGAGTCCCTGCGAGGCGATGAGCGGCTCAAGGAGTGCTCGCAGCCTGTCGCTCTGGGTGGTGCTCATCCGGGTGACTCCTCGGCCGCGTGTGCTGTTGTGGGTTCGTCGCGTGTCAGACCAAAGGGTATCCGGTCGCGGGGGGTGTTGCCGTCCACGGGGCCGGGGGCCGCGGGTACGCTCGCCTGCGGTGATCTTCGATCCGGGCCGAGGGAGTGAATGTGGGGCGCACGGGGACCGTAGGCAGGCGCGCGCTCCTGGCTGCCGGCGCGGTGACACTGGCCGGCTGCACCTCGGAGGGCGGCGGCGGGCGGCCGAGGAAGCCCTCCGCGGCGGAACGGGCGGCACTGGCCGAGGCGGCGCTCCGCCGCAGGTCGGCGGCGACGAGCCGGGATCTGCTGGAACGTTACGACGCGGTGCTCACCGCGCATCCCCCGCTGGCCGGGCGCCTGGCCCCGCTGCGGGCGGCGGTGGCGGCCCATGTCGCCGCGCTGGCCGAGGGCGCGGCGAAGGACGCCCCTTCGGCGGACACCCGACCGGCGGACACGGGCGCCGAGCGGGCGACGAGCGGCACGGGGAGCGCTTCGGGGAGGGGCTCGGCGACCGGTTCGGCGAGCCCGGTCCCTTCGGGCTCCGGGGCACCGGCCTCCGGGGCACCGGCCTCGGGAGCGCCCGCCGTGGCCACCGAACCCGCGGTCGCCCTCAAGGAGCTGGCGACGGCCGCCCGGTCGACCGCCGACGCCCACGCGGCGACACTGCTCGACGCGCCGCCCGAGTACGCCCGGCTGCTCGCCTCCGTGGCGGCGGCCGGAGCGGTCCACGCGATTCTGCTGACCGAAGGAGGCCGGGCATGAGCGCCCTCGACGCGGCGCGCGCCGCCCTCGCCGCCGAGCACGCTGCGGTGTACGGGTACGGCGTCGTCGGCGGCCGGATCGGCGCCGAGCGGCGCGCGGAGGCCACGGCGGCGTACGAGGCGCACCGTGCCCGCCGCGACGGGCTGCGCAGGACCGTGCGGGACCTGGGCGGCGAACCGGTGGCCGCCGCGGCCGGCTACGAGCTGCCGTTCCCGGTACCGGACACGGCCGCCGCCGTACGTCTCGCCGCCGTCCTGGAGGACCGCCTGGCCGGGGTGTACTCCGATCTCGTACGGGCGGCGGAGGGGCCGCTGCGGCGGGACGCGGCCGCCGCGTTGCGGGAGGCGGCGGTACGGGCCGTTCGCTGGCGCGGCACCGACGTAACCTTTCCTGGGCTCGCCGAGCGGGCGTAGGCCCCTTTGACCAGAAGGAACAACGCACGTATGGGTTTCGAACCGCCGCAGCGACTGGTGCGGACGCTCGGCGAGACGTACGGGGACGCGGTCGCGGCCGAGTGGCTCGGGAAGCTGCCCGAGCTCGCGCGCAACGCCGTGGAGCACGCCTCCCTGGACGTCGAACGGGTGATGGCCCCCGGCGGGCGCAGCAGCCTGGTGGTGCTCGTACGGCAGGGGGACGGCTCCCCCGCCGCGCTGAAGCTCGCCCCGGAGGCCGCACGGCCCGATCTGGAGCGGGACGCGCTGGCGCACTGGAACGGCTGGGGCGCTGTGCGGCTGCTCGGCGCGCCCGAGGACGGTTCGCTGGTCCTGGAGCGGCTGCACCCCGAGGTGTCGGTGCGGTCCCTGCCGGAGGCGAAGGCACTCCTCGAGGCGGCGGGCACGGTACGGAAGCTGTGGGTGGAGCCGCCCGTGGGGCACGGCTTCGAGTCGGTGGCCGAGCGCACCGCCCGCCAGGCGACGGCGATGGAGTCCTACCGCGCCGACGCGGAGGCCGGTGCGCTGACCGCGGCCGCGCTCGACGCGCGCGCGGAGCTGGTCGCCGATTCCCCCGAGACGCTGCTCCTGCACGGGAACTTCCGCCAGGGCAAGGTGCTCGCCGGTGACCGCGCGCCCTGGCTGGCCGTCGGTCCCGAGCCGCTGGTCGGCGAGCGCGCCTACGACCTGGCGCGGCTGGTACGGGACCGGGTCGAGGACCTGGTGGGCGCCTCGGCCGGGGCGTCGGCGGCCCGTCGGCGGGTCAACAAGCTGGCGGATTCCCTGGAGGTGGACCGGGACCGGCTGCGCGGCTGGACCCTGTTCCGCGCCGTCGAGTCGGGGACCCGGGCGCTGACGGCGGGGCGGCGGCAGGACGCGGAGCTGCTGCTCGAGTTCGCGGGCTGGCTGTAGGGGAATAACCTTGCTGTAACGCTCGGCTCGGAGCTCAGGGGGCCGTCATGGTCGAGGAGCTGTTGGCAGCGGCGGCGGCGACCGGCGTAGCGGTCGTGGTCTACGTAGGCGCGGCCGCGCGCGTGGTGAAGCAGTACGAACGAGGTGTGGTCTTCCGCTTCGGGCGGCTCGTGAGCCAGGTCCGGCAGCCGGGATTCACGATGATCGTGCCGGTGGTCGACCGGCTGCACAAGGTGAACCTCCAGATCGTGACGCTGCCCGTGCCGGCGCAGGAGGGCATCACCCGGGACAACGTGACGGTGCGGGTGGACGCGGTCGTGTACTTCAAGGTGGTCGACGCGGCGGACGCGCTGGTGCGGGTGGAGGACTACCGGTTCGCGGTCTCGCAGATGGCGCAGACGTCGCTGCGGTCGATCATCGGCAAGAGCGATCTGGACGACCTGCTGTCGAACCGCGAGAAGCTCAACCAGGGTCTGGAGCTGATGCTCGACAGTCCGGCGATGGGTTGGGGTGTCGCGATCGACCGGGTCGAGATCAAGGACGTCTCGCTGCCGGAGACGATGAAGCGCTCGATGGCCCGGCAGGCGGAGGCGGACCGGGAGCGGCGGGCGCGGGTGATCAACGCGGACGCGGAGCTCCAGGCATCGAAGAAGCTGGCGGAGGCCGCGGAGGTGATGTCGGCGCAGCCGGCGGCGCTTCAGCTGAGGCTGCTGCAGACGGTGATGGCGGTGTCGGCGGAGAAGAACTCGACGCTGGTCCTGCCGATCCCAGTGGAGCTGCTGAGGTTCCTGGAGCGGGCGACGCCGCCGCAGGCCGGCGCGGCGCCGTCGGATGCGGCCGAAGGCACGGCCCCTGTGCCGGTGGCGCCGCCGGAGATGTTCCAGGACCCGCTGCCGGAGCTGACGTCGGAGCCGGAGGCGGTGGAGGGGCCGGAGCCTCGGTCGACGACGGACCTTCCGGACCTGGCGGACCTCCCGCCGCTCCCGGACGACACGCTGGCGGGCCCGCCGGCGGACCCGGCACCGCGCGACGAAGCGGCGTAGCGGTCGGGGTGGTGGGCAATCGTTCCGTGGGGCGGAACGATTGCCCACAACGGGGGCGGGCGCCGCCCGGGTGGGCGGGGCCCGCCACGCGGCGGCGGGGCCTACGCGGTCAGGCGGGCGATCGCCTCTGCCACCGGGAGCTCTTCGCGTTCGCCCGTGCGGCGGTCCTTCAGCTCCAGGACGCCCTCCGCCGAGCGGCGGCCTGCGACCAGGATCTTCGGGACGCCGATCAGCTCCGCGTCGGTGAACTTCACGCCCGGGGAGACGCCCGCGCGGTCGTCGACCAGGACCCGGAGGCCCGCGGCGCGCAGCTGCTCCGAGACGTCCAGGGCCAGCTCCGTCTGGAGCGCCTTGCCCGCCGCCACGACGTGGACGTCCGCCGGGGCGACCTCGGCGGGCCAGCACAGGCCCTTGTCGTCGGCCGACTGCTCGGCGAGAGCGGCGACCGCGCGCGAGACGCCGATGCCGTACGAGCCCATGGTCACGCGGACCGGCTTGCCGTTCTGGCCGAGGACGTCGAGCTTGAGGGCGTCGGCGTACTTGCGGCCCAGCTGGAAGATGTGGCCGATCTCGATCGCGCGGTCCAGCTTCAGGCCGGTGCCGCACTTGGGGCACGGGTCGCCCTCCTGCACGACGACGACGTCGACGTACTCGGAGACCTCGAAGTCACGCCCCGCGACGACGTTCTTCGCGTGCATGCCCTCCTTGTTGGCGCCCGTGATCCACGCCGTGCCCGGGGCGACGCGCGGGTCGGCGATGTACGTGACCTTCTCCAGGCCCTGCGGGCCGACGTAGCCGCGTACGAGGTCCGCGCGCTCGGCGAAGTCGGCCTCGGTGACCATCTCGACGACGGCCGGGGCGAAGTGCTCCTCGACCTTGCCCATGTCGACCTCACGGTCGCCGGGCACGCCCACGGCCACGATCTCGCCGTCGACCTTCACCAGCAGGTTCTTGAGCGTGGCGGAGGCCGGGACACCGAGGGAGGCGGCCAGGGTCTCGATGGTCGGGGTGTCGGGGGTGGGGATCTCCTCGGCGGCGGCGACGGCGGAGCCGTCGACCGGCTGGAGCTCGTAGGAGATCGCCTCGGTGTTCGCGGCGAAGTCGCAGTTCGGGCAGTCGGCGAAGGTGTCCTCGCCGGCCTCGGCCGGGGCGAGGAACTCCTCGGACTTCGAGCCGCCCATGGCGCCGGCGGTGGCGGCCACGATGCGGTAGTCGAGACCGAGACGCTCGAAGACGCGCTTGTAGGCCTCGCGGTGCAGGGCGTAGGACTGGGCGAGGCCCTCGTCCTCCGTGTCGAAGGAGTACGAGTCCTTCATCAGGAACTCGCGGCCGCGCAGGATGCCGGCCCGCGGACGGGCCTCGTCGCGGAACTTCGTCTGGATCTGGTACAGGATGACCGGCAGGTCCTTGTAGGACGAGCACTGGTCCTTCACCAGGAGGGTGAAGATCTCCTCGTGGGTCGGGCCGAGGAGGTAGTCGCCGCCCCTGCGGTCCTGGAGGCGGAAGAGCTCGGCGCCGTACTCGTCCCAGCGGCCGGTCGCCTCGTAGGGCTCACGCGGCAGCAGGGCGGGCAGCGAGACCTCCTGGGCGCCGATGGCGTCCATCTCCTCGCGCACGATGCGCTCGACGTTGGCGAGGACCTTCTTGCCGAGCGGCAGCCAGCTCCAGATGCCGGCGGCGGTACGGCGCACGTAGCCGGCGCGGACGAGGAGCTTGTGGCTGAGGACCTCGGCGTCGGCCGGGTCGTCGCGCAGCGTCTTCGCCATCAACTGGGACATGCGCTGGACCGGTGCGTTGGCCATGGTTCTCGTACTCCTGCCGGGTAAGGGTGATGGCTAGGAGGTTAGCCGGGCGGCCCGCGCGGGTGGAAATCAGTAACTCAGTTCCGGCGCGGGAGCGGTAGCGGGGCGCCCATCACGGCGTACGGACGGGGGGCGCTGGGGAAGTGGACCCGCCGGGCGAGGTCGACGTACCCGAGGGAGCGGTACAGCCCGCGGGCCGGGCTCTCGGTGTCGATCGCGGAGAGGATCGAGCGCGGCAGCTTCGACTGGTCGGTGATGGTGGTGATGAGCTCCCGGCCCACGCCCCGCCCCTGATGGTCGGGGTGGACGTGGAGTTCGGTGATCACGAAGGAGTCGTCGAGCCACTCGACGGTGCCGTTGGAGCGGAGGTACGGCTCCACGACGCCGGACCACCAGTGGGTCCGGTCGTTGGGCATCCCGTACACGAACCCCACCAGCCGCCCGGACGCGGTGGTCGCTCCGTACGCGCGGGCGCCCGGGTTGAGCAGATGGCGCAGCACGATGTGGCGGCGTACGACGATCTCGTCCTCGCTCAGTCCGAAGGCGATGGCCTGTACGGCGAGGGCGTCGTCGACACGTGCGGCGAGGTCGACCGGTCCGATCGTGACGTCAGCGTCATCCATGCGCCGCACCTTACAAGTGCCTCAGAAGAGCACGCTCATGAAGGAGCCGACCTCGCGGAAGCCGACGCGGCGGTACGCGGCTCTGGCCGGGGTGTTGTAGTCGTTGACGTAGAGGCTGACGACGGGGGCGACGTCGGCGAGGGCGAAGCGCAGCACGGCGGCCATGCCGGTCTCGGAGAGGCCGCGGCCCCGGTACTCGGGGGCGACCCAGACGCCCTGGATCTGGCAGGCCTGGCGGGTGGCCGCGCCGATCTCCGCCTTGAAGACGACCCTGCCGTCCTCGATCCGGGCGAAGGAGCGGCCCGTGCCGACGAGTTCGGCGACGCGGGCCTGGTAGAGCAGTCCGCCGTCGCCGGCCATCGGCGAGATGCCGACCTCCTCGGTGAACATCGCCACGCACGCGGGCATGATCACTTCCATCTCGTCCTTGCGGATGCGGCGGACGAGCGGGTCGGGATCGACGGTGGCGGAGGGCCCTTCGGTGACCATGAGCGGCTGGTTGCCACGGACGTCCCTCGCGGGGCCCCAGCTCGGCTCCAGGAGGCTCCAGAGCTGGGCGGTGGGCTCGGCGGGGCCGACGATGGACGAGCAGCGGCGGCCGGTCCTGCGGGCGCGGTCGGCGAAGGCACGGACGGCTTCGGGAGTGGCGCAGATGGGGACGAGGTTGGCGCCGGAGTAGCACAGGGAGCGCAGTCGTCCGTCGGTGTACCAGCCCCACATCTCGCCGCCGAGGCGCCAGGGGTCGAGCCCGGCGGCCTGAACGCGGGCGGTCACGAAGGCGTTCTCGACGGGGGCGCTCTCGAGGACGGCGAGCGCGGCTCCGAGGTCGGCGGGTTCGAGGACCCGGGTGGTGGTCTGCGTCAACACGAGGGGGCCTCACCATGCGGTCTGCTGATTCTCCGCACTGTACCTGGCGCGTCGAGGAGGTGGCGGGCGAGTGAGCCGGGAGCCTGCCGGCCGCCCGGGAGCCCCGTGCCCGCTCCCCTACCCGTCGGCGGAGCGTGCCCGCCTCCGGCGGCGCAGCGGGCCCGTCGCCCACATCGTCGGTCCGACGAGGGAGACGAGCAGCGCCCCTCCGACGAGCGTGGGTACGGCAGCGACGAGGAGGGAGTGCGGCAGCATCTCTCCCATGTCGCGGGCTCGTCGCCCAATCGTGTTCCCACCCGATGCCATGAACGTCACGACGCCGACGGGGAGCGATCAGTTCCGGAGGACGGCAGGAGGCCCCGGCGCGGGTGGCGCCGAGGCCTCGTGGTGTCCGTGCGTAGGGCTCAGACGCCGATGGCGACCGTCGGCTCGCCCGACATCACGCCGTCCTTCTCCATCTGCTCGGCGATCTTCAGCGCCTCCTCGATGAGGGTCTCGACGATCTTCGACTCGGGAACTGTCTTGATGACCTCGCCCTTGACGAAGATCTGCCCCTTGCCGTTGCCGGAGGCGACGCCCAGGTCGGCCTCGCGGGCCTCGCCGGGGCCGTTGACGACGCAGCCCATGACGGCGACGCGCAGCGGGACCTCCATGCCCTCCAGGCCGGCCGTGACCTCTTCGGCGAGCTTGTAGACGTCGACCTGGGCGCGGCCGCAGGACGGGCAGGAGACGATCTCCAGGCGGCGCGGCTTGAGGTTCAGCGACTCCAGGATCTGGTTGCCGACCTTGACCTCCTCGACCGGCGGCGCGGAGAGCGAGACGCGGATGGTGTCGCCGATGCCCTCGGAGAGCAGCGCGCCGAAGGCGACCGCGGACTTGATGGTGCCCTGGAAGGCCGGACCGGCCTCGGTGACACCGAGGTGCAGCGGGTAGTCACAGGCGGCGGCCAGCTGGCGGTAGGCGTTGACCATGACGACCGGGTCGTTGTGCTTGACCGAGATCTTGATGTCGCCGAAGCCGTGCTCCTCGAAGAGGGAGGCCTCCCACAGCGCGGACTCGACCAGCGCCTCGGGGGTGGCCTTGCCGTACTTCTTCAGCAGCCGGGCGTCGAGCGAGCCCGCGTTGACGCCGATCCGGATCGGGGTGCCCGCGGCCTTGGCGGCGTGCGCGATCTCCTTGACCTTGTCGTCGAACTGCTTGATGTTGCCCGGGTTGACGCGGACGGCCGCGCAGCCGGCGTCGATGGCCGCGAAGACGTACTTCGGCTGGAAGTGGATGTCGGCGATCACCGGGATCTGCGACTTCTTCGCGATCGTGGCGAGCGCGTCGGCGTCGTCCTGCGTGGGGCAGGCGACCCGGACGATCTGGCAGCCGGAGGCCGTCAGCTCGGCGATCTGCTGGAGCGTGGCGCCGATGTCGGACGTACGGGTCGTCGTCATCGACTGCACCGAGACGGGCGCGTCCCCGCCCACCGCGACCGATCCGACCTGGATCTGGCGGCTCTTGCGCCGCTCGGCGAGCCGGGTCGGAACGGACGGGATACCGAGAGAAATCGCGGTCATCAGCTGTACAACCCCAAGGTGTGGTTCATCGGGCTCAGGTCTTCGAGATTACCGCCCCGGGCGCGAGTGGCCGGACACCCAGGGGGTCCGGCCACCGATCGGTCACGTCAGCTTCACCGGGTTGACGATGTCCGCGGCGAGGACGAGCAGGGTGAAGCAGACGAACACGCCCGCCACGACATAGGCGGCCGGCATCAGCTTGGCCACGTCGAACGGCCCCGGGTCCGGACGCCGGAAGATCCGCGCGGTGTGACGGCGTACGGACTCCCACAGGGCGCCCGCGATGTGACCGCCGTCGAGCGGGAGCAGCGGCAGCATGTTGAAGAGGAAGAGCGACACGTTGAACATCACGAGCAGCTGGAGGAAGAAGACCAGCCGGGTCTCCGCCGGTGCCTCGATGCTCATCAGCTCGCCGCTGATCCGGGCCGCGCCGACGACGCCGACGGGTGAGTCCTGCTTGCGTTCGCCGTCGCCGAAGGTGGCGTCCCAGAGGTCCGGGATCTTTCCGGGCAGGGCGAGCACGGACTCGAAACCGGCCTGGAGCTGGTCGGTCATCCGGGAGGCGGACTCGCCGAAGGTGAGCGGGACGACCTCGCGGCCGGACTCGAAGCCCAGGTAGCCGGCGGAGACGTACTGGAGCGGCTGGACGACGTTGCCGTCCGCGTCCTTCTTCAGGACCTTGTTCTCCAGGAGCGTCGCCTTGAGGTCCAGCTCCTTGCCGTCGCGCTGGACGGTGACGGTGGCGGGCCCGGTGGTGGCGCGGATGCGGTCGGAGAGGGTGTTCCAGTCGGTGACGCGTTCGCCGTTGAAGGCGACGATCCGGTCGCCCTTCAGCAGGCCGGCGGCCTTGGCGGGCGACGGGCGGTCGCCGGCCTGGCAGGTGTCGCGCTTCTCGCTCTGGTCGATGACGCAGTTGGTGACGCCGGCGACCTTGGTGGTCTGGGCCTCGAAGCCGACGGCCATGGCGCTGCCGAAGAAGAGCAGGACGGCGAGGATCAGGTTCATGAACGGGCCGGCGAACATCACGATGACGCGCTTCCACGGCCTGCGCGTGTAGAAGAGCCGCTTCTCGTCGCCGGGCTGGAGCTCCTCGAAGGAGGCCTCCCGGGCGTCCTCGATCATGGCGCGCCAGGGTGAGGTGGAGCGGGCCTCGATCCGGCCGTCCTTGCCGGGCGGGAACATGCCGATCATCCGGATGTAGCCGCCGGCCGGGATGGCCTTGATGCCGTACTCCGTCTCGCCCTTCTTCCTCGACCAGATGGTCGGGCCGAAGCCGACCATGTACTGGGGCACGCGGATGCCGAAGAGCTTGGCGGTGGAGAGGTGGCCCAGCTCGTGCCAGGCGATGGAGACGAGCAGCCCGAACGCGAACAGCGCGATGCCGAGGAGCGTCAGAAGAACGGTCATGCGCGCGCCTCCGCGGTTGCCTTCGCAGCGAGTACTGCCAGTTCGCGGGCCCGGGCCCGGGCCCAGGTCTCCGCTTCCAGGACGTCCGACACCGTCAGTGAGGTTCCCCGCTCGGGGGTGCCGTGCTCGGTGACGACTGCCGTGACCGTATCCATGATTCCGTTGAACGGCAGCCTTCCGGCGAGAAACGCCTCGACGCACTCCTCGTTCGCCGCGTTGAAGACGGCCGGCGCGGTGCCGCCCAGTTCGCCGACGTGGCGGGCGAGGCCGACGGAGGGGAAGGCCTCGGTGTCGAGCGGGAAGAACTCCCAGCTGGAGGCCTTGGTCCAGTCGAAGGCGGGGGCCGCGTCCGGGACCCGCTGGGGCCAGCCGATGCCGAGGGCGATCGGGCCGCGCATGTCCGGCGGGGTGGCCTGGGCGAGCGTGGAGCCGTCGGTGAACTCGACCATCGAGTGCACGTACGACTGCGGGTGGACGACGACCTCGATGCGGTCGAAGGGGATGTCGTAGAGGAGGTGCGCCTCGATGACCTCCAGGCCCTTGTTCACCAGGGTCGCGCTGTTGACCGTGATGACCGGGCCCATGGCCCAGGTCGGGTGGGCGAGCGCGTCCTCTCGGGTGACGTGCGCCAGCTCGGCCCTCGTACGGCCTCGGAAGGGGCCGCCGGAGGCGGTGACGACCAGCTTGCGGACGTCGGCGCGGGTGCCGGCGGCGAGCGCCTGGAAGAGGGCGGCGTGCTCGGAGTCGACGGGGATGATCTGGCCGGGCTCGGCCAGGGCCTTGACCAGCGGGCCGCCGACGATCAGCGACTCCTTGTTGGCGAGGGCGAGGGTGCGGCCGGCTTCGAGGGCGGCGAGTGTGGGCGCCAGTCCGATGGAGCCGGTGATGCCGTTGAGGACCGTGTGGCAGGGCGAGGCGGCCAGCGTGGTGGCGGCGTCGGGCCCGGCGAGGATCTCGGGGAGCGTGGCTCCGGGGCCGTACAGCCTGGTCAGCGCTGAGCGCAGCTCGGAGGCCTTGTCCTCGCGGGCGACGGCGACCGCCTCGACCCTGAGCCGGTGTGCCTGCTCGGCGAGCAGCTCCACCCGGCCGCCGGAGGCGGCGAGGGCGGTGACCCGGAAGCGGTCGGGGTTGCGCAGGACCAGGTCGATGGCCTGGGTGCCGATGGACCCGGTGGAGCCGAGGACGACGATGTCCCGGCGGCCTTCGATCGGATCGAAGACGAGATGCGGGTCGGCGAGAGGAGAGGGGCGGTCGCTCATGCCCCCCATTCTTGCCGCAAAGACCGCGCGCCCTTCACGGGGTGCGGGGGAACGCTCCGAAGACGTGGTGGAAGTCGGGGAACGTCTTCCGTACACAGCCGGGGTCGTCGAAGGTGATGCCGGGGGTGCGCAGGGCGGTGACGGCGAAGGACATCACGATCCGGTGGTCGCCGTGCGTGGCGATCTCGACGGGGCCGGTGGGGGTGCCGGGCCGGATCTCGATCCAGTCGGGGCCGGTGGCGACGGTGATGCCGAGGCGGCGGAGGTTCTCGGCGCAGGCGTCGAGGCGGTCGCACTCCTTGACGCGGGTGTTGGCGACGTCCTCGATGCGGACCGGCCCGTCGGCGAAGGGCGCGAGGGCGGCGAGGGTCGGCATGGTGTCGGAGATGTCACGCATGTTGACGGTCAGACCGCGCAGGGTTCCGGTGCCGCGGACGGTGGTGGCCGTGTCGGTGATCTCGACGTCCGCGCCCATCCGGCGCAGGACCTCGACGAAGCCGAGGTCGCCCTGGAGGGCGCCGGTGCCGAGGCCGGGAACGGTGACGGTGCGGCCGGGGTCGAGCGCGGCGGCGGCGAAGAAGTACGAGGACGTGGAGGCGTCGGGCTCGATGGGGTAGGCGGTCGCCGTGTAGCCGGTGGGGGCGACGGTGTACGTACGTCCCTCCTGGGTGACCTGCGCCCCGAAGGCCCGCATCATCGCGAGGGTGATCTCGACGTACGGCTCCGAGACCAGGTCGGTCACGGTGATGGTGAGGCCCTCGGCGGTGAGCGGGCCGAGCATGAGGAGCGCGGTCAGGTACTGGGAGGACTGGCCGGCGTCGAGGGAGAGCGCACCGCCCTTGATGCCGGCGGCGTGGACGGTGAGGGGGTGGTGGCCCTCGTTCTCCTCGTGGCGGAGGTCGACGCCGAGGGTGCGCAGGGCGGTGGTGAGGGGGCCCAGCGGGCGGCGGCGCATCTGCGGGGAGGCGTCGAAGCGGAAGGTGCCGTGGCCGGCGGCGGCGAGGGTGGGGAGGAAGCGGGCGGTGGTGGCGCCGTCGCGGCAGTAGACCTCGACGGTGTCGACGGCGGGCCCTGCGGGGCGTCCTTCGATGTGCCAGGCACCGCCGCCCGGCTCCTGCCGTACCTGGTGACCGAGGGCCCTGAGCCCTTCGGCGAAGCCCTCGGTGTCGTCGGAGAGGAGAGGGCGGAGGAGGGTGCTGGTCCCGTGCGCGGCGGCGGCGAGGAAGAGGGCGCGGGCGGTGAGGGACTTGGAGCCGGGGATGTCGATGACGGTCACGGGGGCCATGGTGCCGTGGGCTCGGGCGCCCGGCGTGGGGCGTCCGCACCGTGGACGGGGCGGTGGCCCCGGCCGGGGTCGTGGGCATCTGTTCCGCCGGGGGGTGGGGCTCCCCCGGCGGAACGAATGCCCGTCAACGGCCTGTCAGGGGATCTTGCGGTGGACGTTCTCGTGCGTCGACGGGCCCGGGGTCGCGTCGGCGATCCAGGGGCCGTCGTCGCTCGGGTCCACGATCCCCTCCTCCAGCCACTCGAAGCGGCCAGCAAGGACCCCGTCCACCACCCGCCGGTCCAGGTCGTCCGTGTTGGACCAGAGGCGGCCGAAGAGCTCCTCCACCCGCAGCCGCGCCTGCCGGCAGAACGCGTCAGCCAGCGCCTGGGCCTCGCGGCCGTGCGGCTCGCCCGAGGACCGCAGCAGGTCCGCCCGTACGCACGCGGCGCTCATCGCGAAGAGCTCCGCGCCGATGTCCACGATCCGGCCGAGGAACGCCTGCTTGAGCTCCATGCGGCCCTGCCACCGCGACATGGCGTAGAACGTCGAGCGGGCCAGCTTCCTCGACGTCCGCTCCACGTACCGCAGATGGGTCGCGAGGGTGCCGAACTCCGCGTACGAGTTCGGCAGCTGGCCCGGTCCGGCCACCAGCTTCGGCAGCCAGCGGGCGTAGAAGCCGCCCGCCCGCGCGCCCGCCTTCGCCTTGTCGCCCAGCGACTTGTCGGGGTCGATGATGTCGCCCGCCACGGCCAGGTGCGCGTCGACCGCCTCGCGGGCGATGAGCAGGTGCATGATCTCGGTCGAGCCCTCGAAGATGCGGTTGATCCGCAGGTCCCTCAGGAGCTGTTCCGCCGGGACCGCGCGCTCGCCCCGGGCCGCGAGCGAGTCCGCCGTCTCGTAGCCGCGTCCGCCGCGGATCTGGACCAGTTCGTCGGCGATGAGGCAGCCCATCTCGGAGCCGTAGAGCTTGGCGAGGGCCGCCTCGATACGGATGTCGTTGCGGTCCTCGTCGGCCATCTGGGAGGCGAGGTCCACGACCGCCTCCAGGGCGAACGTGGTCGCCGCGATGAAGGAGATCTTCGTGCCGACGGCCTCGTGCCGGGCGACCGGCTTGCCCCACTGTTCCCGTACGGCCGCCCATTCGCGGGCGATCTTCAGCGCCCACTTGCCCGCGCCGACGCACATCGCGGGGAGGGAGAGCCGTCCGGTGTTCAGGGTGGTGAGGGCGATCTTGAGACCGGCGCCCTCCGGACCGATGCGGTTCTCGGCCGGGACGCGGACGCCGTGGAAGCGGGTGACGCCGTTCTCCAGGCCGCGCAGGCCCATGAAGGCGTTGCGGCGCTCGACGGTGATGCCGGGCGAGTCCGCCTCGACCACGAACGCGGTGATGCCGCCGCGGTGGCCCTCGGACTTCGGCACCCGCGCCATGACGACGAGCAGGTCGGCGACGACGCCGTTGGTCGTCCAGAGCTTCACCCCGTCGAGGACGTAGGCGTCGTCGCCGTCCGGTACGGCGGTGGTGGCGAGCCGGGCCGGGTCGGAGCCGACGTCCGGCTCGGTGAGGAGGAAGGCGGAGATGTCGGTGCGGGCGAGGCGCGGCAGGTAGGTGTCGCGCTGTTCCTGCGTACCGAAGATCTTCAGTGGCTGCGGTACGCCGATCGACTGGTGCGCGGAGAGCAGCGCACCGATCGCGGGGCTCGCGGAGCCGACCAGGGCGAGGGCTCGGTTGTAGTACACCTGGGTGAGGCCGAGCCCGCCGTACTTCGGGTCGATCTTCATCCCGAACGCGCCGAGCTCCTTGAGGCCGGTGACGACCTCGTCGGGGATCCGGGCCTCGCGTTCGATGAGCCGGCCGTCGATCCGTGTCTCGCAGAAGGTGCGCAGCTTGGCGAGGAAGGCCTCGCCGCGCCGTACGTCCTCCTCGGAGGGCATGGGGTGGGGGTGGATGAGGTCCAGTCGGAAGCGGCCGAGGAACAGCTCCTTGGCGAAGCTGGGTTTGCGCCAGTCCTGCTCGCGCGCTGCCTCGGCGACCTGCCGGGCCTCGCGTTCGGTGACCTTGGGCCGCTGGGTGGGTGCGGACATGAGGAGCTCACCTCGCCGCTCGTCGGGTGCCTTGTGGCTACTCGTCCGTAGTACCCGATTTCGCGGCACCCCGAAAGACGGCGGAAGCGGACGAGGACGGCCGGAGCCCCCGCACAGTGGGCTCCGGCCGTCGGTCTCGTGGTTCCGTACGCGTACGTACGGACGGGTTACAGGGCGAGGCCCGTGAGGACGAGGACGCGCTCGTAGGTGTAGTCGTCCATGGCGTACTTGACGCCCTCGCGGCCGACGCCGGACTTCTTGGCGCCGCCGTACGGCATCTGGTCCGCGCGGTAGGACGGGACGTCGCCGATGATCACGCCGCCGACCTCGAGCGCGCGGTGGGCGCGGAAGGCGGTCTGCAGGTCGTGGGTGAAGACGCCGGCCTGGAGGCCGAAGTCCGAGTCGTTGACCGCGGCGAAGGCCTCGGCCTCGCCGTCGGCCTTGGCGATGGTGAGGACCGGGCCGAAGACCTCGGCGCGGGCCAGGGTGACGTCGGCCGGGAGGTCGGTCAGGACGGTCGGGGCGTAGGTCGCGCCCTCGCGCTTGCCGCCGGCGAGCAGCTTCGCGCCGGCCGCGACGGCCTCGTCCACCCAGGCCTCGACGCGCTTGGCGGCGTTCTCGTCGACGAGCGGGCCGACGTCGGTGGCGTCGTCCGCCGGGTCACCGGTGACCTGGGCCTCGACGGCGGCGACGATCTTCGGCACCAGGCGGTCGTAGACCGAGGCGTCGGCGATCACGCGCTGCACGGAGATGCAGGACTGGCCGCCCTGGTAGTTGGAGAAGGTGGCGATACGGGTCGCCGCCCAGTCCAGGTCCTGCTCGGACGCCCAGTCGCCGAGGACGACGGCGGCGGCGTTGCCGCCGAGCTCCAGGGTGCAGTGCTTGTGCGGCACGGACTCCTGGATGGCGAAGCCGACCTTGTCGGAGCCGGTGAAGGAGATGACCGGGAGGCGCTCGTCCTGGACCAGGGCGGGCATGCGGTCGTTCGGCACGGTCAGGACGGACCAGGAGCCGGCCGGCAGGTCGGTCTCGGCCAGCAGCTCGCCCAGGATCAGGGACGAGATGGGGGTGGACGGGGCCGGCTTGAGGATGATCGGGGCGCCGACGGCGATGGCCGGAGCGACCTTGTGGGCGCTGAGGTTCAGCGGGAAGTTGAACGGCGCGATGCCGAGGACGACGCCCTTGGGGATACGGCGGGTGATCGCCAGGCGGCCCACGCCACCGGCCTCGGTGTCCAGGCGCTGGGCCTCTCCGCCGTTGAAGCGGCGAGCCTCCTCGGCGGCGAAACGGAAGACGGAGACCGCACGGCCGACCTCGCCGCGGGCCCACTTGATGGGCTTGCCGTTCTCGGCGGAGATCACCTGGGCGATCTCCTCGGTGCGCTCGGCGAGACGCTTCGATACGTGGTCCAGGGCGGCGGCGCGGACGTGCGCCGGGGTCGCGGCGAACTCGTCGACGACGGCGTGCGCGGCGGCGACGGCCTCTTCGACCTGGGCCTCGGTGGGAACGCTCACCTTGCCGACGAGACGTCCGTCGAAGGAGTTCGTGACGTCGAAGGTGGCCTCGCCGGTGGCCTCGCGGCCGGCGAGCCAGAAGGCGTGGGTGGTCGTCATTGCGTCCCGGCCCTTTCCGTATCGGGGGTGCGAGCGATCGCTCTCGTGACACGTTAGGGCGAAGCGGGCGGCGTGACGCTTGTCCGCGGTGGAGTGATGGGCCAGGGCTCCTGTCCGCTTTGGCGGAAGGATCGCCGGAAGGAGCCCCCGCCCGTCATCGGCGCGCGAGGGTCAGCGCCGTCGCTCCGTGGAGACGATGAGGCAGACCCCGCCGACGACGATCGCGCCGCCGAGGGCGATGGGCCAGGTCAGGGCCTCGCCGAGGACGAGCGCACCGAGCAGCACGGCGACGACCGGGTTGACGTACGCGTACGTGGCGACGAGCGACAGCGGGGCGGTCTGGAGGAGCCAGGCGTACGCGGTGAAGGCGATCAGCGAGCCGAAGACGATGAGGTAGGCGAGGGCGGCCCAGGAGCGGGTGGACACGTCGGAGAGGTCGAAGCCGTGCTGCTCGCCGCGGACCAGGGCGATGCCCAGGCCGCCGAGGCCTCCGGCGAGCATCTCGTACGCGCTGGCGGTGAAGGGGTTGGCGGGCATCGGGAGCCGGCCCGAGGAGTACGAGCCGATGGACCACAGGAGCGCGGCGACCACGACGAGGACGACGCCGCCCATCCTGACCTCGCCGTTGAGGCCGGGGAGGGTGAGGACGCCGAGGCCGACGAGGCCGAGGGCCACTCCGGCGAAGGCGCCGCGACCGGGGCGCTCGCCGGCGACGGCGCGCAGGACGACGACCCAGGCGGGCACGCCGGCGACGAGCAGCGCGGCGAGGCCGGACGGGATGGAGGTCTCGGCCAGGACGACGAGCGCGTTCCCGCCGACGAGGAGCAGGATGCCGACGAGGACCGCCGAGCCGAGTTGGCGCGGGGTCACCTTCAGCGCGGCGGGGCCCTGCCGCCAGGCGATGACCGCGGCGAGGAGCAGGCCCGCGGTGACGTACCGGATTCCGGCGGAGAGGAACGGCGGCATCGTCTCGACGACGATCCGGATCCCGAGGTAGGTCGACCCCCAGACGACGTACACGATCCCGAGCGCGAACCAGACGGCGCCGGAGATGCGGCGGGTGGGGCGGCGTCCGGGGGCGGCGGTGGGCGAGGTGCGTTCCACGGAGGCGGGATCAGCCGCGGGGGTTGTCATGCTCAGGAGAGTAAGGAGTTCCAGGGTGAATGACCAATGATTTGCCCGCTATCGGGCAGAAATGGCGCTGCGGAACGGCGATTCGAGGAGTGGCCCTCCGAAAGCCCTCCGCCAGACGTACGCCGGCCCTACCGCTCCTCCGTGTCCGCGCCCGTCGCCTTGAGGGCCAGCCACAGCTCCATCCGTACGTCCGGGTCGTCCAGGGAGCGGCCGAGGATCTCCTCCACGCGACGCATCCGGTACCGCAGGGTGTGACGGTGGACGCCCAGGTCCGCCGCCGCCGCGTCCCACTGGCCGTGCCGGGAGAGCCAGGCCCGCAGCGAGGCGACCAGGTCGCCGCGGCCCGTCGCGTCGTGCTCGTACAGCGCCCGCAGCATGCCGTCCGCGAAGGCGCGGACGGCGTCGTCGGCGAGGAGCGGCAGCACGGAGCCCGCCGCCAGGTCCTCGTGCTCGACCAGCGCCCGGCCGCGCCGCCGCGCCACCGACAGGGCCTGCTCGGCCTGCTTGTACGCGGCCGCCGCCGCGATCGGTCCCGCCGGGGCGGAGAGCCCGACGACGACACCGGCCTCCTCGGCGTCCCGCTCGGTGTACGCCTCGCAGGCCGTGACGACCGCGCCGCCGTCGCCGGCCAGGACCAGGAGCCGCTCCTCGCCCTCGGGGACGGTCAGCACCGTTTCCCCCGCGCGGGCGGCCGCCGACTCCAGCTCCTCGGCCAGCACGGGCAGTGGGGGTTCGCCCTCCCGCTCCCCCGACGCCGCCTCGGCGATCAGCAGCCGGAAGGGGGCGTCGAGAAGCCCGCCGTACAGGTCGCCCGCAACCGCCCGGGCGTGGTCCGGCTGGCCGGACAGCATCATCCGCAGCACCGCCGCGCCGAGCCGGCTCTCGGCCGCCTGGAGCGAGCGCGAGCGTTCGGTGGTGAGCGTGAGCAGGGCGATCGCGGAGTGCACGGCGTACCGTTCCGCCGTCCCGAGCGGCGCGCCCGTGCCGACCGCGAGGGCGCCCCTGACCCGTCGGCCGGTACCCAGGGACTGGAGCTCGACCCGGTCGTCCGTGCCGCCGACGACGGCGCTGGCGGGCGCGGGCCGCTCCCGGAGCCGTTCGACGTCGGGCGTCAGCCGGGCGGCCCGGCGCGCCGCCCACTCGGGGGACGCGGCGAGGACGGTGCCGGAGGTGTCGTACAGCGCCGCCCAGCCGTCCACATGGGCCGCGAGCCGCGCGACCACCGCGTCCGGGCCCTCGGCGAGCGCGGCGCGGGTCATCTCCCGCTGGGCCTCGAAGCCGGCCGTGACCGCCCGGTACTGGTCGGCCGCGATGGCCGCCGAGACCGCCTTGCTGATGGCCAGGAACGGTGTGCGCCGCGGGACTTCGAGGAGCGGCAGCCCCTCGGCGCCCGCGGCGTCGACGAGGGCGGCCGGGATGTCCTCGTAGTTGACACCGATGGCAAAGCCGAGACCGACCACGCCCGCGGCGAGCAGCCGTCGCACGTAGCGGCGCATCGCCTCGGGGTCCTCGGCGTCCAGGGTGAGCGCGGTGGTGAGCAGCAGCTCGCCGCCCTCCATGTAGGGGACGGGGTCGGTGAGCTCGCTGACGTGGGCCCAGCGCACGGGGGTGTCGAGGCGGTCCTCACCCGCGCGGACGGTGAGCTTGAGCGCCGAGTGCTGGGCGAGTGAGGCGAGGGTGGGCGGCATTGGCGACCGTCGGACCTTAAGGCAGGGGGCGCCGCTCAGCCGAGCGGCGCCCTCGATTGTGCCAGGGTGCGCCGGTGCCCGCTCCGGCTCGGCCCGAGCCCGGCGCCGGGTTCGCGTCGGGTCGGGGTCGGCTCGCCGTCAGCTCCGCAGATCCACCAGCAGGGGTGGCGTGTGCTCGCCCCGCACATGGGTGAGGGAGAGCACGGCGTGCCCGGCGGGGACGTCGTGGGCGAGGTCGGAGGCGGACCAGCGCTGCCGCTCGACCTCCCGTACGGTCACGGCCTCCGCCGTCGTGGCCTTGCCGGTCACGAGGCGTCGCATGAAGTGCAGGGCCTTGGTGAGGGGCTCGTCGGAGACGATCTGACGGTTGGTGACGTCGCGGGTCTGCACCCATTCCGTGCCCCAGGTCTCGGCGAACCGGCCACCGTCCCAGGGCGCGATCCCGGCGAACGCCATCCGGCAGCCGACGGCCCCGAGCAGCGGCCCGCGCAGCGCCTCGGGCACGTCCTCCAGGCTGCGCAGGGCGAGGACGACGCCCGCGTGGGCGGAGCGGAGCCGCTGGACGGCGCGGACGGATTCGCCGGTGACGGTGTACGTGGCGTCGTCGAGGACCAGGCAGGCGAAGAGGGAGCGGTCGCGGCGGGTGAGGGCGGCGTCGGCGAACTGCGCGAGCAGCAGCCGGGAGACGATCCGGGAGGCTTCGGCGTGGCCGCGCTCGGGGAGGTCGACGCGGACGCGGAGGGGGTGCTCGACGGCGCGCAGCGAGAACTGCGGCTTCTCGCCGCCGGAGCCCTCGGTGCGGAAGAAACGGGCGAAGGCGGGCCGGTCGAGGAAGGCGACGCGCTCGGCGAGCAGGACGCCGACCTCGTCGCCGCGTTCCGCCTGGCGCTGCCGGGCGTCTAGCTCGCGGAGCTGGGCGGGGTCGCCCGCGACGGCTTCGCGCAGGGCGGCGAGGGCCGTGGGCGTCCCGGCGAGCAGCTCGCGCAACTCGGGCACGCCGGGGAAGCGGCCGTACGCGGCCAGGAACGGGCCGATCAGCTGGGCGAGCGCGGTGGCGGCCCGGCGGCTGTCGGCGACGAGATCCCCGACGAGGGCCTCGGCGAGCACCCGGGCGGCCTCGTCGGGGTCGTCCGCGCCGCCGTAAAGATCGAGGTCGTGGGTGGACTCGGGCCGCCCGACGGACACGACGACGTCGAAGGCCTCGTCGGGCCCGAGGGCGGCACCGTGCGAGGTGACGGCGACGACGGCGGCCCGATTGGCGAGCGCCTGCAGACAGAGCGCCTCGACGACGGGCCGCACGAGCCGCACGGTCTTCCCGGCACCCGCGGGCCCGACGGCGACAAGGGAGGTCCCGAGCACGGCCGGTTCCAGGGCGACGCCCGTGGTGCGCCGGGCGTAGGGGTTGCGCGGGTGGTCGGCGGCGGTGCCGATGAGGACCTGGTCGGTGGCGAGGTCGTGGGTGGCGGTGCGCACGGGCAGGTCGCGCCGTCCGGACGGGTGGCCGCAGGCGGCGGCGCCTCGGGTGCGTACGGCGTCGGTGAAGGCGGCGAGGCGCTCGGGCCGGGTCCGTACGCCCTGCCAGGCACGGCGGATCCGGGCGTAGTCGACGTCGCCGAGCGTCCCCTGCCGGGTGGCCTCGGCGAGCTGGGCCGCGGCCTCGGTCAGCCCGGCGTCCCGCAGCTCGGGCCATTCGGCGGGGTCGGCGGCCTGGGCGGGCGGGGGCGGCGAGCCGGCGGCCGGGGAGCCGCGGGTGCCGAGGCGGCGGCGTACGACGGGCCAGGCGCCGGCCCGGCCGACGGCCGCGACGAGGGCGGCGATCAGGAGCACGTAGTAGACGTTGGAGACCCAGGTGAGCCAGGTGGCCGTGCGGGGCATCTCGCGCCAGACACCCGGCAGGAGCACGAAGAGGGGCCAGATGGGGACGCCGTACCGGTGCCAGACCTCACGCCAGTTGCCGACGCGGCCGAAGCCGATGGCGAAGAGGACGAGCAGAGCGGCGTACCAGAGGTAGGTCGCGCCGATGTAGACCCCGACGTTCGGGCTCGTGCCGACCTGCCACTCGTCGGGGACGAGCCACAGCATCGGGAGCAGCCACCAGCTCTCGACGAAGATCCACCACCCCGACAGGTAGCCGTTCCACAGCAGTGACCAGAGGAGCCAGCCGCAGAGGTACGCGACGAACGCGCCGGTGATCAGCTGGCGGCCGGGCACCAGGTCGGGCTCCTGCTCGGGCCGCTCGCGGTGCCCGAGCCGCCAGACGCCGGGGCCGGCGGCGGGGCGGGGGATCCTGAGCCACTCGGCGACACCGATGCGGGCGGGGGCGTGGGCGGGCGGCGGCGGTACGAGGGACGGCGCGGCCGGCCGCCCGACCTGCGCGGTGGGAGGCACCACCCCGGGCCCCGCGGGGTCGTGCGGCGGAGGGCCGGGGGGCACGGGCGGGCCCGCTGGGCGCGGGACCGCGCCTCCTCGGGTGTCGCGTGACTCGTACGTGCCTTCGGTCTCCATGAACCCCTGCCCCCTGACCAGCCAGGTCGCCGCATCTGTGCCACCGTCAATCTAGTGGGCGAGGCCCGGCCCGGAGCGGTTTCCCGGCCGCCATGTCCACACCGGACAACGACACACCCCTCAACACTCCCGATCGGCGCATGCCCGCGCCCCTCCCCCGCGCCTAGCCTGCGGAAGAAACCCACAAGAGCGTCCAGAACACCCCAGGAGCCTCGCATGAACGCTGTCCCGCAGGAGCGGCGCGTCGTCACCGCCATCCCCGGTCCGAAGTCGCAGGAGCTGCAGGCCCGCCGCCTCGACGCCGTGGCCGGCGGCGTGGGCTCCGTGCTGCCCGTCTTCACCGCGAAGGCCGGCGGCGGCATCATCGAGGACGTCGACGGCAACCGCCTGATCGACTTCGGCTCCGGCATCGCCGTGACCTCCGTCGGCGCCTCCGCCGAGGCCGTCGTGCGCCGCGCCGCCGCGCAGCTCGCCGACTTCACGCACACCTGTTTCATGGTCACGCCGTACGAGGGCTACGTCGAGGTCTGTGAGGCGCTCTCCGAGCTGACCCCGGGCGACCACGCCAAGAAGTCCGCGCTGTTCAACTCCGGCGCCGAGGCCGTCGAGAACGCGGTCAAGATCGCCCGTTCGTACACCAAGCGCCAGGCCGTCGTCGTCTTCGACCACGGCTACCACGGCCGTACGAACCTGACGATGGCGCTGACCGCGAAGAACATGCCGTACAAGCAGGGCTTCGGTCCGTTCGCGCCCGAGGTCTACCGCGTGCCGGTCGCCTACGGCTACCGCTGGCCCACCGGCGCCGAGAACTGCGGCCCCGAGGCCGCCGCCCAGGCGATCGACCAGATCTCCAAGCAGATCGGTGCCGAGAACGTCGCCGCGATCATCATCGAGCCGGTCCTCGGCGAGGGCGGCTTCATCGAGCCGGCCAAGGGCTTCCTTCCGGCGATCGTGAAGTTCGCCAACGACAACGGCATCGTCTTCGTCGCCGACGAGATCCAGTCCGGCTTCTGCCGCACCGGCCAGTGGTTCGCGTGCGAGGACGAGGGCATCGTCCCGGACCTGATCACGACCGCCAAGGGCATCGCGGGCGGTCTGCCGCTCGCCGCCGTCACCGGCCGCGCCGAGATCATGGACTCCGTGCACGGCGGCGGCCTGGGCGGCACCTACGGCGGCAACCCGGTGGCCTGCGCCGGTGCGCTCGGCTCCATCGAGACCATGAGGGAGCTCGACCTCAACGCCAAGGCGAAGCACATCGAGTCCGTCATGAAGACCCGCCTGTCGGCGATGGCGGAGAAGTTCGACGCCATCGGTGACATCCGTGGCCGCGGCGCCATGATCGCCATCGAGCTGGTCAAGGACCGCGCGACCAAGGAGCCGAACCCGGAGGCCGCGGGCGCGCTCGCGAAGGCCTGCCACGCCGAGGGCCTGCTGGTCCTGACCTGTGGCACCTACGGCAACGTGCTCCGCTTCCTGCCGCCGCTGGTGATCGGTGACGATCTCCTGAACGAGGGTCTCGACATCATCGAGAGCGCGTTCGGGCAGATCTGACCCCTTCGACACGGCGTGTGAAGAGAGTGTGGGGGGCCGATGGCGGGATGGAGATCCGGCTGTCGGTCCCCTTCTCTCTGCCGTACGGTTTCTGCAGATGAGAGAAACACCCCGCTCGCAGGAAACTGCGAGCGACAACAGGGCGGAGCCTCCCCAGCCCCGCCCTGCCCGCGCCCTGGCGCACACCACTGGAGCCTCGTGCTCCGGAACTCCTCACCGATCGGATGGCCGCCCGCCCCACACCCCCCGGGGCGCGCGGCAGCCCGGTCACCTCGGACGCCCCGGAACCACCCCCCCTGTTCCGGGGCGTCCGGCTGTCTTCTCGGCGGTCGTGCTGTTCGCTGTCATCACCTGGCAGGTCGTCGTGGCGGGCCCGCTCGCCCGCCTCGACGAGCACCTCTCGCGCTCCCTGGTCGACCGCGTCCCCCGCTGGTTCTCCGAACTCGGCGCCGACCTCGGCAACATGACGGTCGCCCTCCCGGTCCTCGGTGCCGCGATGGCGTACGCGCTCTGGCGCGGCCGGCGCTCCCAGGGCCTCGCCGCGGGCCTGACGATGGCCCTCGTACCGCTCCTGATCATCCCGCTGAAGGAGTGGACGGCCCGCCCGGGCCCGCTGGAGCCGTGGGCGGCGGGCTACTACCCGTCGGGCCACACGGCGACGGCGATGGTGGCGTACGTCGGCGCGGCGTTCCTCGTCTCCAAGCGCCTGCTCCCCCTGGCCGCCGTCCTGACGACCCTGACGGCCATCGGCCTGATCCTCCGCGGCTTCCACTGGCCCCTGGACGTCCTGGCCTCGGTGGCCCTCTGCGTACCCCTGCTCCGCTGGCCTGTCGTCGCCGAGCGATACGGTCGCGCTTCACGTTCGTGACCGACCAAGCGGAGTGCAGATGACCATTCAACGGCCGGGACTGCCGGGAGACTTGCCGTCCCCGGAGGTGCTGTGGGCGCGCTGGGCCCTTGTGGCCGCGCTGGAGGCGACCACGGAGGCGGAGGAGGCCAAGGGGTACCGGACCGGCTGCTGGATCGACGACGAGGGGCTCCACCTCGACGACTGCGGCTGCACCTGGTGGACGTTCTCCCACGTCGGTGAGGGCCGGTACGTGCTCTTCGGCGAGGACGAGTCGAGCGACGTCAAGTGGCACGGTACGCCGATCGACATGCTGGCGGGCGGTCCCGACTGGCTCCCCTACGAGGAGCTGCGCGACCGGCTCGAGGGGAACGAACTGGGGTGCGTCTACTGGTACGAGAACGGCGCCTGGGCACGCGCCCCGTACCCCGAGGACCTGAAGGACGACGGCCTCGACTGCGGGATGAGCCGCTTCGTCGACCGGGCCGACGCCCTGCGCCTGCTGGCCGACCACGTCCGGCGCGACGGAGGCACGTCTGCCGAGACGCTCATGGAGCACGCCGAGGGGTACCGCCTGACAGCGGATCTCCTCGCTTCCCTCGCCACCCCCGCCGACGGAACCGCCCCGGACCTCCCGGCCATGACCCGCGCCCTGCACCGGGCGGAGCTGACGTCCCGTTCGGCCACCGAGGCCCCGACGGCCTGACCCCGGCACCACGACCGGACCGGAGCCGACGACGGCTCCGGTCCGGCTGTTCGGGGAGGTGGTGGGGTGACCGTCAGCTCCAGCGGTAGGCGTCGAAGTTGCGGCTGAACTCCCAGGCGTTGAAGCGGTCCCAGTTGATCGACCACGTCATCAGACCGCGCAGGGCCGGCCAGGTGCCGTGGGTCTGGTACGTGCCGCAGTTCGTCTTCTTCGTCAGGCAGTCCAGGGCCTTGTTCACCTCGGACGGGGTCGTGTGGCCGTTGCCCGCCTGGGTGGAGGCGGGGAGGCCGATGGCGATCTGGTCGGGGCGGAGGGCCGGGAAGACACGGTCCGTGTTGCCCGCGACCGGGAAGCCCGTGAGGAGCATGTCGGTCATGGCGATGTGGAAGTCCGCGCCGCCCATGGAGTGGTACTGGTTGTCGAGGCCCATGATCGGGCCCGAGTTGTAGTCCTGGACGTGGAGCAGGGTGAGGTCGTCGCGCAGGGCGTGGATGACCGGGAGGTAGGCACCGGCGCGCGGGTCCTGGCCGCCCCAGGGGCCGGAGCCGTAGAACTGGTAACCGAGCTGGACGAAGAAGGTCTCCGGGGCCATCGTCAGGACGAAGTCGGATCCGTACTTGGCCTTCAGGGACTTGACCGCCGAGATCAGGTTGACGATCACCGGGCTGGTGGGGTTCCGGAAGTCGGTGTCACCGGTCTGGAGCGAGAGGGAGTGGCCCTCGAAGTCGATGTCCAGGCCGTCGAGACCGTACTCGTCGATGATCTTCGAGACGGAGGAGACGAAGGTGTCGCGGGCGGCCGTGGTGGAGAGCTGGACCTGGCCGTTCTGGCCGCCGATCGAGATCAGGACCTTCTTGCCCGCCGCCTGCTTGGCCCTGATCGCCGCCTTGAAGTCCGCGACGGCCTCCACGTTCGGGCATTCGGCGGCCGGGCAGAGGGAGAAGCGGATGTCGCCGGAGGTCACCGAGGTCGGTTCGCCGAAGGCGAGGTTGATGACGTCCCAGGAGTCGGGGACGTCGGCCATCCGGGTGTAGCCGGAGCCGTTGGCGAAGCTGGCGTGGAGATAGCCGACGAGCGCGTGGGCCGGGAGGCCGCCGCCCGGGTTCCCGCCGCCGCCGGAGGTCGTGGTCGCGGTGACGGCCGTGGATTTCGCCGACTCGCCCGCGCTGTTCACGGCCGAGACCTGGAAGGTGTACGAGGTGGAGGGCGTGAGGCCGGTCGCGGTGTACGAGGCGCCGGTGACCGTCGCCGCCAGGGTTGCGCCGCGGTACACCTTGTAGGAGGTGGCACCGGAGACCGCGGGCCAGGTCAGCGGTATGGACGTGGAGGTCGGGGAGCCCGCGGCGAGGCCGGTGGGGGTGGCCGGTGTCTGGACGGGGTCGCCGCCGGGACCGATCAGGGAGAGGTCGTCGGCGAGGTAGGCGCCGGTGCCGTACCAGCCGTGGGTGTAGAGGGTCACGGAGGTGGTCGAGGCGCCGGTGGTGAAGCCGGTGGTGAGCTTCTGCCAGTCGGGGGCGGACTGGGTCCAGGTGGAGACGTCGGTCGTACCGGTGCCGGACGCGCCGAGGTAGACGTAGCTGCCGCGCACCCAACCGCTCAGCGTGTAGGCGGAGTTCGGTTTCACGGTGACGGTCTGGGAGCACCTGGCCTGGTCGCTGCCGGCCGGGGTCGCCTGCAGCGCCTTCGTACCGCCGTGGACGGGTGAGGAGACGACGGCACCGCTGCCCGCCGTACAACTCCAGCCGTCGAGGCCGGATTCGAAGCCGCCGTTGCGTGCCAGTTCGGGGTCCGCGGCCTGGGCCACGGGGGTGAGGGAGACGAGTCCGCCGGCGGCGAGCACGCCCGCCAGCAGAAGCGTGAGAGGTCTGGTGCGGTCCACAACTGCCTCCGGGGGTGGGGGAATCGAGGTGGAGCGCGCCACAGCATGGTCCAGACCAATCAAGTGGTCAAGACCTCTGCTCCCCTTCCCCGCACGCCAACCGGCCCGCCGCCTCGTGCATCGCCAGCTCAAGGAGCGAGGCGTCGTTGAGGGTGCCGCTGCCGTCGGGCGGCACCAGCCAGCGCACCCCGCCGGCCACCCGCCCCGGGTGCGGGACGACGATCCAGGTGCCTCGGCCCGCGCTGCGCACCCCCGTGCCGAGCCAGCGCGAGGCGGTGCCCGGGGGGACGAAGAACCCCATCCGCGCCTCGCCGAAGTCGGCGAGGACCGGCCCCGGCCGGTCCACGAGCCTGGTCAGCACATCGAGCGTGGGATACCCGAGCTCCCCCGGCAGGATCAGCACGTCCCACCGCTTCCCGGCCGGCAGCAGGGCGATGCCGAGGGGGCTGCGCTCCCACTCCCACCGGCAGGCGTCGGGGTCCGGCGCCACCGATGCCAGCCACTCCACCGCGGTCTTGGCCGCCCCCGAACCAGTCATGGCCAACGGCCTCCCTTCCGTGTACGGACACGTCGTCCACACGCAGAGAGCGGGGTCGGTGACGATCATTACGCGGGTTCGGACCACCAGCTGGTAGTGAAGTGGGTCACATGGCGAGGAAGTGGTGTGCGCCAGGGGCGCACACCCGGCGCACCGATGCCTTCCGGGCGCGCCCGATCGGGTGGACGGCGGCGGGCCGGGTCGGCGGCTTCCGTCACTCGCCGCCTTCAGCGTGGTCGTATGGGCCTCCGCGCCGCGCCCACCACCACGGGAGTACCCCCCATGCCGATCCCGCCGCCCTCGGGTATCGCACCCGGAAGCTCCCGTAAGAAGGGGCTGCTGTGGCGGCTCGGCGCGTGGTCGGCACGCCACTTCGTGCTGGTGATCGCCGCGTGGATCGTCGCGCTTGCCGGTCTGTTGGCCCTTGAGCACGCGTACGGCGGTGAGTACTCCGACAACTACTCGCTGCCCGGCACCCAGTCCGCCGAGGGGCTCGACGTGCTGCGCGCGCACGAGCCGGCCGCCGGCGGATACAGCGCCCAGGTGGTGCTGTACGACTCCGCGAAGCCGCTCACCGAGGTCAGCGACCAGGTCTCCGAGGCGGTCACCTCCCTCGGGAAACTGCCGGACGTCCTCAGCGCGCAGAACCCGCTGCCGGCACCCGGCACCACACCGCCGAGCGTCCCGCCGGGAACGCCGAACCCCGGCCCGCTCTCGACGGACGGCAAGACCGGCTACATCACGATGCGCTTCAGCGTCCAGCCCTCGACCCTCGGCGACTCCTACCTGGACGGCGTGGACAGCGCCGTGGCGCCGCTGCGCGCCGCCGGCGTCGAGGTCGAGTACGGCGGCACGCTGGGCGAGCTGGCCCGCCCGGAGCCGAACGACCGGCTCAGCGAGGCGATCGGGTTCGGGGTCGCGATCGTGGTGCTCCTGATCGGCTTCGGCAGCGTGCTCGCGGCCCTTCTGCCGCTGGTCACCGCTCTGTTCGCGGCGCTCTGCGGGCTCGCGGTGCTCGGGCTGCTCGCCGCCGTGTGGACCTTCGCGACCGTCTCCCCGACCCTGGCCACGATGATCGGCATCGGTGTCGGCATCGACTACGCGCTCTTCCTGATCACCCGCCACCGCCAGCTGCTGATGAACGGCGCCGATCCGGTGACGGCCGCCGGGGCGGCCACCGCCACCAGCGGCCGGGCGGTCCTCGTGTCGGGATGCACGGTCATCATCGCCCTCTCCGGTCTGTGGGTCTCCGGGCTGACCTTCATCGGACTGCTCGGACTCGCAGCGACGTCCACCGTCGTCACCGCCGTCCTCGGCGCGCTGACGCTCGTACCGGCGATGCTCGGGCTGATCGGGCGGCGGATCGACAAACTGCGGGTGCGCACCCCGATCGCCGAGACCGACATCCAGGAGGGCGAGGAGCACGGGGCCTGGCACCGCTACGCCCTGCGGGTCGAGCGGCGGCCGTGGTGGTTCCTGGCCGCGGGCGTCATCGTGCTCGTGGTGCTCGCCATTCCCATGTTCTTCATGCAGCTCGGGCACATCGGCGACGGCGCCGACCCGAAGTCCTTCACCGACCGGCGCGCCTTCGACCTGATGTCCTCGGCCTTCGGGCCCGGATCCAACGGGCCGCTGACCCTCGTGATCGACCAGACCTCGGTGCCCGCCTCCGACCGGTCCGCCCTCGCCTCGCAGGCGCAGAAGGCGCTCACCGGCGTGCCGAACGCCGCCCTGATCACCCCGCTGACGCCGACGTCGGACGGGGACGTCCTGATCGCCACCGCCTACTCGGTCGCGGCGCCGCAGGACGAGCTGACCACGGAGCTGAACAACAACCTCGTCGACAACGTCCTCCCCAAGGCCGTCAGCGGCACCGAGGCCTCCACGTACGTCACCGGCACCACGGCCTCGCAGGTCGACTTCCTCGACATCGTCTCCAGCCGGCTGCCGCTGATCATCGCCGTCGTCGTGGCCCTGGCGTTCCTCGTGATCCTGGTCGTCTTCCGCGGGCCGCTCGTCGCCGCCAAGGCCGCCATCCTCAACCTGCTCTCGATCGGCGCCTCGTACGGCGTGGTGGTCGCCGTCTTCCAGTGGGGCTGGGGCGGCCCGGCGCTGGGTGTCTCCGGAGACGTCCCGATCGAGAGCTACGTGCCGATGATGATGTTCGCCATCGTCTTCGGTCTGAGCATGGACTACGAGATCTTCCTGCTGTCCCGTGTCCACGAGGCGTGGCTGCGCACCGGCGACGCGAAGGCGAGTGTCGCGCACGCCCTGGAGATCACGGCCCGCGTCATCACCTGCGCGGCCCTCATCATGGTCAGCGTCTTCGCGGCCTTCATCGTCAGCGACAACATCGTCATCAAGATGATGGGCCTCGGCCTCGCCGCGAGCGTGCTCATCGACGCGACGGTCGCCCGGCTGCTGCTGGTGCCCGCCGTGATGACGCTGCTCGGGCCGAAGGCCTGGTGGACCCCGCGCTGGCTGGACCGCATCCTGCCGCACCTGGACACCGAGGGCGAGGGCGCGCTGGCCGAGGTGCCCGGGAACGGGGCGGCGGGGTCACGGAAGACTCCGTGACCCCGCCGGACATCCCCTAGCTGTCGAAGCCCAGGCCGAGTCGGTCCATCGCCTTCAGCCACAGATTGCGGCGGCCGCCGTTCTCGTCGGCGCGCGCCATCGACCACTTGGTGATGCCGATGCCGGCCCACGCGATCGGCTCGGGCGGGAAGGGCAGCGGCTTGGAGCGGACCATCTCCAGCTCGGTCCGCTCGGTGCGCTCCCCCGCCAGCAGGTCGAGCATCACGTCTCCGCCGAAGCGGGTGGCGCCCACACCGAGGCCGGTGAAGCCGGCGGCGTACGCGACCTTGCCCTGGTACGCCGTACCGAAGAAGGCCGAGAAGCGCGAACAGGTGTCGATCGCGCCGCCCCAGGCGTGGCTGAAGCGGAGCCCCTCCAGCTGCGGGAAGCAGCGGAAGAAGTGCTCGGCGAGCTTCAGATACGTCTCCGGGCGGTGGTCCATCTCGGCGGTGACCTTGCCGCCGAAGCGGTAGATCGCGTCGTAGCCGCCCCACAGGATCCGGTTGTCGGCGGTGATCCGGAAGTAGTGGAACTGGTTGGCGCTGTCGCCGAGGCCCTGGCGGTTCTTCCAGCCGACGGCGGCGAGCTGCTCGGGCGAGAGCGGCTCGGTCATCAGGGCGTAGTCGTAGACCGGGACGGTGTAGTGCCGGACCCGCTTGACCAGCGAGGGGAAGACATTGGTGCCGAGCGCGACCCGGCGGGCGAGGACCCTGCCGTACGGGGTGCGCACGCCCATGCCCGCGCCGACGGAGACGAGGTCCAGGCCGGGGGTGTTCTCGTAGATCCGCACGCCCAGGTCCAGGCAGGCCCGCTTCAGGCCCCAGGCCAGCTTGGCGGGGTTGAGCATGGCGACCCCGCGCCGGTCCCACAGGCCGCCGAGGAAGGTCGGGGAGTCGACCTCCGCGCGGACCGTGTCGCCGTCGAGGAGTTCGAGCCCGTCCGCGAGACCGAGCCGCTCGATCTCCTCGTACACCTCGTGGAGTTCGTCGACCTGGTACGGCTCGGTGGCGACGTCGATCTCGCCGGTGCGCTCGAAGTCGCAGTCGAGTCCGTAGCGGGCGACCGCCGCCTCGATGGAGTCGAGGTTGCGCTCGCCGAGCTCCTCCAGCTTCGGCAGCTCGCCCGGCCAGCGGGCGAGCCCGTTGCCGAAGCCGTGCGTGAGGGAGGCCGCGCAGAAGCCTCCGTTGCGGCCCGAGGCGGCCCAGCCCACCTCGCGCCCTTCGATCAGTACGACATCCCTGGAGGGGTCGCGCTCCTTGGCGAGGAGCGCGGTCCACAGTCCGCTGTAGCCGCCGCCGACGACGAGAAGATCGCACTTCTCGGTGCCGGTGAGGGCGGGCACGGCTCCGGGCTTGCCGGGGTCTTCCAGCCAGAAGGGGACGGGCTGGGCGTCGGAGAGAGATTGTGCAGCGAGACGCATGGCGACTGGGGCCATGGGTTCCAACTCCTTCAGGTGTTGCTCAGGGTGTGCTCAGCTTGTCGCTGATTTCTTGCGCCGGTTGGTGATGATCTGTCCGGCTACCACCACCAGTACGGCAATGATGAACATCGCCGTGCCGATGACGTTGATCTGGACGGGCGTGCCGCGCTGCGCCGAGCCCCAGACGAACATGGGGAAGGTGACGGTCGAGCCCGCGTTGAAGTTGGTGATGATGAAGTCGTCGAACGACAGCGCGAAGGCGAGCAGCGCGCCGGCGGCGATGCCGGGGGCGGCGATCGGCAGCGTGACCCGTACGAAGGTCTGCACCGGGCCCGCGTAGAGGTCGCGGGCGGCCTCCTCCAGGCGCGGGTCCATCGACATCACACGCGCCTTGACGGCCGTCACCACGAACGACAGACAGAACATGATGTGGGCGATGAGGACCGTCCAGAAGCCCAGCTCGGCGCCCATGTTGAGGAAGAGCGTGAGCAGGGAGGCGGCCATGACGACCTCGGGCATGGCCATCGGCAGGAAGATCAGCGAGTTGATCGCGCCACGCGCCCGGAAGCGGTAGCGGACCAGCGCGAAGGCGATCATCGTGCCGAGGAGCGTGGCGCCGAGGGTGGCCCAGGCCGCGATCTGAAGCGACAGGGTCAGCGAGCCGCACAGGTCGGCGACGCCGCAGGGGTCCTTCCAGGCGTCCAGGGAGAAGCGCTGCCAGGCGTAGTTGAAGCGCCCGTTCGGCTTGTTGAACGAGAACACCATCACGACGATGTTCGGCAGGATCATGTACGCGAGCGTCAGCAGGCCCGCGATGGCGACAAGGTTCCGACGGATCCAACGCATCAGACCAGGTCCTCCGTTCCCGCGCGGCGGATGTAGACGGTGACCATGAGGAGCACGATCGCCATGAGGATGAAGGACAGGGCGGCGGCCGTCGGGTAGTCGAGCACGCGCAGGAACTGCGACTGGATGACGTTTCCGACCATCTTGGTGTCGGTCGAGCCGAGGAGTTCGGCGTTGACGTAGTCGCCGCTCGCAGGGATGAAGGTGAGCAGCGTGCCCGAGACCACGCCCGGCATGGAGAGCGGGAACGTCACCTTGCGGAAGGTGGTGGCGGGGGACGCGTACAGGTCCTTGGCGGCCTCGTGGAGCCGGCCGTCGATCCGCTCCAGGGAGGTGTAGAGCGGCAGGATCATGAACGGCAGGAAGTTGTACGTCAGACCGCAGACCACCGCCATCGGCGTGGCGAGGACGCGGTCGCCCTCGGTCCAGCCGAGCCAGCTGGTCACGTCCAGGACGTGCAGCGCGTTCAGGGCGTCGACGACCACGCTGTCGTCGGCCAGGATCGTCTTCCAGGCCAGTGTCCGGATGAGGAAGCTGGTGAAGAAGGGCGCGATGACGAGGACGAGCAGCAGAGTGCGCCAGCGGCCGGCCTTGAAGGCGATCAGATACGCCAGCGGATAGCCGAGGAGCAGGCACAGGAGCGTGGCGGTACCGGCGTACAGCAGGGAGCGGACGAACTGCGGCCAGTACTCCTGGAAGGCGTCCCAGTAGGTCTGGAAGTGCCAGGTGACCTCGAAGCCCTTCTCCAGGGAGCCGGTCTGCACCGAGGTCGAGGCCTGGTAGACCATCGGCAGCGCGAAGAAGACGAGCAGCCAGATGATGCCGGGCAGCAGCAGCCAGTAGGGGACGAGCCGCTTGCGGGTGGAGGGCTTGCGCGTCACCGGTGCTCCGGCCGGCGCCGCCTCCTCCTCCTTGGTGAGAGTGGGTGCGCTCACGAGGCGTCCTCCACCGTCTCCACACCGGCGTCGATGTCCTGGGCCGCGTCGAGGCCGAAGGTGTGGGCCGCGTTCCAGTGCAGGACGACCTCGGCGCCGGGGACGAGGCGGGTGTCGCGCTCGATGTTCTGCTCGTAGACCTGCAGCTCCGCGCCCGCCGGCGAGTTCACCACGTACTGCGTGGAGACACCGATGAAGGAGGAGTCGACGATCCGGCCGGTGACCTTGTTCCGGCCGTCGGCTATCTGCCCCGCGTCGTCGGCGTGCGTGAGCGAGATCTTCTCGGGGCGGACGCCCACGAGGACCTGGCCTCCGGTGCGTACGGTCGCCGAACATCGGTCCGCGGGCACCCGGAGCTTGCCGCCGCCGGCCGTCACGACCAGGTCGGAGCCGCCGGTCTCGACGACCTCGGCCTCGATGAGGTTGGAGGTGCCGAGGAAGTTCGCGACGAACGTGGTCCGCGGGTTCTCGTACAGGTCGGCGGGCGCGCCGAGCTGCTCGACCCGGCCGCCGTTCATCACCGCGACCTGGTCGGCCATGGTCATGGCCTCCTCCTGGTCGTGGGTGACGTGGACGAAGGTGATGCCGACCTCGGTCTGGATCCGCTTGAGCTCCAGCTGCATCTGGCGGCGCAGCTTGAGGTCGAGGGCGCCGAGCGGCTCGTCGAGGAGGAGGACCTGGGGGTGGTTGATGAGCGCGCGGGCCACGGCGACGCGCTGCTGCTGACCGCCGGAGAGCTGGTGCGGCTTGTGCCGGGCCTTGTCGCCGAGCTGGACGAGCTCCAGCATGTCGTCGACCTGCTTCTTCACCGACTTGATGCCCCGCCGGCGCAGACCGAACGCGATGTTCTCGTAGATGTCCATGTGCGGGAAGAGCGCGTAGGACTGGAAGACGGTGTTGACCGGCCGCTTGTACGGCGGGAGGTCCGTGACGTCCTTGTCGCCGAGGAAAACGGTGCCGCCGGTGGGCTCCTCCAGGCCGGCGATCATGCGCAGTGTGGTGGTCTTGCCGCAGCCGGAGGCCCCGAGGAGGGCGAAGAACGAGCCCTGCGGGATGGTGAGATCGAGCGGGTGGACGGCGGTGAAGGAGCCGTACGTCTTGCTGATGCCGGTGAGACGGACGTCGCCGCCGGTGTTCTTGTCAGTCATGGGTTGCGATCCCAGGTTCGTAAGAGGTGGACGACGGTTCTCAGGCACCGATGAGCTTGGCGAACTTCTCCTCGTACGCCGTCTCTTCCTCGCCGGTCAGCGAACGGAAGGCGCGCGACTTCGCGGCCATGGCCTTGTCCGGCAGGATCAGCGTGTTGCTCGCCAGCTCGGGGTCGATCTTGGCGAGTTCGTCCTTCACGCCGTCGACCGGACAGACGTAGTTGATGTACGCGGCCAGCTGGGCGGCGACCGGAAGCTCGTAGTAGTAGTCGATGAGCTTCTCGGCGTTGGCCTTGTGGCGTGCCTGGGCGGGCACCAGCAGGTTGTCGCTGGAGGTGATGTAACCGGCGGACGGGATGGCGAACTTGATGTCCGGGTTGTCGGCCTGGAGCTGGATGACGTCACCGGCCCAGGCGAGGCAGGCCGCCAGGTCGCCCTTGTCCAGGTCGGAGGTGTAGTCGTTGCCGGTGAAGCGCCGGATCTGCTTCTTGTCGACGCCCTTCTGGAGCCGGCCGATGGCCTCGTCGTACTCGGCGTCGGTGAACTTCCCGGGGTCCTTGCCCATGTCGAGCAGGGTCATGCCGACCGAGTCGCGCATCTCGGTGAGGAAGCCGACCCGGCCCTTGAGGGAGGGATCGTCCAGGAGCTGGGTGACCGAGTCGACCTTCTTCCCGCCGGTCGCCTTGGAGTTGTAGGCGATGACGGTGGATATGCCGGTCCAGGGGTACGAGTAGGCACGGCCCGGGTCCCAGTCGGGGCGGCGGAACTGGGCGGAGAGGTTCGCGTACGCGTTGGGGAGGTTGGCCGCGTCCAGCTTCTGCGCCCAGCCGAGCCGGATGATGCGGGCGGCGAGCCAGTCGGTGACGCAGATCAGGTCGCGGCCGGTGTCCTGGCCGGCCGCGAGCTGCGGCTTGATCTTGCCGAAGAACTCGACGTTGTCGTTGATGTCCTCGGTGTACTTGACCGTGATCCCGGTGCGCTTGGTGAACGCCTCCAGGGTGGGGCGGGACTTCTCGTCCTCGCTGACGTCCATGTACTCGGTCCAGTTGGAGAAGGCGAGCCGCTTCTCCTTGGCTGAGACGTCCGTGGACGCGGGGCCTTGGCCCTCCCGCTTGGCCGGCGGGATGCCACACGCGCTCAGGGCCGCGAGGCCGCCGACCGTGAGCGCGCCGACGCCTCCGGCGCGCAGCATCGAGCGGCGGGTGAGGGCGCCCCGGCCGCTCGTCAGACTGCGCCGCATCGCCGCTGTCTGTGCGGGGGACAGGCTGTCGGGCTCGTACTGCTCCATGCGCTGTGCCTCTCGGGGGTTGGGGAGGACTACCGGTCTCCGAAGATCGTGCGGTGCCAGTCCTTCCTGATCACCGCGGTGTTTTCGTACATCACATGCTTGACCTGCGTGTACTCCTCGAAGGAATACGCCGACATGTCCTTTCCGAACCCCGACGCCTTGTAGCCGCCGTGCGGCATCTCGCTGATGATCGGGATGTGGTCGTTGACCCAGACGCACCCGGCCTTGATCTCGCGGGTGGCGCGGTTCGCGCGGAACACGTCGCGGGTCCAGGCGGAGGCGGCGAGGCCGTACGGGGTGTCGTTGGCGAGCCGGAGGCCGTCGTCGTCGCTGTCGAACGGCAGGGCCACCAGGACCGGTCCGAAGATCTCCGACTGCACGATCTCGCTGTCCTGCGCGGCGCCGGTGATCAGGGTCGGACGGTAGTACGCGCCCTTCGTCAGCTCGCCGCCCGGTGCCTCTCCGCCGGTGACGACGGTGGCGTAGCCGCGGGCGCGGTCGACGAAGCCGGCGACACGGTCGCGCTGGGTGTGGCTGATGAGCGGGCCGAGGTCGGTGGAGGGGTCGAAGGGGTCGCCGAGCCGGACGCCCTCCATCAGCTCGGCGACGCGGGCGACGAAGGCGTCGAAGAGCGGGCGCTGGATGTACGCGCGCGTGGCGGCGGTGCAGTCCTGGCCGGTGTTGATGAGGGAGGCGGCGACGGCGCCGTGGGCGGCGGCCTCCACGTCGGCGTCGTCGAAGACGACGAAGGGCGCCTTGCCGCCGAGTTCGAGGTGGAGCCGCTTCACGGTGGAGGTGGCGATCTCGGCGACGCGCTTGCCGACCGGGGTGGAGCCGGTGAAGGAGGTCATGGCGACGTCGGGGTGGCCGACGAGGTGCTCGCCCGCGGTGCGGCCGGCGCCGTTGACGATGTTGACGACGCCGTCGGGGATGCCGGCCTCGGTCGCGGCCTGGGCGAACATCAGCGAGGTGAGCGGGGTGAGTTCGGCCGGCTTCAGGACGATCGTGTTGCCGGCGGCGATCGCCGGGAGGATCTTCCAGGCGGCCATCTGGAGCGGGTAGTTCCAGGGTGCGATGGAGCCGACGACGCCGATGGGCTCGCGCCGGACGTACGAGGTGTGGTCGCCGCTGTACTCGCCGGCGGACTGGCCCTGGAGGTGCCGGGCGGCCCCGGCGAAGAAGGCCGTGTTGTCGACCGTGCCGGGTACGTCGAACTCGGTGGACAGCTTGATCGGCTTGCCGCACTGGAGGGACTCGACGTGGGCGATGTCCTCGGCCTGCTCGGCCAGGACGCCCGCGAACCGGTGGAGGGCGTCGGAGCGCTCGCCGGGGGTCGCGCCCGCCCAGGCGGGGAACGCCTCCTTCGCGGCGGCGACGGCGTCGTCCACGTCGGCGGTGGACGCGAGGGTGTAGGTGTGGACGCTCTCGCCCGTGGCCGGATCGACGACGCTGTGCTCGTCCCCTGAGGTTCCGGGCCGCAGCCGCCCGCCGATGTACTGTGCGCCGTCCGCGAAGCGGTCCGTCACCTGGAAGCGGTTGCCCATGACGCTCTCCGTTGTTCCAGTTCGAATTGAGTGCCGATCCTGACAGAGGCCGATCGGTCCAACAAGTGATTCCGTCGTTGCCTTTTGGTTACGCGACGGAATCGGTCGACCATGTGTCGAGGGCTCGGTTAAATGACCGTACGGAGTGTCCGTGGCGGCTGCCAGAATCCCGTGCATGGTGACGATCGACACGCTGACGGAGCAGGTCAGCCGGGGTGAACGGGTGAAGTGGCTGTGTTTCTGGGGCCACCGTCCGAGGCCGGACGGACAGCTCTCGGCGAGCTGTCTGAGCCAGTGGTGGGAGTCACCGTTCGAGGTCGACGGGGTGCGGTACGCGACCGCCGAGCACTGGATGATGGCGGCCAAGGCCCGGCTCTTCGGGGACGCGGAGGCGGAGCGGGCGGCGCTGTCGTCCCGTACGCCCGCGGAGGCGAAGAAGGCGGGGCGGCTGGTGCGGGGCTTCGACGACACGGTGTGGGAGCGGGAGCGCTTCGGGATCGTCGTGGCGGGCAGCGTGCACAAGTTCGCGTCCGACGAGGCGCTGCGGGCGTATCTGCTCGGCACCGGGGGCCGCGTCCTCGTGGAGGCGAGCCCGCTGGACCGGGTGTGGGGCATCGGCCTCGGCGCCGACGACCCGCGCGCGAAGGACCCCGCCCGGTGGCGTGGCCTGAACCTGCTGGGATTCGCGCTGATGGAGGCGCGGGAGCGGCTGCGCTCGGGCGTATGAGAAGAAGGGCCCGGGCGCCATGGCGCCCGGGCCCTTCTCCGTGGCCGCTCGGCGGCCGGACACCCCCTAGCGGTTCTCGACCACCAGGCTCGTCGCGAACGGGTCGTCGGAGCTGTCCTCGTACTTCTCGCCCTGGACGACGGCCCAGACGACGAAGGCCAGGAAGACCGCGCTGACCAGGATGCCGATGGAGCCGAGCACGATGCCCGCCGTCGCCATCCCTCCGTTGTTCGCCTCGCCCCGCTGGACCTTCTTGCGGCCGATGATGCCGAAGACCAGGGCCAGGATGCCGAGGACGACGCCGAGGCCGTACAGGCAGAAGCCGACCACCGCGACGATGCCGAGCACCATCGCCGCCGTTCCCATCCCGTTGGACGGGGCCGGGTGCCATCCCTGCTGCTGGCCGTAGCCGACGGCCCCTCCCGGGTATCCCGGATAGCCGGGGTAGCCGTATCCGGACGGCGCGGGCACCGTGACGGGCGGCGGCGTCGGGTAGCCGTACGATCCGGTCGCCGGGCCGCCGGGGGCGACCGGCGGCGGCGGTACGTCCCCCGACGGCATGGCGGTCATCGTCGGATGGTCGTGCACCGGCGGACGGTCCTGCGGCGTGGGCTCGGGCGTCGCCGCCTTGCTCAGTTCCACCCCGTCGCGGTTCGGCGGAGCCCACGGGTCCGTCGGGTCGTATCCGCCCCGCGGCTGGTCGCTGTTCTCAGACATGGGCCTCCCCCATCGTGGTCACGCCATGCTACGACCTCGCTCCGACACGGGACCCGCCCGGCCTACGATGATCCGATGACCGATCTGCACTCCTTCATCGCGGGGCTCCCCAAGGCCGAGCTGCACGTCCACCACGTCGGCTCCGCCTCCCCCCGGATCGTCGCCGAGCTGGCGGCCCGGCACCCGGACTCCAAGGTCCCCACGGACCCGGAGGCGCTCGTCGACTATTTCGTCTTCACCGACTTCGCCCACTTCATCGAGGTCTACCTCTCCGTCGTGGACCTGATCCGCACGCCGGAGGACGTCCGGCTGCTGACCTACGAGGTCGCCCGGGACATGGCCCGGCAGAACATCCGGTACGCCGAGCTGACCATCACCCCCTACAGCTCGACCCGCCGCGGGATCGACGAGCACGCCTTCATGGCCGCGATCGAGGACGCCCGCAAGGCCGCCGAGACCGAACTCGGCGTCGTGCTGCGCTGGTGCTTCGACATCCCGGGCGAGGCCGGTCTCGAGGCCGCGGAGGAGACCGCCCGGCTCGCGGTCGACCTGCGCCCGGAGGGCCTGGTGTCGTTCGGGCTCGGCGGCCCGGAGATCGGTGTGCCGCGTCCGCAGTTCAAGCCGTACTTCGACCGGGCCGTCGCGGCCGGACTGCGTTCCGTCCCCCACGCGGGCGAGACGACGGGCCCGGAGACGATCTGGGACGCGCTGAAGGAGCTGGGCGCCGAGCGCATCGGCCACGGCACCAGCGCCGTCCAGGACCCCGAGCTGCTCGCGTACCTCGCCGAGCACCGGATCGCCCTGGAGGTCTGCCCGACCTCGAACATCGCGACCCGTGCCGTCGCCGATCTGGACCAGCACCCCATCAAGGAGATGGTGGCGGCCGGTGTCCTGGTGACGATCAACAGCGACGACCCGCCGATGTTCGGCTCGGACCTGAACAACGAGTACGCGGTCGCCGCCCGGCTTCTGGAACTCGACGAGCGCGGTCTCGCGGCCCTCGCCAAGAACGCGGTCGAGGCCTCCTTCCTCGACCCGGCCGGCAAGGCCCGTATCGCCGCGGAGATCGACAGCTACACGGAGAAGTGGCTGGCGCGCTGACACACTCGCGACAATGGCCCCATGGACCACGTCACTGTCGTAGGCCACCGCGGGGACCCGTACCGCGTCCGCGAGAACACCCTCGCCTCGATCGTCTCGGCGATCGAGGCGGGCGCGGACGCCGTGGAGGTCGATGTACGTCTCACCGCGGACGGCGTCCCCGTCCTGCTCCACGACGACACGCTCAAGCGGCTCTGGGGCCATGACCGGCCCCTGTCCGCGCTCACCCTGGCGCAGCTCGGCGAGCTGACGTACGACGGCGTCCCGACGCTGCGCGAGGCGCTCATCGCGGCGGGGCCGTACCGGCTGATGCTCGATCTGCCCGGCGGGAACGAGGACTCGGTCCGCACGATCGTCGGCACGGTCCGCGAGTGCGGTGCGGCCGAGCGCGTCTACTACTGCGCGGGCGGGGTCGCCATGCTCCAGGTGCGGGCCGCCGACCCGGCCGCCGAGATCGCGCTGACCTGGACGACGCTCGCCCCGCCGCGGGCGGTGCTCCTGGACGCGGTGCGGCCGCGCTGGCTCAACTACCGCTTCGGGCTGGTGAGTCGGGAGCTGGTGGAGCGGGTGCACCGGGACGGCTTCCTCGTCTCGGCATGGACCGCGGACACACGGCGGTCCATGCGTAAGCTCCTGTCCCACGGGGTGGACGCCATCACCACCAACCGTGTGGACGCTCTCGCCGCCGAACTGCGAAGGGGTACGCCGAGGTGACCGGGACCGAGAGGATCCGTACCGACATCGCGCACAACGCGCGGGTGTGGAACTACTGGCTGGGCGGCAAGGACAACTATCCGGTGGACCGGGAGGTCGGCGACCAGGTCACCGGCTTCTACCCGAGCATCGGCGAAGTGGCCCGCGCGGACCGGGCGTTCCTCGGCCGGGTGGTGACGCATCTGACGGCCGAGTCGGGGGTGCGCCAGTTCCTCGACATCGGTACGGGGCTGCCGACGGCCGACAACACCCACGAGGTCGCCCAGCGCCTCGCGCCGGAGGCGCGGATCGTCTACGTCGACAACGACCCGATCGTGCTGACCCACGCCCGCGCGCTGCTGACCAGTGCCCCTGAGGGCGTCACCGACTACGTCGACGCGGACGCGCGGGCCCCCGAGCGGATCCTGGAGGAGGCGGCGCGGACGCTCGACCTGTCCCGGCCCGTCGCGGTGATGATGCTCGGCATCCTCAACTTCGTCCTCGACACCGACGAGGCGCGGTCCATCGTCCGTACGCTGATGGACGCGGTCCCCTCCGGCTCGTACCTCGCGCTGACCCACCCGACGCTGGAGCCGGAGCTCGGCGGGGAGGGGAACGTGGCGGCCATGGCGTTCTGGAACGAGAACGCGACCCCGCCGATCACGGCCCGCACCCGCGCCGAGTTCTCCTCCTTCCTGGACGGTCTCGACGTCCTGGAGCCGGGTGTCGTGTCCTGCGCGAGCTGGCGGTTCGCCCCGGCGAGCGAGGTGGCGCAGTTCGGCGCGGTGGGCCGGAAGCCGTAGTGGGCATACGGGGGGACGTCCGGGGGTGGTGGGAGCGGGCGCGGGAGTTCGGGGCGTCCCGTCCGCAGGCCGTGGACATCGGGATCGCACTGCTCGTCCAGGCGGCCGTGACGATGCCGTTCGTGGTGCCGCGCCCGCCGGAGCTGGAGCCGGCGACCTGGTCCGCGTACGGCCTGACGACGCTCACCGTCGTCCCGCTGGTGTGGCGGCGGCGCGCGCCGGTCACCGTGCTCCTCGCCATGATGGCGGCCAGCGCGCTGTACCAGCTGGCCGTGGAGGGGCCCGGTCAGCCCCTTCCGTACACCGGGCTCGTGATCGTCTACACGATCGCCGCGCTCTCGTCGCCGCCGCAGCGGCTGGCGACCGTTCTGCTGCTGCTGGTCGCGGTGCCGGTGTCGGTGTGGCTGAACACCCGGTCGGCGCGTGAACTGACCTTCTCCCTCTTCGTGTTCGCCGCGGCGTACGTCTTCGGACGGCTCACCGACGCGCGGCAGCGGGCCACACGGGTGGAGGCCGAGCGGGCGGCGGCTCGGGAACGGTCCCGGATCGCACGGGAGATGCACGACATCCTCTCCCACGCGGTGAGCCTGATGATCGTGCAGGCGGAGGCCGGTCCGGTGGCGGTGCGGACGGCTCCGGAGCGGGCGGAGGCCGCGTTCGACGCGATCTCGGCGACGGGACGGGACGCGATGGGGCAGCTGCGCCGGATGCTGGGGGTGCTGCGGGAGGGGACGGAGGGCCCCGAGCCCCGGGAGCCGCAGCCGGACCTCGGCGGGCTGCCCGGCCTGCTGGAGCGCGTACGGGCCGGCGGGCTCGAGGTCGCGTACGGGACGACGGGCGGGGTACGGGCCCTCCCCGCGGCCACCGGGGCGACGGTCTACCGGATCGTCCAGGAGGCCCTGACGAACGTGGTGAAGCACGCGGGGGCGCGCACCGCCTCCGTCCGGCTGGCGTACGGGGAGGGTGTGCTGGAGGTGGTCGTGACGGACGACGGGCGCGGCCCTCGGCGGGGCGCGCGGCCCGGAGGCGGCGGGCACGGGCTGGTCGGGATACGTGAGCGTGCGGCGGCGCACGGCGGCACGGCGGTGTGCGGGCCCGGGCCGGAGGGACTGGGCTTCGAGGTGCGGGTCGCGCTCCCCGTGGCCGCCGCCCGGGAGGTGGCGCGTTGACGATCCGGGTGGTGGTGGCGGACGACCAGGAGCTGGTCCGCAGCGGTTTCGCGATGATTCTCGACGTCCAGCCGGACATCGAGGTCGTGGCGGAGGCAGGCGACGGAGCCGAGGCGGTGGAGGCGGTGCGGCGCCACTCCCCCGACGTGGCGCTCCTCGACATCCGGATGCCGCGCATGGACGGGATCGAGGCCTGTCGGACCATCAGCGGCGAGTCGGGCTGCCGGACGGTGATGCTGACGACCTTCGACTCCGACGCGTACGTGTACGAGGCGCTGCACGCGGGCGCGAGCGGCTTCCTCCTGAAGGACGTCCGCCGGGACGACCTGGTGCACGCGGTACGGGTGGTGGCGCGGGGCGACTCGCTGCTGGCCCCGTCGGTGGCCCGGCGGCTGGTCGAGGAGTACACCCGCCCGGCCCGGCGCGCGCCCCGGCCCGATCCGCGTCTCGACGGGCTGACGGCCCGCGAGCGGGAGACGCTGCTGCTCCTGGCGCGGGGCCTGTCGAACGCGGAGATCGCGGCGGAGCTGGTCGTCAGCGACCACACGGTGAAGACGCATGTGGGGAACGTGCTCGCGAAGCTGGGGCTGCGGGACCGGATCCAGGCGGTGATCTGCGCGTACGAGAGCGGTCTGGTCACGGCGGGGTCTCCCCCGCACGGGGGATGAGCGGGGCGGGCGAAGATCCCCCGCTCCGGCGATCCGTGGATCGCCGCAGGTCAACAGGATGGGAGTCGTCGAGAACAACGGCTCACACCAACGGAGTTGACCATGAAGAGCACCACGCGCACGCTGCTCGCCGCGACCCTCGTCCTGGGGGTGGCGGCGGGCCCGGCGGTTCTCCCCGCCGCCGCCTCGGGCGCGCCGGCGGCCGTCTCCGTACGGACCGCCGACCGGGCGCTCGAGGACGCGATCGCCGGGCTCCCCGCGAAGGACGCGACGGCCGCTCTGGTGCGGGTCGGGGGCCGCGAGGGCGTCTGGCACGGCACCTCGGGCGTGCACGACCTGAAGACGATGCGGCCGGCCGATCCGGACGCCCGCTTCCGCGCCGGTTCGGTGACCAAGGTCTTCACGGCGGCGGTCGCCCTCCAGCTGGCCGCCGATGGGCGGCTCGACCTGGACCGGCCGGCGCGCTCGTATCTGCCGGAGCTGATCCCCGGCCGGTACGGGAAGGTGACGGTCCGCCAGCTGCTGAACCACACCCACGGGATCCCGGCGGCCGACGTGGCCGGTTCGACGGTCGAGGAGTGGTACGCGAACCGTTTCGAGATCCATGACCCGCGCGCGACGGTCCGCTCGGCGACGGCGAAGCAGCCCGAGTTCGTGCCGGGCGAGAAGCAGCACTACCTCAACATCGGCTACACGATCGCGGGTCTGCTCATCGAGCGCGTCACGGGCGACACGTACGAGCGCCAGGTCGCGGCGCGCGTCCTGCGGCCGCTCGGGCTGCGCGACACGTACCTTCCCGGGACCGACCCGCGGATCCGGGGCCCGCACAACCACGGCTACCAGACGATGAGGCTCGCGGACGGCTCGACCGGACTGCGCGACGTCTCGGTGTGGGGCACCACGGAAGGCTGGGCGGCGGGCGACCTCGTGTCCACGACGGCGGACCTGGAGCGCTTCACGGAGGCGCTGTTCCAGGGGCGCGTGGTGCGCGGGCCGCTCCTGGAGGAGATGTTCACGCTGCCGGAGGTGCCGGACTTCAAGAGCGGCGCCCCCGGCGCGTACTCCGTCGGGCTGTCGATGAAGAAGCTCGGCGGGCGGGAGGTGTGGGGCAAGACGGGCGGCCGGTGGGGCTACAACGCGGCGATCGCCTCCACCCGCCGCGGCGAGCGGACCCTGGTGTACAGCGTCAACGCGACGGACGCGAAGGGCCAGGGCACGAACAGGACCGCCCTGGCCCTGATGGTGGCGGCCTACGGCGCGCCGACGGACTGAGGCGCTCCGGCCGGGGCCTGGGCCGCCTGCACCGCTTCGAGGCGCTTGATCATCCGTCGTACGACGAGCAGCGGGATCACACCGAAGACCCCGAACGACATGTCGATGACCGACCACCAGAAGGGGATGCCCCGGATGGGGCCGCAGATCAGGGCGAGCGGGATGATCCCCGCGCAGGCGATCATCCCGAACTCGATCACCCAGATGTTCCGTACGGGGTCACGGTAGGGGCCGTAGAACGCGACGGCGATGACGAGGTGCGCGAAGGCCAGCCAGTCGGTGCCGTACAGCAGGAACGGGTACGCGGTGTCGGCGCTGTCGAGCCCGTCCCGTACGCGCTGGATCCACTCCAGGAGCCCGGGGAAGAGCTCCGCGACCGGGGCCGCCCAGGAGGTCAACGCGTCCTCGGTCAGACGGAGTTCGGTGACGAGCGGGAAGGCGGTGAGCCCGCTGAGCACCAGGCAGACGATGAAGACGACCAGCCACACGCGGATACGCCTGAGAAGGGCTCTCGGCCCCTTCGTCTCGTTCATGACAGCACCCTACGCCCACCATGAACGCGTTCAAAAACGGGGGTGTCCGGTCACAAGATGCTCCCGGAGCCAGCGTGGCCCGAGGAGCACCTCCTCGGCGTCGTGCAGGGCCCAGGCGGCCAACAGTCCGTACGTCACAGCCGAGTTCACGTTCGAGGTAACCCCCGGGGAACTCACAGCCCGACGATCGAGTTCCACCTCTTCGCGAACTCCGTCCGCTCCTCGGAGGTGATGTCCCGGGCGATCGCCAGCCGTCCCCGCATCTCGTCGTCGGGGAAGATCAGCGGGTCCTCGGCGAGGGCCGCCAGTTCCTCGTCGTCCGAGTCGGCGAGGACGTCGCGGGCGGCGGGGACCGGGCAGACGTAGTTGACCCAGGCGGCGAGCTCGGCGGCGACCTCGGGGTCGTAGTAGTGGTCGACCAGCTTCTCGGCGTTGCCCTTGTGCTGCGCCAGGTTGGGAATCATGAGCGACTCGGCCCACAGCTCGGCGCCCTCCTCGGGGACGACGAACTCGATGTCGGGGTTGTCGGCCTGGAGCTGGATCACGTCGCCCGAGTACGCCTGGCAGGCCAGCACGTCGCCGGTCGACAGGTCCTTGATGTAGTCGTTGCCGGTGAAGCGCCGGATGTGCCGCTTCCGTACGAGCCCCTCGACCTGCTCGCACACCGCGTGGAAGTCGTCGGCGGTCCACCGCGTCACGTCGACGCCGTTGCCCTGCAGGAGGAGCGCGAAGGACTCGTCGAGCCCGGACAGCAGGGTGATCTTCCCGCGCAGTTCGTCGTCCCACAGCTCCTTGACCGACCGGATCTCCCGGCCGAGCTTCCTGCGGTTGTACGCGATGCCGGTGATCCCCGACTGCCAGGGGACGGTGTGCAGCCGGCCCTCGTCGAAGGCGGGCGAGCGAAGCTGTGGGTCCAGGTACCGGGTGACGTTCGGCTGCGCGGCGCGGTCCATCTCCTGCACCCAGCCGAGCCGTACGAACCGGGCGGCCATCCAGTCGCTGACGACGATGAGGTCCCGGCCGGTCTCCTGGTGGTTCATCAGCGCGGGACTGATCTTGCCGAAGAACTCGTCGTTGTCGTTGATCTCCTCGGTGTAGCGGACGGAGATCCCGGTGCGCCCGGAGAAGGCGTCCAGCGTGGGCCGCTTCGAGGTGTCGTCGTCATCGGTGTCGATGTAGAGCGGCCAGTTGGCGAAGTCGAGCGTGCGGTCCCGCGCGGACAGGTCCCGGCCGGCCCGCTCCACCGGCTCGACGTAGGCGGCCGGCACCCCGCACCCGGCGAGCAGGGCGGTGGCCCCGACGCCGCCCATGCCACGCAGCACGGACCGGCGGGACATGGTCTTCCTCGCTGTCGCTCTCATCCGAGCAGCATCGCGGGCGCGTCACGCCGGGACAATGGACGGTCCGTCGACGGAACGACCGCGGCCCCGACACCCTGTCGATCAAGGTGCCGGGGCCGTCGGTCCGGACCGCTGGTTCCGGTCCGTCGGTGCCGTGGGTCCTAGCCCAGGGACGTCATCACGTGCTTGATGCGCGTGTAGTCCTCGAAGCCGTACGCCGAGAGGTCCTTGCCGTAGCCGGACTTCTTGTAGCCGCCGTGCGGCATCTCAGCGACCAGCGGGATGTGGGTGTTGATCCACACGCAGCCGAAGTCCAGCGCGCGCGACATCCGCATCGCGCGGGCGTGGTCCTTCGTCCAGACCGAGGACGCGAGGGCGAACTCGACGCCGTTGGCGTACTCCAGGGCCTGGCCCTCGTCACGGAACGACTGCACCGTGATGACCGGGCCGAAGACCTCGTTCTGGACGATCTCGTCGTCCTGCTTGAGGCCGGAGACGACGGTCGGGGCGTAGAAGTAGCCCTTCTCGCCGACCTGGTGGCCACCGGCCTCGACCTTGGCGTGGGCCGGGAGGCGGTCGATGAAGCCGGAGACCTGCTTCAGCTGGTTGGCGTTGTTCAGCGGGCCGTAGAGCACGTCCTCGTCGTCCGGCTGGCCGGTCTTCGTGTCCGTGGCCGCCTTGGCGAGCTGAGCCACGAACTCGTCGTGGATGGACTCGTGCACGAGGACACGGGTCGCGGCCGTACAGTCCTGGCCGGCGTTGAAGAAGCCCGCGACCGAGATGTCCTCGACGGCCTTGGCGATGTCGGTGTCCTCGAAGACGACGACCGGCGCCTTGCCGCCCAGCTCCAGGTGGACGCGCTTGACGTCCTTGGCCGCCGACTCGGCGACCTGCATGCCGGCGCGTACCGAACCGGTGATGGAGGCCATCGCCGGGGTCGGGTGCTCGACCATCGCCCGGCCGGTCTCGCGGTCGCCGCAGATGACGTTGAAGACGCCCTTGGGCACGATCTGGCCGATGATCTCGGCGATCAGGACCGTCGACGCGGGGGTCGTGTCCGACGGCTTGAGGACGACCGTGTTGCCCGCGGCGAGCGCCGGGGCGAACTTCCACACGGCCATCATCATCGGGTAGTTCCACGGCGCGACCTGGGCGCAGACGCCGACGGGCTCGCGGCGGACGATGGAGGTCATGCCCTCCATGTACTCGCCGGCCGAGCGGCCCTCGAGGAGCCGGGCGGCACCCGCGAAGAAGCGGATCTGGTCCACCATGGGGGGAATCTCTTCGCTCGCGGTGAGAGCGACGGGCTTTCCGGTGTTCTCGACCTCGGCGGCGATCAGGTCCTCGGCGCGCTCCTCGAAGGCGTCCGCGATCTTCAGCAGGACCTTCTGGCGCTCGGCGGGCGTGGTGTCACGCCAGGCCGGGAACGCGGCCGCGGCCGCGTCCATGGCGGCGTCGACGTCCGCCTGCCCGGAGAGCGGAGACGTGGCGAAGACCTCGCCCGTGGCCGGGTTGACCACATCGATGGTCCGTCCGTCGGCGGCGTCCCGGAACTCCCCGTTGATGTAGTTACGCAGCCGGCGCAGCTCGGTGGTCACTTTGCCACCCCTCCTGTCACGTTCATGGTCGCACTTCGTCGTGCGGCGTCCCGTTTGCTGAGACACCTCAGCCTAATCGCTTCCCTGACGCTTTCGACAGGCCCGCCATCCGCCAACTTCGGATTCGGTGAGATCTGAAGCCTCAGACAACGAATTTCATCGCTCTGGGCTTGCCAGACCGACGAGTCTCGGTGCAGAGTGAGGGCGTGGCCAGTCAAAGCACGAACTCCAGAACCGGTTCCGGTTCGTCCCCGACGATCGATGCCGTCTCTCTGGGGATCATCGAGCAGCTCCAGGAGGACGGTCGCCGTCCGTACGCCGCCATCGGCAAGGCCGTGGGCCTCTCCGAGGCCGCCGTCCGACAGCGCGTCCAGAAGCTGCTCGACCAGGGCGTCATGCAGATCGTCGCCGTCACCGACCCGCTCACCGTGGGGCTACGGCGGCAGGCGATGGTCGGCATCAACGTCGAGGGCGACCTCGATCCGGTGGCGGAAGCCCTGACTGCCATGTCGGAATGTGAGTACGTGGTGATGACCGCGGGCTCGTTCGACCTGATGGTGGAGGTCGTCTGTGAGGATGACGACCATCTTCTGGATGTGATCAACAAGCGCATCCGCACCCTCCCCGGCGTGCGCTCCACGGAGAGCTTCGTCTACCTCAAGCTCAAGAAGCAGACCTACATGTGGGGAACTCGATAATCGTGACCCAGGACCTGTCCAAGACCGCGTACGACCACCTGTGGATGCACTTCACCCGCATGTCGTCGTACGAGAACTCTCCCGTGCCCACCATCGTGCGTGGTGAGGGCACCTACATCTTCGACGACAAGGGCAAGCGCTACCTCGACGGTCTCGCGGGTCTCTTCGTGGTCAACGCCGGTCACGGCCGCAAGGAGCTGGCCGAGGTCGCGTACAAGCAGGCCCAGGAGCTCGCGTTCTTCCCCGTGTGGTCGTACGCGCACCCCAAGGCCGTCGAGCTCGCCGAGCGTCTGGCCGACTACGCCCCGGGCGACCTGAACAAGGTCTTCTTCACCACCGGTGGCGGCGAGGCCGTCGAGACCGCCTGGAAGCTCGCCAAGCAGTACTTCAAGCTGCAGGGCAAGCACACCAAGTACAAGGTCATCTCGCGTGCGGTCGCCTACCACGGCACCCCGCAGGGCGCCCTGTCGATCACCGGCCTGCCGGCCCTGAAGGCCCCCTTCGAGCCGCTGGTCCCCGGCGCGCACAAGGTGCCGAACACCAACATCTACCGCGCCCCGATCCACGGCGACGACCCCGAGGCCTTCGGTCGCTGGGCCGCCGACCAGATCGAGCAGCAGATCCTCTTCGAGGGCCCCGAGACCGTCGCGGCCGTCTTCCTGGAGCCGGTGCAGAACGCCGGCGGCTGCTTCCCGCCGCCGCCCGGGTACTTCCAGCGGGTCCGCGAGATCTGCGACCAGTACGACGTCCTGCTCGTCTCGGACGAGACCATCTGCGCCTTCGGCCGCCTCGGCACGATGTTCGCCTGTGACAAGTTCGGCTACGTGCCGGACATGATCACCTGCGCCAAGGGCATGACCTCGGGCTACTCCCCGATCGGTGCCTGCATCGTCTCGGACCGCATCGCGGAGCCGTTCTACAAGGGCGACAACACCTTCCTGCACGGCTACACCTTCGGTGGCCACCCGGTGTCGTCGGCGGTCGCCATCGCCAACCTCGACATCTTCGACAAGGAAGGCCTGAACCAGCACGTCCTCGACCAGGAGGGCAACTTCTTCGAGACCCTGAAGAAGCTGCACGACCTCCCGATCGTCGGCGACGTCCGCGGCAACGGCTTCTTCTACGGCATCGAGCTCGTGAAGGACAAGGTCACCAAGGAGTCCTTCACGGACGAGGAGACCGAGCGCGTGCTCTACGGCTTCCTCTCCAAGGCGCTCTTCGAGAACGGTCTGTACTGCCGCGCCGACGACCGTGGCGACCCGGTCATCCAGCTGGCCCCGCCGCTCATCGCCGACCAGGGCACCTTCGACGAGATCGAAGGCATCCTGCGCTCGGTGCTCACCGAGGCGTGGACCAAGCTCTGACCCTCCCCGCCGTCCCCGCCCCCCCGCGGGGACGCAGGACCTCACGCCGCCCTCACGGCGTGACCCCACGGCCCGGGTTGCCGCCATCCGAGTGGATGGCGGCAACCCGGGCCGTGTGCTGTCCGTACAAACGGATCTGAATCCTTACGGTGCCCAGTGACTGACAGGCCCGTCCCTTCGTTCCCTCGGACGGGGGAACGCAAGAATCGGATCCGACATCGAGGTGTACGCGATGGCCCCACCGGACAACGACGTGCTCTGGGCGCGTTCCCTGCACTGCACCCTGGAGGGATCGGACGTCCTGACCGGCGTCTCCCTGGGGGTGCGCGAGGCCGAGATCCTCGCCCTGGTCGGCCCGCGCGGCAGCGGCAAGACCACCCTGATGCGCTGTCTGTCGGGGCAGACCGTCGCCCAGCAGGGCGAGGTCTGGTTCAACAGCAGCCCGGTGCACACCATGAGCCCGGTCCAGCGTGAACGGCTGCGCCGCGACCGGTTCGGCTGGATCGACCCCGAGCCCGGACTCGTACCGGAGCTGACCGCCTGGGAGAACGCGGCCCTGCCGCTCCTGCTGCGCGGGGTCTCGCACCGGACCGCGAAGGCCTCCGCCCTGGAGTGGCTGGAGCGGCTCGACATCGGCGCGTGCGCACGCAAGCGTCCGCACGCGCTGACCCAGTCGCAGCGGCAGCGGATCGCCATCACCCGGGCGCTGGTCACCACACCGTCCGTGCTCTTCGCCGACGAGCCGACCGCCTCCCTGCACCGCGCCGACGGGGCGCAGGTGCTCCGTACGCTCACGGCCGCGGCCCGCTCGCACCGGATCACCGTGCTCCTCGCCACCCACGACCCGGAGGTCGCCGGCCTGGCCGACCGCTCGGTCGCCCTGCTCGACGGCCGGCGGGTGGGCACCACGGCACCGACCACCGGGGCGGAGGGCGTCGCCGCGTGCTCGCTCTCCGTCTAGTCCGCGGGACCCACCCCCTCGTGCTGCTGCGGCGCCTCCTGGTCGCCTCGGCGGCCGCGGGGGTCGGCTTTCTGCTGCTGTGCACGCTCGGGTACGCCGTGGGTCACCCGGACCGGTCGGCATCCGCGACCCTGCGGCTGCTGTGGTGTGTGATCCCGATGGCCGCGACCGTGCAGTTCGCGGTCGCCGTGGCCCGTACGGATCCCAGCACCCGGCCCCGCCCCGGGCTCTCGGCGATCGGGCTCGGCCCGGCCCGGCTCACGGCGATCGCCGCGGCCTCGACGGCCGTCTCCTGCACGCTCGGCTCGATGGTCGCGCTGCTGTTCTACCTGCACCTGCGCGGCGACATCACCGGGCTGCCGTTCGACGGCGCCGCCGCCGAGCTGCTCGCCGCGGGGCGCCCGATCCCGCTGGCGGCCGCGCTGACGCTCCTCGCGATCCTGCCGGTGGCCGCCTCCACGGCCGCCGGCCTCGCCCTGCGCCCCCGGAAGGCTCCCGCGCCCCCCGAGGGCATCGAGAGGACGGCACCTTCGGGACTGCCCTGGGGCGTGGCCCTCCTCGCGGTCGGCCTCGCGGTCGAGACGTACGCGGGGCAGGGCGGCGACAGCGGCGGACTGCCGCTCCCCGGGCGCCTGGACGGCGATCCGGCGGGGGTGCTCGCGGGCTGGATCCTCACCGCGATCGGCCTCGCGATGGCGGGTCCCGGCATCACACACTGGTGCGGCCGGCTGCTCCAGGCGGTGCGCCCGGGCGCGATCCGGCTCCTCGCCGGCCGCGTCCTGATGGACGAGTCCCGCCGCATCGGGCGCCCGCTGGGCGTGGTGTGCGCGGTGGCCTCGGGCGCGGTCGCGGCGGCGACGCTCTACGACATGGGGACGGGCGACTTCGGGCCGCTCACCGGTCTGGGGGCGGCGCTGGTGGCGGCCTGTACGACGGCGACGCTGCTGACGGCGGCGCTGGAGTCCAAGCAGTGCCGCGCCCACACGGCCGAGGCACTGGTCCGCCTCGGCGCCCCGCCGACGGTGCTGCGGTCGGCGGCGCTGATGCGGGCGGGGGTGCTGGTGGCGGTCTTCCTGCCGCTGACCTTGCTGGTGGGCGGCCTGGCGGCGGTCCCTCTGGGGACGTGAGCCGCGGGCCGCGCCCCGGCGGGCGCGTGCACCCGACCGCCCCGCGCCGCCCCCACTCCTGCCGGCCCCGCACCGACGGGCCCCTCAACACCTGGTCCTACGCTGTCCGCATGACCCACAACGAGCGCGAGATCCACAACCCCGCCGAGTTCGACGCGGTCGTCGCGCGCGGGTCCCTCCTCGGGTACCGGATCCAGTCCGTCGACCTGACCGGCCGCACGTCCGCGCTGCTCTCCACCCCCACCACCGGCGCCGTCTTCCTCGGCTGCACGCTGCAGCCCGAGGCCGCCGCGAAGGTCCGCGCCGACGGGGCCCTCGTCTTCCCGCCCGTGCCGGATCTGCCGTTCGACCCGTACCGGGCCCTGCTCTACTCCCCCGCCGAACTGTTCGACCGCGTCGAGGACGAGGGGTACGAAGCGACCCCGGACTTCCTCGCGTACGACTGGTTCCAGCAGACGAAGGCGGACGGCGACATCTTCGCGTCGATGCTCCGCTCCATCCACGACGACGCGATCTCCGACGCCCTCGACGAGCTCCTCCGCGGCGCACGGGTCGTCGGCGTCATGGGCGGGCACGCGATGGGCCGCGGCACCGACGCGTACGCCGGAGCGGCCCGGCTCGGCCGTGCCCTGGGCCGTGCCGGACTCACCGTGGCGACCGGCGGCGGCCCCGGCGCGATGGAGGCCGCGAACCTGGGCGCGTACACCGCGCCGCTCGCCGACGACGTCCTCGACGAGGCGCTCGAGCTCCTCGCCAAGACCCCCTCGTTCACCCCGTCCGTCACCGACTGGGCGCGTGCCGCGTTCGACGTACGGGCCCGCTGGCCCGAGGGCGGCGACTCGGTCGGTATCCCGACCTGGTTCTACGGCCACGAGCCGCCGAACCCGTTCGCCGGTCACATCGCCAAGTACTTCGCCAACGCCACCCGCGAGGACGGGCTGCTCGCCCGGTGCAACGCGGGCGTGGTCTTCCTGCCGGGGGCGGCCGGAACGGTGCAGGAGATCTTCGACAACACGACTCCGAACTACTACGAGTCGCGCGGAGAGCCCACCCCGATGGTCCTGGTGAACAAGGCGCACTGGACGGAGCGGCTGCCCGCCTGGCCGCTGCTCCAGTCCCTCGCCGCCGACCGTCCGATGGCGGCCCGCATCGCCCTGGTCGACTCGATCGACGAGGCCCCGGAAGCCCTCCGGGCACTCCAGGGCCTCTGACGGGACGGAGCGCCGCGCGCCGGAGCCCCTGGGCACGTGAGGCAACTTCGGCGGCCGATCCCACGTCTGGCAGTCCGTACCGCCGTACCCCTCCGCACCGGCTGAACGGAACCACTCGTGCTCATAGGACTGCTGACCGCCGTCGCCGCCTCGATCTGTTACGGCACGGGCTCCGTGCTCCAGGCCGTCGGGTCGCGCAGGTCCGCCCGGCGCGAGGCGGCGGCCGCAGCGGCCGGGCAGGTCACGGAGCGGGGCGGGCCGAGTCTGTCGTCGACCGCGAAGGCGGCGATGACCTGGGAGTTCGTCGTCGGTACGATCCTGGACTTCATCGGCTTCGGCCTCGGCGCGCTCGCGGCGCGGATGCTGCCGCTGTTCCTGTCGCAGACCGTGATCAGTGCGAATCTGGTCGTCACGGCGGTCCTGAGCGTCCGGCTGCTCGGGATCCGGCTGACCCGCGCGGAGTGGACCTCGATCGGTGTGGTCTGCTCGGCGCTCGTGCTCCTCGCGAGCGCGGCGGGCCCCGAGGGCAGCGGGCACACGCCGTCGGCCACGCACTGGTGGCTGCTCGCGATCTCCCTGCTCCTGATGGCCGGCGGCACGGTCCTCGTAAGGTTCCTGGGCGCACGGGCGGCGATCCTGGCCGGCCTGCTCTCGGGGCTCGGCTTCGGCGCCCTCGGCGTGGGCGTACGGATCCTGAACGGCATCGACCCGTTCGACCTCACCGCGCTCCTCACCGACCCCGCGCTGTACGCGATCCTCGTCGCGGGGGTCGGCGGGATGTACCTGCACACCGTCGCGCTGCAGATCGGCTCGGTGAACGGGGCGACGGCGGCGCTCGTGGTCGGCGAGACGGTGCTCCCCGGGATGATCGGGGTGTGGTGGCTGGGCGACTCCTCCCGCCCGGGCTTCGCCTGGCTGGCCGTGCTCGGCTTCGTCCTCGCCGTCATGGGCGCGGTCGCGGTGGCCTGGTTCGGCGCGCCGGAGGCCCATGGCGGGCAGGACGCGGCCACACCGGAGCCCGCGCCCGGGACAACGGAGGCCGAGTCCGGAACCGGGACACCCGGGCGTGAGTCCGGGACCGTTTCCGAGACCGGGGCGCCCGCGCTGCGCTAGGCCACGGCGGCCCGTACGCATCGCGTACCACCGGGCGCTCCGCCGCGCGGCGGACCCCCTCGCGACCACCGGGCGACGACCGGCGGGCCGGGGCCCGGGACGCTCGTCCCATGACCCCGAAGACTCTCCTCACCGCCTGGCCGTCCTGGGTCGGCCGCGCCACCCTCGTCTGGTCCGCGCTGTACGCCGCGGGTGCGGCCCTCGCCGCACTCACCGGGCCCGCGTTCGGCTACGCAGTGCTCGGCAAGGCGACGGGCACGGCCGCCGAGGCCACGGCCGCGGCGCTGTACGGGGCCGCCGCCGTCCTCGCGTACAGGATGCGGCGGCGCACCGGACGCCGCAGGCCGCCCTGGGTGGCCTGGGCGGTCGTCGTCCTCTGTCTGAGCTCGGGTTTCACCTTCCTGCTCAGCCCGACGCGGCTGCTGTTCCTCCTGTCCCGCAACCAGCCGCCGTTCGACTGGGCGGCCTGGGCGAACCAGGGCGTCGCGGTGCTCGGCGCCGTGCTGTGGGGCTGCGCGGCGCTCGCGTACCGGCGACGCACCCGCGGCACCTGTGCGCACTGCGGCGGCCGCCCCGGCGCCCCGTCCGTCCTGCCGCCGGACACCAGGGCCGGTCTCGTCGCGGTCGCCGCCCTCGTGCCGTACGCGACTCTGAAGACGGCCTGGGCGCTGGGCGTGACACCGGGCTTCACCGGTGAGGGGCGGCCGGGCGTCGACCCCGAGTACACCAGCGACGCCGGGCTCTGGCTGTACGACCACGGCGTCGACATCACGGCCGTCCTCGCCCTGATCGGCATGGCACTCGCCCTCGCCCTCACCCGCCCCTGGGGCCGCCGGCTCCCCCGCGTTCCGCTGCTGGCACTGGGCTGGGCGGGCACGGGCGCGCTGGTCCCGTTCGGGGTCTTCCTGGCGGCGTTCGGCCTCCTGGCCTGGACGGGCGTGATCGAGAGCTCGATCGACGACCACGCCCCGTGGGTGGTCGTGATCGCCTACGGCGGCTTCTGCCTCTACGGGCTGGCGCTGGGCCGGGCGACCGCCTCCTACCGGCAGACGACCCGCCGGCCCTGCACCCACTGCTGACGACGCGTCACTGCTGCTCCCCCGCGAGGACCACGACCTCGTCGGCGGCGAACGTCACGCCCACCTCCGCGCCCACCTCCGGCGCGTCACGCAAGGCGCACTCCGCCTCCAGGGGCGGCCCTTCGGCCGGGCTGAGGAGGACGGCGACGTGCGTGCCGCGGAACGTGCGGGCCTCGACCGCGCACGCCAGGCCGTCCGCCGTGGCCCCGAGCCGGACCCCGCCCGGGCGTACGAGGATCTGCCTCGCGCCCTCGGGCGATCCGTCCGGCACCGGGATCTTGCCCCACACGGTGTCGGCGGCCGCGCCGCTCACCGTCCCGGGCACGACGTTGTCGAAGCCGAGGAAGCGCGCCACGAACGCGGAGGCCGGCCGCTGCCAGACCTCCGGCGGTGTCCCGGTCTGGGCGATCCGCCCGTCCCGCATCACCACGACCCGGTCGGCGAGCGCGAAGGCCTCCCCCTGGTCGTGGGTGACGGCCAGCACCGTCGTCCCCAACCGCTCGAAGAGACCGCGCAGTTCGACCACGAGCCGTTCCCGCAGGCCGCGGTCGAGCTGTCCGAGCGGCTCGTCCAGCATCAGCAGCCGGGGGCGCGGGGCGAGGGCGCGGGCGAGCGCCACGCGCTGCTGCTCGCCGCCGGAGAGCGAGGCGACGGCCCGCCCGAAGGCCCCGGGCAGGCCGACGAGCTCCAGCAACTCCCTTACGCGTTCCTCTCGTTCGGCCCGCTCCACCCCGTGCATCCGCAGCCCGAAGGCGACGTTGCCGCCGACGTCCCGCTGCGGGAAGAGCTGGTGGTCCTGGAACATCAGCCCGACACCGCGCCGGTGCACCGGCACCCCGGTCTGGTCGGCGCCGCCGAGCAGGATCCGTCCGCCGTCGAGCGCCTGGAGCCCGGCGACGGCCCGCAGCAGCGTGGACTTGCCGCTGCCGCTCGGCCCGAGCACGCACACGATCTCGTGTTCGGCCACCTCCAGGTCCACGGAGTCGAGCGCGGCCCGCTCCCCGTACCGTACGGTCGCCTGCTCGATCGTCAGCATCAGAACTCCCCGGAGGCGGTCCGGCCCGTGCGGAGCCGTTCGAGCAGCAGCAGGGACACCGCGCACACCACCATCAGAATCGTCGAAAGGGCCATGGCCTGGCCGTAGTTGAGCTCGCCGGGCCGGCCGATCAGCCGGGCCACGGCGACGGGCAGGGTCGGGTTGTCGGGCCGGGCGATGAAGACGGTCGCGCCGAACTCGCCCAGGGAGACCGCGAAGGCGAACCCGGCCGCGATGAGCAACGCCCGCCGCACCAGCGGCAGATCGACCTCACGCCAGGCGCGCAGCGGCGAGGCGCCGAGCACGGCGGCCGCCTCCCGGAGCCGTTCGTCGACCGCGCGCAGGACGGGCAGCATCGTCCGTACGACGAAGGGGACACCGACCAGCGCCTGCGCGAGGGGCACGAGGATCCAGCTCGCCCGCAGGTCGAACGGCGGCTCGTCGAGCGTGATCAGGAAGCCGAAGCCGACGGTGACGGCGGAGACCCCGAGCGGCAGCATCAGCAGCGCGTCGAAGCCGCGCACCAGCCGTCCGGCCCGCCGGGTGAGGGCGGCGGCCGCGAGTCCGCCGATGACGAGGGCGAGGGCGGTGGCGACGAGGGCGTACCGGAGGGAGTTCCCGATCGTGTCGGCCATGGGCACGAGGAAGGTACCGGAGGGGTCGACGGACTGCAGGGCCCGGTAGTAGTCGAGCCCGTACCCGTCGGACGTGGCGAAGGACCGCTCGACGAGCACGGCGAGCGGGAGCACGAGCAGCAGCACGATGGAGACGAGGACCCCTCCGAAGAGCGTCCACTGGCCGAGCCCCTTGACCGGTCGCGCGGTCTGTTCGGGCGCGACGAGCTTCAGGGCCGTCTCCCGCCGCCGTACCGTCCGGGCGTGCACGGCGAGGACGACGCCGACGGCCACGAACTGGACGAGGGTGAGGACGGCGGCCGTCGTCAGGTCGAAGCGGTCGACCGTCTGCCGGTAGATCTCCGTCTCCAGGGTGGAGTACGCCGGTCCGCCGAGGATCTGGACGACGGCGAAGGAGCCGGCGGTGAAGAGGAACACCATGAGCGCGGCCGCCGCGACGGCCGGGGCGAGCGCCGGCAGGGTCACGGTCCGCCAGGCGGTGAACCGGGAGGCGCCGAGGACGCGGGCCGCCTCCTCCTGGCGCGGGTCGAGCTGCGCCCAGAGGCCGCCGACGGTCCTGACGACGACGGCGTAGTTGAAGAAGACATGTGCGAGGAGGATCGCCCAGACGGTGGTGTCCAGGCGGAGGCCCCACAGCTCGTCGAGCAGCCCGCCGCGCCCGACGAGCGCCAGGAAGGCCGTACCGACCATGACGGTCGGCATCACGAAGGGCACGGTGACGACCGCGCGCAGCAGCCCCTTGCCGGGGAAGTCGAAGCGCGCGAAGACGTAGGCGCCGGGCAGCGCGATCAGCAGGGTCAGCGCGGTGGAGGCGAGCGCCTGCCACAGCGTGAACCAGAGGACGTCGAGGATCTCCGGCCGGCTGAGCGTCGCGCCGAACCGGTCGAACCGCCAGGTGCCGTCGGCCCGCAGCCCGCGCTCGACGATCGAGGCGACGGGCCAGGCGAAGAAGAGCGCGAAGAAGGCGACGGGCACGACCATCAGGCCGAGCCGCGCCGCGCTTCCCCGCACGTCGCGTCGGCGAACACCGCTGACGCCGCTCCCGCGGTCTACTTCAGGACGAGCGAGGACCACGACTGGATCCACTGGTCTCGCTTGTCGGCGATCTTCTCGGGCGCCATGGTCTGCGGCTTGTCGATCACCTCGCCGTGCTGCGTGAACAGCGCGGGCAGCTGGGCGCCCTCGGTCACCGGGTTGACGAACATCTGCAGCGGCATGTCTTCCTGGAACTTCTTCGAGATCAGGAAGTCGATCAGCGCCTTGCCGCCCTCGGGGTTCTTCGCCCCGTTCAGCAGACCGGCGAACTCGATCTGCCGGAAGCAGGTGCCGGTGGAGACGCCGGTGGGCGCGTCCTTCGGCTGCGGCTCGGAGTAGAGGACCTCGACCGGCGGGCTGGAGGCGTACGAGACGACCAGCGGCCGGTCGCCCTTGGCCTTCTGGCCGCCGGCCGATCCGGAGAACTCCTGGTTGTAGGCGAGCTCCCAGCTGTCGACGGTCTTCACGCCGTTGGCCTTGAGCTTCTTCCAGTAGTCCTGCCAGCCGTCGTCGCCGTACTGCGCGGCGGTGCCGAGGAGGAAGCCGAGGCCGGGAGAGGACTTCTCGGGGTTCTCGACCACGAGCAGGTCCTTGTACTCCGGCTCGGCCAGGTCGTCGAAGGTCTGCGGGGGCGCGAGCTTCTTGTCGGCGAAGTACTTCTTGTCGTAGTTGACGCAGATGTCGCCGGTGTCGATCGGGGTGACGCGGTGCTCTTTGTCGATCTTCGTCTCGGCCGCCACGCCGTCCAGGCCCTTCGCCTCGTACGGCACGAAGATGCCGTTGTCGAGCGCGCGGGAGAGGAGGGTGTTGTCGACGCCGAAGAAGACGTCGCCCTGCGGGGAGCCCTTGGTCAGGATCTCCTTGTTGACGGCAACGCCGGCGTCGCCGCTCTTGAGGACCTTGACGGTGAAGCCGGTCTGCTTGGTGAACTCCGCCAGGACCTCCTTGGAGGCGTTGAAGGAGTCGTGACTGACGAGGGTCACGGTCTTCGGCGCGGGCTCACCGCTCTTGCCCGCAGCGTCCCGGGTGTCCTCGGTACCGCATGCGGCGAGCGTGGTGACGCCCAGCGCAGCGGCGATCGCCGCTGCGACCATCTTCTTGGTGCTCACTGAAATTCCTCCTGGGTGTGACCAGGAAGAGACGCGGCCCTGCCCACCGGAGGTGGGCAGGGCGCAACAGCTCGAGTTGCGACCGAACTTCCTACCCAGAATGACCTGGGCGAGGTTCAGAGGGTCTGCGGTCCGATGACCGCACTCTCAGCGCTGTGGCGCTCCCCTGTCGGAATATGGAGATGTGTTCGAGCACAGACTACAAGGTCAGCGCTCCGACGCCGCGAGCTGTCCACAGGCGCCGTCGATCTCCTGCCCGCGGGTGTCACGGACGGTGACCGGGACACCGTGGGCGGCGATGGCCTCGACGAAGGCCTTCTCGTCCTCGGGCCGGGACGCGGTCCACTTCGATCCGGGCGTCGGGTTCAGCGGAATCAGGTTCACATGGACCCGCTTCCCCTTGAGCAGCCGACCGAGGAGGTCGCCGCGCCAGGCCTGGTCGTTGATGTCGCGGATCAGGGCGTACTCGATCGAGATCCGGCGGCCGGACTTCTCGGCGTACTCCCAGGCGGCGTCGAGGACCTCGCGGACCTTCCAGCGCGTGTTGACGGGCACGAGGGTGTCGCGCAGCTCGTCGTCGGGCGCGTGCAGCGAGACGGCGAGGCGGCACTTGAAGCCCTCGTCGGCGAAGCGCAGCATCGCGGGCACGAGGCCGACGGTGGAGACGGTGATGCCGCGCTGCGACAGCCCGAGCCCGTCCGGCTCGGGGTCGGTGAGGCGGCGGACGGCACCGACGACACGCTTGTAGTTGGCGAGCGGCTCGCCCATGCCCATGAAGACGATGTTGCTGAGCCGCGCGGGCCCGCCGGGGACCTCGCCGTCGCGCAGGGCGCGCATCCCGTCGACGATCTGGTGCACGATCTCGGCGGTCGACAGGTTCCGGTCGAGCCCGGCCTGCCCGGTGGCGCAGAACGGGCAGTTCATCCCGCAGCCGGCCTGTGAGGAGATGCACATGGTGACCCGGTCCGGGTAGCGCATGAGCACGGACTCGACGAGCGTGCCGTCGTGCAGCTTCCACAGGGTCTTACGGGTGGTGTCGTCGTCGCAGGAGATGTGCCGGACCACGGACATCAGGTCGGGCAGCAGCTCCCCCTGCAGCTTCTCGCGGGAGGCGGCGGGGATGTCGGTCCACTCGGCGGGATCGTGGGCGTACCGCGCGAAGTAGTGCGTGGACAGCTGCTTGGCGCGGAACGGCTTCTCGCCGATCGCGGCAACGGCCTCCTTGCGCTCGGCGGGCGTGAGGTCGGCCAGGTGCCGCGGCGGCTTCTTGGCTCCGCGGGGGGCGACGAAAGTGAGTTCTCCGGGCTTGGGCATGGTGGTACCAGTGTCGCAGACCGAACCCTGTGGCCTGGGGCGGAAGCCGTAGGAGGCGATCGTCATGGCCGCCCCAGGACTTCGCACGTGGACCTCGGACGGCCCGGAGACGGCCCGGGATCACTCCCTCGCGCCCCTGCCCGCCACGCGAAACCCCAGATCAGCACCGCCGGCACCCTGAGTGCAACGGCAGGGTCCGGAGCCGTGGCAGGTCGGGGAAGCTTTCGGGCCTCAACTCACGCGATCTCGGCGAGGGCCGGTTCCCAGGGCTGTGACGGCGGCGACGAGCGACAGTGCCGCGAGCAGCGCGAACAGTGCGGGATAGCCGCCGAGCGGACCAGCGAGGACTGCGCCCGCGAAGGGGGCCAGAGCGGCTGCCACGTGGGCGGGTGCGCCGAGGAGGCCGGAGAGCCGGCCGTAGTCCGCGCTCCCCCAGCGATCGGTGACGGAGGTGGCCTGGAGAAGTGTGAGGTTGCCTCGGACCACCCCGGCGAGCACGGAGATCGCGATGAGAACCGCGTACGGGCCGGCCACGGCCGCCAGGGCCGCGGTGGTGAGTCCTCCGAGGCCGACGAGCGCGACCGTGCGCGCGGTGACACCGAGGCGGCGGGCGAGAGTCGCGTACAAGGTGCGGCCGAGGGTCTGTCCCGCGCCGCCCAGGCCCAGGGCCCATGCGGCTTGGGTCGTGGTGCAGCCGCGGTCCAGGAGGAGGGGGACGAGGCCGATGACGACGGCGTACATCGCGAACGCGGACAGGGTGAAGGTGGCGGCCAGCATCCAGAACGCGCGGCTACGCACTGCTTCACCGCTGCCGCCGGTGACGTGCGGAGGGCTCTCGGGGGCTGGTGGCCAGGGTGCCTTCAGCGCGAGGGCGTGGGCCGGGACGGTCAGGACCGCGAGGATGCCGGCGAGCACCACGTAGGTGGCGCGCCAGGACATGTGGTCGGCGAGGATCGCCGTCAAGGGTGCGAAGACCGTGGAGGCGAGCCCGCCGGCGAGCGTGACGATCGTCAGTGCGCGGACGTGGTCCGGGGCCCACCAGCGGGTCAGCGCGGCGAAGGCGGGCTGGTAGAAGGTGGCGGCCATCGCCGTGCCGGCGAGCAGCCATCCGAGGGTGAAGACTGCCGGGTCGGGGGCTGCGGCCACGAGCAGCAGGCTCAGGACACCGAGGACGGAGCCGACCGTCATGACGGTGCGGGGTCCACGGTGGTCCAGCACACGTCCGACGTAGATCCCGGCGAGGGCGGAGACGACGAGGGCCGCGGAGAAAGCCGCGGTGGTCGCGCCCGCGCTCCAACCGGTGTCCGCGAGGATCGCCGGGTTGAGGACGGGAAAGGCGTAGTAGACGATGCCCCAGCTCGTGATCTGGGTGAGGCACAGCGCGGGCAGGACGGCGCGGGGCCGCGACCGGCCCCCTTCGCCTGTCGCGGCCCCGCTCGTAGAGGTGTCGAGGTCGGTCACGAGCCGCAGGAGGGTGCCGGGGTGCCGGCGCCGAGCTGGATGAGGTCGGGAGACGGGGCGCAGCAACCGCCGCCGGCCGCCTCGTCGGTCTGCGGCTGGTCGAAGAGGCCCGCGCCGCCGCAGACTCCGGTCTCTGGCAGGACGAGCTCGACGCGTGCGGCGGACTCGCGGTCACCGGCGATCGCAGCGACGACGGAGCGGACCTGCTCGTATCCGGTGAGTGCGAGGAAGGTCGGCGCGCGTCCGTAGGACTTCATGCCGACCAGGTACACGCCCTCCTCGGGGTGGGCGAGCTCCTTGAAGCCGTGGGGGTAGACGGTGCCGCAGGAGTGCTGGTTGGGGTCGATCAGCGGGGCGAGGTCGACGGGAGCCTGGAGGCGCTCGTCGAGGCCGAGGCGGAGCTCGTCGAGGAAGGACAGGTCGGGGCGGAAGCCGGTCAGGACGATGACCTCGTCGACGGGGTCGAGGCGGTGACCGTCCTCGGAGACCAGGACGAGCCGCTCGCCGGCGCGCTCGATCGCCTGTGTGCGGAAGCCGGTGACTGCGTCGGCGTGGCCCTCGTCGACGGCGGCCTTCGCGGCGAGGCCGAGTGCTCCGCGGGCGGGTAGCTGGTCGGCGGTGCCGCCGCCGAAGGTGGAGCCGGAAATACCCCGGCGCAGGATCCAGGTGGCGTGAGTGCCGGTGCCCTCCTCGGACTTCGCGAGGTCGGCGAGGGACGCCAGGGCGGTGAACGCGGAGGCGCCGGAGCCGATGACGGCGGTGCGCCTGCCCGCGTACCGGCTCCGCGTGGCAGGGTCCCTCAGGTCCGGGACGCGGTAGGAGATCCGGTCGGCCGCCGCGCGCTCGCCGAGCGCCGGGAGGCCGTCGCCGCCGGCCGGACTCGGGATGGCCCATGTGCCGGACGCGTCGATGACGGCGCGGGCGAGGATCCGCTCCTCACGGCCGTCGGCGTAGGCGACGTGGACGGTGAAGGGCTGGGCCTCGCGGTCGGAGTCGACGATCCGGTCGCGGCCCGCGCGGGAGACGCCGGCGACCCGGGCACCGACACGAACCTGGTCGCCGAGGACGTCGGCGAGTGGCTGGAGGTACTTCTCGGCCCAGTCGCCGCCGGTGGGGTACGTGCCGGCGTCCGGCTTCACCCAGCCGGTGGGAGCCAGGAGCTTCTCTGCGGCCGGGTCGGTGAGCTCGCCCCAGGTGGAGAAGAGCCGCACGTGCGACCACTCGCGCACCGCCGCACCCGCCTGGGCGCCGGCCTCCAGGACCAGGGCGTCGAGGCCCCGGTCGACGAGGTGCGCGGCGGCAGCCAGCCCGGCGGGCCCGGCCCCGACGACCACGACGGGCAGCTGCTCGGTGGCGGTGGCGTTCATGGCGAATCCCCTTTGTTTCGACGTTTGTCGATCTCCTGCACCCTCAGCATGACACCGACATCGACAAGCGTCAACATAGACAGACTTCGATTTAGCGGCTGCATTCGTCGAGCGCGCCGAGCCCGCGGGCCTCGCGACCGCTGCACCCTGGGAGCTTGGTTCGACATGTGTCAACATAGACGTATGTCGAATGTGAAGGTGCTGCCGCTGCTGGAGCCCGAGGTCGAGCCCTGCTGTCCGCCGCTGAACGAGCGCCCGCTGACGGCGGAGGAGGCCGAACGGACCGCGATCATGTTCAAGGCCCTGGGAGATCCCGTCCGGCTGCGACTCTTCTCCGCGGTCGCCTCGCACGAAGGCGGCGAGGCCTGCGTCTGCGACATCTCCGACGTCGGCGTCTCCCAGCCCACGGTGTCCCACCACCTGAAGAAGCTGAAGGAGGCCGGCCTCCTCTCCTCCGAGCGGCGCGGAACCTGGGTCTACTACCGCGTCGAGCCCGCCGTTCTCGCCGCCATGGGGCAGCTGCTCACCAAGGCAGCCACCGTGTAGCCACGGAGGGCGGGAAGGGCGACGGAGGTGGTCACGATGGACCTATTGGGTTCATGACCGGCGATGTCGCGGTCAGGATCCGACCGAACCGCCGCTTCACCTGCTGGGCGCGTGGGCCGGTGCGTCGTGGGCGGTACTAGCGCCACTCTGCACTAGAGGCTTGGCCGCCCCCGATCATCACCAGGCCACGACCCGTGTCATTCCGTGTTCGCCCTGCCGCGCGTGAAGATGACGGCGACCAGGGCCAGGCCCACGGCGGCGCCGATGAGCTGCGCGCCGATGAACGCCGGGACGGAGGCGGGGGCGATGCCGGCGAAGGTGTCCGTGAAGGCGCGACCGATGGTCACCGCGGGGTTCGCGAACGAGGTGGACGAGGTGAACCAGTAGGCGGCGCCGATGTAGGAGGCGACCGCGACCGGTGCGAAGCGGAGCCGGTCGGTGCGGGCCAGACCGAAGATCAGCAGGACGAGCCCGGCCGTGGCCACGACCTCGCCGAGGAGCAGGTTGCCTGCCGAGCGGTCGTGCATGGACCACTTCACCAGCGGTTCGCCGAACATCGCATCCGCCAGCACAGCGCCCGCGACCGCGCCGACGACCTGGGAGGGCACGTAGGCGGCGAGCTCGCGCGCGTTCACGCCCGCACCGCCGCGGCGGGCGGTCCACCACTCGGCCAGGGTGACCGCCGGGTTGAAGTGCGCACCGGAGACCGGCCCGAGGAGGGCGATCAGTACGCCCAGGCCGAAAACGGTGGCGGTGGAGTTGGCGAGGAGCTGCAACGCGACATCATCGGTGAGGTCGGTGGCCTGGATGCCGGATCCGACGACGATCGCCACCAGGGCGGCGGTACCGACGAGCTCGGCAGCAGCACGTGCGGCGAGCGGGGTACGGGGCGGGGTGGCGCCGGGCGCGGGCCGCGGCGATGCGTCGGCGGCTATGGCGTCGCTCGCGGCGGGCTCGGTGGCGGTCACGGGCAGGGTCTCCTCGGGCAGGTGAGGCGAGAGCTACGGACAGGCCCTCTTGGTGTCGGGGTTGGCGCGCGCGATCTCGGCAAGGGCGGCGAACTGCCCGGCCAGGCCTTCGATGACGTCGGGCTTGAGGCGGTAGTAGGTGAACCGGCCGCAGGGTTCGGTCTCGACGACCCCGGCCTCGCGCAGCACCTTCAGGTGGTTCGAGAGGTTGGTCTGCCTGGCACCGGTCTCCTCGACGAGGTGGGTGGTGCAGAGCGTCTCGCGAGCGAGCAGGGTCACGATCTGGAGGCGCAGGGGATCACCCAGAACCCGGATCAGATCAGTATCGACTGACGTCATCATGGGCTGATACTGTCACATCACCCGGCGCTGATACCAGCCTGGGCTGACCTCTTTGAACCCAGGGGGTTCTCGCCACCCGGCCCTCGCGACCTGGACCGGGCCCCTCACCGACGGCGCCCCATCGCGGTCGTACGTTCCATCCGCGACGCCCCGGCCCCCCGGATCACCACTCTGCTGGACACCTTGCCCGGCACCCGAGTCATTCCGTCCCCCGCACCACGCTCCGCCCCGCCCTGAGGAAGAACCGATGACTGCTCCGCTCGCCTCCGTGCTCTTCGTCTGCGTCCACAACGCCGGCCGCTCCCAGATGGCCGCCGGATTCCTCAACCACCTCGCCGGCGACCGCATCGAGGTCCGCTCCGCCGGATCCGTCCCGGGCGACCAGGTCAACCCGGCCGCCGTCGAGGCGATGAGGGAGGTCGGCGTCGACATCTCCGACCGGAAGCCGAAGGTCCTGACCACCGAGGCCGTCCAGGCGTCCGACTACGTCATCACCATGGGCTGCGGCGACGCCTGCCCGATCTTCCCCGGCAAGAAGTACCTCGACTGGGCCCTGGAAGACCCGGCCGGCCAGGGTGTGGAGGCAGTCCGCCCCATCCGCGACGAGATCCAGGGTCTCGTCGAGGGCCTCATCGCCGAGATCGACGCGAAGCGGGAGGCGTGACAACGTTCCCGAAGGCGAGCTGAACGCCGAGGTGGGACGGGGTCTCTTGTGGGCTGACGCCTGTGCTTCAGGGCAGGCGCCCCGGTCGCCGGGGTGCGCAGGGGCGCAGGTACGGTCCTCCTCGCGACGCGCTCGAAAACCTGTGCGACTGCCCTTCGGGGTACTTCTGTGCCTGGCAGAACGACGACAACGGCACAGGCCCGATGTTCAGGACGAACACGAGCAAGGCGACGCTGGGGACCTGGGACAACAAGTTCCGCCTGGTCATCAACCGCACGTCCATGATCGCCTGCCTCTACGACGACCCGAACTACGGTCTCACGCGGGGCTACAGCACCTTCGATCCCCGACAGCAGTACGCCACGGGCGGGGACGTGGGCGACTACAGCTCGCTGAAGCTCGTCCGCACCGTGCGTGAGTGCGAGGCGCCTGCGTACCCCTACTGGGACGCGGCGACCGCACCCAAGCTGTCCGGCTTCGGCGACGTGAACGCCGATCGGAACGCGGATGTGCTGGTCCGCGACGCGGTCGGGCGCCTGTGGTTCCTGCCCGGTGACGGCACCGGCCGTCTGGTCGGCTCCGGCGGCTGGAACGCCTTCGACGCCCTTGTCCGGCACGGTGACTTCAGCCGGGACGGCCGGGAGGACGTGATCGCCCGCGAGGCGTCCACCGGCAAGCTGTGGCTCTACCCCGGCACCGGCACCGGCGGCCTGGGGGCGCGCAAGCTGCTGGGCAGCGGCGGCTGGAACGCCATGAGCCGGATCGTCGCGTTCGGGGACCTGTCCGGCGACGCCCGGGCCGACCTGCTCGCGGTGGAGAAGTCGACCGGCAAGCTGTGGCTCTACCCCGGTACCGGCACGGGCGGCCTCGGCGCGCGCAAGCTGATCGGCAGCGGCGGCTGGAACAGCATGAACGCCCTGGTCGGCGTCGGCGACATGAACGGCGACGGCCGGGCCGACCTCTACGCCCGCGAGCCATCCACCGGCAAGCTCTGGCTCTACCCGGGCAGGGCCGGTTACCTCGGTCCCCGGGTTCTGGTCGGCAGCGGTGGCTGGAACGCCATGCAGTCCTTCCTCGCCGTCGGCGACTCGTCCGGCGACGGCCGTCCGGACCTCCTCGCCCTGAACAGCTCCGAGTGGCTGTACCGGTACGCAGGCACCGGCACCGGTGGGCTGCGGCCCGGTGAACAATCCGACCTGTGGTGGGGCCTGAGCGGCGCCCGCGCCTTCTGACCCACGACGAGGGCCTTCGCTTCCGGGCGAAGGCCCGCGTCCCCCTTCTCCCCGTCAGGGCCGGGGTGTGCCGGGCTGGGTCGAGGGGATGCGCGAGGTGAAGAACAGCGCCACGACCGAGGACAGGGCGAGGATCGCCAGGGCCGCCCGCAGGCCGTCCAGGCGGGCTGCGGCGTTCGCGTCCAGCGCCGCCCGGGTCACCTCCTCCGAGGTGCCCGCCTCGTCGAGCGCCGTCGTGAGCTGGGCGTCCGAGAGGAACGGGACGCCGCTCTGGAGTTCCACGGCGGCCCGGTTCTTGACGTCGGCCGGGACCGCCGGATTCTCCTCGACGCTCGTCAGGAACGACGACGTGAGCGCGGCGATCAGGAGCGATCCGGCGAGCGCCGTGCCGATCGAGGCGCCGAGGTTGGTGACGGCGTTCTGCACACCACCGACCTCCGCGCTCCGGCTGTCGGGGACGGCGGACACCGTCACGGAACCGAGCTGCGAGGCCAGCGCGCCCATGCCCAACCCGATCAGCAGGAGGGGGACGGTGACGACCTCCGCGCCGGCGTCGGCGTCGAGCGCGGCCATCAGGGCCACAGCGCCCGCGAGGAGCGCGAGCACCCCGAGCCGCACCACCCGCCGCGGCGAGACCTCCGGGAGGAACCGGGGAATCAGGAGCGCCGCCGCCAGCAGCGTCAGGGAGAGCGGCAGGATCCGCGCCCCGGTCGCGAGTGCGGACAGGCCCAGGGCGACGGACAGATAGAGCGGGACGACGAAGAACACGCCCATCTGTACGAGGTACTGGAAGAAGAACATCGTCAGACCGCCGGTGAGCTGCTTGTTCCGCAGCATGGCCGGGTCGACGAGCGGCTCCCGGCCGCGGGCCGCGAGCCGTGCCTCCCAGCGGAGGAAGAGCCACACCAGCAGCAGGCCGACCAGCATCGCCCACACGACCATCGAGACACCGAGCCACGACGGCGCGTCCGGCTTCGGCCGGAACCAGCCCCACTCGTCCGAGCGGAGCACGCCGTAGACGAAGATCCCGAGCCCGAGCGCGGACAGGACCGCTCCGACGAGGTCGATCCGCGAACGCTTCTCGCCCACGGCGTCGGCGATGCGGCGCGCGAACACCAGGATGACGAGCACCACCAGGACCTCACCGGCGAAGACCCAGCGCCAGGAGAAGTACGTCGTGGCGACGCCCCCGATCAGTGGCCCCAGGGCGATGGCCACCGCCCCGGCGGCCGCCACGATCCCGTACGCCGCGGGGCGACGCTCCGTGGCGAAGTTGCCGGCCACCAGGGCCACGATCGCGGGCATGATGAGCGCCGCCCCGACCCCTTCGAGGAACGACCAGCCGAACAGCAGTACGGGAAGGTTCGGCGCCAGCGCCGTGGTCAGCGAACCACAGCCGTAGACGACGCAGCCGATCATGAACGCGCGCCTACGGCCGATCAGCGCCCCGACCTTGCCCCCGGGGATCATGAGCATCGCCATCACGAGCGTGTACGCGGTGATGGCGCCCTGGATCCCGGTGACCGTCGTTCCCACGTCGTCGGCGACCGTCGCGATCGACACGTTCATGACGGAGCTGTCCAGCGCCATCAGGAACTGCCCGGCCGCGAGCGTCAGCAGGACAAGACGCGCCCCCGCCGGACCTTCCGTGCTTCCACCCCTGGGTGCCATGGCCGCATCGTGCCAACGACGCCGCCGAAGGAGCCGGGACCCGCCGTGGCCGTCCACCGCATGGCGGCATGGTCGTCCTGCGTGACGGCCGCCGACGACGCAGGGCGACACGGACGCTGGGGGCCTTGCCCGCGTCCCACATGGCCGACCGCGGCGGCCCGCTAGCCGACCGTGCCGACGCCCGGCATGCTCCAGGCCTTGCGGAACCGCTCCAGCAGGAGGCGCGCTCCTGCCGGTGAGACGCCGAGTTCGAGGCGGGCCTCGGCGAGGCGCTGGAGGTCTCCGTCGGGGCCGGCGCTCCGGATGTCGCTGGCGTCGGGAAACTCCTCCCGCCCGGTGAAGAAGTCGATCAGCGTCAGGACGAAGTCGCTGTACGCGGTGAGCTCGTCCCAGTGCCCGTGCCGGTCGTCCGGGCCCCCGGTACCGGCCCCGGCCCCGGCAGCCGTCGCGGCGTCGAACAGCCGCTGGACCGCCTCCCGCGCGCGGACGGCGTCGTGGCCGTCGTCCGGCCTGGGTGCCTCGGCGTCGTTCGGGTTGTTCGCGTCGTTCGCGCTGTTCGCGTCGTACGGCTCCGGCCGCAGCCGCAGGATCGTCGAGCGGATCTCGTCGAGGCGGGCCGCCCAGTCCGGCGAGCTCTCCGCGCTGCCCATCAGCACCCGGAATCCGGCCAGCGTCTCCCTCAGCTCCTCGATCAGCAGCATCCCCGCGATGCGCCGCAGCCGCCCCTCTCCCGGCCCGAGCTGTTCGGGAATCATGACCATCCGGCGCGTGCAGCGGATCAGGTCCCGCGTGATGCCGCCGGAGAGGCAGTGGGCGAGCGCGACGAACGGGAGGGTCAGGCCGGGCACCCGGTTCTGAATGATCTCGTTCGACTCGTCCAGGGTCCGCGGTTCGATGTGAATGACGTCGTCCAGGGAACTGTCGATGACGTCACGGACCGGAATGCCTCGCCGTACGAATCCCGCGCCGACGTCCTCGGCCACGGAGATGAGGAAGTAGACGTGCGGAATCCCGAAGACGGATTTGATCTCCGTCAGGAGCGAGCGCGCCTGTTCCGCGGTTCCGATCCGGTCGATCTCGTCGATGACGATCAGCACCCGCCGCGGTCTGTCCCCGGTCTCCGCGCCCCTGTTCCCCTCCTTCGTCATCCGCTCCAGGAGCCCCCGGAAGTGGACGACCAGCTCCGGAAACGTCAGCGTGCGCGAGGAGAGCGTCGTGGTGCGCGTGGCGCTCAGCGTCCCGGCGGTCAGCGGGGTCAGCACCGCCCCGGAGGCCACGCTCGTGCTCTGCATGGTCCTGAGCAGGTACAGGTAGTGCACGCAGCTCTTGACCAGCGAGGACCTCTTCTGCCACCTCGGCAGCGACACCAGGAGGACCAGACCGAGGAGGCCGAGGGGCAGCCGGGCCGAGACGGGATGATCGGTCCAGAACGCCGTGACGAAGCCCCACACGCCGTGCCACGCCTGCGCCAACCGCTCCCCCGGCCCCCCTGCCAGCCCCTCGCGCAGTATGCCGCCGAGCGGCGCGAGCGCGATGACGAGCAGCGTTCCGGCCACCAGCAGACGCACCGAGAACAGCGCCAGATGGCGCAGCCGCTTCAGCAGATGCTTCCGCAGCTTCACCAGGAACATCGACGAGGAATCGACCGCGTGCCCGTGCAGGGCGAGAAACTCCTCGCAGACCCGCTGAAAGAGCGAGAGCAGAAATTCCTGGGGGACGTACGCGGCCGGAATCTCGACCGGCACCACCAGATGGTCCGGTTCCCAGTTCCGCGTCACCGACTTGAGCAGCGTGGACTTCCCCACGCCGCGCGGACCCGATATCGCGATGGTCCCGCCGGCCATCAGGGCCATTCTCGCGGCGAGGCCCTGCAACTCCCGGTGGGGGACCACGTACCTCGGGTCGTGGACCTCGATGAGCCCCAGAAGGTCGGGGGTGACGAGAAGATCGTCGTGCTGCTCCCCTATGAGGCGCCGGAGCGTCGGCCGTACCTGGGCGGCGAGCGCCTCCGGCAGGCACTCCTCCCACCGGCGCCGCAGGAACGCGGCCTGCATCCGTAACGTCGCCAGCCAGAACGGCGCGACGAGCCGCCGGGCCGCACCGAGGCGTTCGTACCGGGAGACGGCCTGGTCGAACTGCTCGTCGGCGCTCTGGTAGTCGTCGTACTCCCGGGCGCCCCAGGCCCGCACCCTTTCGACGACCCACGGTCCGTGGAATTCGGCGGCGAGACGCTGCTCGTCGATCCCCGTGACGTACCGCTGGCCCAGATATCCCCGGAGGACGACGTCCTCGCGGAACAGTCTGCGGACGGCGTCCTGGTAGATCGACTCGTCCTCGGGACGGCTCCAGACCGCTCCCGCTGCCCCCGGCTCCCCCACCGATCCTCCCCGCGTCCCGTCGCCCCCGTCCGCCGCGACTGTAGGTCACGCGAGGCGGCCCCGTCCGGCGGTCGCGGGCATCGGGCCAGGAGCCCGACGCACGAGGGGCCCGTCGCTCGTGAGCGACGGGCCCCTCGTGGGGAAACGTGGATCAGGTCGTACCGACGAACAGCACCAGCAGCAGCCAGACCACCGGCGCCGTAGGCAGCAGCGAGTCCAGGCGGTCCATGATGCCGCCGTGGCCCGGAAGCAAGGTGCCCATGTCCTTGATGCCGAGGTCACGCTTGATCATCGACTCGCCGAGGTCACCGAGCGTCGCGCTCGCCGCCACGGCCAGGCCGAGCAGCAGGCCCTGCCACCACGAGCCGCCGTCGATCAGGAACTCCATGCACAGCGCGCCCGCCGCCATCGCGAACGTCACCGCTCCGACCAGGCCCTCGCGGGTCTTGCCGGGGCTGATCCGCGGAGCCAGCTTGTGCTTGCCGAAACGCCAGCCGATCGCATAGGCGCCGGTGTCGCTGACGACGGTGAGCAGCAGGAACGTGAGCACCCGCTCCGCACCGTCGTCGGCCGTGAGCATCAGTGCCACGAACGTCGCCAGGAACGGCACGTAGAACGCGGCGAAGACGCCCGCCGTGACGTCCTTCAGATAGCCCTCGGGCCGCTCCGTCATCCGCCATACGAGCACCGCGAGCGCCGTCAGGGCCATGGCGACCCAGGCCCCCTCGGCGCCGCGGACGTAGCCGGCCACGACCATCGCCGCGCCGCCGACCGCCAGCGGGACGAGCGGCGCCTTGATGCCCTTGCGCTCCTGAAGGCGGGAGGTGAGCTCCCACAGACCGACCACGACGGCGACCGTTATGACGCCGATGAACGCGGCCTTCCAGATGAAGAGCGACGCGATGATGACCGCGCCGAGCCCGACCCCGACCCCTATGGCAGCGCCCAGATCGCGCCCCGCGCTCTTCTTCTGCGGGGCAGGAGGCTGGGACGGGCTGGACATGGGCTCCTGAGGGTGCTCGTTCGGCGTCTCGTCACGGAACAGGGGACCGCTCGGCTGAGCGGCCCCCCGGTCGTGGTCGTCCTGGTGATCGCCGGCGGGGACGTCGGGCACGATGGGCATGGGCCGAGTCTGCGCCGCCTGCAGCCCATCGTATGCGGGACCCGCCGGGGCAGGCCCCTGGTCGGGCCCCCAGTAGCCGGAACCGGCCTGGGCCCTCCAGGAAGAGTCGTTCATCAGACCTCGAGCAGCTCGGCTTCCTTGTGCTTGAGCAGCTCGTCCACCTGCGCGACGTACTTCGCGGTGGTGTCGTCGAGCTCCTTCTCGCCGCGGCGGCCCTCGTCCTCGCCGACCTCGCCGTCCTTGACCAGCTTGTCGATGGTCTCCTTGGCCTTGCGGCGGACGGACCGGATGGAGATCTTGGAGTCCTCGGCCTTGCCCTTGGCGACCTTGATGTACTCGCGGCGGCGCTCCTCGGTCAGCTCCGGGAACACCACACGGATGATGTTGCCGTCGTTGCTCGGGTTGACGCCGAGGTCCGAGTCACGGATCGCCTGCTCGATGTTGCGCAGCGCGCTCTTGTCGAACGGGGTCACGACCGCCATGCGCGGCTCGGGAACCGAGAACGACGCCAGCTGATTGATCGGCGTGATCGCACCGTAGTAGTCCGCCACGATCTTGTTGAACATCGCCGGGTGCGCACGCCCGGTGCGGATCGCGGCGAAGTCCTCCTTGGCGACCACGACGGCCTTCTCCATCTTCTCCTCGGCCTCGAGGAGGGTCTCTTCGATCACCACTTGCTCCTGCGTGTCGTCGCGTCTTGTCCTGCACGGTGTACGACCGGCAGGGCTCTGTCCATCCCCTCGCGGGGAGGTACCCGGTTCGAGCCGAGGCTCAGGCCCGGGTGCCCTGGTCGTTCACGAGAGTGCCGATCTTCTCACCCTTCACCGCGCGCGCGATATTGCCCTCGGCGAGCAGTTCGAAGACGAGGATCGGCAGCTTGTTGTCGCGGCACAGCGTGATGGCGGTGGCGTCGGCGACCTTGAGGTCGCGGGAGATGACCTCTCCGTACTCCAGCGCGTCGTACTTCACCGCGTCCGGGTTCTTCTTCGGGTCGGAGTCGTAGACCCCGTCGACGCCGTTCTTGCCCATGAGCAGGGCCTCGGCGTCGATCTCCAGGGCACGCTGGGCGGCCGTGGTGTCGGTGGAGAAGTACGGCATGCCCATACCGGCACCGAAGATGACCACACGGCCCTTCTCCAGGTGGCGTACGGCCCGCAGCGGGATGTACGGCTCCGCGACCTGGCCCATGGTGATGGCGGTCTGGACGCGGGAGTCGATGCCCTCCTTCTCCAGGAAGTCCTGGAGGGCGAGGCAGTTCATGACGGTGCCGAGCATGCCCATGTAGTCGGAGCGAGCCCGGTCCATGCCGCGTACCTGCAGCTCGGCGCCGCGGAAGAAGTTGCCGCCGCCGATCACGACCGCGATCTCCGCCCCGTCGCGGACGACTGCGGCGATCTCGCGGGCGATCTTGTGCACGACGTCGGGGTCGACGCCGAGACCGCCGCCTCCGGCGAATGCCTCACCGGACAGCTTCAGCATGAAGCGGCCGGCCTTTTTGCCGTGGTTGTCGTCGCCCTGTACGGCGCTCTGGTTCATGGAGATCTCCTCGTGCACATACGACGAAGGCCATTGCCGGTGGGTCCTTGCGGTTTCCCCTGCGGCAATGGCCTCCTCGTCAGAACTGCGGTCGTCCTACGCGAGCGTGGGCGACTGCTTCAGACCCTACCCGGGCCCGGTGTCCGTCGCGTACGGACTCAGATGCCGACCTTGATGCGCGTGAAGCGCTTCAGGGTGACACCGGCCTCGTCCAGGATCTGCTGGACGGACTTCTTGTTGTCCAGCGCGTACGGCTGGCCGAGCAGCGTGGCGTCCTTGAAGAAGCCGTTCACGCGACCCTCGACGATCTTCGGGAGCGCGGCCTCGGGCTTGCCCTCGGCGCGGGTGGTCTCCTCGGCGACGCGACGCTCGGTCTCGACGACCTCGGCCGGAACGTCCTCACGGGTGAGGTACTTCGGCGCGAAGGCGGCGATGTGCTGCGCGACACCCTTCGCGACCTCGGCGTTCTCCTTGTCGAACTCGACGAGAACACCGATCTGCGGGGGCAGGTCGGGCATGGTGCGGTGCATGTAGGCCGAGACGAAGCCGTCGGCGTACTGCGCGAAGCGGTCGAGAACGATCTTCTCGCCCAGGTTGGCGTTGGCCTCGTCGACGTACGCCTGGACCGTCTTGCCGGGCTCGATCTCGGAGGCGAGCAGCGCCTCCAGGTCGGCCGGGGCGGTGGCGGCGACGTGGGCGGCGAGCGCGTTGGCGACGGCCTGGAACTTGTCGCCCTTGGCGACGAAGTCCGTCTCGCACTTCAGCTCGACGAGGACACCGGAGGTGTTGTCGTCGGCGATGAGGGAGACGACGGCGCCGTTCTCGGCAGAGCGGCCCTCGCGCTTGGCGACGCCCTTCTGGCCCTTGATGCGCAGGGCCTCGACGGCCTTGTCGACGTTGCCGTCGGCCTCGTCCAGAGCCTTCTTGCAGTCCATCATGCCGGCGCCGGTGAGCTCACGGAGCTTCTTGACGTCAGCGGCGGTGTAGTTCGCCATGAGTCTGAGTTTCTCTCTCGAAGTCTGAAAGATCTACGGGTGGACGGCGGGGGCAACGCGCGCCCCCGCCGTCGACATCCGATACAACCAACCGGACCTGACCTGTGAAGGTCGGGTCGTGGGTCAGGCCTGCTCGGCCTCGGCGGCCGGAGCCTCGACAGCCTCGGTGGCCTCGGTGGCCGTGGCAGCCTCGGCGTCGGCGACCTTCTCGGTCTCGGCGGAGGTCTGGACCTCGGCCTCGTCAGCCTTCTTCTCGCCCTCGAGGAGGTCGCGCTCCCACTCGGCGAGCGGCTCGCCGGCGGCCTTCTCGCCCGGCTTCGAGTCGCCGGTCGCGGCGCCGGAGCGGGCGATGAGGCCCTCGGCGACGGCGTCGGCGATCACGCGGGTGAGCAGGGTGACGGAGCGGATCGCGTCGTCGTTGCCCGGGATCTTGTAGTCGACCTCGTCGGGGTCGCAGTTGGTGTCGAGGATCGCGACGACCGGGATGTGGAGCTTGCGCGCCTCACCGACGGCGATGTGCTCCTTCTTGGTGTCGACGATCCAGACGGCGCTCGGCACCTTCTGCATCTCGCGGATACCACCGAGGGTCTTCTCCAGCTTGGCCTTCTCACGCGAGAGGACCAGGAGCTCCTTCTTGGTGAGACCCGAGGCGGCGACGTCCTCGAAGTCGATCTGCTCGAGCTCCTTGAGGCGCTGCAGACGCTTGTAGACGGTGGAGAAGTTGGTGAGCATGCCACCGAGCCAACGCTGGTTGACGTACGGCATGCCGACACGCGTCGCCTGCTCGGCGATGGCCTCCTGGGCCTGCTTCTTCGTACCGACGAACATGATGGAACCGCCGTGGGCGACGGTCTCCTTGACGAACTCGTAGGCGCGGTCGATGTACGACAGCGACTGGAGCAGGTCGATGATGTAGATGCCGTTGCGCTCGGTGAAGATGAAGCGCTTCATCTTCGGGTTCCAGCGACGGGTCTGGTGACCGAAGTGGACGCCGCTCTCAAGCAGCTCCCGCATCGTGACGACGGCCATGGCCGTATCTCCTTGTGTTTCTCGGTTATGTCCTGACACCCCGACGCGCCGTGCCGCAAGGGACCGAAAGGCGCTGCCACGACCGGTGAGGGTTGTGTGGCGGGGCGTGCGAAGTCGACCCGGTGACCCGGATCGCCATAGGAAGTGTACGGGACCCCGGGGGTGCCGGGTGACGGCGCTGTCCACAACCGGCCGGTATTCCACAGATATCAACCATGATCGACGCGAATCGGGCGGCTGCGGGACGGTGTCCCCATGCACCTCACGACGCACCTGCTTATGGCCCTGGCGCTGATGTGGCCCCTGGGCCCGCCTCGCCCGGAGATCATCCGCGGCTGGGAACCCCCGGCCGGTCCGTACGCCGCCGGCCACCGCGGGCTCGATCTGGCCGCCCCGGTGGGCAGCCCGGTCCGGGCGGCGGCATCGGGCGTGGTCACGTTCGCGGGCCGGGTGGCCGGCCGCGGCGTCCTCACGATCACCCTGCCGGGCACCGGAGAGCCACCCCTGCGGACCACGTACGAACCGGTTGTCCCGAGCGTCACGGCGGGCACCGCGGTCACCCGCGGCACGCCGGTCGCCACGCTCGAACCCCCGCCGCCGGAGAACGCCCACTGCCCGGAGTCCTGCCTGCACTGGGGCCTGCTGAGAGGCGACGCCTACCTGAACCCCCTGCTGCTCCTGCGCGAGGGCCCGTCCAGGCTGCTGCCGGTGACGGATCAGCCGCCGCCGTCGGTGGTCACCAGGTCGTAGAGATAGGAGCGGTCGCCCTTGAAGCTGCGCCACACGGTCGCCGGGGGTTCGGCTTCGTCGCCGGTGCCGTTCACGGGATGGGCGGTGACGAGGCCGTCGGCGATCTCGCAGTGCCAGCCGAGGCCGGGCGCCCAGAGGCACCACACCTGGCCGTCCGTGCGGCGGTACGCGGGCCGGCCGTGGCGCTCGCCGTCCCGTTCGAAGAGGTGGCGGAGGCCGTCGACGTGGCGCACGAAGGCGAACGAGGCGAGGTCCGTCACGGGTCGGGAAGCCGTCCGGCCGGGCCGGTCAGCCGCCAGCGCCGCGGAGGGCCATGGCGACAGCGGCCTCGGCGATGGTCTCCGGGTCCTCGGCCGCTCCCAGCTCGATACGGCGTACGGCCGCGTCCACGACGCCCTGGAGGAGCATCGCGCCCAGGCGGGGCTGGGGCTGGCCCAGGTCGGCGAGGGCCTCGACGATCATGGCGACGAGGCCGCCGTGGGCGGCGCGGATCTTCTCGCGGGCGCCGTCGTCGAGCTCGCTCGCGGAGATCGCGACGACCGCCCGGTGGCGCCGGTCCCCCACGAGCTCCAGCTGCTTGCGTACGTACGCCTCGACCTTGCCCTCGGCGGTGTCGGCGGACGCCATCGCCGTCTCGACCTCGGCCGCCCAGACGGGGAAGTCGACGGCGCACAGCTCCTCGACCACGGCCGCGCGGGAGCGGAAGTACTCGTACACCGAGGAGCGGGCCAGGCCCGTGCGCTCGGCGAGGGCGGGGAAGGTCAGCGCCTCCGTACCGCCCTCGGACAGCAGGGAACGCGCGGCGTCCAGCAGGGCGCCGCGCTGCATCGTCCGGTGCTCGGCCACGGAGGCCGCTCGAATCCTGGGCACGGCTCCACCATACGACCGGCCGCCCGCCGTCAGCGTCCTACATCGGCCAGCTTGGCTCGCAGCTGGAGGACGGACTTGGTGTGGATCTGACTGACGCGGCTCTCGGTGACGCCGAGGACCTGGCCGATCTCGGCGAGGGTGAGGCCCTCGTAGTAGTAGAGCGTGACGACGGTCTTCTCGCGCTCGGGGAGGGTGTTGATGGCGCGGGCGAGCAGCCTGCGCAGCTCGCGGTCCTCGGCGACCTCGACCGGGTTGTCGGCGGCGGTGTCCTCCAGGGTGTCCATGAGCGACAGCCGGTCGCCGCCTTCGCCGCCCGCGTGGAGCAGCTCCTCCAGGGCGACGACGTTCGCGAGGGACAACTGGCTGAAAACCGCGTGCAGTTCCTCCAGGCCGATATCCATCTCGGCCGCGACCTCGCTCTCGGTCGGGGTCCGGCGGAGCTTGGCCTCGAGGGTGGCGTAGGCGCGCTCGACGTTGCGCGCCTTCTGCCGTACGGAGCGGGGGATCCAGTCCAGGGCGCGGAGCTCGTCGATCATCGCGCCCCGGATGCGGGTGATCGCGTACGTCTCGAACTTGATCGACCGCTCGACGTCGAACTTCTCGATGGCGTCGATCAGCCCGAAGACTCCGGAGGAGACGAAGTCGGCCTGTTCCACGTTGGAGGGCAGCCCCACGCTGACGCGGCCCGCGACGTACTTCACCAGCGGCGAGTAGTGCAGGATCAGCTGTTCCCGCAGCCGCTCGTCGCCCGTGTCCTTGTACGACCGCCACAGCTCGTCGAGCGATGTCGGTGCGGGCGGTCGCACGGTGCCCCGGGCTGCTGGGGGCACCGCAGCGCGGTCAGACCCGGAGGTGTGCTGGGGCATGCGTTGCCTTGAGCCGTTCTGCTGGCGGGTTGGTCGGTCTGGGTGTCCGGCAGGGAATCCTGGTGAGCGTAGCGTGACTGGACCGTCGCGGTGTGCGAACCTCTGCGGATCGCGCCGCTCCGGGTGGACGCCCTCGGCCACGCTTTCGAACCCGAGTGGTGGCGCGTTTCGGCCGCTGGGGTGCGGCCGGGAGAACTGGCTGGTTCATCACCATCACCATTTCACCCGAATGCTCCAGGTCAAGGACCGCCTCGCCGCAGGTTCGCCCCTTCCGTGGGGCTGTTCGTCAACTGCCAGTCATCTCCTTGCCGTTCGACGAACCCCAAGGAGTGCAGTTCGTACAGTCGGGCGAGGGTGTCGTCGGTGGACGCGCCGGCCCGTTCGCCGATCGCTCTCAGGGGTGTGGGTCTGCCCGCGGGCATCGCTTCCAGGACACGGACGGTGTCGGGGCCGAGGAGGTCCCGGGGCAGGACGGGGCCACGTCGGGCCGGGGCGAGTTGACCCATGTCACCGACGAGTTCGATCACTTCGGCGGCATCGGTGACGAGGGTGGCCTCACCGCGCAGGAGTTCGTGGACGCCCGCGGAGAGACCGCTGGTGACGGCGCCGGGCACGCCCATGGTGTGGCGGCCGAGCCGTGCGGCGGCACGGGCGGTGACGAGGGAGCCGCTTCTGTACTCGGCCTCGACGACGACGGTGCCGCGGGTGAGGGCGGCGATGACCCGGTTACGAAGGATGAATCTGCTGGGTGTGGGGTGACTGCCGGGTGGTAACTCGCCGATGACCACGCCTTGTTCGGCGATGCGTCCGATGAGTCCCGCATGGCCACGGGGATAGGGGATGTCGACGCCGCAGGCGAGGACGGCCACGGTGGCGCCCTGGGCGGCGAGGGCCCCTCTGTGGGCGGCGCCGTCGATGCCGAAGGCGGCGCCGGAGACGACGACCCAGCCCTGTTCGGCGAGTCCGGAGGCAAGCGTGGTGGCCATGTGGGCGCCGTAGGGGGTGCATGCGCGGGCGCCGACGACGGCGACGGAGCGCAGCGCCCAGGTCCGCAGGTCGGCGGGGCCCCTGATCCAGAGCCCGACGGGGCGGGCGTCGCCGAGGTCGTCGAGCTGCCGGGGCCATTCCGTGTCGCCGGGGACGACGAGCCGGCAGCCGTGTCGCTCGGCGGCGTCGAGGTCCGACCGCGGTTCCACCGTGGCGGCCCGTCGACGCCACCCGTCGACCCGTTTCTCCCCGGTGCCGGGGAAGGGGCTTGTCTCCGGGTTCCCGGCGGGGTCGGCCCGGAGCCGCTCCAGGAACCCCGTGGCTCCGTACTGCCTGAGCCAGCGGCCGGCGTGGGTGTCGCCGGGCTCGGCGACGCGGGTGAGGGCGGCGCGGGCGAGGCGCTCGTCGTCGGACGTCATGCGAGGCTCCCCGCTCCGACCGGTACGCCACGGGCAATGCCGGTACGCAGTTCGAGGGCGAGGCCGACGTCCTGGGCGTCGGGCCGGTCGTGGCCGACGAGGTCGGCGACGGTCCAGGCGACGCGCAGGACCCGGTCGAGGCCTCGGGCGGTGAGCAGTCCGCGCTCGATGTCCCGCTCCGCCGCCGCGAGGGCTCCGGGACCGACCAGGAAGCGGGTGCGCAGTTCGTGGCCCGGAACCTCGCTGTTGACGGTCCAGGGGGTGCCGGCGAGCCGGGCGGCGGTGCGGGCGCGTGCCTCGCGGACGCGGTCGGCGACGGTGGCGGTGGATTCGCCGCGTCCGCCCTGGCCGAGCAGGTCGGAGCGGGTGACGGGTTCGGCTTCCACGCGGAGGTCGATGCGGTCGAGGAGCGGGCCGGACAGCCGGGCCTGGTAGCGGCGGATCAGGGAGGCGGGGCACTCGCATCCGGCGCCGTGCAGGGTGTGCCGCCCGCAGGGGCAGGGGTTGGCGGCGAGTGCGAGCAGGAAGCGGGCGGGGAGCCGGACGACTCCGGCGGCACGGGCGACGACGACGTGCCCGGATTCGAGTGGCTGCCGCAGGGCGTCGAGCGCTTTCCCGGAGAATTCCGGCGCTTCGTCGAGGAAGAGGACTCCCCTGTGGGCGAGGGAGACGGCTCCGGGGCGCGGCAGTCCGTTGCCGCCGCCGACGAGGGACTGCATGGTCGCGGAGTGGTGGGGCGCGCAGTAGGGGGCGCGCCGGACGAGGGGTTCGCCGGGCGGGAGGATGCCGGCGACGGAGTGGACGGCGGTGACTTCGAGGGACTCCTGTCGGGTGAGGGGCGGCAGGATGCCGGGGAGCCGTTCGGCGAGCATGGTCTTTCCGGCCCCGGGCGGTCCGGAGAGCAGCAGGTGGTGGCTGCCCGCGGCGGCGACCTCCAGGGCGCGGCGGGCGCCGTGCTGTCCGGCGACGTCGGCGAGGTCGGGTCCGTCGAGGGGGTCGGCGGAGAGCCCGGTGCCGACACCCGCGCCGGGGACGAGGAGTCCGGCGAGCATGGCGTCGGGGCGGCCCGCCTCGGCGGGTTCCTCCTCGGGGACGGGTTCGTCGGAGAGGACGGCGATGAGCTGGCGCAGGCTGCGGACGCCGAGGACGGAGACTCCTGGGACGAGGGCGGCTTCGCCGGCCGTCTGTTCGGGGACGACGACCTGGCGGTACCCGGCTTCGGCGGCGGCCAGGACGGCCGGCAGGACGCCGCGCACGGGCCGGACGCGGCCGTCGAGACCGAGTTCGCCGATGAGGACGAGGTCGGCGATGCCCCGGGGGTCGATCCGCTCGGCGGCACCGAGTACGGCGGCTGCGACGGCGAGGTCGAATCCGGATCCGCCCTTGGGGACGGAGGCGGGGCTGAGTCCGACGGTGAGTTTCTTCTGGGGCCACTCGGCGTCGGAGTTGACGATGGCGGCCCTCACGCGGTCGCGGCTCTCGGTGAGGCTCTTGTCGGGCAGTCCGACCAGGGTGAAGGCGGCGACTCCGGCCTCCAGGTCGGCCTGAACCTCGACGACGACGCCTTCGACGCCGACGAGGGCGACGGAGCAGGTGCGGGCGAATCCCATCACGCCACCCCCCGGGCGTGAGTGACGACGGGAGCGCCCCGACGGGGCAGGACGACTCCGACGAGGTCGATGCGCACGCCCCCGTCGGGCGGTGGTCCGCCGTGGCGGTCGAGCCAGCAGGCCGCGAGGCGTTTGAGCCGGTCGGTCTTGGCGGGGGTGACGGCGGCCATGGGGTGTTCGAAGGCGCCTTCGCGCCGGGTCTTGACCTCACAGACGACGACGGTGGTCCCGTCCCGGGCGACGATGTCGATCTCTCCGGTGCGTCCGCAGCGCCAGTTCCGCGCGAGGATGCTCATCCCGGCGTCGGTGAGCCTGCGGACCGCGAGCTGTTCGCCGTACTGCCCGAGGGCGTTCCTCGCGTTGGTCCGGCTCGGCGTGCTCGTTGCGTTCGATGCGCTCGGTGCGTTCATCGGTACCACCTCCGGCACCGACTGTGACGCTTCGCCACGTTCCGTGTGCGGGCCGGTGGACAACCGGGCGCCTGTGGAGAACCTCGTCACCCGTCCGGGTGGCCGACGTGACGGAGCTCCGGAAATCAGCTGCCGGGAAGCTCCAGGTCGCTCTTGTTGAGCTCCTCGATGTTCACGTCCTTGAACGTGAGAACGCGGACCTGCTTGACGAATCTGGCCGGCCGGTACATGTCCCAGACCCAGGCATCGGCCATGGAGACCTCGAAGAACACCTCGCCCTGGACCGAATGCACCTGCATCTCGTAGTCATTGGTGAGGTAGAAGCGACGCTCGGTCTCGATCACATATTTGAACAGCCCGACGACATCGCGGTACTCCCGGTAGAGCTTCAGCTCCATCTCGGTCTCGTACTTCTCGAGGTCCTCGGCGCTCATGGCATGTTCCCCTTCAGCCGTGCGTCCACCTATTGTGCGCCAGCCGCTCGCACCGCTAAGCGATTTCCGGGGCGAGCACCACCGGTGAACTCGGCGGTCCCTCGTCGAGCAGCCTGTGCAGCAGCTCGGCGAGTCTGGTCGGGTACACCGTCTCACGCGCCGCCGACAGTTCGGCGGAGGTCCACCACCTCAGCCCCGCGACACTGCGCTCCTCGAGCTCGGTGAGGCCCCCCGGGGCCGTCGCGGTCTGGGTGGTTCGTGCCAGGTAGTACCACTCGTCCTGGTCCCAGCGCCGCCCGTCGAACGGGAAGGAGCAGATCCGCTGCCAGAGGACCGGTCCGAGTTCGACCTCCGTGATCCCGGTCTCCTCGGCCAGCTCGCGCAGCGCCGCCTCCTCCCGGGTCTCGTCGCCCTCCAGGCCGCCGCCGGGCGTGAACCACCAGGTCTGCGCCGGGTCGTCGGGCTCGTACCCGTGCATGAGGAGGATGCGGTCGTCCGGGTCGAGCAGAACGACCCGCGCCACCCGCCGCAGCTCCCGCCCGCCGGCCTCGCCCGGCCCGGCCGGACCCGCCGCATCTCTCGAACCCGCCGTACCCGTCACGCGTCCACCGTCTCCCTGCCCGACGACCGGTCTCCCGAGCGGATTCCGGACCGCCGGCCCGCCAGCCGCGCCACCGGGCCGTACGCGGCCCCCGCAAGGATCAGTACACACCCGCCGACGATCGCGTAGAAGAGCGGCTCCACCGGCCCGCGCTCCGAGATCCCGCCCGGCAGCGCCGCGAAGGCCGTGGGGCGCTCCACGAGGTCCGTGTCGGGCCAGGCGACGGCGTCGACCCGGGCCGTGACCGCGGAGCTCGGTACGGAGCCCTGGCCGGCCTCCTCCAGATGGGTCCGGGAGTCCAGGGAGTTGTGCCGCTCGTCGCCGAGCAGGAAGAGCTTCCCCTCGGGCACGGTCGCCGAGAACTTCTGCCCCGAGGCCGGGGCGCCGGGCCGGGTGTAGGGCTCCTCGATCGCCTTGCCGTCGATCGTGAGCCGCCCGTCCTTGTCGCAGCAGACGACGGTGTCACCACCGACGCCGACGACCCGCTTGACCATGGGCACGTCGCCCCACAGCGGGTCGTTGAAGATCACGATGTCGCCGCGCCGTACCTCGTCGCCGTCGATCCGCTGTGCGAGGACCTTCGACCCGACGGCCAGAGCCGGCGTCATCGAGTCGCTGGGCACGCTGTACGGCTGGTAGACCACGGCTCCCCAGGCGAAGCCGCCGAGGAAGAGCACACAGCCGACGGCCACGACCAGCCCCGACAGCACGCTGCCGAGGCGGCCGCGGCCGCCTTCCGTACGTATGGTTCCGCTCATCCCAGCGCTCCCCACCTCGAAGGTCGGTTCGACGATCTGGGACGGCACCCTACCCGGGCGTCACTACTCGGCGGTATGCCGAGCCGTGAGCCTCTTCCTGCGCCACAGGACCAGCGGCAGCGCTCCGGCCAGACCCGCCGCGCCCGGGGCCACGGCCAGCGCCTGGCTGAGCCCCGGCTGCTCGAAGGTCTCCGGCACCGGCAGCGTCGACCAGCGGGTGACCGGCCAGGCCACGAAGACCGCGCGGCCGACGACCTGGTCGGTCGGGACGGTGCCGCCGCCGGCGAGGTTCTGGTGGTACCGGGAGTCCAGCGAGTTCTGGCGGTTGTCGCCCATCACCCAGATGCTGTCCTTGGGGACGGTGATCGGCCCGAAGGGCTTGTCACCGCAGGGCGAGGAGCCGGGGTAGATGTACGAGGTCTCGTCCAGCGTCTTGCCATTGAGGACGACGTTGCCGCCCTCCTTGCAGGAGACCGTGTCGCCGCCGACCGCGATGACCCGCTTGATCAGGTCCTTCTCCTCGGCGGACGGCATCAGGCCGATGAAGGAGAGGAACTCCTGGAGCACGTTCGGGTCAGGGGTGGGCTCACCCTCCAGCCAGCCGCCCGGGTCGTGGAAGACGACGACTTCGCCGCGCTCCGGCTCGGAGCCGAACCACGGGGTCAGCTTGTCCACCAGGACCCGGTCGCCGCGCTGCAGCGTGTTCATCATCGAGTCGGAGGGGATGGAGAACGCCTGCACCAGGAAGGTCTTGATCAGCAGCGCGAGAATCAGGGCGATACCGATCAGCAGCGGCAGTTCCTTCCAGAAGGAACGCGGCTTCTTCGGAGCACCGTCGGCCTCCTCGGTCTCCCCGGACTCGCCACCCTGCCCGGTACCGCCGGCGTCGTCCGCGCCGTCCCCGGGGTCGGCGTCCGACCGGCCGCCGGAGTCATCCCTCATGGCCACCGACGACTCGCCGAGCCGGTCAGGCCGCTCCTCGGGATCGTCGTGTCCGGATCGTGCGCCGACGGCCACATCCCCCACATCCACTCCTCAGTCCGTGCACATGCCCGCCCCAGAACAGGGACAGGCCCACCACTCCCATAACGAGCGGGAGTTCCGCAGGGGTCGGGAGCCAGGGCAATCCGTTCAGATTCCGCGAAGACACACTATGCGACACACCGTCCGCGGTCACAGCGCCCGAACGACCGTCCGGTACGGCCGCAAACGTGTCCGGCTCCTCCAGACGACGCCAGTGGCTCACGGGCCAGACGATGCCGACCGCCCGGCCGACGACGTCGTCCACGGAGATGGTCCCCCGGTCCTTCTCGTCGAGGTGGAAGCGCGAGTCGGCGGAGTCCGAGCGGTGGTCGCCCAGCACGAAGATCCGGCCCTGAGGCACCGTCACCTTGAACCTGATCTTCGAGGGTTCGTTCCCCGGGTGCAGGTACGGCTCGTCCAGCGGTACGCCGTTGACCGTGACCCGGCCGTCCTTGTCGCAGCAGGCGACGGTGTCGCCGCCGACCGCCACCACCCGCTTGATCAGGTCCTGTTCGTCGGCCGACGGCAGCAGCCCGATGAAGGTCAGGGCCTGCTTGACCTGCTTGACGCCCACGGGATCGTCGGTGGGCGGCGCGGCGTCCTGGAGCCAGTTGCCGGGGTCCTTGAAGACGACGACGTCACCGCGCTGCGGTGTGGAGCCGAACCAGGGCGTGAGTTTGTCGACCACGACCCGGTCGTCGATCCGGATCGTCTGTTCCATGGAGCCGGACGGGATGACGAACGCCTGGACCAGGAAGGTCTTCAGGACGAGCGCGATCAGCACGGCGACCATGACGAGGAGCGGGATCTCCTTGACGGCGGAGCGCTGGCGCCGGCGTTTGACCTTGCGGGCGAGCTTGCGCCGCTCCGCCCGCCCGGGCAGCGGACGGCCTGCGTCCGTGGGTCGCGTTCCGGTGGGCAGGGGTGTCTCGGCGCGGTGCCCGGCCGCCCTCCCCCGGTTACCCATGGCCACCCGCCGCGGGAGCGGGTACGGAGTCGAAGGCGCCGGTCTCCGGCACACCGGACCAGCGGCCGAAGGGCCAGCCGATCCAGTCCGCGCGGCCGATCACCTGCTCGACGGGCACCACACCGCCGCCCGGCTGACCGAGGTGGTCGCGGGAGTCGCTCGACTGGCTGCGGTGGTCGCCCATCACCCACAGGGTGCCCTGAGGTACGACGATGTCGAAGGAGACCTTGGAGGGTGCGTCACCCATCTGGACGTACCACTCCTCGACGGGCACGCCGTTGACGGTGAGCCGGCCGTTCTGGTCGCAGCAGACGACACGGTCGCCGCCGACGCCCACGACCCGCTTCACGAAGTCGGTCTCGGCCGGCTCGGCGAGGCCGAGGGCCGCGGCGGTGCCGTGCAGGAGCCCGGTGACCGGGTTCTCCTCGGGGGCCTCCTGGAGGAAGGACCCGGTGCCGTCGAAGACGACGACGTCCCCGCGGCGCGGCTGATCGCCGAAACGGTACGCCAGCTTGTTCACGAGGATCCGGTCCCCGACCTGGAGCGTCGGCTCCATCGAACGGCTGGGGATCAGGAACGGCTGCAGGACGAAGTGGCTCAGGAGCAGCGGGAAGAGGAGGAAGACGCCGCCGAGGACGCCCGTACGGCGCCAGGACCAGCCGGACCGCACCGGTCCGGACATACGCGCGGAGCGCGACCGCTCCTCCGTCTCGGAGGAGCGGTCGCGCTCCGTGTGCTGTGCTTCGGTGTCCATCGAGGGCAGAGCCTATCCGGCCGCCCTGTGGGTCAGTGCTCCGAAGCCCCGCGCGATCGGTGAGCCGGAGCTCAGTTGTCGCGCTTCTCCTTGATCTTGGCGGCCTTGCCGCGCAGCTCACGCAGGTAGTAGAGCTTGGCGCGACGGACGTCACCGCGGCTGACGAGCTCGATCTTCTCGAAGATCGGGCTGTTCACCGGGAAGGTGCGCTCGACGCCGACGGAGAACGAGACCTTGCGGACCGTGAAGGTCTCGCTGACGCCCGAGCCCTGGCGGCGGATGACAACGCCCTTGAACTGCTGGATACGGGAGCGGTTGCCCTCGATGACGCGCACGTGGACGTTCACGGTGTCGCCGGGACGGAAGGCGGGGAGGTCGGTGCGGAGCGAAGCCGCGTTGACCGAGTCGAGCAGGGAGGCCATGGTGGTCTCTTTCCTCGCTGATGCCACAGGTCATCAGCGGAACGTTCGAAGAAGACGATGAAGCGCCGTGGGTACCGGGCGGGCGTCGTCCCCCTGTGGCAGGGGCGCTCGCCGGACACACAGCAGCGGCCTATTCTTCCACGGCGCCGGGCCTGCGCCAAAATCGGCCGTCGGGCTCAGGGGCCCAGCCCATCATGGAGAGGATCTCGCGGTCCTTCTTGTCGAAGGCGGCGGGGTCGCAGCGCTCGATCAGATCCGGCCGGTTGGCCGCCGTGCGCCGGAACGCCTCGTCGCGGCGCCAGCGCGCGATCTTCCCGTGGTGCCCGCTGAGGAGTACGTCGGGGATCGCGCGGCCGCGCCACTCGGGGGGCTTGGTGTAGACGGGGCCTTCGAGGAGGTTGGCCATGGCGCCCGGGGCGAAGGAGTCGTCGCGGTGGGACTCGGCGTTGCCGAGGACACCGGGCAGCAGCCGCGCCACGGCCTCGGTGACGACCAGGACGGCGGCTTCTCCGCCGGCCAGGACGTAGTCGCCGATGGAGACCTCGTAGACCGGCATCCGGGTCGCGTACTCGTCCATGACGCGCCGGTCGATGCCCTCGTAGCGGGCGGGCGTGAAGATCAGCCAGGGGCGCGCGGAGAGCTCGACGGCGAGCTCCTGGGTGAAGGGGCGTCCGCTGGGCGTGGGGACGACCAGGACGGGCCCGTGGGCGCCCGCCTCGAAGCCGTCGGCGAGTGTCTGGTCGAGGGCGTCGCCCCAGGGCTCGGTCTTCATGACCATGCCGGGGCCGCCGCCGTAGGGGGTGTCGTCGACCGTGTTGTGCCGGTCGTAGGTCCACTCCCGCAGGTCGTGGACGTGGACATCGAGCTGTCCACGCGCGCGTGCCTTGCCGACCAGGGAGACGTTCAGCGGCTCCAGGTACTCGGGGAAGATCGTGACGACGTCGAGCCTCATGCGCCGTCGCCCTTGGAGGAGTCCTCGGAAACGTCCCCGGCGGAGCCCTCGGTGGAGCCCCCGGCGGGCTCCTCGTCCCGGGAGGAGGCGATCTCGGCGCGGTCGTCGATCAGCCCCGGCGGCGGCGCGATGACGGCCCGCTGCTGCTCGAGGTCGATCTCGGTGACGATCTCCTCGACGAACGGGATCATCAGCTCCGTGCCGTCGGGCCGCTCGACGATGAAGAGGTCCTGGGACGGCAGGTGGGTGATCTCGGTGATCCGGCCGACCTCGGTGCCGTCGGCGAGCACGACGTCCAGGTCCATGAGCTGGTGGTCGTAGTACTCGTCGTCCCCCTCCGGCATCTCGTCGGGGTCGACGTCGGCGATGAGCAGGGTGTTGCGCAGGGCCTCGGCGCCGGTCCGGTCGCGCACGCCCTCGAAGCGGAGCAGCAGGCGACCGCTGTGGACACGGCCGGTCTCGATCGTCAGGGGCCCCGCCGAGGCGGGATCGGTGAGCAGGACCGCTCCGGGGCTGAGCCTCAGTTCGGGCTCGTCCGTCCGTACCTCGACGGTGACCTCGCCCTTGATGCCATGGGCGCGGCCGACCCGCGCGACTACCAGCTGCACGACTTCATTCTCTCCTGTCCGACGACGACGGGCCGGGGCGGACCCGAAGGCCCTCCCCGGCCCGTGCCGGTGTGTCCAACTTGCTTCAGCGGACCTGGTCCACGTCGACGAGGTCGACGCGGATGCCACGGCCGCCGATGGCGCCCACGACGGTGCGCAGCGCACGCGCGGTGCGGCCGTTACGGCCGATCACCTTGCCGAGGTCGTCGGGGTGGACCCGAACCTCGAGCACGCGGCCACGGCGCAGGTTGCGCGAGGCGACCTGCACATCGTCGGGGTTGTCGACGATGCCCTTCACGAGGTGCTCGAGAGCCTCCTCGAGCATGCTCAGGCCTCGGTCGACTCGGTGGACGCGGCCTCGGCCTCGTCCGCCTTCTTGTCGGCCTTCTTCGCCTTCGGGGTGATGGCCTCACCCTTGGCGTCGTCGCCCTCGAGGGTCTTGGCGAACGCGTCGAAGGAAGCGCGCTTGTCCTCCTTCGTCGCCGGCTGCAGCAGCGGCGCCGGGGCCGGCAGGCCCTTGTGCTTCTGCCAGTCGCCGGTGAGCTTCAGGATGGCGAGGACCGGCTCGGTCGGCTGGGCGCCGACGGACAGCCAGTACTGCGCGCGGTCCGAGTCGACCTCGATCTTCGACGGGTTGTACGTCGGGTGGTACAGACCGATCTCCTCGATCGCACGACCGTCCCGGCGGGTGCGGGAGTCGGCGACGACGATGCGGTAGTGCGGCTGGCGAATCTTGCCGAGGCGCTTGAGCTTGATCTTGACTGCCACTGGAGTGGTGTCTCCTGGTCTTGACGTGGTTGGGCACATGAGATGCCACGTGGGGTTGCGGTACTCGGATGCCCGATGGACGCGTCAGCCGGAGGAGAGAGGGGTCCTGTGCGACTGTCGAGTACAGCTAGCCATTGTGCCACACGACCGTGGCGCCCCTGACCCGGCCGGGTCAGGGGTCAGCCGGCCGCACCCACCGATTCCGGGATGCGGAAGGGCTTGCCGCAGCCTCCGCAGACGATGGGGGCCTGGGCGAGGACCGAGGGGACCACGCGGACGTTGCGGCCGCAGTCGCAGACGGCCTTCACGCGCACGCCGCCGCCGGAGGAGCCATGGCGGGCGGCGGGGCCGCGGAAGGACCGCTTGGTGTCCGCGGCCGTCGCGACGGTGTGGGCCTTGAGGGCGCGCTGGAGCCGCTCCATCGTGGGCCTGTACCGCCGCTTCGCCTCGGGGTTGAGCGTGACCAGGGAGAAGCCGCTGCTGGCGTGCGGCTCCTCGGGGTGGTCCAGGCCCATCTCCTCGGCGATCGCCAGGAATCTGCGGTTGTGGTAGCGGCCGGCGCGTGAGGTGTCGCGGACACCTCGGGCGGCGGCGATGCCGTGGACTGCTTCGTGGAGCAGCCGTTCGAAGGAGAGCTCGGCGCCGCAGGCGGACGAGGACTCTCCGATCAGGGACTCGGGCGCGGCAAGATCCGGCAGTTCGGGGTGGTGCCGCTGAATGTCGGCCCACGCCTGTGCCAGCTCTGCGGCGAGAACAGGTGGTGTCGTGCTCACGTCGCGTACAACGAGCCGATGCGCCCCCGGGTTCCATTCCGGGGCATCCCAAATATTTTGCACGTACCCGTCAGTTGCCGTTGATGCGTCCGGACGAGGGTCAGTGCGCCGATCTGCGGAGAAGTCACACAGCCGGCGTCAAGGTGGTGCGTAGCGGCGCATACGCCCCGGCGCGTAGAGGTGGTGTACGCGCCCCGGGGGCGATGCAGGGACAGTACCGGGCCGGACGTCAAGTCGGCGCACCGCCCCCTCCCCGAAGGGGAAGTGGTGCGGTGCGAGCACTGGACGCGGGCACGGATCGGCAGTTCCCTGACATACGGGGGGATGCGCGCACATGCTTCACGGGGGCTGTCGACCAGGCACTGATTGGGGCGCTTTCCATGACACCTACGCTCGTCCCGCACCACCCCGCGCGCGACTGGGCCGAGATCCAGGAACGCATGCTCGTACCGCTCTACGAGGCGGTGTACGACCGGCTCGAGGTGGGCCCCGGCTCCCGGGTCCTGGGGCTCGGCTGCGGATCGGGCCTCGCGCTGCTGATCGCGGCCTCGCGCGGCGCGCGGGTCACCGGCGTGGACGGGGACCACGCGCGCGTGGAGCTGGCCAGGGAGCGGATTCCGGAGGGTGCGGGGCACACGGTCGTCGAGGGCTGCCCGGCGGACGTGAGTGCCGTGGGCGGCGCGTCCACGTCTCCGTTCGACGTGATCACGGCCTTCCACACCTCGGCGGAGGCGGCGCGGGATCTCGCCGCCGTCACTCCTCTGGCGCAATCGGGCGCGGCGGTTGTGCTGGCGGGCTGGGGTCCGCCCGAGAGGTGCGCGACGTCCTCCGTGCTGAAGGTCGCGGCGCGGCTGACGGGCTGGCGGCCGGCGTTCCGTGACGACCTGGAGGACGTGGTGGCGCGGGCCGGTCTGAAGCCGGACGGCTCGGGGCGGGTGTCCTGCCCGTTCGGGTACGCGGATCCGGACAGCGCGGTGCGGGGCCTCGTCTCGACGGGCGACTTCGACGCGGCGATCCGCGCGACGGACCCGGACCAGGTCGAGAAGGAGATCACGGAGGCTCTGCAGCCGTACGTCCGTCACGACGGCACGGTCTGGATGCCGAACGTCTTCCGCTACCTGATCGCGCGCGTGCCGTAGCCCGCGCGTCGACGGCCGTCGACGCCGAGACACGGTCCACACGCGCGTGGACCGTCCGAACACGCGCCGTCCGTGCGTGGACGCCCGTGCGTGGAGGAACGCCCGGACGCGTGGACCGCGCGTCCTACGCACGGCTCCGAGGCCGCCTCGGCGCCCCTACGAGTCCTTCTTCAGGCGCGTGATGCCCGCGGCGCGGTACGCCGCGTCCTCCTCCAGGGTCTCGTTCGCCAGGAGGGCGGTCGCCAGGGCGTCGAGCTTGTCGCGGTTCTCTCGGAGCTGGCGGACCGCGCTCTCGTAGCACTCGTCGACGATCCGGCGCATCTCCTCGGCGACCATGTCGAGGGTCGCGGGGGCCGCCGAGAGCCCGTACGCCTGCTGGGCGTCGCCGGGGATGGCCGTGAGGCGGCCGACGCGTTCGCTCATGCCCCAGCGGCCGGCCATGCCGCGGGCGATGGTGGTGACCTGCTCCAGGTCGCTCTCGGCGCCCGTGGTGACGACCCCGAAGACGACCTGCTCGGCGGCCATCCCGCCGAGCGCGCCGATGATCCGGCCGCGCAGGTACTCCTCGGTGTACGCGTACTTGTCGGAGTCGGGGGTCGAGAGCGTGACGCCGAGTGCCCGGCCGCGCGGCACGATCGTGATCTTGCGGACCGGGTCGGCGCCCGGCTGGAGCATCCCGAGCAGGGCGTGGCCGCTCTCGTGGTACGCCGTGCGGCGCCGTTCCTCCTCCGGCATCACCAGGGGCCGTTCGGCACCGAGCTGGACCTTCTCCAGGGCGTCGGACAGGTCGGACCGGGTGACCGCCTTCTGCTGCCGCTTGACGGCGAGGAGGGCGGCCTCGTTGGCGAGGTTGGCGAGTTCGGCGCCGGTCATCCCGGGGGTCGTGCGGGCGACCTGGACCAGGTCGACGTCCGGGGCGAGCGGGATGTCCCGGGTGTGGATCCTGAGGATCGCCTCGCGGCCCCCGCGGTCGGGCGGGTTGACGTGCACGATCCGGTCGAAGCGGCCGGGCCGGGTGAGCGCCGGGTCGAGCACGTCGGCGCGGTTGGTGGCGGCGAGCACGATGACGCCCTCGGAGCCGGTGAAGCCGTCCATCTCGGTCAGGATCTGGTTGAGGGTCTGCTCGCGCTCGTCGTGGCCGCCCATGCCGGAGCCGCCGCCGCGGGCGCGGCCGATGGTGTCGATCTCGTCGATGAAGATGATCGCCGGGGCCGCCTTGCGGGCCTCGGCGAAGAGTTCACGTACCCGCGAGGCGCCGACGCCGACGATCATCTCGATGAACTCCGACGCCGAGGCGGAGAAGAACGGCACGCCGGCCTCGCCGGCCACGGCCCGCGCCAGGAGGGTCTTGCCGGTTCCCGGCGGGCCGGCGAGGAGGACACCGCGTGGCATCTTGGCGCCCATGTCGCGGTAGGCGGAGGGGTTCTTCAGGAAGTCGACGACGTCGTTGAGTTCGCCCTCGACCTCGTCGATGCCGGCGACGTCCTCGAAGGTGGTGCGCCGGGTGCCCGGTTCGAGCTCGACGGGTTTGGGCGGGGCCTTGCGGCCGAGCATGCCGCCCGCGCCGCCCATCCCGGAGCTCATCCGGCGGGAGATGAAGATCCACAGTGCGACGAGCAGCAGCATCGGCGCCAGGGAGATCAGCAGGTTGGCGAGGAAGCTGCGCTCACGGACGACGGGTTCGGCGGTGACCGTGACGCCCTTCGAGGTCAGTTCGTTCCAGAGCTCGTCGTCGGCGAACGCGGGCCGCTGGGTGACGAACTTGGTGTAGTCGCCCTTGTCACCGTTGGGCAGGGGCTGTTTGTTCTTCAGCTCGCCCTGGATGGCGTCGCCCTTGGAGTAGATCTTGGTGACGTTGCCCGCGTTCACCTGTTTGCTGAACTCGGTGTACGAGATCGTCGGCTCGTCGCCCCGGTTGAAGAACGACAGCACGAGGTTGGCGAGGAGGAAGACGACCAGAGCGGCGAGGATGAGTCCTCCCCAGCCTCCGGGCATCTTCCTCTTCGGCGGCTGGGGCGGCGGGGCCCCTTCCGAGCGCCAGGGCTGGTCGGTCCGGTCGCGCGGAGGTACGGAGTTGGGCACGCTGCTCTCCTCACACCGACGGTCGGGCCCGGCCCCCAGTATCGGAACAGAGGGCAATTCCGGCATGTCAGACGGGGTGAAGGAGTGAAAAGGGGCCCGGGGCGGTTTCACACCGCCCCGGGCCCCTTCAGGGAACCTGCTCAGCCCTGCTCAGCCCATGAACTTCTTGAACTCGTCCGGCAGCTCGAAGTCGCCCGGGCCCTGGCCGGCCGCCGGGAGGCCGAAGGCGCCACCCTGCTGCGCCTGCTCGCGGCGGGCCTGGGCGGCCTCCTCCTCGGCCTTGCGCTTCATCGGGTTACCGCTCTTGCGCTTGCCCTTGGCCTGCTTGACCTGCTTCTTCTGCCGGCCGGGGCCGCCACCCATGCCCGGCATGCCGGGCATACCAGGCATGCCACCGCCCTGGGCCATGCGGGACATCATCTTGCGGGCCTCGAAGAAGCGCTCGACGAGCCCCTTGACCGCGCTGACCTCGACACCGGAACCCTTGGCGATACGGGCGCGGCGCGAGCCGTTGATGATGGTCGGGTCGTGACGCTCGCCCGGGGTCATCGACTTGATGATCGCGGCCGTGCGGTCGACGTCGCGCTCGTCGATGTTGTTGATCTGCTCCTTCATCTGCGCCATGCCGGGGAGCATCCCGAGCAGCTTGGAGATGGAGCCCATCTTGCGGACCTGTTCCATCTGGGCGAGGAAGTCGTCGAGCGTGAACTCCTGGCCCTTCTTGGACGCCAGCTTGGAGGCCATCTTGGCGGCCTCTTCCTGGCTGAAGGTCTGCTCGGCCTTCTCGATGAGCGAGAGCATGTCGCCCATGCCGAGGATGCGGGACGCCATGCGGTCCGGGTGGAACGCGTCGAACTCGTCCAGCTTCTCGCCGTTGGAGGCGAACATGATCTGGCGGCCGGTGACGTGCGCGATGGAGAGCGCTGCACCGCCTCGGGCGTCGCCGTCGAGCTTGGAGAGCACGACACCGTCGAAGCCGACGCCGTCGCGGAAGGCCTCGGCGGTGTTGACCGCGTCCTGACCGATCATGGCGTCGACGACGAAGAGGACCTCGTCGGGGCTGACGGCGTCGCGGATGTCCGCGGCCTGCTGCATCAGCTCCTGGTCGATGCCGAGGCGGCCGGCGGTGTCGACGATGACGACGTCGTACATCTTGGACCGCGCGTACTCGATCGAGTCCTTCGCGACCTGGACCGGGTCACCGACGCCGTTGCCCGGCTGCGGACCGTAGAACGCCACACCCGCGCGCTCGGCGACGACGCCGAGCTGGGTGACGGCGTTGGGGCGCTGGAGGTCACAGGCGACGAGCAGCGGGGAGTGGCCCTGGCCCTTGAGCCAGAGACCGAGCTTTCCGGCGAGGGTGGTCTTACCGGCACCCTGGAGACCGGCGAGCATGATCACGGTGGGCGCGGTCTTGGCGAAGCGCAGCCGCCGGGTCTCGCCGCCGAGGATGCCGATGAGCTCCTCGTTGACGATCTTGATGACCTGCTGGGCGGGGTTCAGCGCCTGGGAGACCTCGGCGCCGGTGGCCCGCTCCTTGACCTGCTTGATGAACGCCCGGACGACGGGCAGGGCGACGTCCGCCTCGAGCAGGGCGATCCGGATCTCGCGCGCGGTGGCGTCGATGTCCGCCTCGGACAGGCGGCCCTTGCCCCGGAGGTTCTTGAATGTCGCTGCAAGGCGGTCGGAGAGGGTATCGAACACGGTGGTCGCGGATCCTCGGTGTCGGGGGCGGGCGGACGGATTGCCCTCAAGGGTATCTGGCCGCTCGAAGGACGTGCCCCCGCCTGCCGAATCCGGCGAGCGGAGGCGCCGTCCCGCACGTACGGGGAAACGACCGCCGGCGCCCGCCGACCGGCCCCTGACCTGCGGATCGGCCCCTTCCCGCCCACAGGGAGCACGCCGTGCTCAACGACCGGCGCGCCTCCACGTCACGGGTCAGCGCAGCGCCTTCTCCAGCGCCTGAGCCACGTCCGCGGCCTCCTCCTCGGCCAGGAGGGAGCCGTCGGGGCGGGTCACGTACAGCGTGTCGACGGCGTTCGCACCCAGCGTCGAGACATGGGCGCTCCTGACCCGGACGTCGGCGCCCTCCAGCGCCCGGCCGATGCGGTGGAGCAGGCCGGGGGCGTCCTGGGCGCGGACCTCGATGACCGTGGCGAGCCGGGAGTCGGCGGCGGCGACGGTGACGCGGGGCGGTGGGGCGGTGAGACCGCGCCGCCGGGGGTAGGCGGCGTCGCGTTCGGCGAGCCGGGCGGGGATGTCGAGGCTGCCGTCCAGGGCCCGTACGAGGTCGGCGCGGAGCCGGGTGGCCTGCGGCAGGGCGCCGTATTCGGCGGCGACGCGCCAGTTCAGGACGAGGACGGCGCCGGCGCCGAGCGCGGTGGGGAGCTCGACGGCGCGCAGGTCGGCGGCCCGTACGGTCAGGCGGTGCAGCGCGAGGACGCCGGCGGCCGCGGGCAGGACGCCGGGCTGGTCGGGCAGGGCGATGAGGAGTTCGACGCCGACGGGTTCCGGTTCGCCGTCCTCGGGGGCGGTCTCCGGCTGGGTATGCAGGGCGAGGACCGGCTCTCCGGTCCGCAGCGCCTCGATGGCGAGGCGTTCCTGCTCGGCGCTGGTCGCGGCGGGCTCGGGTTCGGCCACGGGCTCTCCGGCGAGGACGGCCCCGGCCCGTTTGACGAGGTCGGCGACGAGGGAGGCGCGCCAGGTCGACCAGGCGGCCGGGCCGGTGGCCAGCGCGTCGGCCTCGGTGAGGGCGTGCAGCAGTTCCAGGGCCCCGGCGGTACCGACGGCGGCCGCGACGGCCTCGACGGTGGCGGGGTCGTCGAGGTCGCGCCGGGTCGCGGTCTCGACGAGCAGCAGATGGTGGCGTACGACGGTGGCGATGACGGCCACGTCGGCCCGGTCGAAGCCGATCCGGGTCGCAAGGTCGCGGGCGATGGTCTCGCCGGCCACGGAGTGGTCGCCGGGCCAGCCCTTGCCGATGTCGTGCAGGAGCGCGGCGACGAGCAGCAGGTCGGGCCGGCCGACGCGGCGGGTCAGCGAGGAGGCCCGGACGGCGGTCTCGACGAGGTGCCGGTCGACGGTCCAGGTGTGGACGGGGTTGCGCTGCGGGCGGCAGCGGACGCGCTCCCAGTCGGGCAGGAGCCGGGTGACGAGGCCTTCGGCCTCCAGCGCCTCCCAGACGGGCACGGTGGGCTCCCCCGCGCCGAGCAGGGTGACGAGCTCCTCACGCGCCTCGGCGGGCCACGGCACCGGCAGTGGTCTGGCGGCGGCCGCGAGACGGCGTACGGCGTGCAGGGAGAGCGGGAGCCCGGACTGGGCGGCCGCGGCGGCGGCGCGCAGCGGCAGCACCGGGTCGCGTTCGGGTCTGGCGCTGAGGGCGAGGACGACCTCTCCGTCCATCTCGACGACGCCTTCGGCGAGCGGGGTGCGTTCGACGGGCGGCCTTCCGCCGCCCGGCCGGCCGCCGCCCAGGAGGCCGCGGAACCGGGGGCGGGAGGAGCGGGCCTTCAGGACCCGGTTGACCTCGCGCCAGGTGACGTCCGTGGCGTACGAGATGACCCGGGCCGCTTCGTACACCTCGCGGAGCAGGGTGTCGGCGTCGAGGAGGCCGAGTTCGTCGGCGACGGCGTCCTGTTCCTGGAGGGCGAGCCGGTCGGTGGCCCGTCCGGTGGCCAGGTGGAGCGCGTCGCGGGCGTCCAGGAGGCGGCGGCGGGCCTCGTCCAGGCCTTCGCGCGGGGCGTCGGCCAGCCAGGAGGCGGCGACGGCGCGCAGCACCTGGGCGTCGCGGAGCCCTCCCCTGGCCTCCTTCAGATCGGGTTCGAGGAGGAACTGCAGCTCCCCCATCCGTTCGCCGCGCTCGCGGCAGAGCGCGTCCAGCTCCGGGAGCCGCTCGGGTGCCTGGTTGCGCCAGTCGGCGAGGACGGCGGTGCGCAGTCCGGCGACGAGTCCGAGGTCGCCGGCGACCGGCCGGGCGTCGAGGAGCCCGAGCTGGACCTTGAGGTCCTCCCCCGCGGTTCTGCGCGCCTCGGCGGGGGTGCGGACGGAGTGGTCCAGGGCCAGGCCCAGGTCCCAGACCGGGTACCAGATCCGGTCGGCGAGTGTGGCGACGGCGCCCGCGTCGGCGGTGCCGTCGTGCAGCAGGAGCAGGTCGAGGTCGCTGCGCGGGGAGAGTTCACCGCGTCCGTAGCCGCCGACGGCGACGAGCGCCACCCCTCGTGGCGGCCGGGCGGCGGCGAAGAGTCCGGTCAGCCAGTCGTCGGTGAGCCGGGCCAGGGCGGCACGGCGCGGCGGCCCGGACCGCCCCTTCTCGGTGAGAAGGCGCAGCCGGGCCGCCGCGTAGCCGCTGGGTCCCGAGTCTTCCGCTCGTGTGCTCGTGTCGACGCTCGTCACCCAGCAGCTCCTTACGTGCTCCGTGCTTACAGTGCGTCCGGACCGCGTTCGCCGGTGCGGACCCGTACGGCGGTCTCGACCGGAACGCTCCACACCTTGCCGTCACCGATCTTGCCGGTTCGGGCCGCCTTGACCACGACATCGATGAGCTGTTCGGCGTCGTCGTCCTCGACGAGGACCTCGATACGGATCTTGGGGACGAGGTCGACGGTGTACTCGGCACCGCGGTAGACCTCGGTGTGGCCGCGCTGGCGGCCGTATCCGCTGGCCTCGGTGACCGTGAGGCCCTGGACTCCGAAGGCCTGGAGGGCCTCCTTGATCTCGTCCAGCCGGTGCGGCTTCACGACTGCGGTGATGAGCTTCATGCGTCCACCTTCTTGGTCTCCGTAGCTGCCGGGGCGGGCGCGGCGGTGGAGCGCGAGGAGGCGCCGCCGCCGGCTCCGCTGAAGTCGTACGCGGTCTCGGCGTGCTCGACCTGGTCGATGCCGGAGACCTCGTCGTCCTCGCTGACCCGCATGCCCATCGTCTTGTCGATGATCAGCGCGAGGATCGCGGAGGCGATCAGAGAGTAGGCGAGGACCGCGACGACGCCGATGGCCTGCTTGCCGAGCTGCTCGAGGCCGCCGCCGTAGAAGAGGCCCTTGGCGTCGGACTGGACGCCGCCGGTGGCGAAGAAGCCGACGAGCAGGGAGCCGATGACACCGCCGACGAGGTGGACGCCGATGACGTCGAGGGAGTCGTCGTAGCCGAACTTGTACTTCAGGCCGACGGCCATGGCGCAGAGCAGACCGGCGATGGCACCGATGGCGATCGCGCCGAGCGGGGAGCAGGAGCCACCCGAGGGGGTGATGGCGACGAGGCCGGCGACGGCGCCGGAGGCGGCGCCGAGGGTGGTGAAGGAGCCGTGGCGGATCTTCTCGTAGAGCAGCCAGGCGAGCATGGCGGCGGCGGTGGCGACCTGGGTGTTGACGAACATCACCGCGCCGACGCCGTCGTCGTTGCCGAGCCACGAGCCGGCGTTGAAGCCGAACCAGCCGAACCAGAGCAGACCGGCGCCGAGCATGACCAGCGGGAGGCTGTGCGGGCGCATCGGGTCCTTCTTGAAGCCGACGCGCTTGCCGATGACGAGGATCACGCCGAGGGCCGCGGCACCGGCGTTGATGTGGACCGCCGTACCGCCGGCGAAGTCGATGACGCCCATCTCGAAGAGCCAGCCGCCGGCGCCCCAGACCCAGTGGGCGACGGGGAAGTAGACGACGGTGACCCAGAGGGCGATGAAGAGGGCCCACGCGGTGAACTTCACGCGGTCGGCGAGGGCGCCGCTGATCAGGGCAGGGGTGAGGATGGCGAACATCAGCTGGAAGACGGCGAAGACGTACACCGGGATGGTGTAGCCGTCCCACAGCTCGGTGACGCCGATGCCGCTGAGGCCGACGTACTCGGAGGACCAGCCGATGAGCGATCCGGAGTCGGTGCCGAAGGCGAGGCTGAAGCCGTAGAGCACCCAGAGGATCGTGACGATCCCGAGGCTGATGAAGCTCATCATCAGCATGTTCAGGGTGGACTTGACGCGGACCATGCCTCCGTAGAAGAAGGCGAGTGCCGGGGTCATCAGCATGACCAGGGCGGAGCAGATGAGCATGAACCCGGTGTTGGCGGCAGACAGCTCGGGGGCGTCTGCGGCCAGGGTCGTGATGGCTGGTGCCATCGGCGTCTCCTCGTCGTCGGTACGGCCTGTGCGGGGGCGGGGCCGGAGAGCGGCTTGGCCGTGAGGGGTGGCCGGTTATGCGCCAGAGATTCGCGCAGCGCGGTTTCCGTCGATGCCGCACGATGTTTCGCCGCAGTGACGAAGGATGGGGACGTGTTACGCGACTGTGAACGGCGAGGTCACGGATTTGTAACGCGCGTACCCTCCCGGGATCGCGACCACCGGCAAGGATCGGCCGAGGAACGCGGACCGGCCGCGACAGGTCCCGGTTGTCCTGGCGGCGGGGGAGCCGAGTCGGTCAGTACGGGAACGCTGTCGCGGCCGGAGTCTGGAGGGGCCGGGTGCTCAGACCGCCTCGGCGGTCTCGGGCAGCAGGGCGGTGAGCCGGTCGGTGAGCTGGACGACCTCGGCGACGTCGCGGAAGTCGCGGGCGGCGGTGTCGACGGTCTTGCGCAGCCGGGTGTTGACCCGCTCGGAGCGGACGCTCTTGGCGACGCCGAGCGCCTTCTCGACCAGCGCGGCGGACTGCTCGGGCTCGCGCTTGAGGAGGTGCACGGTGGCCATGCCGATCAGGTTGAGTGCGTACGAACGCTGGTGCTCGGGGTCCTTCTCGAAGAGGTTGACGGCCCGCTCCATGACGGGCTCGGCGAGCGAGGCGTACGTCGGGGAGCGCCCGGCGACATAGGCCAGGTCCCGGTAGGAGTGCGAGTTCTCGCCGTTGAGCTCCGCCTCGGAGAAGAAGCGGATCCAGTCGGGTTCGGGCTCGCCGTCGAGGCCGACGTCGGCGAAGGTGTCCTCGGCCATCCGCACGGCCCGCTTGCACTTGGAGGGCTGGCCCATGTTGGCGTAGGCGCGGGCCTCCATCGCATACAGCATGGCCTGGGTGCGCGGGGTGGCGCAGTCTCGACTGCCGTACTGGGCGAGGTGGATGAGTTCGAGGGCGTCGTCCGGCCGGCCGAGGTGGATCATCTGGCGGCTCATGGAGGAGAGGATGTACGAGCCGAGCGGCTTGTCCCCGGCCTCCTTCGCGGCGTGCAGGGCGAGGACGAAGTACTTCTGCGCGGTGGGCTGCAGGCCGACGTCGTAGCTCATCCAGCCGGCCAGTTCGGCCAGTTCGGCGGCGCAGGTGAAGAGGCGCTGCGCGGTGGCGGCGGGCTGGGGCTCCTGGAGCAGGTCGGTGACCTCGTGGAGCTGGCCGACGACCGCCTTGCGGCGCAGCCCCCCGCCGCACTGGGCGTCCCACTGGCGGAACATCGCCGTGGTGGATTCGAGCAGGTCGAGCTCGATCGGGGAGAGCTTGCCCGGCCGGTGACCGCCGGTGACCGGCTCGGGCGGGGCGAGCTCGGCGGCCGGGGTGGGGACGAGCCAGCGCTGCATGGGCTCGATGAGGGAGGGTCCGGCGGCGAGCGCGAGTGAGGTGCCGAGGAAGCCGCGCCGGGCGAGCATCAGGTCGCTGCGGGAGAACTCGCTGAGCAGGGCGACGGTCTGGGGGCCCGCCCAGGGCAGGTCGACGCCGGAGACGGACGGCGCCTGGTGGGCCGTGCGCAGCCCGAGGTCCTCGACGGCCACGACCGAGCCGAACCGCTCGGAGAAGAGCTCCGAGAGGATCCGCGGGATGGGCTCGCGGGGCTGCTCGCCGTCCAGCCAGCGGCGGACGCGCGAGGTGTCCGTGGAGATGTGGTGCGCGCCCATCTGGCGTGCTCTGCGGTTCACTTGGCGCGCCAGTTCGCCCTTCGACCAGCCGCTCCGCACGAACCACGAGCTGAGCTGCTCGTTCGGGCGCTTGCCGGCAGTCGAACCGTCTGCGCCGTTGCCGCCCACAGGAACGCCCCCATCCACGTCGAGACTGCGTCACGCGAAACTCTGTTGCGCGAACCCCTATCAGAATGCCGTGTCTTGCGGCGTCCGTCCGGAGCTTCCACTCCTTCGAACAGGAAACCGGGTTGCCTCCGGCATACCCGCGCGCGCAAGGGACTCCGGGGTTCGAGCACCGAAAGTAATCCCACGATCACCCGTCCCGCGAGCCGGATTCAAGAAACGCCACCATTCGCCACCCCTTCGAATGAACTCGCCTGCCACCGAACACGATTCACTTGACATGCGACGAACCAGGGGTCGGCGGACCGTTGCGCAGGGAGGCGCGCGCCACGGGACGCACCACCTCGCCCACGACCGAGCGCCACCGGGGGCGACGGAGCGTGACAGTGGGGCTCCGGGTCGTAACCACCGGCGCGTCCGACCCGTTGGAGGGGGCATGGGCTTCACGATCGGCGGCATTCGTGAGATGCGGTCCGGCTCACGTCGCCGCGTCCGCACCACGGAGTGCACAGCGGTGGCCGAGTACACCGGGCTGTGGGGCTGGGACGTGGTTCCCGGCGCGCGGGCCGTCTCCGGCCAGTGTTCCTGCGGGGACGCGTCCTGTACGGCTCCGGGGGCGCATCCGCTCTCGTTCGGCGCGCCGGTTCCGGCGGGCGCGGGTCTGGACGACGCGACGAAGGCGTGGTCCGAGTACCCGGGCGCCGCACTGCTGCTGCCGGTGGGCCGGTCCTTCGACGTGATCGAGGTCGCCGAGCCCGCGGGCCGGCGGGCGCTGGTCCGCCTGGAGCGCATGGGCCTGCCGCTCGGGCCGGTGTGCGCGACGCCGACGGGGCGGGCGCAGTTCTTCGTGGCGCCGGGGGCGGCGGCGGGGCTGCCGCAGCTGCTGTACCGGATGGGCTGGGACGACGCGGACCTGGATCTGCGCGGCCTGGGGCCGGGCGACCACGTGACGGCGCCGCCGTCGGACCTCGGGGGCCTGGGGCCGGTCCGCTGGCTGCGGCCGCCGACGCTGGACACGGCGGGCGCGCCGCCGGAGGCGCGGCTCCTTCTGGGGACCCTGGCGTACATCTGCCATCGCACGCACTTCTGACATGCGAAGGGCCCCACCGAGACCGGCGGGGCCCTTCGCATGGGCACGTGTGCCTCAGTCGCCGATCAGGGCGTCGACGAAGGCGGCCGGGTCGAAGGGGGCCAGGTCGTCCGGGCCCTCGCCCAGGCCGATCAGCTTGACCGGGACGCCCAGCTCGCGCTGGACGGCGACGACGATGCCGCCCTTGGCCGTGCCGTCGAGCTTGGTGAGCACGATGCCCGTGATGTCGACGACCTCGGCGAAGACGCGCGCCTGGACCAGGCCGTTCTGACCGGTCGTGGCGTCGAGGACCAGCAGGACCTCGTCCAGCGGACCGTGCTTCTCGACGACGCGCTTCACCTTGCCCAGCTCGTCCATGAGGCCGGTCTTGGTGTGCAGGCGGCCGGCAGTGTCGATGAGGACGACGTCGGCGCCCTCGGCGATGCCCTCCTTGACCGCGTCGAAGGCGATCGAGGCGGGGTCGCCGCCCTCGGGCCCGCGCACGGTGCGCGCGCCGACCCGCTCGCCCCAGGTCTGGAGCTGGTCCGCGGCGGCGGCACGGAAGGTGTCCGCGGCGCCGAGGACGACGGAGCGGCCGTCGGCGACCAGGACACGGGCCAGCTTGCCGGTGGTGGTGGTCTTGCCGGTGCCGTTGACACCGACGACCATGACGACGCCCGGGGTGCCCGGGGCGCTCTCGGTCTTCACGGAGCGGTCGAAGTCGGGACCGAGGAGAGCGATGAGCTCCTCGCGCAGCAGGCCGCGCAGCTCCTCCGGCGTACGCGTGCCGAGGACCCGGACGCGCTCGCGGAGCCGCTCGACGAGCTCCTGGGTCGGTGCGACGCCGACGTCGGCGGTGAGCAGGGTCTCCTCGATCTCCTCCCAGGTGTCCTCGTCGAGGTTGTCACGCGACAGCAGCGTGAGCAGCCCCTTGCCGAGGGAGTTCTGCGAGCGGGCGAGCCGCGCTCGAAGCCGTACGAGACGGCCCGCGGTCGGCTCCGGCACCTCGATCACGGGCGCCGGCGCCTCGGCGACGACCGGGTCCTCGACGGCGGCGGGGGCCTCGACGGCCTCCTCCGCGGTCGGGAGGTCGACCTCCTCGATCGTGCGGCGTGGTTCTTCCCGCGGTGTCTCCGCCTCTTCGCCGACGTGCGGCTCGGCGGGCGGAGCGGTGATGGTCGGCGGGGTGGACGGCGCCTCGGGCGGCGGCAGCTGCTTCTTCTTGCGGCCGCTGATCACGAGCCCGCTGGTCACGGCGACGGCGACGACCAGGGCGATGACTACAGCAAGAATGAGTTCCATAACGGCTCCAGTATCGGCCACGACCGGGCCGTAGGAGGAGCACGTACCCTGGGTGGGTCCCCCACACCCCGCACGGAGTACCCCCATGCCCTCTGCCGCCGAAGCCACCGCCGAGAGCGAAGGCGCGGTCGAGACCCGAGGTCTTGAACCCGTCCCCGATGCCGAGCGCACCGGCCGCGTCCGCGAGCTGTTTCCGACCTGGGTCGCCGCCAACATCAGTGTGCTCTTGCTCACGATGGGCGCCGGCCTGATCGTCTTCAACGGTCTGAACTTCTGGCAGGTGCTCGTCGTCGCGACGGCGGCGCCGGTCCTCTCGTACGGGATCGTCGGCCTGATCTCGATCGCCGGAAAGCGCGGTGGCTCCCCCGGCATGGCGCTGTCGCGGGCCGTCTTCGGCCAGCGCGGCAATCTCTTCCCCGGATCGCTGATCTGGGTCGCCCGCTGGGGCTGGGAGACGATCAACGCGGTCACCGGCGCCTACGCCGTCCTGACCGTGCTCGACCTGCTCTTCGGGATCGAGTCGAACACCGCGCTGATCATCATCACCCTGCTGCTCTTCGTCGCCTGCACGTTCCTCGTGTCCGGGCTCGGCATCAACGCCCTGCGGGTGTGCAGCAAGTGGTCGACGTACCTCTTCGGCGCCTTTTCGGTGCTCGTGCTGGTCTATCTCGTCGCCGACACCGACTGGTCCGCGGTCTTCGACAAGCCGGCCGGCTCGACGGCGATGATGATCGCGGGCATCGGCACGATCGCGGCGGGCGGGATCAGCTGGGTGCCCTCCGGCCCGGACTTCACCCGCTATCTGCCGCGTACGGCCTCCTCGAAGGCGATGGTCGGCTCCACGATCGGCGGCGCCGGGATCGTCGTGCTGCCGATGGTCCTGATGGGCGCTGTGATGGCGGTGGCCACCCCCGGGCTCGCCTCGGCGCAGGACCCGGTGTCGTTCATCGGTGAGCTGCTGCCGGCCTGGATCGCCGTGCCGTACCTGCTGATCGCGCTGATCGGGATGCTGCTGATCAACTCGATGTCGATGTACTCGGCCGGGTTCACCGCGCAGACCCTCGGCATCAAGGTCTCCCGTGCGGCGGCGGTGAGCGTGAACGCCGTGATCAGCCTGGTCTTCGGCTTCCTGCTCATGGTGGTGGCGACCAGCTTCATCGGCTCGTTCATCTCCTTCCTCACCCTGCTCGCGGTGGCCTTCTCGGCGTGGATCGGCGTCTTCGGCGTCGACATGCTGCGCCGGCGGTCCTACGACGGTGAGGCGCTGATGGACACCACGCGGACCAGCGCGTACTGGTACCGGGGCGGTTTCGCCTGGCAGGCCATGACGGCGTGGGCGGTGGCGCTGGTGAGCGGTCTGCTGTTCACCAAGGTCGACTGGTTCTCCGGTCCGCTCGCCTCGTCCTGGATCGGCGAGAACGGGCTCGGCTGGGCGGCGACGATCGTGATCGCGGGTGTGCTGTACGCCGTACTGCCCCGGACCGCCGGGCAGTCGAAGACCGTGGATCCGGCCGAGGCCCGCGAGACGGTCCCTGAGACCGTCTCCGAGACCGCTCCTCAGACTGTTTCCATCTGACGCTACGTCAGATACCGTCCCCCTTCGCCGGCTTCCCACGCGCGGAGGGGGACTTCCCATGCCCTTCACAGTCGTACGGTTCAACCTCGTCGATCCGCACGCGACCCCCGAGTCCCTCTCGGAACGCTATCGCGCCGCCCTCGCCATGGCCGCCTACGCCGACGAGCACGGCGTCGACACCGTCCAGACCGAGGAGCACCACGGCGCCGCCAACAACTGGCTGCCCTCCCCCTTCGCCTTCGCGGGCGCGGTGTTCGGCGCCACGAAGAGGATCGCGGTCACGGTCTCCGCGATCATCGGCCCGCTGCACGACCCGCTGCGGCTCGCGGAGGAGATCGCCGTTCTCGACCTGCTCAGCGGGGGCCGCCTGGTGACGGTCGCGGGCATCGGCTACCGGCCGGAGGAGTACGAGGAGCGCGGGGTCGACTGGGGCCGCCGCGGCAAGCTCCAGGACCTGCTCCTGGAGACCCTCCTGAAGGCGTGGTCCGGTGAGCCCTTCACGTATCAGGGACGTACCGTACGGGTCACCCCGCGGCCCCTCAGCAGGCCGCATCCGCTGCTGCTCGTCGGCGGTTCCTCGAAGGCGGCGGCGCGGCGGGCGGCGCGGCTCGGGCTGCCGCTCTTCCCGAGCGCGCATCTCCCGGAGCTGGAGACGTACTACCGGCAGCAGTGCGTGGAGCACGGCACCGAGGGCTGGACGATGATGCCGGCCGAGCGGACCCCGCTGCTGCATGTCTCGGAGGACCCGGACCGGTCGTGGGCGCTGTACGGGGAGCACTTCCTGCACGAGGCGCGCACCTACGCCTCCTGGCAGTCGAAGGACATCCGCTCGGCGGTGCGTTCGACGGCGACGACGGTGGCCGAACTGCGGGCCGAGGAGGTCTACCGGATCGTCACGCCGGACGAGTGCGTGGCGCTCGGGCGGGAGCTGGAGAGTCTGGTGCTGCATCCGCTGTGCGGCGGCATGCCGGTCGAGGAGGGGTGGCGGTCCCTGCGGCTGCTGGGAGAGACGGTGCTGCCCCGGCTCACGGCATAGGACCGTGGGCCGGGGCAGTTCCGAGTGCGAGGAGAGGGGCAGCGGGGATTAGCCCATCTCCTCCAACGCCTTGCCCTTGGTCTCCTTCACGTACCTGAGCACGAAGGGGATGGAGAGCACGGCGAAGACCGTGTAGATGATGTACGTGCCGGAGAGGTTCCAGTCCGCGAGGGACGGGAAGCTGGCGGTGATGGCCCAGTTGGCGATCCACTGCGCGGACGCGGCGACGCCGAGGGCGGCGGCGCGGATCCGGTTGGGGAACATCTCGCCGAGGAAGACCCAGACCACCACACCCCACGAGAGGGCGAAGAAGAGCACGAAGACGTGGGCGGCGACGAGCGCCACGACGCCCTGGGTCTCGGGCAGCTTGCCGTCGACGAGGTCCGCGGAGAAGGCCCAGGCCTCGACGGCGAGGGCGATCGCCATGCCGACGGAGCCGACGAGGGCGAGGGGCTTACGGCCCACCCGGTCGACCAGGACCATCGCGATCACGGTGCCGATGATGTTGATGATCGACGTGGTGAACGAGTAGAAGAACGAGCTGGAGGGGTCGATGCCGACCGACTGCCAGAGCGTCGAGGAGTAGTAGAACGCGACGTTGATGCCGACGAGCTGCTGGAAGACCGAGAGTCCGATGCCGACCCAGACGATCGGGAGCAGCTTGAAGCGGCTGCCGACGACGAGCAGGTCCCTGAAGGTGGACTTGTGCTCACGGCGCATGGCCTGTTCGATCTCGGCGACGCGGTGGTCCAGGTTCACCTCATGGCCCTCGACCTCGGAGAGGACCTCCTTGGCCTTGTCGATCCTGCCGACGGAGATGAGGAAGCGGGGGGACTCCGGGATGGCGAAGGAGAGCAGACCGTAGAGCACGGCGGGAACGACCATCACGCCGAGCATCCACTGCCAGGCCTCGAGGCCGCCGATCTCGCCGCGCTGGTCGCCGTCGGCGAGCTGCAGGATGCCGTAGTTGACGAGCTGGGAGATGGCGATGCCGATGACGATCGCGGCCTGCTGGAAGGAGCCGAGGCGGCCGCGGTAGGCGGCGGGGGCGACCTCGGCGATGTAGGCCGGGCCGATCACCGAGGCCATGCCGATGGCGAAGCCGCCGATGATCCGCCAGAAGGCCAGGTCCCAGAGGGCGAAGGGCAGCGCCGAGCCGACGGCGCTGACGGTGAACAGCACGGCGGCGATCTGCATGCAGCGGATGCGGCCGATCTTGTCGGCCATGCGGCCGGCGGTCGCGGCGCCGATGGCGCAGCCGATCAGGGCGATCGCGATGACTTGGGCCAGCGTGCCGGAGCCGATGTCGTAGCGGTCCCGGATGGCCTCGACGGCGCCGTTGATGACGGAGCTGTCGTATCCGAAGAGGAAGCCTCCCATCGCGGCGGACGCCGTGATGAAGATGACGTGGCCGAGGTGGTCCGGGTGGGCGGCTCGGCCTTCGGACGGCGGCGGCGTGGGCGCCTGCGCGGGGCTGGTCACATGGACTCCTACGGGCTCCGGCAGCGTCGCCGGGGCGTGGGGGGCGAGCCCTTCAAGTGGCGCACAACATCACGCCGCCCACCACGTGAAGGTAAAAGCAACGTTGCAGAGACTATGCCTTCACGTTTCGAAGTCAAGAGGTCATGTCATATGACTTAAAACTGAGTTTTGGACCTCTTGTGTTCAAGACTTGAAGTTGATCATCACCGCAGTCGCTGGCTGATGACCTTCGATACCCCGTCCCCCTGCATGGAAACGCCGTACAGCGCGTCCGCGACCTCCATCGTCCGCTTCTGGTGCGTGATGACGATCAGCTGCGAGGACTCCTGGAGCTCCTGCATGATCCGGATCAGCCGCTGGAGGTTGGTGTCGTCGAGCGCCGCCTCCACCTCGTCCATCACGTAGAACGGGCTGGGCCTGGCCTTGAAGATGGAGACCAGCATGGCCACGGCGGTCAGCGAACGCTCGCCGCCGGAGAGCAGCGAGAGCCGCTTGACCTTCTTGCCGGGCGGACGGGCCTCCACGTCGACGCCCGTGGTGAGCATGTTGTCGGGGTCGGTCAGGATCAGCCGGCCCTCGCCCCCGGGGAAGAGCCGCGAGAAGACGCCCTCGAACTCGCGGGCGGTGTCCCGGTACGCCTCGCTGAAGACCTGCTCGACACGGATGTCGACCTCCTTCACGACCTGAAGGAGGTCCGCCCGGGTCTTCTTCAGGTCCTCCAGCTGCTCGGAGAGGAACTTGTGCCGTTCCTCCAGCGCCGCGAACTCTTCGAGAGCCAGCGGATTCACCTTGCCGAGCTGCTGGTACGCCCGCTCGGCCGCCTTGAGCCGCTTCTCCTGCTCCGAACGGACGAACGGGCGGGGCTGGTTGCGCGGATGCTCCGGGTCCTCCGGCAGCTCCTCGCCCTCGGCGGGCGGCGACGGCGGTACGAGCGTATGGGGGCCGTACTCGGCGACCAGTCCGGCCGGCTCGACACCCAGCTCCTCCAGGGCCTTGGTCTCCAGCTGCTCGATCCGCATCCGCTTCTCGGCACCGAGGACCTCACCCCGGTGGACGGAGTCGGTGAGCTTGTCCAGCTCGGCCTTCAGATCCCTGCCCCGGGCCCGGGCGGCGGACAGGCCCTGCTCACGCGCGCCCTTGGCGGCGTCGGCGAGCGCCCGCTCCTGCTCGGCCCGGACGAGGGAGACCTCGACATGGGCCAGCAGCTGCCGGGTGCCGGTGGCGACGGCGGTCGCGACCTCCGCCTCGTGACGCAGCCGGGCCCGCCGCTGCTCCGCACGCGCGCGTGCCTCGCGTTCGGCGCGGGCGCCCCGGTCGAGGGAGTCGGCCCGTCCGGCAAGACCCTTGACCCGTTCCTCGTGCGTACGAAGCTGGAGCCTGGCCTCCATCTCGGTCTGGCGGGCGTTGGCGCCGTCGGCGGCGAGCCGGTCGCGCACGGAGGTGTCGGGCTCCTCCTCGCTCGGCGCCTCCTCGGCGACGAGCAGCCGCTCGGCGAGCTCCTCGGCCTCGTGGAGCGCCTTCTCCAGGGCCTCTTCCGCGCGGGCGGCGGCGGCCGCGGTCCGCTCGGCCTCGCCCGCGGCGCCCCTGGCCTGCCCGGCGAGCCGGCCGAGCTGCTGGGCGACCTGGGACTTCTCCCGGTCGGCGGCGCGGCGGCTCTCGGCCAGCTCCTCGACGAGGGCGGCGGTGGCGCGCCTCGCCTCGGTCGCCGCCTGCTGGGCGCGGGCCAGCTCCTCGCAGCGCGACTCCAGCTCCTCCAGCTCGGCGGCCGCCTCGTCGACGGACGCCTGCACTTCGAGGAGGCTGGGCGCCCCGGCGGAGCCGCCGTGGGCGAAGTGCGCCCCGAGCATGTCGCCCTCGGCGGTCACGGCGGTGAGTTCCGGGTGCGCGTGGACGAGGTCCTCGGCCTCCTCCAGGGATCCCACCACCACGATCCCGTCGAGCAACCGTCGCACCGCGCCCATGAGTTCCTCGGGGCCCCGGACGAGGTCGGCGGCGCCGGGTCGGCCCGCGGTGTCGGACGGGCGCGCCGGGCCCTCCGTCCCGGTGAGCAGCAGCGCCGCGCGGCCCGCGTCCTGCTTGCGCAGGAGGCGCAGGGCCTCGACCGCCGCGGTGGGGCCGGAGACGGCGACGGCGTCGGCCGCCGCGCCGAGGGCGGCGGCGAGCGCGACCTCGTGCCCGGGGGTGACGGTGAGGAGTTCGGCGGCCGGGCCGAGCAGCCCGGTCAGGCTGTCGCGGGCGCCGAGCAGCGCTCCCGTCCCGTCCTTGCGGCGCAGCCCGAGCGAGAGCGCGTCGTGGCGGGCCCGGGTCGCGGCCCGGAGACGGTCGGCCGCGGTGGCTGCCTCGCGGGCGGCCGTCAAGGCTGCCTCCGCCTCGGCGAGGTCACGGCGGGCGGCTTCGTACCGCTCCCCCCGTTCGCTGTCGTCCGCGTCGAGGCCGTCGACCTCGGCCTTGAGCTGCTCGTACTCCTCCTGGGCCGCGACGGCCCGCTCCTGGGCCTCGTCCCGGGCGGCGGCGAGCCGGTCGATCTCGGCCTGGGCGGACGCGGCGCGCGAGCGGGCGGCGCTGACCTGGCCGTGCAGCCGGGCCAGGCCCTCGCGCCGGTCGGCGATCGCGCGCGCCACGTCCTTGAGCCGGCGCTCCTCGACCGCGAGTTCGCGCTCCAGGTCGGCCCGGTGGGCGACGGTGTCCTCCAGAGCCCGTTCGGCCGCCTCCAGGGCGGCCTCCAGCTCGGCCTCCTGCTCGCGGATGCGGGCGGCCTCGCGCTCCATGTCCTCCGGGTCCCGGCCCCGGCGCTCCTCGGGCGGCTGGGCGGTGGCGCTCTTCACGCGCGCGTCGGCGAGCGAGATCGTGCCCCGTACCCGCTCGGCGAGCTGCGAGAGTTCGTACCAGGTCCGCTGGGCGCGCTGGAGCCGCGGGGCGAGCCGGCGGACCTCGTCCTCGAGCTCGGCCTCCTTCGCGAGGGCGGCCCGCAGCTCGTTCTCGGCACCGTCCTTGCGCTCCTTGAGCGCGGCCTCGTCGGCGACCTCGGCCTTCAGGGCCTCCTGGAGGCGTACGAGGTCGTCGGAGAGCAGCCGCAGCCGGGCGTCGCGCAGATCGGCCTGGATGACGGCTGCCCGGCGGGCGACCGCCGCCTGCCGGCCGAGCGGCTTGAGCTGGCGGCGCAGCTCGTCGGTCAGGTCCTGCACGCGCGCGAGGTTGGCCTGCATCGCGTCGAGCTTCCGCAGCGCCTTCTCCTTGCGCTTGCGGTGCTTGAGGACGCCCGCCGCCTCCTCGATGAAGGCGCGCCGGCCCATCGGGTCGGCGTGCAGGACGGAGTCGAGCTGGCCCTGGCCGACGATGACATGCATCTCTCGGCCGATTCCGGAGTCGGAGAGCAGGTCCTGGATGTCGAGCAGGCGGCAGGTGTCGCCGTTGATCTGGTACTCGCTGCTGCCACCCCGGAACATGATCCGGGTGATCGTGACCTCGGCGTAGTCGATGGGGAGCGCGCCGTCGGAGTTGTCGATGGTCAGCGACACCTCGGCACGACCGAGCGGCGGCCGCCCGGTCGTGCCGGCGAAGATGACGTCCTCCATCTTGCCGCCGCGCAGCGACTTGGCGCCCTGCTCGCCCATGACCCAGGACAGCGCGTCCACGACATTGGACTTGCCGGATCCGTTCGGCCCGACGACACACGTGATTCCCGGTTCGAACCGCAGCGTGGTGGCGGATGCGAACGACTTGAAACCGCGGAGGGTCAGGGCCTTGAGATGCACGCCCCCGGACTCTACCTGGGGTTGCGCGTTTCACCCATGAAGGTGCAGGGCACACCCTCGGGTGAGGAGGGGTGTGACGTGGGGGACTCAAGAAAGAAGGGACGCCTGAGCGTCCCTTGCATATCTAGCTGTGCTAGCGAGAGTGTTTCTCACCCTGCCCCGGCACGGGGCTGACTGTCACTGGGATGGTGACGGTCAGGTGAGCGCAGGCTCCGCCTTGGGAACGTCGAGGTCGATGCTGTCGAGCAGCGACTCGCCATGCTGTGCGGCGGCAGCGTTGAGCGCGTCGTTCTCGGACTGAATCCGTACAAGCTCGGACTCGAGGTCCTGGACGCGCTGCTGAAGCCGTCGCATCTCGGCGAGGAGTCGCGGGTCGGAGCCGCCGACGTAACCGAGAAGCGCCTTTGCCATGATGGATGGTCCTCCACACTGAGTGACCGACCGAAGCGGTGTGGGTCGTGAGGGATTTTCGCACCCGCGGTGCTCGGCAGTGCTTCATGTCGTGCCGGTTCTTACTGCCAAACAGCTAAGGTGCGCGGGGCTTCCAGAGTCTCACCAAAAAGTTTGACGGTCAACACGATCACGCCCCGTATCAAGGGGCGACCGGGGGTCTACGGCCGCACAACAGGCGGCTGGACCTCGCAACTCGGTGCCTCAGGGGGCGTAGCGATCATCCTTCCGCGCGCAGCTTGGCATCGCAAGCCCTTCTTGGCAACCATCAGGCCATTTCCATGTCGGCGGCCCTTCGCCGAACGTCCGCCCGAGGGCCGAGCGGGCCATCGGACGGAGCGCCGTCAGGGTGATCGTCAGCGGATCTCGAAGCCGTCGTAACCGCCTCGCGGAGTGCCCCAGATCTCCGTGACTCCGGTTACCCGCCCGGGAGTGTCGCCGGCGCGCAGCCACTCCAGCAGACGGTGGCAATTCTCACTCGGCCCCTCGGCCACGACCTGTACCCGGCCGTCGTCGAGGTTGAGGGCGAAGCCGACGAGGCTTCCGATCTCCATTGCGTTTGCCCTGGTGAACCAACGGAAGCCCACTCCCTGTACTCGGCCGCGCACCCAGGCGGTCAGCCGTACGTCTTCGTTCATGGCTGAACGCTAACGGGCCAATTGCTCAAGGGGCACGTCACCCCCGTGCGTCATGGCGTACAGTCCCGACCGAATGAGGCTCACCCGTTCGGGCGTGCCTCGCCCGAGGACCTTCTACGGGTCCGCGGAAGCAAAGATCAGCAAAGACCAGAGCACAGCCAGCACGCCACAGCCACACGGAACAGTCAGCACAGGACGTCAGGAAGGCAGAGCAGATGGGACGCCATCGTCGCTCCGGCGCCGCGCCCGCCGCAGAAGATTACGCGGCCGGTTCGGACAGCCGGCACCGGGGTATCCGCCGCAGGAAGCGGCCCGTGCGTAACGGGCTGCTCGGCGTGTCCGCCGCGGTGGCGGTCGGCGCGGTCGCCGTCGCCTCGGGCCTGCTGCCCGGCGGGGAGACGCACACCGTGGGCAGCGTCGCCTCCGGCAAGGAGCAGAGCGAGTCCCGGCAGGCTCCGGAGCTGACGACGCAGGGCGGCTCGTCCGCGACGCCGTCCTCCACTCCGCCCACCCCGGGTACGGCTACGCCCACGGGCAAGGCCTCCCCCTCCGCGACCCCCTCGCCGAAGCCGTCCAGGACGACCGCTTCTCCGACGCCGTCGAAGACCGTCGCCAAGCCGTCGAAGACGGCGGCCCCGACGAAGAAGCCCACGCCGCCGAAGACGGCGACGCCGAAGCCCGCGCCGACGACGACGAAGCCCGCGCCGACCCGTACGACGCCGCCGGCCGCGCCGACCCTGAGCCGCGCCGCGGCCGCCGAGGCCGAGGTCGTCCGGCTGGTCAACCAGGAGCGGGCCAAGGTGGGCTGCACCCCGGTGCGCTCGGACGCCGCTCTCGCCGCGCTGGCGGGCGACTTCAGCGCGGACATGGCCGCGCGCGGCTTCTTCGACCACACGGACCCCGACGGCGACACGCCGTGGGACCGCGCGGCCCAGGCGGGCGTCTCCGGCATGGGCGGCGAGAACATCGCCCGCGGCCAGGTGGACGCGGCGGCCGTGATGGAGTCCTGGATGAACAGCGACGGCCACCGCGCGAACATCCTGAACTGCGACTACACGACGCTCGGCGTCGGCGTGCACTTCGCCGACGGCGGCCCCTGGTGGACGCAGGACTTCGGCTTCTGAGCCGTCAGCGGGTAAGGCGACCTCCACGTTCTGACCGAACACCGAGAAGGGCCCCGTCACCGGGTGGTGGCGGGGCCCTTCTTCGCGGGAGGGGATCAGGCGGCCGCGCGGCCGAGGGCGAAGGTGCGCGCGGTGGCGGCGACGCGGCGGCCGAGGTGTTCGGCGGTGGCGAGGTCGGCCTTGTGGACGCCCTCGGGGCCCAGGTCGTTGTGGGTCTGGGCGGCGGCGCCGGCGAAGAAGCCGAGGCGGTTGATGTCGTTCTCGGACGCCTCGGTGGTGTTCCAGCCCGGCTTCAGGCCCAGGTTGACCCAGGTCATGCCGTGCTGGGCGGCCAGGATCTGGAAGAACTGCAGGGTGTGCAGCTTGTCGCCGCTCTTGGAGGCGGAGTTGGTGAAGCCCGCCGCCAGCTTGTCGGTCCAGGTGTCCGTGAACCAGCGCTTCGAGCTGTCCTCGGCGAACTTGTGGAACGCGCCCGAGGCGGTACCCATGTACGTCGGCGAGCCGAACACGATCGCGTCGGAGGCGTCGAGCAGCTCCCACTGGGCGTCGGTGATCTCGTCGACCTTGATCAGGTGGACGGTGGCGCCCGCGTCGAGCGCGCCGGCACGGACGGCCTCGGCGACGACGGCGGTGTGGCCGTAGCCGGAGTGGTAGGCGATGGAGACGACGGGCGGCGTGGACATGGTGGGACTCCTCATCGGCGGGGGGAATGACAAGAAGTAGAGCACTAACTTTTCAACAGTGCAACCCATCAGAGAGCGCATACCCATGGTTAGCGCTGTGCGCGGGTATGGTAGAGGGCATGACTGACGACCTCGTGTTCAACGTGTTCGCCCGAGCCTGCACCTCGCGCGAGACGCTGGAGCATGTGACGGGCCGGTGGGGCACGCTCACGCTCGGCGCGCTCCACGAGGGCACGTTCCGCTTCAACGAGCTGCGCCGCCGGGTCGACGGGGTCAGCGAGAAGATGCTGGCGCAGACTCTGCACGCGCTGGAGCGCGACGGGCTCGTCCACCGCGAGGCGCAGCCGACCAACCCGCCCCGGGTGGACTACACGCTCACGCCACTGGGACGCGAGGTCGCCGAGCGGCTCGTCGGGCTGATCGAGCTGGTGGAGGGCCGGATGCCGGACGTCCTCACGGCGCGGGAGAGCTACGACGAGGAGCGCGCCGCCGCGGCGAGCGTGTGAGCGACAGAAGCGAGCGCGTTGAGCGTGGGAGTGCGCGCGGCCGTCAGGCCGTGGCGCGCGGCGGGCGCTGGCAGCGCGGGCAGAAGTAGCTCGACCGGTTCATCCAGGGACGGCGGCGCATCGGCGTACCGCAGCGGCGGCACGGCTCGTCCTCGCGTCCGTACGCGTCGAGCGACCGGTCGAAGTAGCCGGACTCGCCGTTCACATTGACGTACAGACTGTCGAAACTGGTCCCGCCGGCCGCGAGGGCCGCGTTCATCACGTCCCGTACATGGCCGAGGAGTTCGGCCGAGCGGGGCCGGGTGAGCGTCGCGGTCGGGCGTTCGTAGTGCAGCTTGGCGCGCCAGAGCGCCTCGTCCGCGTAGATGTTGCCGACCCCGCTGATCAGCGTCTGGTCGAGCAGCGCCCGCTTGATCGTCGTACGGCGCAGCCGCAGGGCGGTCTGGAACGCGGCGTCGTCGAACGCCGGGTCCAGCGGATCGCGGGCGATGTGCGCGATGACGTCGGGCAGCCCGTCGGGGGTGTTGTCGTGGAGCGAGAGTCCGCCGAAGGTGCGCTGGTCGACGAAGCGCAGTTCGGTGCCGAGGCCGTCCTCGAACCGGACACGGATGCGCAGATGCTTCTCGTCCGGGGTGGTCTCGGGCTGTACGAGCAGCTGCCCGCTCATCCCGAGGTGGCCGAGGACGGAGGCCTCGGTGTCCGCCAGAGGGATCCAGAGGTACTTGCCGCGCCGGCGCGCGATCCCGAACCGGTGACCCTTGAGGCGGGCGGCGAAGTCCGGGCCGCCGGCCAGGTGCCGGCGTACGGCCCTGGGATGCAGCACCTCGACCTCGCCCACGGTCCGCCCGCCGACCCAGCGCTCGAGACCGCGTCGTACGACCTCGACCTCGGGCAACTCGGGCACGGGACTCCTCCGGAGGGGTACGGGAAAGACGACGCCCGAAGCCTACCGCCCTGGCCGGGACGGCCGGACGTCAGCAGAAGACCCCGCCCGGAGGACCCTCGCGGGCCCCGGGCGGGGTCGTCGGGAAGCAGTGCCGTCAGGAAGGGGAGGGCTTCAGGCCGAGGCCTGGTCCGCGGGGGAAGGGGTGTCGGCGACCTCTTCCGGCGTCGCTTCGGCCGCCGCCTCCGCCGCGGCCTTCGCCGCCGCGAGACGCTCGTCCGCCGCCGCGCGAATCGCGCGCCATGCGGACTCCGCCGCCTGCTGCTCCGCTTCCTTCTTGCTGCGGCCGGTGCCGGTGCCGTACGAGACACCACCGACGCGGGCGGCAGCAGTGAAGGTCTTCTCGTGGTCCGGACCCGTCTCCGTGACGAGGTACTCCGGAACACCCAGACCCTCGGCCGCGGTCAGCTCCTGGAGGCTGGTCTTCCAGTCCAGTCCTGCACCGAGGTTCGAGGACTTCTCGATCAGCGGGTCGAAGAGCCGGTGCACCAGCTCCGAGGCCGCGTCGAGGCCCTGGTCGAGATAGACCGCACCGATCACCGCTTCAAGGGTGTCGGCGAGGATGGATGCCTTGTCCCGGCCACCCGTGCCCTCTTCGCCCCGGCCGAGCCGGATGAAGGAGCCGAGTTCGAGGTCGCGACCGACCTCCGCCAGCGCACGCGAGTTGACCACCGCGGCCCGCAGCTTGGCCAGCTGGCCTTCGGGCAGGTCGGGGTGGGTGCGGTACAGCGTGTCCGTGACCACCAGGCCGAGCACGGAGTCCCCGAGGAACTCCAGACGCTCGTTGGTGGGCAGACCGCCGTTCTCGTACGCGTACGAGCGGTGCGTCAGCGCACGCACCAGAAGGGCGGACTCGAGCTGATACCCGAGCCGCCCTTCCAGAAGCGTGTGGGACGAGGCATTGTCCGTCTTGTTGGACTCAGACATTGCGCCTCTCACCAGCCACTCAGACCGAGAGGACCTGGCGCTTGTTGTAGGTGCCGCAGCTCGGGCACGCGATGTGCTGCTGCTTCGGCTCCTGGCAACGCTCACACGAAACCAGGGTGGGGACCGCAGCCTTCCACTGCGACCGGCGGTGGCGCGTGTTGCTGCGCGACATCTTCCGCTTCGGAACAGCCACGGCTACTTCTCCTGCTTCTCGTCGACGCCAGCTTCGGCGCCGCTCATGTTGTCCTTCTCATCGGTTCCCAGCGAACCGGCGAGTCCCTGCAGTGCCGCCCAACGCATGTCGACGGCATCGTGGTGGTGGTCCGGGTTCTCGTTCAGGTTGGTCCCGCACTCGGAACACAGACCCGCACAGTCCTCCCGGCACACCGGCTGCATCGGCAGTGCGAGCACCACCGCATCACGCAGCACGGGCTCGAGGTCGAACATGCCGTCCTCGAGGGGGATCATGTCCTCGTCGTCCTCGGCTTCGTCGTCCGCGGCCGCCTTGGAGCGGCCCCGGTCGTCGGAGTCGGGGTACGAGAACATCTCCTGGAAGTCCACGTCGAGCTCGAGCTCGACGGGCTCCAGACACCTTACGCACTCCCCTTCGGCCGATGCACGGGCGGTGCCTGTGACGAGCACCCCTTCCATGACCGACTCGAGGCGGAGGTCGATTTCCACCGGCGCGCCTTCCGGCACTCCGATGACCCCTTCGACACCGAAGTTCTTGGGGGCCTCGACCGAACGGGAGATCCGCTGGAGGGCACCAGGACGCCGCCCCAGCTCGTGTGTGTCGAACACGAGGGGGTTGCGGTGGTCAAGGCGCGTGCTCAGGGCTCTTCCTGCTTTCGGATCGTGAGGGGGCTGCCGCGTTCGAATCGGGAGACGGAGCGGGCAGCATGGATCGCGGGCATACGCGCGACCGAAGAGCCAGGATACTGGACGCGTCGCTCAGGACCCAATCCGGGTCCGTGGAGCTGATCGTTCAGTGCCCCTGACCGTGGCCGTGACCCTGCTCGTACTGACGCAGCTGCTCCAGGTCGATCATGCTCGTGTCGAAGAAGCTGGTCTCGTCGAGCGCGGCGGCCTGCGGCTGGTGCTGCGGCGGCTGCTGCTCGTAGCCGTACTGCTGCTCGTACGCGGGCGCGGCGTAAGCCGCTCCGGTTGAGCCGCTGCCTGCAACGGAGTACGGGTCGGGCTGCTGCTGGTACGCGTAGGGGTCGGGCTGCTGGTAGGCGTAGGTGTCCTGGTGCTGGGGCTGCTGCTGGTACCCGTACGGGTCCGGCTGCTGGGCCGGGATCTGCGGGGCCTGCTGCATGACGGGCTGCTGCTGCACCGGCTCGGGGTCCGCCAGCTCGGCGAGGCCGGCCAGGTAGTCGGCGTCGCTGGTGGGCCGGGAGCCGCCGGCCGCGTCCTGGGCGGCCATGTGCGCGCCGAGGTCGTCCGTGGCGATCCGCCCGTGCAGCTTCTGCCGGCCCCGGCCGACGGCCTCCAGGGTCTTGGACAGCACGGCCTCGAAGGCGCCGAGCTTGGCGTCCACGTACTCGTCCGCCCGGTGGATCAGGGTCTGCGGGTCCGCGCTGTACTCCGGGGCGTCCTCGTCGGCGTAGCCCTGCTCGTCCAGGCCGGGGCCGCGGCCGAGCAGCTTCTCGCGGCCCCGGTCGACGGAGCCGATGGTCTTGTTGAGGACGACCTCGAAGTTGGCGAGCTTGGAGTCGACGTAGTCGTCGGCCTCGGCGCGGATCTCCTCGGCCTCCCGGCGGGCCTCGGAGAGGATCCGGTCCGCCTCGTCCTGGGACTGGCGGGCGACCTGGGTGTCCGAGATCAGCGAGCCGCGCTCGGCGTGGGCGGCCTCGATGATCCGCTCGGCCTCCTGGCGGGCGTGCTCGACCATCTGCTCCCGGCCGCCGAGCAGCTCCTGGGCCTGGGCGAGGGAGCCCGGCAGGGCCTCCCGTACCTCTTCGAGCATGGCGAGCAGCTCGGCGCGGTTGACCACGCAGGACGCCGACATGGGCATGGAGCGGGCGTTTGTGATCGTGGAAACGATCTCGTCGAGCTTCTTCTGCACGTCCACCGGGTGCTCGCCACTCTCTACAGCTGGATGGAGACGGACGGGACGACTGTAAGGGCAGTCGTCCCCCGTACGACACCAGGTGACGGACCGTCAGGGACGGTCGCTCGGGGTCACTGCTCGGCGCGCCGCTCGGCGAGGCGCTCGGTGAGCCGGCCGAGGACGGCCGGCGGGACCAGGTGGGAGACGTCGCCGCCCCAGGCGGCGACCTCCTTGACCAGCGAGGACGACAGGAAGCTGTACGTCGGGTTGGTGGGGACGAACAGGGTCTCGACGCCCGAGAGCCCGTTGTTCATCTGCGCCATCTGCAGCTCGTAGTCGAAGTCGCTGACCGCGCGCAGACCCTTGACGATCGCGGGGATGTCCCGCTGCTTGCAGAAGTCGACGAGCAGGCCGTGGAAGGCCTCGACCTCGACGTTGCCGAAGTCGGCCGTGACCTCACGGATCAGTTCGATCCGCTCGTCGACGGTGAACAGCCCTCGCTTGGACTGGTTGATCATCACCGCGACGTGCACGACGTCGTACAGCTTGGAGGCGCGGGCGATGATGTCGAGGTGTCCGTTGGTGATGGGGTCGAATGACCCCGGACAGACGGCGCGGCGCAACTTGGGTCCCTCGCTCTCCGGTCCGGTCATCGTGCGTCTTCGCACGTAGAGGCGGCGCGACCGTACCAAAACGTTCCCTCGCCGTAGCGACGGGCCCGGAGTGATGTGAAACCGGCCGGCCAGGCGAACTCTCCGCCTCGGGTGCTGCGCTCCACGGTGACGACGGCATCGTCGGCGATCCAGCCCCCGGAGCGGAGTGTGAGGAGGATCTCGCGAAGATCGTCGTCCGAGACGGCGTAGGGCGGGTCGAGGAAGACCAGGTCGTACGGGTCGGCGGGCGCCGGTCCTGTCACGATCTGCTCCGCTTTGCCGGTCCGCAGTTCGGCACCGGGGAGTCCGAGCGTGCGGATGTTCTCGCGGACGGTCCGGGCGGCCCGGGCGTCGGCCTCGACGAGCAGGGCGTGGGAGGCGCCGCGCGAGAGCGCCTCCAGGCCGACGGCGCCCGAGCCCGCGTACAGATCGGCCACACGGGCCCCGTGGAGGGTGCCGAGGAGCGACTCCCAGGTGGAGAAGAGGCCCTCGCGCGCCCGGTCGGAGGTCGGGCGGGTGCCGTTGCCGGGCGGCACGGCCAGTCGGCGTCCGCCGGCCGTACCGGCGATCACGCGGGTCATCTGAGGTCCTTGTCCTTGTGCTTCAGGGCTCCTGTGCCTCCACGATATGGCCGGTGGGCGGGGTGTGCCGTCACCCCTTCTCCAGGAACTCCTCCCGCTCCTTGTCCAGGAGCGCGTCCAGGGCGGTGCGCAGCTCGGGGTGGTCGGTGAGGTCGGGGTCGGCCAGGACGACGGCGGTGGCCTCCTCGCGGGCGGCGGCGATGACCTCCTCGTCGTCGATGACGGTGAGCATCCGCAGCGAGGAGCGGACGCCGGACTGGGCCTGGCCGAGGACGTCGCCCTCGCGGCGCTGTTCGAGGTCGATACGGGAGAGCTCGAAGCCGTCGAGGGTGGAGGCGACGGCGCCGAGGCGCTGCCGGGCGGGACTGGCCTCGGGCATCTCGGTGACGAGGAGGCAGAGGCCGGGGGCGGAGCCTCGGCCGACGCGGCCGCGGAGCTGGTGGAGCTGGGAGACGCCGAAGCGGTCGGCGTCCATGATCACCATGGCGGTGGCGTTGGGGACGTTCACGCCGACCTCGATGACGGTGGTGGCGACCAGGACGTCCGCCTCGCCCGCGGCGAAGCGGCGCATGACGGCGTCCTTGTCGTCGGGGTGCATCCGGCCGTGCAGGACCTCGACGCGGAGTCCGGCGAGGGGGCCCGCGCGGAGCTTCTCGGCGACCTCCAGGACGGCGAGCGGCGGCCGCTTCTCGGCCTCGTCCTCGGGGGACGCCTTCCGCTTCTGCTTCTCGTCCTCGTCGTCGCCGATGCGCGGGCAGACCACGTACGCCTGGTGTCCGTTCTCCACCTCCTCCCGCACGCGCTCCCACGCGCGAGCGAGGAAGTGCGGCTTGTCGGCGGCCGGGACGACATGGCTGGCGATCGGGGAGCGCCCGGCGGGCAGCTGGTCCAGGACGGAGGTCTCCAGGTCGCCGAAGACGGTCATGGCGACCGTGCGCGGGATCGGCGTGGCGGTCATGACCAGCAGGTGCGGCGGCTGCTTTCCCTTGCCCCTGAGGGCGTCGCGCTGCTCCACGCCGAAGCGGTGCTGCTCGTCGACGACGACGAGCCCGAGGTCGTGGAACTGGACCTTGTCCTCGATCAGCGCATGCGTGCCGATGACGATCCCGGCCTCGCCGGTGACCAGGTCGAGGAGCGCCTGCCGCCGGGCGGCGGCGCCCATGGAGCCGGTGAGGAGCACGACCTTGGTGGCGTGCTCGGCCCCGCCGAGCATGCCGGCCTGGGCGAGCTCGCCCATCATCTCGGTGATCGAACGGTGGTGCTGCTGGGCGAGGACCTCGGTGGGGGCGAGCATCGCGGCCTGTCCCCCGGCGTCGACGACGGCAAGCATGGCCCGCAGGGCCACCATCGTCTTGCCGGAGCCCACTTCGCCCTGGAGGAGACGGTGCATGGGGTGGTCGGTGGCGAGGTCGTCGAAGATCTCCTTGGAGACCTTCTTCTGGCCGTCGGTGAGGGTGAAGGGCAGCTTGGCGTCGAAGGCGTCGAGGATGCCGCCGGCGGTGGGTCGGCGGGCGACGGCGGGCAGTTGGGTGTCGGCGTGCCGGCGGCGGGCGAGGGCCACCTGGAGGACGAAGGCCTCGTCCCACTTGAGCCGCTGCCGGGCGTCCTCGATGTCGGCCTTCGTACGGGGCCGGTGGACCTTCTGGAGCGCCTCGGGCAGCTCGGCGAGGCCGCGGCCCTCGCGCAGGGCGGGCGGCAGCGGGTCGGCGAGACCCGCCCAGCCGGTGGCGGCCAGGGAGTCCAGGGCGATGGAGACGGACTGCTCGATGGTCCAGGACTCCAGCTGCTTGCAGGCGGGGTAGATCGGCAGCAGTTCGCTCGCGAAGGCCTTGACCGTCTCGTCGCTGCTCTCGGCGTCCAGGAGTTTGTACTCGGGGTGGGTGAGCTGGAGCTTGCGGTTGAAGACCCCGACCTTGCCGGCGAACATCCCGCGCCGGCCCGGCAGCAGCTCCTTCTGGTGGAAGTGGACGCCCCGGCCGAAGAAGACGAGCTGCATCCGCCCGCTCCCGTCGGTGATGGTGACCTCCAGGCGCTGGCCCTTGCCCCGGCCGCCCTTGTTGAAGGTCAGTACGCGGGCGTCGGCCACCTGCGCGACCACCGTGACGTGCTCGTCCAGCGGCAGGTCGGCGAGGGCGGTGAGCTCACCGCGCTCGGCGTACCGCCTGGGGTAGTGGTGGAGGAGATCCCCGACCGTACGCAGGTCGAGGTGCTCGGCCATCACCTTCGCGGTGGCGGCGCCGAGGAGGTTCTTCAGAGGTTCGTCGAGCACTGGCACGCGTTCCATTGCACACCACCGCACTGACACCCGTCCCGCAGGCTGCGGATATCTCCTGGTCACGTCGGCGTCGTGCCCCCTAGGATGACGCGTCTCCCCCCGTGCCGCCCCGCGATCACCGCCCGCCGGGATCGCCCGACCCGCGCCGTCGTCTGTCCCCCCACCGGCGCAGCGACGATGACTGCTGATCAGACACCGCACACCTTCCAGGTCGATCTGCGCGGACTCGTGGATCTTCTCTCCCACCACCTCTATTCGAGCCCCCGGGTCTACCTGCGCGAACTGCTGCAGAACGCCGTCGACGCGATCACCGCGCGCCGCGCCGAGCAGCCCGATGCCCCGGCACGGGTCCGGCTGTACGCGGACGGCGGCAGCCTGCGCGTCGAGGACAGCGGCATCGGGCTGACCGAGAGCGACGTCCACAACCTGCTGGCCACGATCGGCCGCAGTTCGAAGCGGGCGGACGCCGCCGGCGTCGCGAGCGCCCGAGCCGAGTTCCTGGGGCAGTTCGGCATCGGTCTGCTCGCCTGCTTCGTGGTCGCCGCAGAGATCCGGGTGGTCAGCCGCAGCGCCCGTACGCCCGCCGCCCCACCGGTGGAGTGGACGGCCCGCGACGACGGTTCGTACACCGTCCGCACGCTCCCCGACAGCGCGCGCACGGAGCCGGGCACCACCGTGCACCTCACCGCACGCCCCGGCTCCGGCGAGTGGCTGTCCGAGGAGCGGGTCCTCGCGCTGGCCCGCGAGTACGGCTCGCTCCTCCCGTACGAAGTACAAGTCGGCGACGCGCCGGTCACCGAACTGCCCGCGCCCTGGGACCGCTCGTACGCGAGCCCGGCGGCCCGGCGGGTCGCGCTCGCCGGCCACTGCCGGGACGTCTTCGGGTTCACCCCGCTCGACTCGATCGACCTGGATCTTCCGGTCGCCGGGATCCGCGGTGTGGCGTACGTCCTGCCGTCGGCCGTCAGCCCCGCCCAGCGCGCCGGTCACCGGGTCCACCTGAAGGGCATGCTGCTCACCGAGCGGGCCGACGGGCTGCTGCCCGACTGGGCGTTCTTCGTGCGCTGCGTCCTCGACACGGACAGCCTGCGGCCGACCGCCTCACGCGAGTCGCTGTACGAGGACGAGACGCTGGCGGGCGTACGGGACGCGCTCGGGGCCGCCGTACGGGACTGGCTCGGCGAGCTGGCCGCGGGTGCCCCGGAGCGTCTGGAGGAGTTCCTGGCCGTGCACCACCTCGGTGTGAAGTCGCTGGCCCGCCACGACGGCGAGATGCTGCGGACGATGCTGCCGTGGCTGCCGTTCGAGACGACGGACGGCCGGCTCTCGCTGGAGGAGTTCGCCCGCCGTCACCCGGTCGTGCACTTCACCCGTACCGTCGAGGAGTACCGGCAGGTCGCCGCGATCGCGACCGCGCAGGGCATCGGCGTCGTCAACGGCGGCTACACGTACGACACGGAGCTGGTCGAACGCCTCCCCGAGGTCCGTCCCGGCACCGCCGTCGCGGAGCTCGACGCCGAGACCGTGACCGCCCATCTCGACTCGGTCGACCCGGCGCAGGAGCTGGCGCTCTCGTCGTTCCTCTCGGTGGCGCGTGCCGCGCTGGATCCGCTGGGCTGCGACGTGTCGCTGCGCTCCTTCCATCCGCTGACCGTGCCCGCGCTACACCTGGACGACCGCGCGGCCCGCCACGAGCAGGCCCGGGCGGACGCCGAGGAGCAGGCGGACGACCTGTGGGCCGGCATCCTCGGCTCACTGCGCGGCAGCGCGCCGAGGGCCCGGCTGGTCCTCAACCATCTGAACCCGCTGATCCGCCGGATCGGTTCGCTCGACGACCCGGAGCTCGCGGGGACGGCCGTCGAGGCGCTGTACGGGCAGGCCCTGCTGATGGCGCAGCGGCCGCTGCGCCCGGCGGACTCGGCGCTGCTCAACCGGGCGTTCGCGGGACTGCTCACCTGGGCCACCCACCACGGGGAGAACGACGCATGACCCTGACCTTCGAGGCCCTCCGCGAGGCGATGCGGGACAACGCCCAGCAGCCGGAGGGACCGGCGCGCAACGCGCGCGCCGAGCGACTCCTCGCCGAGGCCGAGCTGATCGGCGAGCCACTGGCCGTCATCGAGGCGCTGGGCCATCAGCTCCAGGCGTACAACTACAGCTCCGAGAAGGCGAAGATGTTCGTGCCCTTCTCGCGGCTGCTGCGGATGTGGGACGCCAACCCGGCGGACTTCGACGCGTACGAGGCGCATTCCCTGCACTGGGTCTTCAAGTGGGTCTCCAGCGGCATGCTCGACCAGCCGCACATCCCGCTCGTCTCGATCGAGAAGTGGCTCGGCGAGATGGAACACCGCTACCGGCTGGCGGGCCACTCCGAACGGGCCGTGCGGCAGGGCGAGTTCCGGGTGGCGCGGCACATCGGCGACCTGGAGCGGGCCGGGCGGGCGTACGCGGCGTGGCTGGCGGCCGAGCGGGACCGGATGGCCGACTGTCACGCCTGCGAGCTGCACGGGCAGGGCGCGTGGTCGGCGGAGCTCGGCGACGACGAGCAGGCCCTGCGGACCTGGGCGCCGGTCCTCGCGGGCGAGCACACCTGTGCGCACGAGCCGCACGCGGTCCTGGCCTCCTCGCTGCTGCCGCTGGTGCGGCTCGGCCGGGCCGACGAGGCCCGCGCGCACCATCTGCGGGGCTACCGGCTGGTGCGGCCCATGGAGAGCATGCGGGGCGCGGCGGCGGACCACATCGAGTTCTGCGCGCTGACCGGGAACGAGGCGCGGGGCCTGGAGATCCTGGCGGAGCGGCCGGCGTACCTCACGGACGGCGGCGATCCGGACAGCCACATGGACTTCCTGGCCGTGACGGCGCTGCTCCTCGACCGGCTGGTGGAGCTGGGGCTCGGCGCGCAGTCGGTGCCGGGTCCGGCGAGGGCCGAGGGCGCGCCGTGGACCGCCGGCGAACTGGCCGCCCACGCGCGCGTGGAGGCGCTGGCGATCGCGCGGCGCTTCGACGAGCGCAACGGTACGGGGCGGGTCAGCGCGCTCGTACGGGCCCGGATGGACGCGCGGCCGCTCCTGGACCGGCTGCCGCTGGGGGTACGAGCGGCGGGTCCGGTGCTGCCCGCGTCCGCGCCCGCGCGCGTGGCGGAGCCGGCGCTGGAGCGGGGCGACCTGCTCGCGGAGGCGCGCCGGCTGTCTGCGGAGCGGAGTCCGGCCGCGCGCGCCGCGTGGGAGGCGGTGGGGGCCGCCGCCGATCTCGAACTGGACGTGCTCGGGCGGGCCGAGCTGGACGACCACCGGGCCATGGCGATGGACCTCGGTCCCGCCGAGTCGGTCGGGCTGTTCCACCGGGCCGCGGAGGGGTACGAGTCGGCCGGCGACCGGGGTGAGGCGGAGGCCGCCCGGGCCAGGGCGGCGTACGCGCTCGCGCTCGACGGGCGGGTGGCCGAGGCGACGGCGGCCGTCGACGAGGCGATCGCCCGGGTGCTCGCGCTGCACACCGAGGGGGCGGCCACGCCCCGGCAGGCGGCGGGTGCGCTGCTGAGCCGGGTCCGTATCGGGCTGCTGCGGCTGCACCCGGCCGACGGCGACGACCACGACGGCGTCGGGGAACTGACGCGGGCCGTGGACGAGCTGCTGGCCTTCACCGCCCCGTACGCGGACGATCCGCTGGTCGCGGACCGGGTCGCCGAGGCGGAGGCCGTACGGGGCGAGATCGCCGCGCACGAGGGGGACGCGGAGGGGGCGGCCCGGCAGTTCACGTACGCGGCGGAGATCTATCACCGGATCGGGATGCCCTGGTACGCGGTGGAGCCGGAGGCCCGGCTCTCGCGGATCGCCCTGCACACGGGCGACCTGGAGACGGCCGAGCGGGCGGCGCGGGCGGCCCTCGACCACGCCTCGGAGCACGCCGGGGCGTCCGGGCAGACCCGGCTCAGGCTCCAGCTCGCCGAAGTCCTCGGCGAGGCGGGGCGGTTCGGCGAGGCGGGGGCGCACGCCCTGGAGGCGGCGCACTGGGCCGACGAGGCGGGCGAGAGCCGGGGCATCGGCGCGTACGCCCGACACCAGCTGGGCGGTTGGCTGCTGCGGGAGTCGCGGGTCGAGGAGGCGGCGGCGATTCTGGAGGCGGTGCTGCCGGACCTGTCGGTGGAGGAGCACGGCGACGGGATGGTCGTCCAGACGCTGTGGTGGCTCGGCGACTGCCTCTCGAAGCTGAACGAGCCCCGGGCGGCGGCGGAGCAGTGGCTGCGGGCGGCGGAGCTGGCGAAGTCGTGGCCGGAGCAGCGGGACCACGCGGTGCTCGCGAACCTGGCGGCGCAGGCGCTGCTCGCGGCGGAGCTGCGGCCGGAGGCCGCGGCGGCGTACGAGCGGGCGGGCGAGCTGTGGAGCGCGCTGGGCGACACGGCGGCGTATGTGCGGACCCTGCGGGTCCGGGCCTGGATCGCGGGCGCGGACGGGGAGGGCAGGGCGCTGATGGACGCGGCGGCGGAGGCGTGCGGGGCGGACGTGGTGGAGCGGGGGGACACGTACGTCCAGGCGGCGGAGCTGTTCGGGGAGGCGGACGCGGGGGCGGCGCTGTCGTACGCGACACGGGCGGTCGCGGTGTTCGCCGAGGCGGGCCCGGATCAGCGGGACCGCCGCACGGCCGCGGAGCTCCTCTCGGCCTGGCTCCACCTGGCCGTGGACGACCCGCCGTCGGCGGTGGCGCTGGCGCGGGGGGTGCTGGCGGAGTACGCCACGACGGAAGACGCGCCGGCCCCTACACGCCGCGAGGAGGCGGAGTCGGTCCTGGAGCGGGCGGGTTCGTGACGGCGGGGGTGGGTGGGGCGGGGACTCCCCCACCCCACCCCTCCCCGAAACCCTGACGGGAACGGGGACTCCGCCCCCGGAACCCCCAGAGAACTGCGGCAGCTTCGCGCCGCCCGCCGACGAGCCCGGCCGAGGTGCGGACGGTTCGCGCCGGGGTCCGCGCCGTGCCGGAGGGACGGTCGGGCCGGGGTGGCTACTCCACGCCGATCAGGAGCGGTGGGGCGCCCGCGCCCGCGTGGTAGGTCGTGGTGTCCACGGCCAGGTACGTCTCCCGGACGTGGCGTTCCAGGGCGTCCGACAGGGACGGTGGCGTCTCGTCCGAGACGATCAGGGTCACCAGTTCGCCGCCGGCCGAGAGCATGCGGTCCAGGACCGTTCGGGCCGTGTCCGTGAGGTCCTGGCCGATGACCGCCACGTCGCCCTCGATCAGGCCGAGGACGTCGCCGGCCTGGCAGACGCCCGCCGAGGTGAAGGACTGGTGTTCGGCCACCGCGAGTTCCGCGTACCGCGTCGCCCCCGCCGCCGCCGTCATCGCCACGACGTCCTCGTCGAAGCGCCGGTCCGGCTCGTGGACGGCCAGCGCCGCGATGCCCTGGACGGCCGCCCGGGTGGGAATCAGGGCGACCCGGATGCCCTCCGCGCGGGCCTGCTCGGCCGCCGCGCCCGCCGTGTGCCGCAGGTCGGTGTCGTTGGGCAGCAGCACCACCTCGCGCGCGTGGGCCCGCCGGATCGCGTCGACCAGGTCCCCGCTCGCCGGGGGCGCCCCCGGCCCGGCCAGCACGGTCGTCGCGCCCGCCTCCGCGCACAGGCCCGCGAGCCCCTCCCCCGGTACGACCGCCACGACGGCCCGCTGCAGCCGCTCCCGTACCTCCGAGGCGCCCGCGAAGTGCGTGACGCGGATCCGGTAAGGGCGCCCCGCCTCCACGCCCGCCTCCACGGCCGCCCCCGCGTCGTCGACGTGCACGTGGACGTTCCACAGGCCGTCCCCGCCGACGACGACCAGGGAGTCGCCCAGCGCGTCCAGCCGGGCCCGCAGCCGCTCCACCGCCGCGTCCTCGGCCTCCAGGAGGTAGATCACCTCGAAGGCGGGGCCGCCCTGCGGGGCGCAGTCCTCCAGCGAGGACACGGGCACCGCCCGTGTCGGCGGGCGCAGCTGCGCCTCGCCCGACACGGCCTCCACCAGCGCCCCGAGAACCGCCACCAGACCCCGTCCGCCCGCGTCCACGACGCCGGCGCGCTCCAGGACCGCCAGCTGTCGGGGGGTCGCCTCCAGGGCCGTCCTGGCACCCTCGTACGCCCCTCTGGCCACCGTCACCAGGCTTCCGCCGCCCCCGCAGGCGTCCGCCGCCGCCGTCGCCACACTCAGGATCGTGCCTTCGACGGGGTGGGCCACGGCCTCCCGGGCCGCGCGGGCCGCCGCTGTCAGGGCTCGGGCGAGGTGATCACCGTCCCGCCCGTCGGCGAGCACGGACGCCATGCCGCGCAGCAGCTGCGAGAGAATCGTTCCGGAGTTTCCCCGGGCCCCGATCAGCGCGCCGTGCGCCATGGCGCGTACGACGTCACCCGCGTCGGGATCGTCCGCCGCGAAGACCGCCTCGACCGCCTGGGCCGCGGACTCCACCGTCAGGTACAGGTTCGTTCCGGTGTCCCCGTCGGCGATCGGATAGACGTTGATCGCGTCGATCTCCTCGCGCTCCCGGCCGAGCGCGTCCAGCGCCCGTACGCACCAGGATCGGACCGCTGCGGCGTCCAGGGTCTGCGCGGTCTGCGGCAACTGGTGATCCTCCTGCTAGGCGGCCGTCTGCGGTGAGCTCACCGCAGGGTAGACCGGCTCGTGACCTGGGGCCGGGGCGGGGGCCGCGATGTCCGTGGTAGTTTCGTTCTACGGGAGCAGCCGTTGTATGCTGCTTCGGTTGCCCGGCGAGAGTCGGGCCATTCCCCCGGCAAGCCACTTCAGAACTCTGATTCCGGTGCGCCGGATTTCACTGTAAATCTGAAGTCTTTGGAGTGACCCGTGGCTGCCAACTGCGACGTCTGCGGCAAGGGGCCGGGCTTCGGCAACAACATTTCGCACTCGCACCGCCGTACGTCTCGTCGCTGGAACCCGAACATCCAGCGCGTGCGTGCCGTGGTCGGTCGGACGCCGAAGCGGCTCAACGTCTGCACCTCGTGCATCAAGGCCGGCAAGGTCTCGCGCTAACGCCGACGTTTCGTCGTAGCGCAGCCCCTGCGGTTGCCTTGAAAGGCCGGTTCACCTTGGTGAACCGGCCTTTTGCCATGCCCGGAAGCGCGCGCCCGGGAAGCGAGTGCCCTGGGAGCGCGCGCCCCGGAGGCGGGGCCCGCTAGCCGCGGAAGCGCCAGCCGTGGTCCACCGGGCCGATCCCCGCGCCGAGCGCGAACCCGGCCGCGATCGCCCCGGTCACGTACGCCTTCGCCTCCCGCGCCGACTCCGGCACGCTCAGCCCCTTCGCGAGACCCGACGCGACCGCCGAGGCGAGCGTGCAGCCCGTGCCGTGGGTGTGCCGGTTGTCGTGGCGCGGCGCGCGGAGCCAGTGCTCCTCGTCACCGTCGGTGAGCAGATCCACCGCCTCACCCTCCAGGTGCCCGCCCTTGATGAGCGCCCAGCGGGGCCCGTACGACAGGATCGCCGCCGCGGCCTCCCTCAGATCCGCCTCCGAGCCGACCCGTACGCCTGTGAGCTGCGCCACCTCGTCCAGGTTGGGCGTGGCGACCGTGGCGACCGGCAGCAGCTTCGTCCGTACGGAGTCCAGCGCCGAAGCCGCGAGCAGCGGGTCACCGTGCTTGGAGACCCCGACCGGGTCCACGACGACGGGCGCGTCCGTCCCGGCGAGGAGCTCGGCGACCGTTTCCACCAGCGCGGCGGAGGCCAGCATGCCGGTCTTCACGGCCTGGACGCCGATGTCGTCGACGACGGCGCGGTACTGGGCCCGTACGGCCTCCTCGGGCAGCTCCCACGCGCCCCGCACACCCTGCGAGTTCTGGGCCGTGACGGCGGTGATCACGCTCATGCCGTGGACGCCGAGGGCGAGCATCGTCTTCAGGTCGGCCTGGATACCCGCGCCGCCGCCGGAGTCGGATCCGGCGACGGTCAGGACGAGGGGCGGCGGCGTCACTCGTGGCCCCCGAAGTGGTCCCATCCGCCCTTGCTGTGCCAGGGCGCCCCGTCCACGGTGACCTGCGGCAGCGCGGAGGGGTTCAGGACCTCGCCGATGACCTTCCAGCGGGCCGGCAGCTTCACGTCCGGGGGGAAGGTGGCCACGATCGCGTGGTCCTCTCCCCCGGTGAGCACCCACTGCAGCGGGTCCACACCGACGGCCTGGCCGATGTCGTTCATCTGGGTGGGGATGTCGATGAGCCCCGAGCGCAGGTCGATGCGGACCTTGCTGGCCTCGGCGATGTGGCCCAGGTCGGCGATGAGCCCGTCGCTGACGTCGCACATGGCGGTGGCGCCGAGCCCGGCGGCCGCGGGGCCCGCGTGGTAGGGCGGCTCGGGCCGCCGGTGGGCCTCGACGAAGGCGCGCGGGGAGCGGAAGCCGCGGGAGAGCACCGCGTAGCCGGCCGCGGACCAGCCGAGCCAGCCGGTGTACGCGACGACGTCGCCGGGCTGGGCCCCGCCCCGGGTCACGGGGTCGTGGTTGCGCAGATCGCCGAGGGCCGTGATGGCGACGGTGATGGTGTCGCCCCGGACGACATCGCCGCCGACGACGGCCGCGCCCGCGACCTGGCACTCGTCCCGCAGGCCGTCCATCAGCTCGGTGGGCCAGGTGACCGGGAGTTCGGCCGGGACGACCAGGCCGAGGAGGAGCGCGGTGGGGACGGCGCCCATCGCCGCGATGTCGGCGAGGTTCTGCGCGGCGGCCTTGCGGCCGACGTCGTACGCCGTCGACCAGTCGCGGCGGAAGTGACGTCCTTCGAGCAGGATGTCCGTACTGGCCACCACGCGCCGGTCGGGTGCGGAGACGACCGCGGCGTCGTCGCCGGGTCCGATCCGCACCGCCGGGGTGGAGGTGAGCCGGGAGGTGAGCTCTCTGATGAGCCCGAACTCCCCCAACTCTCCTACTGTGCCCTTCACCGCGTCTCACCTCGTGTTGTCGTGCGGTACCGTCAATGAGGAACCGTCTAGACCGTCAACTGCTGTCTTGTCTACGCCACACTGTGGGCGCCTCGGGACACGCAGGTCTCCCCGCGGCCCGCGGCGACGCGGTACCGTGGCGTCTCTTTCTCCCACAAGATCCTCGTGGCCGCCCTGGAGGTTCCGTGGTACAGGCGTACATCCTCATCCAGACCGAGGTGGGCAAGGCGTCGACCGTCGCCGAGACCATTTCCAAGATCGCGGGAGTGATCCAGGCGGAAGACGTGACGGGCCCGTACGACGTCATCGTCCGCGCCCAGGCCGACACCGTCGACGAACTCGGCCGCATGGTGGTCGCCAAGGTCCAGCAAGTGGAAGGCATCACGCGGACCCTCACCTGCCCGGTCGTGCATCTGTAGCCCCCGTCTACCCTTGGCCGGTGATGTCTTCCCACCGGCCTTTCGGCCTGCCCGCCGCCGTCGCGGCCGCGTTGCTGCTGCTGACTGCCGCGGGCTGCTCCTCCACGGACGCGAAGGGTTCGATCCCGGTTCCCAGCCCGCCGGCCGCGGAAGCGACCCTCTGCCAGGCCCTGGCGAAGGAGCTTCCCGAGACCGTGGCGGGGCTGGAACGGAACGATCCTGAGCCTGGCTCCGAGCTGACCGCCGGTTGGGGGGATGCGGCGATCGTACTGCGCTGCGGGGTCCCCCGGCCCGAAAAGATGACCGATCCGCAGACGCAGGGCGTCTCGGTTGACGGCGTGCGCTGGATGCTCGAACAGCGGGAGGGCGACGGACCCCGGTTCACCTCGGTGTACCGCGAGACGTACATCGAGGTGAGCCTCGACGAGCGGTACGCGCATGACATCGGCCCGCTCGTCGATCTCGCCGCCCCCGTGAAGAAGGCCGTGCCCTGCGCACTGGAACCGGAGTGCGACTAGGGCCTTCCGCTAGCGCAGGCCCGTGGAGCGGGTGAGGGCGGCCTGGATCAGGCGGTCCACCAGCTCGGGGTAGCTGACGCCGCTCTCCTGCCACATGCGCGGGTACATGGAGATCGGGGTGAAGCCCGGCATGGTGTTGATCTCGTTGATCACGAACTCGCCCTCCTCCGTGAGGAAGAAGTCGGCGCGGACCAGGCCCTCGCAGGAGACGGCCTCGTACGCGGCGACCGCGAGGCGCTGGACCTCGGCGGTGGCCTCGTCGCCGATCGGCGCGGGGACGATCCCGGACGCCGAGTCGATGTACTTGGCCTCGAAGTCGTAGAAGTCGTGGTCGGTGACGGGCGGGATCTCCGCCGGCACGCTCGCGCGCGGGCCGTCCTCGAACTCCAGGACGCCGCACTCGATCTCGCGGCCGCGCAGCAGCGACTCGACGAGGATCTTGGGGTCGTGGCGCCTGGCCTCGTCGATGGCCTCGTCCAGGCCGGAGAGGTCGTCGACCTTGGTGATGCCCATGGAGGACCCGCCGCGGGCGGGCTTCACGAAGAGCGGCCAGCCGTGGTCGGCTGCGAACTCGACGATCTTCTTGCGGGCGGCCGCGGGGTTCTGCTCCCACTCGCGCGGCCGGATGACCTCGTACGGGCCGACGGGCAGCCCGAAGGAGGTGAACACCCGCTTCATGTACTCCTTGTCCTGGCCGACGGCGGAGGCGAGCACGCCCGCGCCGACGTAGGGGACGCCGGAGAGCTCCAGGAGGCCCTGGAGGGTGCCGTCCTCGCCGTACGGGCCGTGCAGCATCGGGAAGACGACGTCGACCTGGCCGAGGGCCTTCGGCACGGAGCCGGGCTCGGTGTACACGACGTCGCGGTTGGCCGGGTCGACGGAGAGGACGACGGCGCCCTCCTCGGACTCGGTGAGGTCGGCGACGTTCGGCAGCGCGCGGTCGGCGATGGCCATCCGCTCGGGGGCGTCGGCGGTCAGCGCCCAGCGCCCGTCCGTCGTGATGCCGATGGGCAGCACGTCGTACTTGGTCCGGTCGATGGCGCTCAGGACGGCGCCGGCCGTGACGACGGAGATGGCGTGCTCGGAGCTGCGTCCGCCGAAGACGACGGCCACGCGCGGCTTGCGGGGGCTCTGGGTGTTCTCGCTCATAACGCGTTGAGCGTACCTTGCGTGTTCGATCCGCTTAAGAGCCCCGGCCCGCCGCGCGCGTCCGGCGTAGCGCGTGTCCCCCGGAGGGCGTCAGCGGCGCTCGGACTTGGCGCTGCGCGACATCAGTTCCTTGAGGGCGACGATCGGCGGCTTGCCCTCGTGGACGATCGAGACGACGGTTTCGGTGATCGGCATGTCGACACCGTGGCGGCGGGCCAGATCGAGCACGGACTCGCAGGACTTGACGCCCTCGGCGGTCTGCTTGGTCGCCGCGATCGTCTCCTCCAGGGTCATCCCGCGGCCGAGGTTCGTGCCGAAGGTGTGGTTCCGGGAGAGCGGCGAGGAGCAGGTGGCGACCAGGTCACCGAGGCCGGCGAGGCCGGAGAAGGTGAGCGGGTCGGCGCCCATGGCGAGGCCGAGCCGGGTGGTCTCGGCGAGGCCGCGGGTGATCAGGGTGGCCTTGGAGTTGTCGCCGAGCCCCATGCCGTCGGCGATGCCGACGGCGAGCCCGATGACGTTCTTGACCGCGCCGCCGAGTTCGCAGCCGACGACGTCGGTGTTGGTGTACGGGCGGAAGTACGGCGTCATGCAGGCGGTCTGGAGCCGCTGGGCGACCGATTCGTCGGCGCAGGCGACGACGGCGGCCGCGGGCTGCCGGGCGGCGATCTCCTTGGCCAGGTTGGGGCCGGTGAGGACCGCGACGCGCTCCACGGGCACGTCGGCGACCTCGGTGATGACCTCGCTCATGCGCTTGGCGGTGCCCAGTTCGACGCCCTTCATCAGGGAGACGAGGACGGTGCCGGGGGCCAGCTTGGGGGCCCACTCGGCGAGGTTGGCGCGGAGCGTCTGCGAGGGCACGACGAGGACGGTGAAGTCGGCGTCGTGGGCGGCCTCGGCGGGGTCGGTGGTGGCCCGGACGTTCGCGGGGAGTTCGACACCCGGGAGGTAGTCGGGGTTGGTGCGGGTGGTGTTGATGGCGTCGGCGAGTTCTGCGCGACGTCCCCAGAGGGTGACGTCGCAGCCCGCGTCGGCGAGCACCATGCCGAAGGCGGTGCCCCAGGATCCGGTTCCGAATACGGCTGCCTTGGTCACTTCATGCCCTCCCCGGCGGCCTTGCGCCGCTGTTCCAGCCGGGCCCTGCGGTGGTCGTACGGCTCGGCCGGCGCCTGCTCGCCCCGGACCTCCTCCAGGAGCGCGGTGATCGCCGCCATGATGACCTCGGTCGCCTCGCGCAGCACCTCCGGCGTGGGCTCCTGGCCGTGGAAGCGCGAGAGGTCGACGGGCGGACCGGCCTGCACGATCAGCGTCTTGCGCGGGAACAGGCTGAGCTTGTTCTCCTTGGCGTACGGCGGCATCGCGAGGTTGGCGCCCCACTGGGCGACCGGGATGACCGGGGCCTTGGTGAGGAGCGCGACGCGGGCGGCGCCGGTCTTGCCCGCCATGGGCCACATGTCGGGGTCACGGGTGAGGGTGCCCTCGGGGTAGAAGGCGACGCACTCGCCGCGCTCGATGGCCTCGACGGCGGCCCGGAAGGCGTCCAGGGCGTTGGTCGTCTCGCGGTAGACGGGGATCTGTCCGGTGCCCCGCAGCATGGTGCCGACGAACGAACCCTTGAAGAGGGCGGCCTTGGCGAGAAAGCGCGGAACGCGTCCGGTGTTGTACTGGAAATGCGCGTAGGACAGCGGGTCCAGATACGAGTTGTGATTGACGGCGGTGATGAATCCGCCGTCGGCCGGAATGTGTTCCGTTCCGCGCCAGTCCCGCTTGAACAGAACCACCAGTGGGGGCTTGGCGATGACCGCCGCCAGGCGGTACCAGAAGCCGATTCTGCGGCGGGACACTCGTGCACCTTCCTCTGGAGACTGGCGTGCAGGGGGCCAAGTGTCGCCCCATGCTCCTGGTCTGTCGAGAACACCGTACGCCCCGGGCTCGCGCGGGCGCCGGGCGCCGGGCCCTCCGGCCCGTCGGACGCGGGGGCGTGGTGTCGGGTCACAATGGGCCGCGATGAACATCGATCCGGACGACGGCTGGTCCCTGGTCGTGCCCCTGAAGCCCCTTGCGCGGGCGAAGAGCAGGCTCGCCGCGGCCGCCGGTCACGGCTTGCGTCCGCGGCTCGCGCTGGCGTTCGCGCAGGACACGGTGGCCGCGGCGCTCGCGTGCGGGCGGGTGCGGGATGTGGCGGTCGTCACGGATGATCAGGTGGCCGCGGCGGCACTGGCGGCGCTCGGGGCGCGGATCGTGCCGGACTCCCCGGCCGCCGGGCTCAACGAGGCGCTGGCGCACGGGGCGCGGACGGTACGGGACGCCCGGCCCCACGCGCGCGTGGCGGCGCTCAACGCGGACCTGCCCGCGCTGCGGCCCGCGGAGCTCGCCCGGGTCCTGGAAGCGGCCGGTGAATTCCCCCGGACATTTCTCGCGGATGCCGCCGAAATAGGTACGACATTCCTCTCGGCGGGTCCGGGCGTGGAATTGACACCTGCTTTCGGGGGTGCTTCGCGGCTCAGGCATTTGTCGTCCGGGGCGGTGGAAATCAGACTGGCCGGGGTGGATTCCGTACGCCGGGACGTGGACACCGGCGAGGATCTGGCGGCCGCGCTGGCGTTGGGGATCGGTCCGCGGACGGCCGCCCGCTGGGATCGTGCGGCCGGTGATCGCGCGGCCGGATAGGCTGCGGCCCATGCAGGCGACCGCGTACACGTACGACCCCGAGACCCGCAGCGGCAGTGTGCTGCTCGACGACGGCACCCCGGTGGAGTTCGGGGCCGAGGCCTTCGACGCGGGCGGGCTGCGGCTGCTGCGTCCGGGGCAGCGGGTGCGGATCGAGACGGAGCCGGGCACGGACGGCACGGGGCTTCGGATCACGCTGGTGACGCTGCAGACCCTCTGAACGATTCGACCGGCACCACTGGGCCGAACAGGGCGTACGCGCGGCCGAAGAACGTGTGAACGCGGCCGAACAGGGCGTCCACGCGCCGCGGGCCGGGCTCCCCGAGGGGAGCCCGGCCCGGCGTGTGAGTGGCCCTCGACCCTTGTGCCGCTTACTCCTACTTCTTCGCGGCGGTCTTCTTGGCGGTGGTCTTGCGCGCCGTCGTCTTCTTGGCGGGCGCCTTCTTCGCCGTGGCCTTCTTCGCCGGCGCGGTCTTCTTGGCGGTGGCCTTCTTCGCCGCCGCGGTGGTGGTCTTCTTCGCGGGCGTCGCCTTCTTGACCGCCGCCGTGGTCTTCTTGGCCGCCGCGGCGGTCTTCTTGGTGGTGGCCTTCTTGGCCGCCGTGGTCTTCGCCGCGGTGGTCTTCTTCGCCGGGGTGGCCTTCTTCGCGGCCGCCTTCTTGGCGGTGGTGGCCTTCTTGGCCGCGGCCTTCTTCACGGTCGCCGAGGCGCCGCCGCCCATCAGGCTGCCCTTGGGCGCCTTCTTGACCGCGACCTCGCCACCCTTGGGGAGCTTCTTCGAGCCGCTGACCAGGTCCTTGAAGCCCTGACCCGCACGGAAGCGCGGAACCGAGGTCTTCTTGACCCGCACGCGCTCACCCGTCTGCGGGTTACGGGCGTACCGGGCCGGACGGTCGACCTTCTCGAACGAGCCGAAGCCGGTGACCGAGACACGGTCCCCGGAGACCACGGCACGCACGATGGCGTCGAGCACGTGGTCGACGGCGTCGGCCGCCTGCTGGCGACCGCCCATCTTGTCGGCAATCGCTTCTACGAGCTGCGCCTTGTTCACGTCTTCCCCTTCGGAGACATTGCCAGAACGAAAGTGTTCAAGCTTTTTCGCACGTTAGGCATGTATATACCGCAAATCAAACACGAAACGGGCTAATCACCCTAGTGCCGCAACGCGGAAGTGCCGTTGCGGAGTTCCTGGTGTCAGTCGTCTTCAGGGAATCGGCCCTCGTCGAGGTCCTTCATCAACCGGTCGAGACGCGTTGCCGCGTCCGCGAGATCGTGCTTCGCCGCTGCCGTGACGACCAGCAGCTTCCGGGACAGCGCCATCCTTACGCCCTCCGGGACTTGCAGTGCGCGCACTCTTGTGTGCGCTTCCTTCAATCGGGCGGCGACTGCCTCGTAGAGCTCGAGTTGGCTGTCGCGTTCCATGCACCGATTGTGCCATCTAGGGCGAGTTGTCGCCCGACAGGGTCTCAACAAGCGACTGCGCCCCCCACCGGAGGGTGGGGGGCGCAGTCATGGAAAAGCGCTGCTCAGGCCGTAATTGTACGGGGTTTGAAGGCCGGCCTGGACGCCTCGTAGGCGGCGATGTCGGCTTCGTTCTGAAGGGTGAGGCTGATGTCGTCGAGACCGTTCAGCAGACGCCAGCGGGCGTTCTCGTCGAGCTCGAAGTCGACGTCGATCCCGGCCGCCAGCACCTTGCGGCGCTCCAAGTCAACAGTGATTTCAGCCGTAGGGTCGGCCTCGGTCAGCTCCCAGAGGGCGTCCACGGTGGGCTGGTCGAGGACGACCGTCAGCAGACCGTTCTTCAGCGAGTTGCCGCGGAAGATGTCGGCGAACCGGGAGGAGATGACGGTCTTGAAGCCGTAGTTCTGCAGCGCCCAGACGGCGTGCTCACGGGAGGAGCCGGTGCCGAAGTCGGGGCCGGCCACCAGGACCGTGGCGCCCTGCCGCTCGGGACGGTTGAGCACGAACTCGGAGTCCTTGCGCCAGGCCTCGAACAGCCCGTCCTCGAACCCGTCGCGGGTGACCTTCTTCAGCCAGTGGGCGGGGATGATCTGGTCGGTGTCGACGTTGCTGCGACGCAGCGGGACGGCCCGGCCGGTGTGCGTGGTGAAAGCTTCCATGGTTCCTCAGACCCCCGCGGGCGTAGCGACGTCGGACAGATCGGCCGGGGAGGCCAGGTGGCCCAGTACGGCGGTGGCGGCGGCGACCTGGGGCGAGACCAGGTGGGTACGGCCGCCCTTGCCCTGCCGGCCCTCGAAGTTGCGGTTGGAGGTGGACGCGGAGCGCTCACCGGGCGCCAGTTGGTCGGGGTTCATGCCCAGACACATCGAGCAGCCCGCGTGCCGCCATTCGGCGCCGGACTCCTTGAAGACCTTGTCCAGGCCCTCCTCGACGGCCTGCAGGGCGACGCGCACCGAGCCGGGGACGACCAGCATCCGGACGCCGTCGGCGACCTTGCGGCCTTCCAGGAGGGCGGCGGCGTTGCGCAGGTCCTCGATGCGGCCGTTGGTGCAGGAGCCTACGAAGACGGTGTCGACCTTGATGTCCCGCAGCGGCTGTCCGGCGGTCAACCCCATGTACTCCAGGGCCTTTTCGGCGGCCAGGCGCTCCGAAGCGTCTTCGTACGAAGCCGGGTCGGGGACGTTCGCCGAAAGCGGCGCACCCTGGCCGGGGTTGGTGCCCCAGGTGACGAACGGCGCCAGGGAGGCGGCGTCGATGACGACCTCGGCGTCGAAGACCGCGTCCTCGTCGGACTCGAGGGTCTTCCAGTACGCGACGGCGGCGTCCCAGTCCTCGCCCTCGGGGGCGTGGGCGCGGCCCTTCAGATACGCGAAGGTGGTCTCGTCGGGGGCGATCATGCCCGCGCGGGCGCCGGCCTCGATCGACATGTTGCAGATGGTCATCCGGGCCTCCATCGAGAGCTTCTCGATGGCGGAGCCGCGGTACTCCAGGATGTAGCCCTGGCCGCCGCCAGTGCCGATCTTGGCGATGATCGCCAGGATCAGGTCCTTGGCCGTGACGTCCTCGGGCAGCTCGCCGTCGACCGTGATCGCCATGGTCTTGGGGCGGGCCAGGGGCAGCGTCTGGGTGGCCAGGACGTGCTCGACCTGGCTGGTGCCGATGCCGAACGCCAGCGCGCCGAATGCGCCGTGCGTGGAGGTGTGGGAGTCACCGCAGACCACGGTGGTGCCGGGCTGGGTCAGGCCCAGCTGCGGGCCCACGACGTGGACGACGCCCTGCTCGACGTCGCCCAGCGGGTGCAGCCGTACGCCGAACTCGGCGCAGTTCTTCCGCAGCGTCTCCAACTGGGCGCGCGAGACGGGGTCGGCGATGGGCTTGTCGATGTCGAGGGTCGGGGTGTTGTGGTCCTCGGTGGCGATGGTGAGGTCGAGGCGCCGCACCTGCCGGCCGTTCTGACGCAGGCCGTCGAACGCCTGGGGGCTGGTCACCTCGTGCAGCAGGTGCAGATCGATGAAGAGGAGGTCGGGCTCGCCCTCGGCGCGCCGGACGACATGGTCGTCCCAGACCTTCTCCGCGAGTGTCCTACCCATCGCTTTCCCTCCGGCCGACGTCTACGTCGGCACAACTAGAGACCCGTTTCGCGAGCCGTTGTGCGGCCGCCTCACCAGGGTCGCAAGATCCCTGGAAAATTGAACTTGCGTTTCACAGAGTGAGACGTGAATATCGTTGCATGGACAACTCTAGCGGCGTGGGTGTTCTCGACAAGGCAGCCCTTGTCCTGAGCGCCCTGGAGTCCGGTCCGGCCACCCTCGCAGGTCTGGTCGCGGCGACGGGACTCGCACGACCCACGGCACATCGCCTCGCCGTGGCACTGGAACACCACCGGATGGTGGCGCGCGACATGCAGGGCCGGTTCATCCTCGGACCGCGCCTGGCGGAGCTCGCCGCCGCGGCCGGTGAGGACCGCCTGCTCGCCACGGCGGGCCCGGTACTGACGCATCTGCGCGATGTCACCGGCGAGAGCGCCCAGCTCTACCGGCGTCAGGGCGACATGCGCATCTGCGTGGCGGCCGCCGAGCGGCTGTCCGGCCTTCGGGACACGGTCCCGGTCGGCTCGACGCTGACGATGAAGGCCGGCTCCTCGGCGCAGATCCTGATGGCCTGGGAGGAGCCCGAGCGGCTCCACCGCGGTCTTCAGGGCGCCCGCTTCACGGCGACGGCCCTCTCGGGCGTACGGCGCCGAGGGTGGGCCCAGTCGATCGGCGAGCGCGAGCCGGGCGTCGCGTCCGTCTCCGCGCCCGTGCGCGGCCCCTCGAACCGCGTGGTGGCCGCCGTGTCGGTCTCCGGGCCGATCGAGCGTCTGACGCGCCACCCGGGCCGTATGCACGCCCAGGCCGTCATCGACGCCGCCGCCCGCCTCTCCGAGGCGCTCCGCCGCAACGGCTGACGCGCTTCACGTCCTTCCTGCCGAACACCGGCCCACCGCTTCAACGCCGCAGCGGTGGGCCGGAGTTGTGCGTGGGCTGTCCTGAACGGCGAAGAAGCCCTCCCCCGAAGGGAAGGGCTTCTTCATGTGGTACCCCCGACCGGATTCGAACCGGCGCTACCGCCTTGAGAGGGCGGCGTGCTAGGCCGCTACACAACGGGGGCCTTGCGGATCAGATCCGCGGATGCAGATGAGCTCTGCGAGCTGGCCTACCAGGACTCGAACCTAGAATGACGGTACCAGAAACCGTAGTGTTGCCAATTACACCATAGGCCATGGTGGTTTAGACCAGTACCCCCGACCGGATTCGAACCGGCGCTACCGCCTTGAGAGGGCGGCGTGCTAGGCCGCTACACAACGGGGGCCCTAGCGATCCTGCATCGGGTTCACCGGGTGCGACCCAGGTGATCCCGCGGGAAGGATCTGTACCCCCGACCGGATTCGAACCGGCGCTACTGCCTTGAGAGGGCAGCGTGCTAGGCCGCTACACAACGGGGGCTTTGCGGATGAGATCCGCGTACGATGCAGATGAGCTCTGCGAGCTGGCCTACCAGGACTCGAACCTAGACTAACTGAACCAGAATCAGTCGTGCTGCCAATTACACCATAGGCCACCAAAACGCGATCCCCGTCGAGGGGGATCTTGTTCGGGTTGTGCTCCGGTGGGTTTCTGCCTTTCGGCTTGCTCCCCTCGGCGCAGGAAGAACATTACCCGAAGGTGTCCGGCGCTCCAAAACGGGTATCGCCGCGCAGCAGTGCGGGCAGCTGGTGGAGGTCGGTGATCCGGGTCAGCTCGGGCCGTCCGCCGGCGCCGAGCCGGTCCAGCCAGATGCCCCGGAGCCCGGCGCCCTCCGCTCCCAGGGCGTCGATGTCCGGCTGGTCGCCCACGTACGCCACCTCCCCCGGCGCCAGGCCGAGAGCGGCGCAGGCCGCGTGGAAGGCCTCGGCGGCCGGCTTGGCGACCCCGAGCTCCGCGGCGCACACGACGGCCTCGAAGCGGTCCCGTACGCCGAGCACGCGCAGCTTGCGGTCCTGGTTGTGGATCGAGGAGTTCGACAGGACGGCGTGACGGTAGTCACCCGCGAGCAGGTCGAGCACGGGGACGGCGTCGGGGAACAGCTCCCAGGCCGCTTCGTAGTGCGCGATGTACCGCTCGAACCAGGCGTCCGCCTCGGCGGCGACCAGACCGGGCACGGCGAGGAACTCCCGCACCCGCTCGCGCCGCTGCTCCTGGAAGTCCACGCCCCCGGCCTCGAAGCGCCTCCAGTGGACGACCGTGATCTCCTGCCAACGTCGAAGGGCCTGGTCGACGGAGTCGAATCCGTCCACCAGGCCCTCGGCGGTGAGATGGCCGCGCATGCCGGCCAGGTCGGCGCGGGAGTAGTCGAAGATCGTGTCGTCGATGTCCCAGAGGACCGCGCGGATGGGCATGCTCCGAACGTACTCCGCCGCCGGAGCCGACGCCGCCCGTTCCCCGGATCAGCGGCGCAGCGCCTCCGCGGGCTCGATCCTGGCCGCACGCCACGCGGGGTAGAGGCCCGCGACGACGCCCGTCACCAGGCCGATGGCCGGGGCGCCCGCGGCCGTCGTCGGATGGATCACCGGGGTCCAGTCGCGGACCACCGCGACCCCCACGACCGTCAGGACGCCCAGGGACGTGCCGACGAGGCCGCCCAGCGCTCCGAGCGCGCCGGACTCCGCGAGGAACTGCACGGTGATGTGACGTCCGCGCGCGCCCAGCGCCCGGCGCAGGCCGATCTCCCCCGTGCGCTCCAGGACGGCGACCAGCGTGGTGTTGGCGATGCCCACCGCGCCGATCACCAGACAGATGGACGCCAGCAGCAGGAAGAGCCGGTTCAGGTCGTCGCCGATCTCGCCCCGCAGCGCCTTGGGGTCCGGCGGCGGAACGACCTTGAAGTACTCCGGGTGGTCCGGGCGCAGCGCCGTCGCGGCCTCGTGGGCGATCTGCGAGGCGGCGCCCAGCTCGGTCGAGACCAGCATCTGCGCCCCGCCGTCCTCCGGCTGCCCCCAGACGCGTTCCGCCGTGGTGCGCGGTACGACGACCGACAGCAGCAGATCGGCCTTCCGGTCCGTCCCGGCGACGATGCCCGTGACGGTGAACGGCCTTCCGCCGATGAAGATCGCCGGGTGGGTCTCCAGGGTGGTGATGCCGAGCCGGTCGGCGACTCCCTCACCCACGACGGCCACCGGCTCCCCGCGCTCCGACGCGTAGGCGTCGTAGATCCTGCCCTCGACGAGACGGGCGCCCGCCGCGGCGAGGACTCCGGGCGACGCGGCGACGACGTCGACCCCGCCCTGGTCGCCGTCGGGGCCGGCGAGGGCGGAGGCGCGTACGGACTCGTCGGGCGCCAGCCGGACGGGCCAGAACACTCCGGCGTGTTCGACGCCGTTCAGCCGCTCGATCCGCGCGTCGGCGTCCGCCGGAAAGGCGGGTCCGGCGAACTCGTCCTGTTGGCGGGCGACGTCCACGACGGTCACCTCGGTCGCGCTGAGGGCGTTGAAGCGCGCGTCGATCTGCGACGAGGTGGTGGCCGTCAGCCCGAGGACCGCGACGAACGACCCTACGCCGAGGACCGTGCCGAGTGCGGTCAGCGCGGATCGCCCGGGACGCTGGATCATTCCGGCGAGGGACTCGGCCAGCACGTCCCGCCAGGCGAAGACGGAATGCGGGACCGTTCCCCCGCGCCGCATCCGCCTCATCGGACCTCCTCGTGCTCCGCCGTGCCCGACATGCTCAGCCGGCCGTCCCGGATCGTCACCGTGCGCTTGGCGCGCGCGGCGACCGCCGGGTCATGGGTGATGACCACGACCGTCATTCCGTCCGCGTGCAGCTTCTCCAGGAGCGCCAGCACGGCGTCGGCGTTGGCGGTGTCGAGGTTGCCGGTCGGTTCGTCGCAGAGCAGGAGGGAGGGCCGGGTCACCAGTGCGCGGGCGACGGCCACCCGCTGCCGTTCGCCGCCCGACAGCCGGGTGGGCAGGGTGTCGACGCGGTGGCCCAGGCCGACCTGCTCCAGCGCCTCGCGGGCGCGGGCGGCCCGCTCCCGGCGGGGCGCGCCGTTGTAGACCAGGGCGAGGGTGACGTTCTCCAACGCGCTGCGCTGGGGCAGCAGATGGAAGGACTGGAAGACGAATCCGATCCGCCGTCCGCGCAGCGCGGTGCGGTCGGCGTCCCGGAGCGATCCGGTGTCGATGCCGTCCAGCAGGTAGGTCCCGTCGGTGGGCGCGTCGAGCAGTCCGGCGATGTTGAGGAACGTGGACTTCCCCGAGCCCGACGGGCCGACGACGGCCACGAACTCGCCGCGCCCGACGGCCAGGTCGCAGGGTCTGAGGGCGGCCACGGGGGGCGGCCCGGGGTAGGTCAGCCCGACCTGACGGAACTCGATGACCGGTACGGAGGCCGGGGCGCCGAGGGCGAGGCCGGGCCCGTCGGCGGAGGCCGGGGCGAAGGCGGGGGCGCCCGTCACGGATCGGTCCGCTCGCGGGAGACGCCCGTGATCACCTGAGCGCCGGGGGCAAGCGCGCCGAGGTCCGCGACCGGCTCGACGGCCACGTAGCCGTCGCCGGCCGTGCCCGCGCGTATCTCCACCCTGCGCCGGTCGCCGCCGGCCTCCACCACGGTCACGGTGGCCCGGCCGTCCGCGCCGGAGCTGATCGCGGTGATCGGCACGACCAGGGCCTTGCCACCGGTCGAGGCCGCGACGACGGTGACGCGCACGTCCTGGCCGGTCAGATCGGACTTCAGCGGGGTGCCGGGGGTGATCTCCACAAGCCAGCCGGTCGCTCCCTGCCCCGTCTGCGCGCCGCCGTCCTGGGTCCCCTGCCCCTGGCCTCCGGTAGCTCCGGCCTGGACGGGGGCGTCGGAGACGGCGGTGACCTTGCCCCGCGCGGAGGCCCCGGTCACCTCGGAGTAGATCTCGGCCGCGCTGCCGGGGCGGATGAGGTCCTTCTGGTACTCGGGGACGTGCGCCTGGACGACGAGCTGCCCCGCCGAGAGCCTCATCGCGGTGCCGGTCGCCTCACCGCCGACCTTCGCAGACACCGAGTCGACGCGTGCCGGGAAGCTCTTGAGGAAGACCACCTCGGCTGCGGGCAGCATCGGTCCCGCGGCCGCCTCGGCGGTGGCGAGCTTCGTCCGCGCCGCGGCAAGGTCTTCGCGCGCCCTGCGTACGGCCTTCCGCAGGTCGCCGTCGTCGGTCGTTTCCTTGTCGGCGGAGGCCGAGGGAAACGCGGAGGGCGACGGCGAGGACGACCGGGAGCCCTTCCCCGCGCCCGCCGACGCGGTGTCCACGGCGTCCTCCAGGGCACGTTCGGCGGCGGTCACCTGCTCGCGGGCCCCCACGAGCGGATCGCCTTCGCCCTCGGGCGTCGCGGACACCGGGTCGTAACCCACGGACCGGTAGAAGGCGTTGAGCGCCGCCTTCGTACGGGCGCCGAAGCGGCCCGCCTCGTCGGGCCCCGTCGCGTGGCCACGCTCGCGCAGCGCCTGCTGCAGCTGCCGCACGTCGTCACCGGTGGTGCCGGGCCGCAGGTCGCGGTAGACGGGCAGACCGCCCTCCAGCACGAACACGGGTCGCCCGGACACCTCCATCAGGACCTGTCCGGCCCGTACGGAATCCCCCGGCCGCACCTGGATCTTGGTGACGACCGCGCGGGCCGCGCCTTCGCCGGCGGACACCTGTGGGATCACGTCGACTGCCTGGCCGGCCACCACCTCGCCACGCGTGACGACGGAGGAGGTGAGCACGCGGTGCTCCACGGGCGCGGTCAGCACGTCCGGGGCTGGTGCCGAAGCCTCGGCCGCGACCTGCGCGGGCGACTTCACGAGGAGCGCAGTGCCCAGGCCCCCGAGCGTGGCGAGTACGGCCCCCACGGCGACCGCCACCACCCAACGGCGTCGGCCCGCCACTGTGCGCGGTCCCGTTTCGGTGCCCCTCGTCTCGGGTCCGGTCAGCTGTTCCACGACCGTCGCCGAGGCATCTGTGTCCTGCGTCATCGTCGTCCTTCGTCGTATCACCGGCGTATGTGGTTCAGCCGCGACCGCCGTACGAACAACGGGGCTCCAGACGAGCAGGGGCCGAAGCCTCCGGCCCGGGCCGACACGGTAAGACGTGCAGGTCAGAGACGTCTACTGTCCTCGGGGACAGTAGACGGTCCCCTCCAGTCGTGATCCACTTCCCGGTCGCAAGATCTTCACGATCCATGGAATGAAAAGGGACGAAATGAACAACCGAATCCTGAAGGCAGCGGTCGCGGCGGTTGCCGTGGGCGGCTTCGCACTGGGCACCGCGGGTCCGGCGGCGGCGTACGACGACAAGAACGGCGTGCTGGAGAACCTCGAGCTGGGTCTCTACTACAACTCGGGCCAGGGCGGCTGTGTCTTCGACGTCGTCTCGGACAACGACTTCGCCGACGACCGCTTCGTCGGCTCCTGCAGCGGCTCGGGTCAGACCGCGAACGACAACACGGCCTCGTACCGGAACTGGGCGGGTCGCACCATGTACGTCTGGACCGACCACTACCAGGAGGGCATCCGCGGATCGCTCCCGGCCGGGTACGTGGGCAACGCCACCGGCAACTTCAACAACGAGATCTCGTCTGCCGCGATGATCATCTTCTAATGAGCCGACGTCATGTGATCGTCGTCGGCGCTGTCCTTGCCCTGGCGGGCTGTTCTGCCACGGGCTCGGACGGCGCCGATCGGCGTACCGAACCACCGCTCGGTTCCGTGCCCACGATGCTCAGGACGACGGGCGCAGCCTTCCCACTGGAGGCCTACGAGGCCACTCCCGAGCAGCAGAACACCCTCGCGTCGGCCCAGAACGTGCTCGTCGACCAGTGCATGGCCCGGCTGGGCTTCGCCTACAGGGCGCCCGAGCAGCCCCGTGTTCCGACGACCGGGGTGAACGCCCGGATCTTCGGTGTCACGGACCCGGACGCGGCCGCGCGGTACGGCTATCTGAACCCCGCGATGGCGAACGCGGAGACACCGCCCGCCCAGGGGAAGCCGCCGACCCAGGCGGAGCAGCTGGCCCTCAACGGCAAACAGGACCTGAAGCCGGCCGATCTGCCGGCCAACCTGGAGGACGCGGAGAAGGCCGGCGGAAGCGACGTCGCGTTCAACGGGCAGAAGGTGCCCGTGGGCGGCTGCTCCCGCGAGTCCTTCCTCAAGCTCTACGCCCGCAAGGCGAACGAGGTCGACATCCTCTTCGTCTTCAACCTCAAGGGTGAGGCCGAGTCGAAGGCCCGCGAGGACTCCCGGGTCCGTGCCGTCGACAAGCAGTGGTCGGCGTGCATGTCGAAGGCCGGGTACACGGTCTCCGACCCGATGAGAGCGAGCAAGGAGCTGGGTATCCGGGGAGACGAGCTCTCGGGCACCCGTGCGATCACCGCCGCCAAGGCCGACGTAGAGTGCAAGCAGCAGGTAAACCTCGTCGGAGTGCACTACGCCGCGACGAAGGCCTACCAGCAGCAGCTGATCGAGAAGCATGCGGAAACACTCGCGCTCGCAAAGGAGCAGGTGGACAGCAGGCTGAAGCTGGCCGCCACGCTGACCGGGTGACAGAGCCTGAGCCCTGTCGCCCAGGGGGAACGATGACCACCGCATGCAGACTGTGCCGTCTGCCGGAGCCGCTGCGCTCCACCATGAGGACGGCCCTGTCGCGTCTGCACACCCTCACCGACAGGGAGCACCAGATCCTCGCCCAGCTCGTCTCCCGGCCGGAGTCCGACGAGGTCTCCAGGGCGTTGGGAATCTCGGTCCGCACGGTGAAGTTCCACATCGCCAACCTGCGGCAGAAGCTCGGCGGGCTGAGCCGGTTCCAGCTGTGCCTGGTCGGTGTGTTCGATCTGATCGAGCCCTCGGACCGCGCGGAGCTCTGCTCCGCGCACGAGGAGCGGAACGCTTTCCTGCGGGTGGGGTGAGCACAGGACGCGACAGCCGACGGAACGCCGAAGGGGCGCCGGCCACATGGCCGGCGCCCCTCGTCGTACACCGGGACCGTCAGGCGGCCAGCTTGGCCAGCGCCGCGTCGATGCGGGTCAGGGTCTTCTCCTTGCCCAGGATCTCCAGGGACTCGAAGAGCGGGAGGCCGACCGTGCGGCCCGTGACCGCGACGCGGACCGGGGCCTGGGCCTTGCCGAGCTTCAGGCCGTGCTCCTCACCGGCGGCCAGGACGGCGTTCTTGAGGGACTCGGGGTCGCTCCAGTCGGCCGTCTCCAGCTTGGCGCGGGCGGTGGTCAGGAGGGCTGCGGGCTCGCCCTTCATGGCCTTGTCCCACGAGGGCTGGTCGAAGACCGGCTCGGGCAGGAAGAGGAAGTCCACGTTGGCCGTGATGTCGGAGAGGACCGTGACGCGGGTCTGGGCGTGCGGGGCGATGGCCTCCCACGCGGCGCGGTCGAAGTCCTCCGGGGCCCAGTTGGCGTGGGGGGCGCTCAGCCAGGGCTCGCAGGCCGCGGCGAAGGCCTTCACGTCCAGCATGCGGATGTGGTCGGCGTTGATCGACTCGGCCTTCTTCAGGTCGAAGCGCGCCGGGTTGGCGTTCACGTCGGTGATGTCGAACTTCTCGATCATCTGCTCGATGGTGAAGATGTCCTGGTCCGCCGAGAACGACCAGCCCAGGAGGGAGAGGTAGTTCAGGAGGCCCTCGGGGAGGAAGCCGCGCTCCCGGTAGAGGTTGAGGGAGGCCTGCGGGTCTCGCTTGGAGAGCTTCTTGTTGCCCTCGCCCATCACGTACGGCAGGTGGCCGAAGGCGGGGATCTCCTTGGCGACGCCCAGCTCGATCAGCGCCTTGTAGAGCGCGATCTGGCGCGGGGTGGAGGAGAGCAGGTCCTCGCCGCGCAGGACGTGGGTGATCTCCATCAGCGCGTCGTCGACCGGGTTGACCAGGGTGTACAGCGGGGCGCCGTTGGCGCGCACGATGCCGTAGTCCGGGACGTTGTCCGGGGTGAAGGTGAGCTCGCCGCGGACCAGGTCGGTGAAGGTGATCGGCTCGTCCGGCATCTTGAAGCGGACGATCGACTCGCGGCCCTCGGCGCGGTAGCGCTCGATGCGCTCGGCGCTCAGGTTGCGGCAGGTGCCGTCGTAGCCCGAGGGCTTGCCGGCCAGGCGGGCGGCGTCACGACGGGCCTCGAGCTCCACGGCGGTGCAGAAGCAGTGGTACGCGTGCCCGGCGTCGAGCAGCTTCTGGGCGACGTCCTTGTAGATGTCCATCCGCTGCGACTGGCGGTACGGCTCGTGCGGACCGCCGATCTCCGGGCCCTCGTCCCAGTCGAGACCGAGCCAGCGCATCGAGTCGAGCAGCTGGTTGTACGACTCCTCGGAGTCGCGCGCCGCGTCGGTGTCCTCGATACGGAAGACCATGGTGCCCTCGTTGTGCCGGGCGAAGGCCCAGTTGAAGAGGGCGGTGCGGACCAGACCCACGTGGGGGTTGCCGGTCGGCGAGGGACAGAAACGGACGCGGATGTTCGCGTTAGCCACGCTTGATCACCTTGTTGGTGAGAGTGCCGATGCCTTCGATGGTGACGGCGACCTCGTCGCCGACGTTGAGGGGGCCGACCCCGGCCGGAGTGCCGGTGAGGATGACGTCGCCCGGGAGCAGCGTCATGGCCTCGGTGATGTGGACGACCAGGTCCTCGATGGAGCGGACCATGTCGCTCGTACGACCGAGCTGGCGCTGTTCGCCGTTGACCGTGGCCTGGATGGTGAGGTCGCTCGGGTCGAGGTCCGTCTCGACCCAGGGGCCCAGCGGGCAGCTGGTGTCGAAGCCCTTGGCCCGGGCCCACTGCTTCTCGCGCGCCTGCGCGTCGCGGGCGGTGACGTCGTTGGCGCAGGTGTAGCCGAAGATGACGTCCTTGACCCGCTCGCGCGGAACCTCGCGGCACATACGGCCGATGACCACGGCCAGTTCGGCCTCGTGGTGCAGTTCGTTCGAGAAGGAGGGGTACTCGATGGCGTCGCCGGGGCCGATCACGGAGGTGGTCGGCTTGAAGAACGCGACCGGGACCTCGGGGACCTCGTTGCCGAGTTCGGCGGCGTGCTCCGCGTAGTTGCGGCCGATGGCCACGACCTTGTTGGGGAGCACGGGCGGCAGGAGCCGTACCTTGCCGAGCGGGACCTTCGTGCCGCTCAGCTCGAAGTCGGTGTACGGGATGCCCTTGATGATGTCGAGGACGAGGCCGCCGGATTCGACGGTTCCCTCGCCCTCGACGGCGCCGAAGGCGACATTGCCGTCGATGGAGAATCTGGCGATGCGCACGAGTGCTGTCGCCCCTCACTTGGTACTGGCCGGAGTCTGACGCTCCAGGCTAACGCGGCAAGGGGCGGGGCGAGTGAGACGCTGGAGCGCCTCGGAGGCGAGCCGCCCGAAAAGTGGCGCCGCCGCCGGATTACTGTGCGGGCAGCGCCGTCTCGGGGGCGTTCATGAGGACCGTGCGGCGAGGATTGGCCGTCTGGGTGGGGAGCTCGACCGTGTGCTCCAGCTGCGCGCCCCGGCCGAGCTGCTCGGCGTCCTCGAGGTGGGCGAGCGTGGTGCGGCGGGGGTTGGCCGTGGAGCGGAGCAGCATCGTCGTCTTCATCGTCATCGCGAAGGCCTCTACAGAACGGGGGGTTGTGTAAAGCGTCAGGCTAAACGCGCAATTCCCTTCGAATGCATGGGGAAGACATCGATCCATGTGTGAGTTTGCTCACCACTGCCGGGATGATTCCGGCATTACGGACGGCTTCCCAGGGTCAAGCAACCGGACATTTCCCTACTGAATGCTTCATTCCGCTCCTGATCATGTCGACTGGGACACTCGGACTCCATGACCCTTTGGGGGCAATAAATCCGATTCCTCCATGACCATCTTCTACATGGGGTGACATCCTGTTCACGGGTTGTCATGCCGCCCGGTGGCCGACACGCGGGCCTTGTTGGAGATCCGGCACTGTGCTGGAATTCCACGCACCGCCGCGGGTTTCAACCCGGCGCGCGGGGGGCGCAACGCAGCGCCGGGTGAGCGGCGGGGAAGGGGGAACTGCGCCGGTCACGACGACCACCACTGGGGCGCATTCGCGTCCCGAGACGCCGACACCGTCCGATCCGTTCACGCGGAAGGACGCCTGGTCCAGAGGTTGCGACGCTAGTGCAGGGACGATTCAAGAGGGATGGCAGCAACGCTGCCGCGGAGCAGGAGCCTCGCGCCGGGACCGACCGCGGTTCCTCGGCCCAGCACGCCCAGAACCCCGGTCAGGGTGCGGCAGGCGGTGACGGCTCGACGGCCTCCGCCTCCGAGTCGACCGCTCCGGCCGGCAAGAAGCCCAGGGCGGAGAACGAGGTCGGGCCTCGAATAGCCCTGCGCAACTGGCGCATCTCGACGCGTCTGGTCGCCCTGCTGACCCTCCCCGTGGTCGCGGCCACCAGCCTCGGCGGCATCCGTATCAGCGAGTCGCTCCAGGACATGGAGCAGCTCGACCACATGCAGCTGCTGACCAAGCTGACCGAAGAGGCGACGGACCTCGCCAAGGCCCTCCAGGCCGAGCGCGACCTCTCCGCCGGTCCACTGGCCAACGGCAAGTCGGCCAACGACTACCAGATCGCCAACCCGCGGAAGAACACCGACCGGGCCCAGAAGGCGTTCATGGACGCCACCTCGGAGATCCCGGCCACCGAGGGCGACGAGGCGCTGCAGAGCATCCGCCAGAACGTCAGCCAGATCGCGTCCCAGGTCGTCCAGATCGGTGGCATCCGCCAGGAGGCGTACAAGGACGGCGTCGCCCGCTCGGTGACGGTCGAGGCGTACAGCCGGCTCATCCGCTCGCTGCTCAGCCTCTCCCAGGACATGGCGCAGGCGACCAGCAACCCCGAGATGATCAAGCGGACCCGGGCCCTCGCGGCCTTCTCGTCCGCCAAGGAGTACGCCTCGGTCCAGCAGGCGATCATCGCCTCCGCGCTCCCGGCGAACGACAGCCGGACCGGCAAGCTGGAGCCCGGTGACCGTCTCTACGGCTACGCCGCCCAGCAGGGCGAGAAGGTGGAACTCAAGCAGTTCCAGACCATCTTCGAGTCGGCCGGCGGCGACGCCGACGCGCTGACCAGCTCGCTGAGCACCGGCAACCCGTCCATCGACGCCGCCGACAAGTACGCGGACCGCGTGCTGAGCAACGACTCCGGACTGGCCGGCCGCGCCCCGCGCGGTTACCTCAACTTCACGGACGAGTACGGCACCAAGATCCAGGCCATGAACAAGATCGAGGCCGACCTCCTCGACAAGATGGAGACCAAGGCCCGTGAGCTGCGCGCGGAGTCGCAGCGCGAAGCGATCATCAACGGTGCCCTGATCCTCCTCGTCCTCGGTGTCTCCCTCGTCGGCGCCTTCGTCGTGGCCCGGTCCATGATCCGGTCGCTGCGGCGACTCCAGGACACCGCCACGAAGGTCGCCCAGGACCGGCTGCCCGAGCTCGTCAAGCAGCTCTCCGAGGCCGACCCGCAGGACGTCGACACCTCCGTCGAGTCCGTCGGTGTGCACTCCCGGGACGAGATCGGCCAGGTGGCCGCGGCCTTCGACGACGTGCACCGCGAGGCGGTCCGCCTCGCCGCCGAGCAGGCCCTCCTCCGGGGCAACGTCAACGCGATGTTCACCAACCTCTCGCGCCGCTCCCAGGGTCTTATCCAGCGTCAGCTCTCGCTCATCTCCGAGCTGGAGTCCCGCGAGGCCGACCCGGACCAGCTCTCCTCGCTCTTCAAGCTCGACCACCTCGCCACCCGCATGCGCCGTAACGGTGAGAACCTCCTCGTCCTCGCGGGTGAGGAGCCGGGCCGCCGGTGGACCCGCCCGGTCCCGCTCGTCGACGTGCTCCGTGCCGCCGCCTCCGAGGTGGAGCAGTACGAGCGCATCGAACTGGCCGCCGTCCCCGCGACCGAGGTCGCCGGCCGCGTCGTCAACGACCTCGTGCACCTCCTCGCCGAGCTGCTGGAGAACGCCACCTCGTTCTCCTCGCCGCAGACGAAGGTCCGCGTCACCGGTCACGCGCTGCCCGACGGCCGGGTGCTCGTCGAGATCCACGACACCGGCATCGGCCTCTCCCCCGAGGACCTCGCCGCGATCAACGAGCGGCTGGCCTCGCCGCCGACCGTGGACGTCTCCGTCTCCCGCCGCATGGGTCTGTTCGTGGTCGGCCGCCTGTCCCTGCGACACGGCATCCGGATCCAGCTGCGCCCGTCGGACTCCGGCGGCACCACCGCGCTCGTCATGCTCCCGGTCGACGTCGCCCACGGCGGCAAGAAGCCGGCTCCCAAGCCGGGCGCCGGCGGCCAGGGCGCGATGCCGCAGGGTTCGTCCGCTCCCGGTGGCCGTCTCGCCGGCGGCCCCGGCGCGGCCGGCGCTCCCGGTACGGGTGCCCGCCCGGGCCTCGGTGGGCCGCCGTCGGCGTCGTCCGCCGGCCGGATCGGTGCCGGTGCTGCCCCCGCCCGTGGTCAGGTCGGTGCCGGAAGCGGTCCGCGGGCCGCGCTGCCGGGCCGCGACGGCGCGCCGCGCCAGAACGGCCCGCAGGGCCAGGCACCTCAGCAGCAGTCGCAGCAGCAGGGCGGCCAGCCGACGGCGCAGATGCCGCAGGTCTCCGCGGAGCCCCAGCGGCCGGGCCTCGGCGCCGGTGGCTTCGGCGGCGCGCAGAGCGCCATCCCGTCCCGTACAGACGTCTGGGGCGGACAGCCCAACCAGGGCCAGGGCAACCAGAGCCAGGGTCAGGGCCAGCAGCAGGGCCAGGGTCAGCAGCCGCAGCAGGGTCAGGGCAACCAGGCCCCGCAGGGCGGCCGCCCCGGCCAGGGCGGTTTCCCGCGCGCCGAGCTGCCGGGGGGCAACCCGCAGCAGCAGCGCCCGCAGTCCACGAGCTGGGGCAACGACCAGGCCCAGCCGGTCCGCCGCCAGCAGCAGGACATGTCGCCGCTGGACGCCCCGCGCGGTCACGAGGAGCCGGAGAACACGGGCCAGTACGCCCGTCCGTCGGCGCCTCAGGGACCGGGCTCCACGGGTCAGTTCCCGCGCCCCGACCTCGGCCGGCAGCAGCAGGCCCCGCAGGGCTACCAGCCCGGACCGCAGGACCCGGCGTCCACCGCCCAGTTCCCGCGCCCGGACTTCGGTCAGCAGCAGGCGCCCCAGCAGCAGGCTCCGCAGGGCTACCAGCAGCAGGCCCCGCAGGCTCCGGCTCCGCGCCAGCGCGGCGGCGGCGGCGACTACGGTGCGCCCCGCCCGGCCGGGAACCTGCCCCAGCAGCCCCAGCAGCCTCAGCTTCAGCAGCCCCGTCAGCCCGAGGCCCTGCCTCCGGCCGGCAGCTCCGCCGACGCTCGTACCCCGCTGTACGACACGCTGGAGACGAACTGGTTCCACCAGAGCCAGGGCGGCCAGCAGCAGGGCGGCCAGGACCAGCAGCACACCAACGGCATGGGCCAGGACGCCCGGCAGGCGCCGCAGGCGCCGCAGGGCCCGTCCGCTCCCCCGGCCCAGCGGCGCCCCGCCGCTCCGGCCGGCGGCAACGGCGGTCAGCAGCAGGGCGGTCCCGCCTCCTGGCGGACCTCGCCCAACGACGAGCTGGTGCGCCAGGCGGAGCGGGTCCGCAAGCCCGCGGCCGGTGGCATCACCACCTCCGGGCTGCCGAAGCGCGTGCCGCGCGCCAACCTCGTACCCGGGACCGCGCAGGAGCAGGCCAACACGGCCGGCCCGCAGGTCTCGCGTGCACCCGATGACGTCCGTGGCCGGCTCACCAATCTGCGCCGCGGCATCCAGCAGGGCCGCCAGGCGGGAAACTCCACAACCGGTAGTTTCCACGTCGGCCCCACCCACCAGCAGGAGCACTAGTTGAGCGCGATGAGCCAGGCTGCGCAGAATCTGAACTGGTTGATCACCAACTTCGTGGACAACACCCCCGGGGTGTCCCACACGGTGGTGGTCTCCGCCGACGGTCTGCTCCTTGCGATGTCGGAAGGATTCCCCCGTGACCGCGCCGATCAGCTGGCGGCGGTCGCGTCGGGACTGACCTCGCTGACCGCGGGAGCGTCCCGGATCTTCGAGGGCGGCCCCGTCGCCCAGACGGTCGTGGAGATGGAGCGCGGCTTCCTCTTCCTGATGTCCGTCTCCGACGGTTCCTCGCTGGCCGTACTGGCGCACCCGGAGTGCGACATCGGCCTCGTGGGCTACGAGATGACGCTCCTGGTCGACCGGGCCGGCAGTGTCCTCACCCCGGACCTCCGTGCCGAGCTCCAGGGGAGCCTGCTGCACTAGACACGTATCGACAGGGCGGCACGCCCCTCCGTGCCGCCCTGGGCTTCAAGAAACCGTCCGGCCGCCCCACCCGGCCCCCCACCGGCCCCATCGAACGGCATGACCTCGTGCCGTCACGCCCGGAGGATTCATGACCCCGCCCCCCGCCTCTCACGATCCGTACGGCGGCTCTCTCGACGAGTCGTACGGACATGAGGGCGACCAGCCGCTGGTCCGGCCCTATGCGATGACCGGCGGCCGGACCCGGCCGCGGTACCAACTCGCCATAGAGGCCCTGGTCAGCACCACGGCCGACCCGGCGCACCTCGCCACCCTGCTCCCCGAGCACCAGCGGATCTGCCACCTCTGCCGTGAGGTCAAGTCGGTGGCGGAGGTCTCGGCGCTTCTGTCGATGCCGCTCGGTGTGGCCCGGATCCTCGTCGCCGACCTGGCGGAGGCGGGCATGGTGGCCATCCACCAGCCGGGCAACGGAGAGGCCGGCGGCACGCCGGACGTGACACTGCTCGAAAGGGTGCTCAGTGGACTTCGGAAGATCTAGCGGCGGCCCCGGTCCTCAGGCCGCCCGGTCGACCACCAGCGCGAAGATCGTGGTGGCGGGCGGCTTCGGCGTCGGCAAGACCACGTTCGTCGGCGCCGTCTCGGAGATCAACCCGCTGCGTACCGAGGCCGTGATGACCTCGGCCTCGGCCGGTATCGACGACCTGACGCACACCGGCGACAAGACCACCACCACGGTGGCGATGGACTTCGGACGTATCACCCTGGACCAGGACCTGATCCTGTACCTCTTCGGTACGCCCGGTCAGGACCGCTTCTGGTTCATGTGGGACGACCTGGTCCGCGGCGCCATCGGCGCCGTCGTGCTCGTGGACACCCGCCGTCTCGCCGACTGCTTCCCCGCGGTCGACTACTTCGAGAACAGCGGTCTGCCGTTCGTCGTCGCCCTGAACGGGTTCGAGGGGCATCAGCCGTATACGCCGGAGGAGGTCCGCGAGGCCCTCCAGATCGGCCCCGGCACCCCGATCATCACCACCGACGCCCGCCATCGTGCCGACGCCAAGAGCGCGTTGATCACGCTGGTGGAGCACGCATTGATGGCACGACTCAAGTAGGAGAACGCGTACGGAAGTTGTCGTACGTCATTTGAGGGGGCGGCCTGTGTCCTTTGCCACGGTCCGCCCCCGGGTTCATAACGTTTCGACAGAGAATTGCACCGCGACGGACACCCGACGCATCCGATCGGTACCGCTGCGCTCACATGAGCCCCGCCTTTTGGCGGGGCTCGTTCTTTATGCCCGTTTTATCTGGGGGTTGGAGCGACGAAAACCGAAGCTCAGCACTGTTTGGAGGGGACCCCCTTCACGTGCTGCAATTCATGAACTCCCGAGTAGTACGGCCCTGAACGAAACACCGGCACAACGTAGGTGCCGACGCCGAGAGGTTGTTGGTCGAGTGAGGCGAAGCAAGGAAAGCTCCGCGGAGCAGCAGGCGCGAGGCAACTTCACGCCGCCGGCGCGCATGGTGGCGCCGCCCGCGGAGGTGCCCGCGACGCCTGCTGCCGTCGGTAGCAAGGGGAGCTCCAGCAAGCTGTCCCCCCGTAACTGGCGGGTACCGACCAGGCTGAACGCGATCCTGCTCATACCCGTGCTGGTCGGCCTCGTCATGGGCGGCTTCCAGGTGAACGGGGCGATCAACACCTGGCAGGAGGCGCAGAACGCCGAGAAGACGGCGCTCATCGTGCGCGCCGCCTCGGAGTACAGCCAGGCGCTGCTCAACGAGCGCGACCTGACCGCCGCTCCCCTGCTGACCGCGAAGTCCGCCGAGGACCGCAAGAGCGACGAGGTGGCCCAGGCGTACGCCGCCACCGACGCCGCCAAGGTCAAGTTCGACGAGGCCATCAAGGACATGCCGGAGGGCGAGGGCCTCGAGCGCCGCCTGAAGCTGTTCCAGGACGAGATACCCAAGCTCGAGAAGCTCCGCCAGGCCGCGTACACGCGGGCCCTGGACCCCGTGAACACCCAGCTCGGGTACACCGGCGTCCAGCACTACCTGATGGAGTTCTCCAACGAGCTCGGTCTCGGAACGACCAACGTCACCTCCTATGGCCGCACGCTCTACGCCGTCCAGCTCGCCAAGGGCGCCGCGTCGCTGCAGCGCTCGATCGGCACCCAGCTCCTCGTCCGCCCCAGCCAGAAGGGCGACGTCTTCGCCCAGCAGTCGGTGGCGTTCAACTCGTACAACTACCTGGAGCAGATCGCCCTCGGCGAGTACAACTCCGGCGGTACGCAGGCGGACGTGGACCGGCTGAAGGAGGTCATGGCGGGCAAGGCCGCCGAGGGCGCCAAGAAGATGGAGGCGGCCGGAATCACGCTGCCCAAGGGCCCCGACGGCTCCGTCTTCACCGGGATGGCCAAGGAGATCGGCTCCGCCAAGGACGCCGACGCGATCGAGGACCTCCAGAAGAAGGGCATCACGCCCGAGACCTGGATGGCCGTGGCCACCGGCAAGTTCGACGGCTACACCGAGGTCGAGAAGGAGCTCGTCGACAAGGCCGTGACCGAGGCGGCCGACATCTCCTCGGACGCCCAGACCGACGCCTACGTCACCGGTGGCATCACCGTCATCGCGCTGCTCGCCGCCTTCATCATCGCCGGGATGATGGCCCGCCAGATGAGCCGCTCGATGCGCGAGCTGCGCACCGCCGCCTTCGCCGTCGCCGAGCAGCGCCTGCCGATGCTCGTCGACCAGCTCTCCCGGACCGAGCCGGGCCGCGTGGACACCCGTGTCCAGCCGATCCCGATCGACACCCAGGACGAGATCGGCGAGATCGCCCGCGCCTTCGACCAGGTCCACCGCGAGGCCGTCCGGCTCGCCGCCGAGCAGGCCATGCTGCGGGGCAACGTCAACGCGATCTTCACCAACCTCTCGCGCCGCAACCAGTCGCTGATCGAGGGCCAGCTGACCCTCATCACCGACCTGGAGAACAACGAGGCCGACCCGGACCAGCTGGAGAACCTCTTCAAGCTGGACCACCTGGCGACCCGTATGCGCCGCAACGGCGAGAACCTCCTCGTCCTCGCCGGCGAGGAGCCGGGCCGCCGCTGGGACCAGCCGGTGCCGCTGGTCGACGTCATGCGCGCCGCCTCCTCCGAGGTGGAGCAGTACGAGCGCATCGAGCTCGCCGGTGTCCCGGAGGCCGAGATCCACGGTCAGGCCGTGACCGACCTCGTGCACCTGCTCGCCGAGCTCCTGGAGAACGCCACCACGTTCTCCTCCCCGCAGACCAAGGTCCGCGTCACCGCGACCCGACTGCCCGACGGCCGCGTGATGGTCGAGATCCACGACAAGGGCATCGGCCTCACCGCCGAGGACTTCGCGGACATCAACCACAAGCTGGCCAACCCGCCGACCGTGGACGCCGCCGTCTCGCAGCGCATGGGCCTGTTCGTGGTCGGCCGGCTGGCCGACCGGCACGGCGTCCGCGTCCAGCTCCGCCCCTCGGGCGAGCAGGCCGGTACGACCTCGCTGGTCATGCTGCCCGACGCGATCACCCACGGTGGTGGTGGCGAGCAGCTCCCCGAGAACGACTTCACGGTCTCGCAGATCATCCCGCAACAGCAGCAGCACGCCTTCGAGCCCGCGCAGCCGCAGATGCGGACGGCGGCGGAGCTCGGCTTCGACGACTCCCGCTACGAGCAGCCGGCGGACGACCGCCAGCTCGACCCGGTGAACCGTTCGCTGATGCGCGAGGAGCGCAGGGCGGCCCTGGAGTCGCAGGCCCAGGGCGGCGAGCGTCCGCTGTTCCGCGACGAGATCGACGCCTCGCAGCAGGGCTACGTGCAGCACGAGCGCGAGCAGGAGTACGCGCAGGAGCAGCAGTACGGGCAGCAGGAGTACGCCGAGTACGGGCAGCAGCAGGCCGGTCAGCACGACGGCTACGCCTACCCGGAGCAGAGCTACGACGGCTATGCGCAGCCCACGGGCGGCTACCCCGAGCAGTCCTATGCGGAATCCGGCTACCCGGCCCAGGACAACGGCCAGGTCGCGTACGACAACTCCTACGATCCCCAGGCACAGCAGGGCGAGTGGCAGGATCAGGGCGCGTACCAGGGCGGCTACGAGCAGCCGTACGGAACGGAATCGGAATCTGCCCCCAGCGCTCCCGAAGCGGCTCCTGAGCGCGTAGGCTTCGACCGTCCGGGTGCGACTCCGAACCCCACCCCGGACGCCGGCCACGCGATGACCGACGCCGGTCTGCCGCGTCGTGGCAGCAGCGCTCCGCTGGCCTCGCAGCCCGCGCAGCAGCCCCTGCCGACGCGGACGGCCCAGCAGCCGGTCCAGCAGGCGGTTCCGGCGCAGCAGAACCAGGCCGAAGGCACCGAAGAGTGGCGCTCGACCAACGACGAGCGCTGGCAGCGGGCCGAGAAGCTCCGCGACCCGAAGGCGGGCGGGGTCACCTCCTCCGGTCTTCCGAAGCGGGTCCCCAAGGCCAATCTGGTCGAGGGCACGGCGGAGCAGACCCCTCAGGGCGGCCCCCAGGTCTCCCGCGCTCCTGAGGACGTGCGGGGCAGGTTGAGCAACCTGCGCCGCGGTGTCCAGCAGGGACGGACCGCGGGAACGGACACGAACGGATCGGGCCTCGGCCCGGGCAGTACCTACAACCAGGAGCGTTAGTGTGAGCATGAGCCAGGCGGCGCAGAATCTGAACTGGTTGATCACCAACTTCGTGGACAACACCCCCGGGGTGTCCCACACGGTGGTGGTCTCCGCCGACGGACTCCTGCTGGCGATGTCCGAGGGGTTCCCCCGGGACCGAGCCGACCAGCTGGCGGCCGTCGCCTCCGGACTGACCTCGCTGACCGCGGGCGCGTCCCGGATCTTCGAGGGCGGTGCGGTCAACCAGACCGTCGTGGAGATGGAGCGCGGCTTCCTCTTCATCATGTCGATCTCGGACGGCTCCTCGCTGGCCGTACTCGCGCACCCCGAGGCCGACATCGGTCTCGTGGGCTATGAGATGGCTCTGCTCGTCGACCGTGCGGGCAGTGTCCTGACGCCTGACCTCCGGGCGGAACTTCAGGGAAGTCTTCTCAACTAACAGACAGACAGTGCGTTTCACGCCACCGCACCGTAAGGTGCGGTGGCGCGGCTCCACAGGGACATGGACCGCGAGGCAGTCGGAGGAGGAGACGTGGGGACACCCCCGGGCGGACACCCGTACAACGGTTTTGACGCGCACGCACAGGGAGAAGCCGCGCAGAACCGGTTCAACTTCCCCTCTGCCCCGAGCAGACAGGGCGCACAGCAGCCCTATCAGACCCCGCAGGCGCCGTCGGCGCCCGTGGGCGGCCCCGCCGCCCAGCGGAGCGCGGGTGCGGGCGGTCCGCGTGGTGCGGGAAGGCAGGGCGGGAGCAACAACCCGCTCGTGCGCCCGTACGCCATGACCGGCGGCCGGACCCGGCCGCGTTACCAGCTCGCCATCGAGGCGCTGGTCAGTACGACGGCCGATCCGTCACGGCTGCAGGGGCAGTTGCCCGAGCACCAGCGGATCTGCCAGCTGTGCTTCGAGATCAAGTCGGTGGCCGAGATCTCGGCACTACTCTCCATTCCTCTCGGCGTTGCCCGGATTCTCGTCGCCGACCTGGCCGAGGCCGGACTTGTCGCCATCCACCAGCCCGGCGGCGACGAGGCCGCCGGCGGTCAGCCAGACGTGACACTGCTCGAAAGGGTGCTCAGTGGACTTCGCAAGCTCTAGCGGCGGCGCGGCCCGTTCAACCACCAGCGCGAAGATCGTGGTGGCGGGTGGCTTCGGCGTGGGCAAGACCACGTTCGTCGGCGCCGTCTCGGAGATCAACCCGCTGCGTACCGAGGCCGTCATGACGTCTGCGTCCGCGGGCATCGACGACCTCACGCACACCGGCGACAAGACGACGACGACTGTCGCGATGGACTTCGGACGTATCACCCTGGACCAGGACCTGATCCTGTACCTCTTCGGTACGCCCGGTCAGGACCGCTTCTGGTTCATGTGGGACGACCTGGTCCGCGGCGCCATCGGCGCCGTCGTGCTCGTGGACACCCGCCGTCTCGCCGACTGCTTCCCCGCGGTCGACTACTTCGAGAACAGCGGCCTGCCGTTCGTCATCGCCCTGAACGGGTTCGACGGTCACCAGCCGTACAACCCGGAGGAGGTCCGCGAGGCCCTCCAGATCGGCCCGGACACGCCGATCATCACGACGGACGCCCGCCACCGCGCGGACGCCAAGAGCGCGCTCATCACCCTGGTCGAGCACGCTCTGATGGCCCGCCTGCGGTAGGTCTCCGCCGCACTGCCCGTACGAGAGGGCCCGCCCGCACCGATCCGGTGCGGGCGGGCCCTTTTCGCTGTACGGGGAGAACCTCGGGGCACGCATGCCGAAGGCCCCCGCTCCGTGTCGGAGCGGGGGCCTTCGGTGCGGCTGGGGTCAGCCCTGCCAGGAGTGGGAGGGGCGGAAGCCCGACTGGCGCTCCAGGCGGCGCCAGCCGGCCGTGGAGCGGCCGTGGTGGGGGGTCGAGGCGTCGTCGGCGGGCTGGGCCGCCGCGCGGGCCAGGAGGACCGCGGTGATGGCGGCCAGCTCCTCGGGGTCGGCGTGGCCCTTCTCGACTCGGAGAAGGTTGGCTGTGGCAGGCGTGGTCACGTCTGTGGCTCCTCTTACTGAGGCGGGTTGCCGTGCTTGCGGGACGGCAGGTCGGCGTGCTTGGTGCGGAGCATGGCGAGGGACCTGATGAGGACCTCCCGCGTCTCCGCGGGGTCGATCACGTCGTCGACCAGACCGCGCTCCGCGGCGTAGTACGGGTGCATCAGCTCGGCCTTGTACTCCTTGACCATGCGCGCCCGCATGGCCTCCGAGTCCTCGGCCTCCGCGATCTGCTTGCGGAAGATGACGTTGGCGGCGCCTTCGGCGCCCATCACCGCGATCTCGTTCGTGGGCCAGGCGTACGTCAGGTCGGCGCCGATGGACTGGGAGTCCATGACGATGTACGCGCCGCCGTACGCCTTGCGCAGGATCAGGCTGATCCGGGGCACGGTCGCGTTGCAGTACGCGTACAGCAGCTTCGCGCCGTGCCGGATGATTCCACCGTGCTCCTGGTCAACGCCGGGGAGGAAGCCGGGTACGTCCAAAAGGGTGATGATGGGGATATTGAAAGCATCGCACATCTGGACGAAACGGGCGGCCTTCTCGCTCGCCTCGATGTCCAGCACGCCCGCAAGCGACTGCGGCTGGTTGGCGACGATGCCCACGACCTGACCGTCCAGGCGGGCCAGCGCGCAGATGATGTTGCGGGCCCAACGCTCGTGGATCTCCAGGTAGTCGCCGTCGTCGACGAGCTCCTCGATCACCTTGTGCATGTCGTACGGACGGTTGCCGTCCGCCGGCACCAGGTCGAGCAGGACGTCCGAGCGGCGGTCCGCCGGGTCCTCGGAGGCCGTGGTCGGCGGGTTCTCGCGGTTGTTCTGCGGCAGCATCGACAGGAGGTAGCGCACCTCGCCGATGCAGGTCTCCTCGTCGTCGTACGCGAAGTGCGCCA
>NZ_JBVHGJ010000017.1:0-163570 GCF_055561875.1 Streptomyces sp. NPDC022552
TCGTACGCCTCGGGGAGGAACTCGATGTTCTTGAAGGTCCACCCGGAGTTCCGGTAGCCGGGCTCGCCGCCCGGGCCCTCCACGACGCCGTCGAGGGAGACGAAGGCGGTGCTGATCAGGGTGCGCATGGTGGGTTCCTCGGTGTCTCGTGTCTGTGTGAACTGTCTGTCTGACTGCCGGCCTCGGCGAAACTCATCGGCGGCCGGCGCTTGACTCGGGGTGGCGGCCGGCGGCATAGTGACGCCATGAATACGAGACGAAACGTCTCGTCTCATTCATCGTGGGGAAGGGGACGCGGGTGCGTAGACGAGCACCACGACACCGGTGTCGAGGACCTCGGTGCGCAGGTGCCTCAGGCGGCCTCGGAAGCCGTCGGCGGCGAGGCTTCCGCCGCCCGCGATCGCCGGGTGGAGCCAGAAGTGGATCTCGTCCAGCAGGCCGTGCGTCAGCAGGGTCTTCGCGACGGGCCCGAAGCCGTACATGAGGATGTCGCCGCCCGGTCGCGCCTTGAGCTCGGCGATCGCCTCGACGGCCCCGTCCCGGGGGACGACGGTGGTGGCGCCCCACTCGCCCCCACCGAGCGTCGAGGAGACGACGTACTTGTCGATGCCGTTCATGCGGTCGGCGAAGGCGTCGGCACCCGCGCGCTCCGACCACGCGGCCTCGAAGTTCACGTACGTCTCACGCCCCATCAGCAGGGCGTCGGCGGAGAACAGGAGCTTGTGGGCGTACCGCTCCAGGTCGTCGCTCCAGTGGTCGAAGGACCACTCGTCGAGCTTCTCGATGTCGCCGTCGAGGGAGAGGTAGGTCGAGTTGACGATCTTGCGCATCGCGGATCGGCTCCTGGATCGAGAAGGAATTCCGGGGCTGCGGGGTGACCTCAGCATCGGGACCGGGCGCATCGGCCGACAAGAGCCGAAGAGAGCACGCTCCGTTGAGCATGGCTACACGACGAGGGGGGCACATGCTCGAACGACTGGAGCTGGAGGCGTTCCTCACGCTGGCCGAAGAGCTGCACTTCGGCAGGACCGCTGGGCGCCTGCACGTCACGACGAGTCGGATCAGCCAGACCGTGAAGAGGCTGGAACGCCGGGTGGGCGCCGAGCTGTTCACGCGCAACAGCCGCAGCGTGACCCTGACCGAGGTGGGACGGCGGCTGCGTGACGACCTCCTGCCCGCGTACGAACAGATCGGCCTCGGACTCGCGCAGGCGATCGCGGCCGGCCGCGGCGTACGGACCGCGGGCGTGCTGCGGGTCGGCTGGTCCGCGCCGTGGTGCGGGGAGCTCGTGTGGCGGGCCGCCGCACTGTTCCGGGCGCGGCACCCGGGCTGCGAGGTCGAGATCGGGGAGATCCAGCTCTGCGATCCCCTCGGTGGCATGCGCGCCGGCACGGTGGACGTGCAGTTGACCGAGTTCCCCGTCGTCGAGACGGACGTCACCACCGGGCGGCTGGTGTTCGCGGAACCCCGTGCGCTCATGGTCCCCGCGGATCATCCGTTCGCCCTGGAGGAGTCCGTCTCGCTGGAGGACCTCGCGGACACCGTGCTCGTCACCCTCGCCGACGCGCACGTCCCCCGCTACTGGATGGACCGTCACTTTCCGCGCCGGACCCCCGCCGGCCGCCCGATCCCGCAGGGCCCCGCGACGCACTACTGGCCGGAGGTCCTGGTGCACGTCGCCTGCGGTGCGGGGGTGAGTACCGTCGCCGCCCGCGCCGAGCGGTTCCACGCTCGACCGGGGCTGGCCTTCGTGCCGCTCCGCGACGCCCCGACCGTCGACTACGGCCTGATGTGGCCCGCCGGGGGCCGGAACCCCCTGCTTCCGCCCTTCCTCGACGTCCTCGACGAGCTCGCACCGCCGGGGGTGTCCGGCATGCGGAGCGGACCCGGCGGGGCCACCTGGCCCTGTGGGTGCCCGCCCGACGGGGGACGTGGGCGGGTGTGAGCGGTGCGTTCATGGAGACGGGGGGCGGATCGCCCTACATTCCCGGTCCATGACGCAGCAGCGAGCCGGCCTTCTGGGCGAGGCCCCTCCCGAGCCGGCGGCGAACCTGGCCGGTTCCGCCCCGGCGGCCCGGGACGCCGTCCGGTCGTTCGGGACATCACGTACCGCGGTCTGGGCGGTCTGGGCCCTGACCCGGATCGCCATGGTGTACCTGCTGGTGCAGGACGACATCGGCGTCAGCAACGTCTCCGCCGAGGTGGAGTACCTCTACCCGCGGTGGTCCCAGCAGCTGACCGACGGCGCGTACCCGGTCGGCGACGTCACCTGGCAGTACCCGCCGGGCGCCGGGCTGCTGTTCCTCTTTCCTTCGCTGCTGCCGTTCCTCGACTACTTCGCGGCGTTCCTCGTGCTCACGCTCGCCGCCGACGCCGTGGTCACGCTGGCGCTCGCCCGCCCGAGCCGCGGGATCGCCGGCGCCTGGCTGTGGACCGCCGGACTTCCCCTGCTCCTGAACCTTCCGCACGGGCGGTTCGACATCCAGGTGACGGCCCTCGCCGTCCTCGCGCTGCTCGCCGGGCGCCGCCACCCGCGCGTCGGCGGGGCGTTCGCCGCGTTCGGCGCCCTGATCAAGGTGTGGCCGCTGCTCACCCTGCTGGGAACGGAGCACGGGCGGGCCGGCCGGCAGGCGTGGCGGTCCGCCGTCGTGACCGCCGCGGCGCTGCTGGCCGTCCTCGCGCTCGCGTTCCGGCACAGCTTCGACTTCCTGTCGCAACAGGGTGCCCGGGGCGTGCAGATCGAGTCGCTGGGCGGCACGGTGCTGTCGCTGATGCGGGCGTCGGGTATGCCGATCGGGATCGAGGTCCGCTACGGCGCCCTGGAGTTCGTCGGGGCGCACGTGGCGACCGTGGCGCAGCTGTCGCTGATGACGACGGCCGCCGCCTTCGGCTGGCTGATGTTCTGGCGGGGCCGGGCCTCGCGGTGGACGGAGGCGACACCGTTCGACGCGGCCCTCACCGCGGTCCTGCTGTTCACGGTGACCAGCCGGGTGATCAGCCCGCAGTACATGGTCTGGCTCCTGGGCCTGGCGGCGGTCTGCCTCACCTCGCGGCTCACCACGCAGCGCCCGGTGGCCTGGCTGCTGCTGGCCGCGACCGTGGTGACGGCACTGGCCTTCCCGACGTACTACCTGGACGTCATGCAGGGCTCGCCCCTGGGCAATACGCTGATGGTCCTCCGTAACGGCCTCCTGCTCACGGCGACCCTGCTCTCCTGCCACCGCCTGTGGCGGGCGACGGCGAAGGTCCCCGCCGAGCGGTGACCCGGCGGCCGGCCCGTCAGGCCGGGAACCTGCGGTCCACCCAGCGCCACGCCACTTCGAGCAGCGCCGCGCCCGCCGCCGCGATCGCCACCGCCGTCCACGGCATCGTCACGCCCACCAGTCTCAGGGCGAAGAAGTCCTGGAGCCAGGGGACCACGAGGACCAGGAGGAAGGCGCCGGCCATCGTCGCCACCAGGGAGATGCGCCACCACGTGTAGGGGCGGGCGACGATGGCCAGGACCCACAAGGAGACCAGGAAGAGGGTCAGCGTCGCGGCGCTCGTCTCGGCGTCCAGGGCGCCCGTGCCGCTGTAGTACGAGCGGGCCACGAGGTACGTCGTGAAGGTGGCCGCCGCAGCGACGATGCCGCCCGGGATCGCGTACCGCATCACCCGTTTCACGAAGTTCGGCTTCGCGCGTTCCTTGTTGGGGGCGAGCGCGAGGAAGAAGGCCGGCACGCCGATGGTGAGCGTGGACAGCAGGGTCAGGTGCCGGGGCAGGAACGGGTACTCGACCTGGCTGCACACCACCAGGACCGCCAGCAGCACCGAGTACACCGTCTTCGTCAGGAAGAGGGTCGCCACCCGGGTGATGTTCCCGATGACCCGGCGGCCCTCGGCGACCACCGACGGCAGGGTCGCGAAGGAGTTGTTCAGCAGGACGATCTGGGCCACCGCCCTCGTCGCCTCCGAGCCCGAGCCCATCGAGACGCCGATGTCCGCGTCCTTGAGCGCGAGGACGTCGTTCACGCCGTCGCCGGTCATGGCGACCGTGTGGCCGTGGGCCTGGAGCGCGCCCACCATGTCCCGTTTCTGCTGCGGGGTGACCCGGCCGAAGACCGCGTTGCGGTCGAGTTCGTCGGCCATCGCGGACTGTTCGGCCGGCAGCAGACGGGCATCGACGGTGTTCTCGGCGCCGGGCAGGCCGAGCTTGCCCGCCACCGCGCCGACCGACACCGCGTTGTCACCGGAGATGACCTTGGCGGCGACGTTCTGGTCGGCGAAGTACGCGAGGGTGTCGGCCGCGTCGGGGCGCAATCGCTGCTCCAGGACGACGAGGGCGGCCGGGCGCGCTTCGGCGGCGACCTCCGGGGAGTCCAGCTCGCGCGTGGTGCGGGCGAGGAGCAGGACGCGCAGCCCCTGTTCGTTGAGGTGGTCGATCTCGGCGAGGGTGGGGTCGTCGGCCGGCAGGAGCACGTCGGGCGCGCCGAGCAGCCAGGAGGACGCGTCGCCGTCGCCCTCGCTGAAGGCGGCGCCGCTGTACTTGCGGGCGGAGGAGAAGGGCAGCGACTCGGTGCAGCGCCAGTCGTCGGAGTCGGGGTAGGCGTCGATGATGGCCTGGAGGGAGGCGTTGGGGCGCGGGTCGGACTCGCCGAGGGCGCCGAGGACCTTCCGTACGTACGTCTCGTCGCTGCCGTTCAGGGGGCGCAGTTCGGTGACGTCCATGCCGCCCTCGGTCAGCGTGCCCGTCTTGTCGAGACAGACGACGTCGACGCGCGCCAGGCCCTCGATGGCCGGCAGCTCCTGCACGAGGCACTGTTTCCGGCCGAGGCGGATCACCCCGATCGCGAAGGCGACGGAGGTGAGGAGGACGAGGCCCTCGGGGATCATCGGGACGATGCCGCCGACGGTCCGGGCGATGGAGTCCTTGAAGTTGGTGTCCTTGACGACGAGCTGGCTGATGATGAGGCCGATCGCGGTCGGGATCATCATCCACGTCACGTACTTGAGGATCGTGGAGATGCCGGAGCGCAGCTCGGAGTGGACGAGGGTGAAGCGTGAGGCCTCCTCGGCGAGCTGGGCGGCGTACGCCTCGCGCCCGACCTTGGTGGCGGTGAACGCGCCGCCGCCCGCGACGACGAACGAGCCCGACATCATCCGGTCGCCGGGCTTCTTCACGACCGGGTCGGCCTCACCGGTGAGCAGCGACTCGTCGATCTCCAGGCTGTCGGCCTCCGCCACCTCGCCGTCGACGACCACCTTGTCGCCGGGACCGAGCTCGATCAGTTCGCCGAGGACGATCTCGGAGGTGGAGACCTCGGCGGCGGTCCCGTCGCGGCGGACGGTGGGTTTGGCCTCGCCGATGACGGCGAGCCCGTCGAGGGTCTTCTTCGCGCGGAGTTCCTGGATGATGCCGATGCCGGTGTTGGCGATGATCACGAAGCCGAAGAGGCTGTCCTGGATCGGCGCGACGATGAGCATGATCGCCCAGAGCACGCCGATGATCGCGTTGAAGCGGGTGAAGACGTTGCCGCGGACGATGTCGACGGTGGAGCGGGAACTGCGGACGGGTACGTCGTTGACCTCGCCGCGGGCGACGCGCTCGGCGACCTCGGCGGAGGTCAGTCCGGCGACCCGGTGGACGACGGGAGGCTCGTCCGCCGGATTCCCGCTGCCGTCGGTGTCGATCTTCGCCCGCTGAGTCATGTTTTCGACGGTACGACCGGAACCGGTCGTTCACCCGCCGAGAGGGGCGAACATCAGACCGCGGGAGGACCGGAATCGTCCCGGGGTACTACGGGGTCAGGAGGCGTGGGGAGCCGGCGGCTCGCCCTCGGGCGCCCCGCCCGCGGCCGCGCGCTTGATCGCCGCGTCGCGCTTCCGTACGTACCAGATGCCGATCAGCCCGAGGCCGGCGCCGGCCAGGCACGTCCACACCCACCAGGTGAGGTCGCGATCGTCGAACCAGCCGTAGAAGGGGACCTGGACGAGGAACAGGACGAACCAGAGGATCGTGCCGCCGGTGATGGTGGCGACGACGGGCCCCTCCAGGGGCTCGGGTGCCTCGTGCTTGGGGGTCCACTTCGCCATGCGGTCAGTCTAGGCGTCCCGGACGTCCATCTCCCCAGGCGTCCCGAGGGGGCGTCTACGCGCGGAGATGGACGCCCGCTCGTTCATGTGTTCATACTGAAACGGTTTGCCTCTGGCGGGTTTCCTTCGTATGAACCGCCAACAGTCACCCCCCACGAGGAACCCCCATGAGCACCACGGCCACCGCCAAGGCCATGCCCCCCGCACCGGAGAACGGCACTCCCGTCTCCGGCATCGACCGCTTCTTCAAGATCTCCGAGCGCGGCTCCACCGTCGCCCGCGAGGTCCGCGGCGGTTTCGCCACCTTCTTCGCGATGGCCTACATCATCGTGCTGAACCCGATCATCCTCGGCAGCGCCAAGGACATGTACGGGCACCAGCTCGACAGCGGCCAGCTGGTCACCGCGACCGTGCTCACCGCGGCCTTCTCGACGCTCCTCATGGGCGTCATCGGCAACGTGCCGATCGCCCTCGCGGCCGGCCTCGGGGTCAACACGGTCGTCGCCCTCCAGCTCGCGCCGCGGATGTCCTGGCCGGACGCGATGGGCATGGTCGTCCTCGCGGGCCTCGTCGTGATGCTGCTCGTCGCCACCGGTCTGCGCGAGCGCGTGATGAACGCGGTCCCGGTAGGCCTGCGCAAGGGCATCGCGATCGGCATCGGCCTCTTCATCATGCTCATCGGCCTCGTCGACTCGGGCTTCGTCTCCCGTATCCCCGACGCCGCGCACACCACCGTCCCGCTCCAGCTCGGCGGCGACGGGCACCTCACCGGCTGGCCGGTCCTGGTCTTCGTCCTCGGCACGCTGCTCACCCTCGCGCTGATCATCCGCAAGGTGCCGGGCGCCATCCTCATCTCCATCGTCGTCATGACGATCGTGGCGATGGTGATCAACGCGGTCGCCACCGTCCCGTCCTGGGGCCTGACCACCCCGACCTGGCCCGGCAACCCGGTGGCCTCGCCCGACTTCGGTCTGGTCGGCGAGGTGAGCCTGTTCGGCGGGTTCGAGAAGGTCGGGATGCTCACCGGCGTCCTCTTCGTCTTCACCGTGCTGCTGTCCTGCTTCTTCGACGCGATGGGCACCATCCTCGGTGTCGGCGACGAGGCGAAGCTGATGGACAAGGACGGCAACTTCCCCGGCATCAACAAGGTCCTGCTGGTCGACGGCCTGGCCGTCGCCTCCGGCGGCGCCACCTCGTCCTCCGCCACCACCTGCTTCGTGGAGTCCACGGCGGGTGTCGGCGAGGGGGCCCGTACCGGCCTCGCCTCGGTGGTCACCGGCGGTCTGTTCTCGGTGGCGCTGTTCCTGACGCCGCTCGCCACGATGGTCCCGTCCCAGGCGGCGACGCCCGCGCTGCTCGCGGTCGGCTTCCTGATCCTGGCCGGTTCGATCAAGGAGATCGACTGGAGCGACTTCACCATCGCGGTGCCGGCGTTCCTGGCGATGGTGATGATGCCGTTCACGTACTCGATCACCAACGGCATCGGCATCGGCTTCATCGCCTTCAGCGTGCTGCGGCTCGCGGCCGGCCGGGGCCGTGAGGTCCCGGTGGCCATGTACGTCGTGTCGGCGGTCTTCGTCTTCTACTACGCGATGCCGGCCCTCGGCCTCACGTAGTGGCCGTGCTCGGGGGCTGCGTCTGCCCGTAGAACTTCTCTGTCTCGTCGACGGCCGACTTGAACCGTTCGTCGAAGTCATCGCGGATGAGCGTCCGGACCACGTAGTCCTGGACGCTCATTCCGCGTTTGGCGGCGTGTCCCTTGAGACGGTCGAGCAGCTCACCGTCGATGCGCAGGCTGAGCACGGTCGATCCCATGTCAGTCAGGGTCGCGGCACGGATGGGCCCGGTGCGTCACTTTCTGGATCCATCTCACTCGTTTGGGTGACAGATTCGAGCACGGGCATTCCGGGTGGTATTTAGCTCAGCTAATGAGTTACGCTAACGAACATGCCTGACCTGTCCCACGGCACCGCAGACGACGCCGCCGCCGTGAACGCGCTCCGCTCCGCCGTCATGCGACTGAGCCGACGACTCAAGCACCAGCGCGTCGACGAGTCGCTGAGCCCGACCGAGATGTCGGTCCTCGGCACCCTGGCCCTCTGCGGCTCGGCCACCCCCGGCGAGCTGGCCCGCAAGGAGCACGTCCAGCCGCCGTCGATGACCCGCATCGTCGCCCTGCTCGAAGCCAAGGGACTGGTCCGTCTCGAGCCGCACCCCGACGACCGCCGCCAGAAGGTGGTCAGCCAGACCGAGCGGGCCGAGGCCATGCTCGAAGAGTCCCGCCGCAAGCGGAACGCCTGGCTGGCCTCCCTCGCGGAGGGCCTGGACGAGGACGACTGGGCCAAGCTGCGCGCGGCGGCCCCCGTCCTGGAGAAGCTCGCCCATCTCTGACCCTGACGCCGAGGAGGCGACGCACTTTGAGTACGGGACCCGGAGCAGACTCCGCACCCGTCCATAAACCCGCTACCTGCACGCGCGGTCGGGGGGAAACCTTCTCCTCACTCCGCATACGCAACTACCGGCTGTTCTTCTCCGGTGCCATCGTCTCCAACACCGGCACCTGGATGGCCCGCATCACCCAGGACTGGCTGGTCCTGAGCCTCACCGGCTCCGCCGCCGCGGTCGGCATCACCACAGCGCTGCAGTTCCTCCCGATGCTGCTGTTCGGTCTGTACGGCGGTGTCATCGCCGACCGCTACCCGAAGCGGCAGATCCTGTTGATCAGCCAGGCCGCCCTCGGCCTCTGCGGACTCGCGCTCGCCGTCCTCACCCTCTCCGGCCACATCCAGGTCTGGCACGTCTACCTGGTCGCGTTCCTGCTCGGCATGGTCACCGTCGTCGACAACCCGGCCCGGCAGTCGTTCGTCTCCGAGATGGTCGGCCCCGAGCAGCTGCGCAACGCCGTCTCCCTGAACTCCGCGAACTTCCAGTCCGCCCGGCTCGTCGGCCCCGCCGTCGCCGGTCTGCTGATCGCCACGATCGGCAGCGGCTGGTCCTTCCTGCTCAACGGCCTGTTCTTCCTCGCCCCGCTCACCGGACTGCTGCTGATGCGCCCGAGCGAGTTCCACCCGGTGGAGCGCGCGCCGCGCGGCAAGGGCCAGCTGCGCGAGGGGCTGCGGTACGTCGCCGGGCGGCCGGAGCTGATCTGGCCGATCGTCCTCGTGGGCTTCGTCGGCACCTTCGGCTTCAACTTCCCGATCTGGCTCACGGCCTTCTCCGAGGAGATCTTCCACGTCGGCGCGGGCACGTACGGCTTCCTGAACACCCTCATGGCGGCCGGCTCGCTCGCCGGCGCGCTCCTCGCGGCACGGCGCGGCTCCACGCGGCTGCGGATGCTGGTGGTCGCGGCGGTGGTCTTCGGCGTGCTGGAGATCGCGGCGGCGCTCTCGCCGTCGTTCTGGCTGTTCGCGCTGCTGCTCGTCCCGATCGGCATGGTCGGCCTCACGGTCAACATCAGCGCCAACTCCGCCGTCCAGCTCGCGACGGACCCGGCGATGCGGGGCCGGGTCATGAGCCTCTACATGATGGTCTTCGCGGGCGGTACGCCGATCGGCGCGCCGCTCCTGGGCTGGATCACGGACACGTACGGACCGCGTGTGGGCTTCGCCACGGGAGGCCTGGTCTCGCTCGTGGCGGCGGGCGGGATCGGCCTGGTCCTGGCGCGGGTCGGCGGCCTGAGGATGTCCCTGGGCTGGCACCACGGGCACCCACGGGTCCGGTTCGTGGAACGCGAACGGCTGGCGACAGCGGCGTAGTCCCGGCGCGAGGGGGCGTTCGGCCCCGCGGAACGCCCCCTCGCGCCCCCACAGGGCCCGCCCGCTCGGCCCGCCGCTGCCAGACTCTTCGCATGAGGCTCTTCGCTGCCGTACTGCCACCCCAGGAGCAGCTGACCGAACTCGCCGGTGTCGTCGACCGGCTGGCCCACCTGCCCGACGCCGAGCGGCTGCGGTGGACCTCGCGGCCCGGCTGGCACTTCACGCTCGCCTTCATGGGCGAGGTCGACGACGGGCTGCTACCCGACCTCCACGAGCGGCTCGCCCGCGCCGCCCACCGCACCCCGCCGTTCGGCCTGCGGCTGCACGGCGGCGGCCACTTCGGCCGGGCGGTGCTGTGGACGGGGGCCGCCGGGGACCTCGACGAGATGCGCCTGCTCGCCGAGCGCGCCGACGCCGCCGCACGCCGGGCGGGCGTCCCGATGGACGAGCACCGCCGCTACCAGGCCCACGTCACGGTCGCCCGCTCCCGCGCCGGCCTCGACCTGCGCCCCTTCGTCGACGCGCTCGCCCCCTTCGAGGGAACCCGCTGGCAGGTCCCGGAGCTGGCGCTCGTCCGCAGCAACCTGCCGGCCGGCGGTGTGCCGGGGGAACAGCCGCGGTACGAGACGGTCGCCGCGTGGCCGCTGGGCGGCGCGGGTTAATCTCGTGGGGTGGACCCGAAGACTCGTAACCGGATCATGGCCGGTGTGCTCGTACTGATGTTTGCGATCGTCGCGCTGTCGTCGGTGCTCGGCCAGTAGCCCGCCGAGCACCGGCGCAGCTCGTCAGACGGCACCGCTCACCAGGCGAAGGCCTCCGGCGACGGTCCCGGCCCCGGGAAGACCTCGTCGAGCCCGGCCAGCAGCTCCTCCGAGAGCTCCAGCTCGACCGCCCGCAGGGCGCTCTCCAGCTGTTCCGCCGTGCGCGGGCCGACGATCGGACCCGTGATGCCGGGGCGGGTGAGCAGCCAGGCCAGGGCCGCCTCGCCGGGTTCGACCCCGTGCTTGTCGAGCAGATCCTCGTACGCCTGGATCTTGGCGCGCACGGCCGTGTCGGCGAGGCTGTCGGCGGCCCGGCCGCTCGCCCGCCGGCCGCCCTCGACCTGCTTCTTGATGACACCTCCCAGCAGCCCGCCGTGCAGCGGGGACCAGGGGATGACCCCGAGTCCGTACTCCTGGGCGGCCGGGAGCACCTCCATCTCGGCGCGCCGCTCGAACAGGTTGTACAGGCACTGCTCGCTGACGAGGCCGACCATGCCGCGCCGGGCGGCGGCCTCGTTGGCCTGGGCGATCTTGTAGCCGGGGAAGTTCGACGACGCGGCGTAGAGGATCTTGCCCTGCTGGATCAGGACGTCGATCGCCTGCCAGATCTCCTCGAAGGGGGTCGAGCGGTCGATGTGGTGGAACTGGTAGACGTCGATGTGGTCGGTGCCGAGCCGCTTGAGGGAGGCGTCGACGGCGCGGCGGATGTTGAGGGCGGAGAGCTTGTCCTCGTTGGGCCAGGTCTCGCTCTCGCGGGCCATGGAGCCGTAGACCTTGGTGGCGAGGACGGTCTTCTCGCGGCGGCGGCCGCCCTGGGCGAACCAGCTGCCGATGATCTCCTCGGTGCGGCCCTTGTTCTCGCCCCAGCCGTAGACGTTGGCGGTGTCGAAGTAGTTGATGCCCGCGTCGAGTGCGGCGTCCATGATCGCGTGGCTGTCGGCCTCGCCGGTCTGCGGGCCGAAGTTCATCGTGCCGAGGACGAGTCGGCTGACCTTGAGGCCCGTGCGTCCGAGCTGCGTGTACTTCATGGTCCCCAAGCCAACGCCTTGGAGCGCGCTTCAGGCAAGAGGGTTCCGGTGCGCGGACGTTGGGGCCGGCCGGGTCGGTCGGGTCGGTCGGGTCGGCCTGCTCGGCACGGTCAGCCGCCGAGCCAGCTGCCGGCGTCGAGGCGGAACGTGGTCTCCGGCGGTACGACCTGGCGGAGTGCGGCCTCCATGTCCCGTACGCGCTCGGCGCCGAGGGTCGCGGACCACTGCTCGTGCAGTTCGTCGAAGATCTCGGCCGAGCGGGTGAGGGCGTCGAGGCCGTGGGGCGTGAGGCGGACGAGCTTGCGGCGGGCGTCGGCGGGGTCGTCGGCGCGCTCGGCGTAGCCGACGGCGAGGAGGCGGTCGACGGTCTTGCCGGCGGCCTGCTTGGAGACGCCGAGCCGGCGGCCGATGTCGCTGGCGGTGGCCCCGCGCGGGCCGCCCGCCGCGATGGCCTGCAGGGCGAAGCCGTGGGCGGGGCGGAGGTCGGGGTGTCCCTGGCGGGCGAGTTCGGCGTGGAGCCGGTCGATGAGGGTGCGGAAGCCGGCGAAGAGGAGCAGCGGCAGCTCGAACCCGGCCGCGGAATCCGATTCCCCCTTGCTGCTATCGACAACCTGGTTTACGTTTCTCGCATCGAACTGGTCAACCATGTTGTCGATTCTACTCCCTGCTCGCGTCTGCCCAGGAGTCGCCTTGTTCACCGATCACACCGTAGAGACCGCCCCCGCCGCCTCCCGCGGCTCGATGGAGCGCGTCGCCGCCGCCTGGGGCCACGTCCCGCAGGCCGTGGCCCGCATGGCCGAGTCCCCGCACGCGCTGGACGGCTTCCTGAAGCTGAGCGCGATGTTCGAGTCCACGACGCTCGACCCGCACTCCCGCGAGACGGTGATCCTGACGGTCGCCGTACGGAACCAGTGCCATCTCTGCATCCAGCTGCACGAGGCGAAGCTCGCCAAGCTGGGTCCGGCCTCCGAACCCGAACGGCTGGAGGGCATACGGCGGTTCACGCACCAGATCCTCGCCGCTGCCGGAGCCGTGAGCGACGAGGATCTAAAAGAGTTCTTCGGTTGGAGGTACACCCGCCAGAACGCCCTGGAGGTCGTCCTCGGCATCGGTGCCTACACGCTGTCGACCCTGGCGAACCGGCTGACCCGCTCGGCGTGAGCGTCACCGCAGGGCGAGGGCGACGAGGGCCACCGCCGAGCCGCCGAAGACGATGGCGTGGCGGATGTTTGCTGGATCCGGACCCAGCCGGGGAAGGCGTTCTCCGCGGCCTCCAGGAAGGCGGGGACGTCGACACGGGCCGGCTCCGGGTCGCCCTTGCGCGCGAAGGCGGCCCGCACGGAGGAGACGGCGGTCAGGTTGCTGTAGAGGATCAAGCCGTTCATGACGATGACGAGCGACTGGAAGATCCAGGTCAGCGTCTGCCCCCAGCCGTCGCCCGCGAAGTTGAGGGCGGCGATCGTGGTCATGATCACCGCGACCGAGACCGGGGCCCACGTCTCGTGCCCGCTCGCGTCGAACCTGAGGCCGTTCTCGGCGAGGACTCCGGGCCGGACGCCCTGGCGGGAGAGCTCGGCCTCCGCGGCCGTCGTGGCGGCCGGGCCGAAGCGGTGGCGCACGATCGGGATGCTGACGAAGGCGAGGGCGATGAGCAGCTGCATGACGGCGGCGGGTCGGCGTTCATCGGGGTGTCTCCTGTGATTCGGTGTCGTCGTTCCTGGCGAGGAAGACGATGCCGAGCCGTGCTGACAGCCCGCGGGCTGATGCCTGACAGCCTCGCGCGGGGCCTGTCAGGTCGCCTGGCGCCCTGTCAGCGGCCGCCGTACGGACCCCGCGTACGCGGTGCCGAGCCCCCACGCCTGGTACATCGCCGAGGCGAAGGAGGCCGCCAGTTTGTGCTCGCCGGACGGGCCGGGGTGTGTGCCGTCGTACGTGTCCGTGGAGAGGTCGTACGGCTCCGGTGGCGTCGCGAGCAGCAGGGGCGACGCGGCCGTGTCCAGGTCGGCGACGGCCTTGGCGAGCAGCTCGTTGAAGCGCTCGCACTCGGCGGCGAACGGCGGGTCGTACGTGGCCCGGACGTTCGGGATGACCGGCATGACGACTGCTCTTACACGCGGGTTCGCCGCGCGGGCGGCGGCGACGAAGGCGCGCGTGTTCTCCACGGTCTGCGCGCTGTTGGTGTAGAAGCCGAGGTCTATCAGGCCGAGGGAGACCAGCAGGACGTCGGCCCCGGTCGCGGTCACCGTCTCGCCGATCAGCGGCGCCATGTGCAGCCACCCCTCGCCCCAGCCGGCCAGATGGCGGCGGGCGGGAACGGGGAAGGCCGGGTCGGCGTAGGCGTGCGAGACGGGCGCGTCGGCGACGGAGTCGTACAGCTCGGTGCGCGGCCCGACGATCTCGTACCGGCCGGGCAGCGAGGCTTCGAGGTGCTGCCACATCCGGTAGCGCCAGGTGTGGTCGCCGGCCTGTCCGATGGTGCAGCTGTCGCCGACGAACATGAAACGCATGGTCACATCATCGCGGAGGCCGGCCACCCCCAGCGACGTGATCCCGGCCACCCGGCGTTGTCCTCGGACAAGGGGGCCTTGTGGCGCCCACCACCACCTGAGGCGGCGGCCGTGGCCGGACCCGTGGCACGCTGGAGGGCATGCGATCACTCCTGGGTGCTGTCGGTGCCGCCGTGCTGGTCCTGACCTCGGCGGCCGCCCCCGCCGCGGCCGCCGAGGCGGACCAGGACTTCACGATCAAGGACCCCCGGATCACCGAGTCCAGCGGTCTGGCCGCCAGTCGCGCGCACCCCGGCGTCTACTGGACGCACAACGACCAGGACGCGCCGCTGATCTACGGCATCGACTCCCGTACCGGCGAGACGGTCGCGACGCTCACCATGAAGGGCGTCGGCACGCCCCGCGACATGGAGGCGATCTCCGTCGGCCCGGACGGCGACATCTACGTCGGCGACATCGGCGACAACAAGGACGGCACCTGGGACCACGTCTGGATCTACCGCTTCCCCGAGCCGAAGCAGCTGAGGAACCAGACCGTCACCGCGAAGCAGTACGACGTGAAGTACGCCGAAGGGCCGCGCAACGCCGAGGCGCTGATGGTGCATCCGAAGACCGGCCGGGTCTACATCGCCAGCAAGAACGAGAACACGGGCGGGCTGTACGCGGGCCCGGAGCGGCTCTCGGCCTCCGGTACGAACGTGTTCCGCCGCGTCGACGACGTGCCGTGGGTGACCGACGGCGCCTTCTCGCCCGACGGCGAACGGCTCCTGCTGCGTGGCTACTTCAGCGCGAGGGAGTACGTGTGGAAGGACGGCCGCCTCGGTGACGAGGGGACGGCCGCCGGCGCGCCGTTCCAGGGGCAGGCCGAGTCGGTGACGTACACGAGGGACGGCTCGGCGCTGATGTTCGGCTCGGAGGGCGCGAACAGCAAGGTCGTGCGCGTGGACCGCGACCCGGGCCCGCGCCCCTCGGCGGAGTCCCCCGGCGGATCGCCGAAGAACCCGGGTCAGGGCCCGGACTCGTCCGCCACCGCCGAGGACCGCGGCAACTTCACCGTCGGCGTGATCGTGCTCGGCGCCGCGACCGCCCTGGTCATCGGCGTGAAGCGTCTCCTGCGGCGCGGCTGACGAGCGCCTCCAGGCCGTCGAGGAGCCGTTCGAGCCCGAAGGCGAAGTGGTCGATGTCGCGGGAGAAGGTGTCCTCGGCGAGGGCCGCCATGTGCGGGTAGTCGCCCGAGGCCATCGCCCGCTCCAGGAAGGGCTGTTGGCCCGTCCAGAACTCCTCGTCGCCGACGCCCGTCTCCTTCGCGGCCTCGGCGGCCTGGATCTCCATGCGGGCGACACCGGTGACGTAGTTCTGCACGGCGATGATCACCCCGATCGTCTCGGGGTCGCTCAGCCCCATCCCGTGCGGCCCCTTCAGGCCGGAGAGGCAGAGTTCGAGCCCCCGCAGCGCGCTCGGGCCGAGGACCGAGCGGGCCTGGTTGACCCTGAGCAGCCAGGGGTGGGCCTGGTACAGCTCGCGGTAGGAGCGCGCGAGCTGCTCGACGGTCTCGCGCCAGTGCGTGGGGATCCGCGGGTCGTCCTCGTAGGACTCGCCCTGGACGCGGTCGAGCATCAGGTCGAGCAGCTCGGTCTTGCCGGGGACGTACCGGTACAGCGACATCGTCCCGACCCCGAGCTCGGCCGCGACGCGCCGCATCGACACCGCGTCCAGACCCTCCGCGTCGGCGACCGCGACCGCGGCCGTGACGATCCGGTCGAGGGTGAGGCCCGGCTTCGGGCCGCGGCTGGGGCGCTCACCCGTGCCCCACAGGAGTTCCAGGCTGCTCGTCGTCGCGTCCTTCATGGCCTCACCTTAAAACTGAGTACACCGTACTCTGAATCGGGTACGGTGTACTCAGTTTCGCCGAACGGAGGATTCCCATGGACGAACACGCGGTCCTCGCCGAGGGCCTGCGCAAGCGGTACGGCGGCAGCCGCGGGAGGAAGAGCGGCAGTCGCGGGCACCCGAGCACCCTCGCTCTCGACGGCTTCGACCTCGCCGTCCGCCCCGGCACGGTCCACGGCCTCCTCGGGCCCAACGGCGCGGGCAAGACCACCGCCGTACGCGTCCTCGCCACGCTCCTGAAGGCCGACGGGGGCCGGGCCGAGGTCGCCGGGATCGACGTGGTCCGCGATCCGCGCGCCGTCCGCGCCCGGATCGGTCTGGCCGGCCAGTACGCGGCCGTCGACGAGGGCCTGACCGGCCGGCAGAACCTGGAGCTCTTCGGCCGGCTCTTCCACCTCGGCGGCCGCCGCGCCCGCGACCGGGCCGCCGAACTGCTCGACCGCTTCGACCTCACCGCCGCCGCCGACAAGGGCGCGGGGAAGTACAGCGGGGGCATGCGCCGCCGCCTCGACCTGGCCGCCTCGATGATCCTCGCGCCCGACGTCCTCTTCCTCGACGAGCCGACCACCGGCCTCGACCCGCGCGGCCGGGGCGAGGTGTGGGACGCCGTCCGCGCCCTGGTGGCCGGCGGTACGACGGTGCTCCTCACCACCCAGTACCTCGACGAGGCCGACCGGCTCGCCTCCCGGATCACGGTCATGGACCACGGCCGGGCCATCGCGGACGACACCCCCGACGGGCTGAAGGACCGGGTCGGCGGTGACCGGATCGAGGTCGTGGTCGCGGAGGCGGCCGACCTGCCGGCCGTACGGAAGGTCCTCGCCCGCGTCGCGGCCGCCGAGCCCGCCGTGGACGAGGCCGACCGGCGCCTGTACGCCCCCGTCACCGACCGGGTCGCCGCCCTGACCGACGTCGCGCGCACCCTGCGGGACGAGGGGATCGCCGTCGAGGACATCGGCTTGCGCCGCCCCAGCCTGGACGACGTCTTCCTGGCCCTGACGGGCCGCCCGAGCGCGGACGCCACGCCCGGCGAACCGGGCGCCACCCGCCCCGACACCCAAGGAGCCACAGCCGCATGACGACCGCCGCCACGGCGGACCGGGCCCGGACCCCGGTCGCCACTCGCGGCCGCGCCTACTGGGCGCTGGCCGACTGCGCCACCCTCGTCCTCCGCACCCTGCTCAACTACCGCCGCCAGCCCGTCGCCATCCTCTGGCAGCTCGGCTTCCCGATCGTCTCCGTCCTCCTCTACGGCTTCGTCTTCGGCAGCGCTATGCGGGTGCCCGGCGGCGGCGACTACAAGGACTTCCTCATGCCGGGGATGTTCACCATGACGATGACCTTCGGCCTCATGAACACCGCGACGGCCGTCGTCTCCGACTCGGGCAAGGGGGTCATGGACCGGTTCCGGTCCATGCCGATGGCGCCCTCCGCCGTCACCACCGGCCGCGGTCTGTCCGACCTGCTGATCGCCTCCGCCGAGCTCGCCATCCTCGCCGCCACCGCGCTCGCCATCGGCTGGACCTCGGACGGCGGCGTCGGCGGCACGCTGCTCGCCTTCGGCCTGCTGCTCCTGCTGCGGTTCAGCCTCATCTGGGTGGGAGTCTGGTGCGGGCTGATCGTCCCGAACACGGAGACCGCCGGCGCGCTCTACGCGGTGATCTTCCCGATCACGATGATCTCCAGCGTGTACGTGGCCCCGTCCCTGATGCCGGGCTGGCTGGCCCCCGTCGCGGCCTGGAACCCGATCTCCTCGACGGTAGCGGCCACCCGCGAGCTGTTCGGCAACCCGGGCGCGGGCGGCGGGAGCTGGGTGGAACAGCACGCGCTCCTGATGGCCGTTCTCTGGCCGCTGCTCCTGACGGCGGTCTTCCTCCCGCTCGCGGTACGGAGGTTCCAGCGCCTCAGCCGCTGACTCCCCGTCTCGACCGCGGGCGCCCCCGGGTCGAAACTGGAAGGGGACCGGAAAACGCGTGGAGGAACCATGACGGGATTCACTCGCGAGGACACTCCTGTCGCCATGGAAGGCGGCGGCCTGGACTTCCGCATGACGGACGCCGGAGGCGACATGACCGTCGCCTTCATCCACCTTCCCAAGGGCACCGACATGGCGCCGGCGCTCAAAGGCCTCCAGGACGACCTGTGCCAGTGCCCCCACTGGGGTTACCTGCTGAGCGGTCGGATCAGGATGCGGACCGCTTCGGGTGAGGAGTTCTACGAGGCCGGACAGGCCTACTACTGGGGTCCCGGTCACGCCCCCGAAGCCGTGGAGGACGTCGACGTCGTGGAGTTCTCGCCGACCGTCGAGTTCAACGAGGTCGTCGACCACGTCAAGGCACAGATGGGCTGAGCCGCTCGGACGCGGGTACGGCGAAGGGCCCGGCATCGGCCATGTCCGATGCCGGGCCCTTCGTACACCCAGGGGTTACAGCTTCTCGATCACGTAGTCGATGCAGGCCGTCAGGGCCCGCACGTCCGCCGGGTCGATTGCCGGGAACATCGCGATCCGCAGCTGGTTGCGGCCCAGCTTGCGGTACGGCTCGGTGTCCACGATGCCGTTGGCGCGCAGCACCTTCGCCACCGCCGCCGCGTCGACGTCCTCGGCGAAGTCGATCGTGCCGATGACCTGCGAGCGCTTGGCCGCGTCCGTGACGAAAGGCGTCGCGTACTTGGACTCCTCGGCCCAGCCGTACAGCGCCTGCGAGGACTCCTTCGTCCGGGCCACGGCCCAGTCCAGACCGCCCTGACCGTTGATCCACTTCAGCTGCTCGTTGAGCAGGAAGAGGGTCGAGAGCGCCGGCGTGTTGTACGTCTGGTTCTTCAGCGAGTTGTCGATCGCCGTCGGGAGCGAGAAGAACTCCGGGATGTGCCGGCCGGACGCGTGGATGCGCGCGGCGCGCTCCAGGGCGGCCGGCGAGAAGGCCGCGAGCCACAGGCCGCCGTCGGCGGCGAAGGACTTCTGCGGGGCGAAGTAGTAGACGTCCGACTCGGTGATGTCGACCGGGAGGCCGCCCGCGCCGGAGGTCGCGTCGACCAGGACGAGCGCGCCCTCGTCGGCGCCCGCGACCCGCTTCACCGGGGCCGCGACACCGGTGGAGGTCTCGTTGTGCGTGTACGCGTACACGTCGACGCCCGCCTCGGCCTGCGGCTCCGGGTGGGTGCCCGGGTCGGAGGAGATCACGGTCGGCTCGGCCAGCCAGGGGGCCAGCTTCGCGGCCTTCGCGAACTTGGAGGAGAACTCGCCGAAGGTGAGGTGCTGCGACTTCGAATCGATGAGCCCGTGGGTCGCGATGTCCCAGAAGGCGGTGGAGCCGCCGTTGCCCAGGATCACCTCGTAGCCCTCGGGCAGCGAGAAGAGGTCACGCACTCCGGCACGTACCTCGCCGACCAGGTTCTTGACCGGAGCCTGGCGGTGGGACGTGCCGAGGAGGGAGGTGCCGGTGGCGGCCAGGGCGTCCAGCGCCTCCGTACGCACCTTGGAGGGGCCCGCGCCGAAACGGCCGTCGGCGGGCTTGATGTCAGCGGGAATCCGGATCTCAGCCACGAGGCGGAGCGTATCGGGTCGGACCGCACACGGCCGACGATGTCCGCCGGATGAGACGACAGGTGAGACATCCTGACCTCGTGCGAAAACACCACGAGCGGTCCGAGCTGGAGGCGGCGCTGCGCGCGGCCGTGGCAGGAGATGTCGACTTCGGCACCACGGCGAGGGCGCTGATGACGATGGACGCGTCCAACTACCGCCGTGTGCCGGTGGGTGTGGTCGCGCCACGGGACGCCGGCGACGTGGCGGCGGTGCTGTCCGTCTGCCGCGCGCGGGGGGTGCCGGTCGTCGCACGGGGCGGCGGCACGTCGATCGCGGGGCAGGCGACCGGCACGGGTGTCGTGCTCGACTTCACCCGTCACCTGCGGTCGGTCGTCTCCGTCGACCGCGAGGCGCGGACGGCCGTCGTCCAGCCGGGCCTGGTCCTGGACCGGCTGCGGAACGCGGTTCGCCCGTACGGGCTGACTTTCGGCCCCGATCCGTCCACGCACAGCCGCTGCACCCTCGGCGGGATGATCGGCAACAACGCGTGCGGCGCGCACTCGGTGGCCTGGGGCACGACCGCCGACAACGTCCTCTCGCTCGACGTCCGTACGTACGGGGGCGAGGCGATGGTCCTCGGGCGGGACTGGCGGGGGGCTCCGGCGGGGCTGCGGGAGCTGATCGACCGGAACCTGGCGCTGGTGCGGACGGGGTACCCGGCGGGGCTGCCGCGCCGGATCTCCGGCTACGCGCTCGACGCGCTGCTGCCGGAGCGGGGCGGCGACGTGGCCCGGCTGCTGTGCGGGAGCGAGGGGACGCTCGGGGTGGTGACGGAGGCGACCGTACGGCTGGTCCCGCTGCCCGCCTCGCCGGTCCTGGCGGTCCTCGGGTACGCGGACGAGAGCGCGGCGGCCGACGCGGCGGCGGGGCTCCTGTCGTACCGGCCGCTGACGGTGGAGGGGATGGCCGCCGACCTGGTACGGGGTGCCTCCGGGCTGCCGCGCGGCGGGGCCTGGCTCTTCGTGGAGATGGACGGGGAGGCGGCGGCGCGCGAGCTGGTGAGGGCGGCGGACGCGCTGGACGCCTCGGTGGTGGTCGATGCGGCGGATCAGCGGGCGCTGTGGCGGATCCGGGAGGACGCGGCGGGCACGGCGACCCGGATGCCCGGGGGCGCCTCCCGGACGGAGTCCGGGGGAGGTGCCGAGGCCTGGCCCGGCTGGGAGGACTGCGCGGTGCCGCCCGCGCGGCTCGGGGCGTATCTGCGGGAGTTCCGCGCCCTGCTCGCCGAGCACGGTCTGCGCGGCACCCCGTACGGGCACTTCGGTGACGGGTGCATTCACGTCCGTATCGACTTCGACCTCTACTCGGGGGCGGGGGTGGGCCGCTTCCGGGAGTTCTCGGAGGCGGTGGCGGACCTGGTGGTCGCGCACGGCGGCTCGTTGTCGGGGGAGCACGGGGACGGGCAGGCGCGGGCCGAGCTGCTGCCGAAGATGTACGGCTCCGAGCTGGTGGCGCTGTTCGGCCGGGTCAAGGACGTGTGGGACCCGGACGGCGGTCTGAACCCGGGGATGCTGGTGCGGCCCCTGCCGCTGGACGAGGGGCTGCGCTTCACGTCCCTGCCGGTGATGGGCCGGGAGGTGGCGCGCTGTGTGGGCGTGGCCAAGTGCCGGGTTGAGGGGCCGACGTCGGGGCCGGGGGTGATGTGTCCTTCGTACCGTGCGACGGGGGAGGAGCAGCACTCGACGCGGGGCCGGGCGCGGCTGCTGCACGAGATGGCGCTCGGCGAGGTGATCACGGACGGCTGGCGCTCGGAGGAGGTCAAGGAGGCGCTCGATCTGTGCCTGTCGTGCAAGGGGTGCCGGAGCGACTGTCCGGTGGGTGTGGACATGGCCTCGTACAAGGCGCAGTTCCTGGACCGGCACTACGCGGGCCGGCGGCGGCCGTGGTCGCACGTCACGATGGGCCGGCTGCCGGAGTGGCTGCGGCTGTTCGGCCCGGCCCTGAACCTCGCGCGGATGTTCCCCTCGCGGTTCGCGGGCGTCGCTCCGGAGCGGGACCTGCCACGGGTGGCGTCGCGGACGTTCGTCTCGTGGTTCGGCACGCGCCTCGAGACGGTGTCCGACGTCTGGCTGTGGCCGGACACCTTCACCAACCACCTGGCGCCCCGGGTCGGCAAGTCGGCGGTACGGGTCCTGGAGGCGGCCGGGGTGCGGGTGGGGCTGCCGCCGGGGCGGGTGTGCTGCGGGCTGACGTATGTGTCGACGGGGCAGCTGGACCGGGCGCGGGCGACGATGGGCAGGACGCTCGACGTGATGGAGCCCAGGCTCGGTCACCCCGTGGTCGTGCTCGAACCCTCCTGCGCGGCGACCCTGCGGACGGACCTCCCGGAACTCCTCCCGGACGACCCGCGTGCGCGGGAGCTGGCCTCCTCCGTACGGACCTTCGCGGAGGCCCTGGAGCAGTTCGCGCCCGCGTGGGAGCCGCCGCGCCTGGACCACCCGGTGGCCGGTCAGACCCACTGTCACCAGCACGCGGTCCTGGGCGACGGACCGGACCGCCGGCTGCGGGAACGGATGGGCCTGGTCGGGGAGCTGAGCGGCGGCTGCTGCGGTCTGGCGGGCAACTTCGGCTTCGAGCCGGGCCATCACGAGGTCTCGGTGGCCTGCGCCGAGGACCAGCTCCTCCCGGCGATCCGTGCCGCGGACGACGACGCGGTGATCCTGGCCGACGGCTTCTCGTGCCGCACCCAGCTGGACTCCTTGGCGGGCCGTCAGGGCCGGCACATGGCGGAAGTCCTGGCGGAGGCGCTGCGGGAGCAGTAACATACATACATGAATGTACGTGAGCAGTCCGGCTCCTCGGCCCCTCGGCGTTCGACGCAGGCCGAGCGGAGGGAGCGCACGCGCAACGCGCTTCTGGAGTCGGCCGCTCGGGGGCTGTCCCGGCACGGGTACAGCAATCTCGTCCTGGAACAGGTGGCCAGGGACGCCGGCTACACGCGGGGCGCGCTCTACCACCAGTTCAAGGACAAGCAGGACCTCGCCCTCGCCGTGTCCGAGTGGGTCTTCCAGGTCTGGGACCAGGAGGTCGGGCGGTACGTCGAGCGCGAGTCGGAACCGCTCGCCGCGCTGCTCACGCTCGCGCGTGCCCACACCGTCTTCTGCCGGCGCGACATCGCCCGCGTGGCCGTGGCCCTGCGGCTGGAGTTCTCCGGACAGGACCATCCGATCGGACACCAGGTGGAGACGGGCTACCGACAGCTCCTCGACCTCTGCACCGGATACATCGCCGCCGGACGCGCGACGGGGACGATCCCCGACGGGCCGCCCGCCGGGGACGTCGCGCTGGCCTATGTCGGCGCGCTCGAAGGCACCTCGATCGCCCTCGCCGGCCGCGTGCCCGACGACGCGTCGCTCGTGGTCGCCGCGGCCGCGGGCGCCCTCGGGCTCGACCCGCGTACGACGCACTCCTCTGTACGGAACGAACCGCAGGAGGCACACCATGGAACTTCCCGAGTCGGCCCACACCTCCCGCCCCTGGCGGATCCACGAGATAACGCCTGACTTCCGCCTCTACGACGTCTGGGCGCTGCCCACGCCCGGCGGGCCCGACGAATTCCCGCGCCTGGTAAGGAACTTCGCCGGCGGCGACACGGGCGACAACTCCTCCCGGATCGCTCGCCTGCTCTTCGCGATCCGCTGGAAGCTCGGCAAGCTGCTCGGCTGGGACGACAAGGAGAAGGGCCTCGGCTCCCGGGTGCCGACCCTGCGCGACAGGCTGCCGCAGGACCTCCGCGACGGCCCCGCAGGACCGGAGTTCGAGGTGCTGCCCTTCACGTCCGTCTACCTGAGGGACGACGAGTGGGCTGCGGAGATGGCCAACCGGACCGTGCACGGAGTGATGCACCTGAGCTGGGTCCCCGACGGCGAGGGCGGCCACCGTGGCCAGATGGCCGTCCTGGTGAAGCCCAACGGCCTCTTCGGAAAGGCCTACATGGCCGCGATCGCCCCCTTCCGGCACCTGATCGTCTACCCGCCGCTGATGCGCGACATCGGCCGCGAATGGCGCGCGTCCGCACCACCGGCGTGAGCCGGGTCCGAGGGCGGCTCGTCGCAGGCCCTGCGGGGGCCGGTCTCGACCAGGCCGCCGTACGCGGATCGTGGACGTCTCACCGGGCCGGTCCGGCAACACGGCCGGCCGGCCCCTCGCGCGCCGCGTCCGCCGTCCTGGCGAACGTACGACGGTAGGTGCGCGGCGGCACGCCCCGGCGGCGGACGAACTGTTCGCGCAGGACCGCCGCGCTGCCGTAGCCGACCAGGCGGGCGATCTCCTCGACCGGGAGGTCGGTCGTCTCCAGGAGCTCCTCCGCCCGGCCGAGCCGCAGGCCGAGGACCCAGGCGTGGGGCGTCGTTCCCGTCGCGGCGGCGAACCGGCGCGCGAAGGAGCGGCGGCTCATCAGGGCGCGGCGGGCCAGTTCGGCCACCGGCAGTGGCTCGTGGAGGTGTTCGCGCGCCCAGGCGAGGACGCCGGCGAGGCGTTCGTCCTCGCAGTCCTCGGGGACGGGAGCCGCGACGTACTGCGCCTGTCCGCCGTCGCGGTGGGGCGGGAGGACGAGGTCGCGGGCGACCGCGTTCGCGGCGGCCGCCCCGTACTCGCGGCGCAGCAGATGGAGGCACAGGTCGAAGCCGGCCGCGGCGCCCGCGCCCGTGAGGATCCGGCCCTCGTCGACGTACAGGGCGTCCCGCTCCACGGTGACGGACGGGTGGCGGTGTGCGAGCAGGTCGGCGAACCGCCAGTGGGTGGTGGCCCGCAGCCCGTCGAGCAGGCCGGCGGCGGCGAGCGCGAACGCCCCGACGCAGTGCGACCCGACGAGCGCGCCGCGCGCGTGGGCGGCGCGGAGCGCGTCGAGCACGGCGGCGGGCGGCGGGGTGCGGAAGTCGGCCCAGGGGAGGGCGAGTACGAGATCGGCGGCGGCGAGCCGGTCGAGCCCGTGGGTGACGGCGAGCGGGACGCCGAGGTCGGTCGTGACCGGCCCGGGGCGGTCGGAGCAGAGCGCGAAGTCGAAGCGGGGAAGGCCCTGAGGGGGTGCGCCGAACACCTCGGAGACGAGCCCGACGGCGAGCATGCCGACGCGCGGCGGGGCGTAGGCGGCGACGCTCAGGAAGGGGGGCATGCGGGGAGTCTGGCACGCGGGGGACCGCCGTGAGCCTGCGGCTGGCACAAAACCCGCGATGGGTGGCAGTACGGCCACTCGTCGATCGTCCTCCGTACGGCGAAGCTTGCGGACATGACAGACCAGCCGCGCGGCAACACCGCCACCTACACCGTCCTGACCACCGGTTACACCACCTCCACGGGGCCGGGCGTCGCCGCCACCGTCTCGTACGTGACCGACGGCGACCGCCATGTGATCGTCGACCCCGGCATGGTCGCGAGCCGCGACCGCATCCTCGGCCCGCTGGCCGAACTGGGTCTGGGGCCGGACGACATCACGGACGTCGTGCTCAGCCACCACCACCCCGACAACACCATGAACGTGGGCCTGTTCGGCCGGGCGCGGGTCCATGACCACAAGGCCGAGTACCGGGACGACCAGTGGACCGACCGGGACGCCGAGGGCCATGAACTCACCCCGTCCCTGCGCCTGATCCGCACGCCGGGCCACAGCCCGGAGGACATCACGCTGCTCGCCGGCACCGCAGAGGGTGTCGTCGCGTTCGTCGGCGATCTCTGGTGGCGCCCGGACGGCCCGGCCGAGGACCCGGTGGCCCCCGACCGCGACCAGCTCCGCACCTCGCGCCTGCGGGTCCTGAAGTCGTCCGACGTGATCGTCCCGGGCCACGGACGGCCGTTTCCGGCCGGGGACGAGGCGGTGCTCTAGCGCGGGGCGCCGGGGCTCAGGTACCCCGGGCGATTTCGCGGGCCAGGGTCACCAGGAGGTGGGTCGACGGGTGGGGCGAGGCGTCGCGCCAGGCGAGGAGGACGTGGACCGGTGGGGCGTCCGGGAGGGGGCGGTACGTGACGCCCGGGTGCGGGTGCATCGCCGCCGTCGACGCCGAGGAGACGCCGACCCCGCGGCCCGCCGCGATCGCCGTGAGCCAGTCGTCGGTGTTGCCGACCGTCAGGGTCGCCGCCGGACGGTGCGACGCCGGCCAGAGCGCGGGGGTCGTCGTGCCGGAGACCGTGTTGAGGACGACCGTCTCGTCCGCGAGGTCCGCCAGCGACAGGGACGTACGGGACGCCAGCGCGCTGTCCGTCGCCACCGCGGCCACCCGGTTCTCGGTCGCCAGTTCCTCCGTCGCCAGGCCCGGCGCGTCCACCGGCCCCCGGAGCAGCGCCGCGTCCACCTCGCCCCGGACCAGGCCCGCCGTGCGGTCGTCGATCCGGAGGAGTTCCAGCGGGGTCTCGGGGTGCTCGCGCTGCCAGCGCCGTAGCAGCGGGGTCGTGTACGGGCCGAAGGCCGACCACGCGTGTCCCAGCCGCAGCGGCCGGTGGCGCAGCCGTGCCGGGTCCAGGGCCGTGTCGAACGCGGCGACGGCCGACGCGGCGCGGTCGTGGAAGGCGCGGCCCTCGGCGGTGAGCGCGAGGTGGTGCGTGGAGCGGTCGACGAGCCGGACGCCGAGGTGCTTCTCCAGGGCGGCGAGCGTACGGGAGACCGCGGGCTGCGTGAGGTGGAGCCGGGCGGCGGCCCTGGTCACGTTGCCTTCCTCCGCGATGGCGAGGAAGCAGCGGAGGTGACGCAGCTCGATGCTCATGCATCCGGAGCATAACCGCAGCCCAATCGGCATTTCACGCGCCGCGCGGGCGCTCGTAGCGTGAGAGTCGGAACCTACTTGACGAGTCCATTATTCTGGACTTGAAGGTCCAATCTGATGAACCACGCAGGGAGTGTGCCGGTGGACAGCCCGGTCAAGGACATCGCCACCGGCGCGGCGCCGGGCACGGCCCCGGGTGCGCCGGGTTCCGCATCGGGCGTGCCGGGCACCGGACCGGGTACCGCGCCCGCCGCCGCGGGAGCCTCCGCGCGCGCCACCCGCCTCGGCCCCGTCGCGCTCGTCGTCGCCGGAGGTCTCTCCGTACAGTTCGGGTCGGCCGTCGCCGTCCTGCTCATGCCCCGGGCCGGCGCGCTCGGCGTCGTCACGCTGCGGCTCGTCCTCGCCGCCGCCGTCCTGCTGATCGTCTGCCGCCCCAAGGTCCGCGGCTACGGCCGCGCCGACTGGGGCACCGTCGTCGCCTTCGGTACCGCGATGGCGGGCATGAACATCCTCTTCTACCAGGCCGCGGACCGGATCCCGCTCGGTGCCGCCGTGACCCTGGAGGTCCTCGGCCCGCTCGTCCTCTCCGTGATCGCCTCGCGCCGGCTGATGAACCTGCTGTGGGCCGGGCTCGCCCTCGGCGGCGTCGTCCTGCTCAGCGGCGGCGGCTTCGACCGCCTGGACCCGGTCGGCGCTGCCTTCGCGCTCGCGGCGGGCGCGATGTGGGCGACGTACATCGTCTTCAGCGCCCGGACCGGCCGGCGCTTCCCGCAGGCGGACGGGCTGGCCCTCGCGATGGCGTTCGGCGCGCTGCTGAGCGTGCCGTTCGGCATCGTCGAGGCGGGCGACAAGCTCCTCGTCCCGTCGACGATCGGCCTCGGCCTGGCCGTCGCGCTGATGTCCTCCGTCCTCCCGTACACCCTCGAACTCATCGCCCTGCGCCGCCTCCCCGCCCCCACCTTCGCGATCCTGATGAGCCTGGAACCGGCCATCGCGGCGGGCGCCGGCTTCCTCGTCCTGAGCCAGGCGCTCTCCCTGACGGACGCGCTCGCGATCGCCCTGGTCATCGCGGCGAGCATGGGCGCCATCCGCACCCAGATGAAGCGCGCCGCCGCCCTGCCGCCGCAGGCCTAGGCCCTGTCGCGCGGGTCTGCGGGCCGGCGTTCCGCGCCCCGTTCCCCCGGGGCCTGCTTACCCATGGGTGTGTATCCGACTAATTAGTCCGTACTGGTCAACCCTTCTGGCGGCGGAGAGGATCGAGCCGAACGCCGAACGCGAGAGGGAGTCCCAGGAATGACAAGCGACAACAGCGTCCAGGTGAGTGTTCTCGGGCTCGGGGCGATGGGGAGCGCCCTCGCCGGCGCCCTGGTGAAGGCCGGGTACGCGACCACGGTCTGGAACCGCTCACCGGGGAAGGCGGACGGCCTCGTCGCGCAGGGCGCGGAGGCCGCGGGGACGGCCGGCGAGGCGGTCGGGGCCGGCCGCGTGGTGATCGCCTGCCTGCTGGACCACGCGTCGGTCCACGAGGTCCTCGGTCCGCTCGCCCATGAGCTGTCCGGACGAACCCTGGTCAACGTCACCACGACGACACCGGAGCAGTCACGGGAGCTGGCGGCCTGGGCCGCCGATGCCGGGATCGCGTATCTGGACGGCGGGATCATGGCCGTACCGTCCATGATCGGTCAGCCTGGCTCGTCGATCCTCTACAGCGGATCGGCCGAGGTCTTCGCTCAGCACAAGCCGCTGCTCGACCTGTGGGGAACGAGCACCTACTTCGGTGAGGATGCCGGGCTGGCGTCCCTGTACGACCTCGCCCTGCTGGCGGGCATGTACGTCATGTTCGCCGGATTCGTGCACGGCGCCGCGATGGTCGCGCCGGCCGGAGTGACGGCGAGCGAGTTCGCTTCCAGGGCCGCACCGTGGCTGAGCGCCATGACCGGCGGCTTCCAGGGGTTCGCCGAGGTCATCGACGGCGGGGACTACACCGTCGAAGGGCAGCAGAGCCTCGAGTTCTCCGACCTCGGCGACATCCTGACCGCCAGCTCCGACCAGGGCATCGGCACCGAGGTGATCGGCATGGTCCAGAACCTCATCCAGCGCCAGATCGACGCGGGCCACGGAGCGGAAGGCTTCGCCCGCATCATCGAGAGCATCAAGAACCCGGCCTGAGCTCACGCGGACGGTCGGTGGCGTCATGGGGCCGCCCGCACCGTGACGTACCCGGTGAACTGGAGGCGCAGCTACGGCCGTTCAGGTGGACGGATCACGCGTCCTGGTCCGCGGAGGTCGTGTACTGGCCGGCGTACTCCTCCGTCGGTGGGGTCGTCGTGATCACGTCGATCAGTACGCCGTCCGGGGCTCCGACGATGAAGTGGCGCTGGCCGAAGTCCTCCGTGCGCAGGGGGAGCAGTTCGGGCAGGCCCGCCTCGCCGATCAGGCGGCGGTGTTCCGCGTCCACGTCCCGTACCTCGAAGTTGAGCAGCAGCCCGCCCCGGGTGGGGGTGCGGTGGCCCTCGGGGAGGGTGGGGTGGCTGCTGTCGAGCAGCGCGAGTTCGTAGTGCGGGGCGTCGGGGCGGCGCAGGCTCACGTACCAGTCGGCCTCGAAGGTCGTCGTGAAGCCGAGATGGCGGGTGTAGAAGTCGCGTGCCGCGGCGACGTCACGCGTGCAGATCACGGGATAGAAGCTGTCGAGCCCGGTTTTCATGGCATGACTCCTTGGCGCGTGCATCCATTTCACATACCCGGAGTATGTGAATCGTACGGTTAGCATACCCGGGGTATGTGAAATGGGAAGGGCGGTACGGGTGATGGCGGACGAGCGGGCGGCGGGCAACCGGGCCCAGCAGCGGGCGGCGACGCGGCGGGCGCTGTTGGCCGAAGGGCGGCGGCGGTTCGCCGAGGACGGCTACCACGCCGTGGTCCTGGCCGAAGTGGCCCAGGCCGTCGGGGTCACCAAGGGCGCCGCCTACCACCACTTCGAGAGCAAGGCCGGGCTCTTCCGGGCCGTCGTCGCCGAGGTCCAGCGGGACCTGGGCGAGCGGGTCGCGGCCGCCGCGGAGGGGCGGGTCGACCCCTGGGAGCAGTTGCGCGCCGGCTGCCGGGCCTTCCTGGCCGCCGGTTCCGACCCCGCCGTACGGCGCATCGTGCTCGTCGACGCGCCGACCGTCCTGGGCTGGGAGGAGTGGCGTGCCCTGGACGAGGAGTCCTCCGCCCGGCACCTGACCGAAGCCCTCGCCGGCCTGATCGATGCCGGGATCATCGCCGAGCAGCCCGTCGAGCCCCTTGCGCGCCTGCTCTCGGGCGCGATGAACGAGGCCGCCCTCTGGCTGGCCCGAAGCGGCACACCCGAGTCGCTCGACCTCACGGTGACCGCCCTGGACGGCCTCCTGGCCGGTATCCGCCGCCGGGACGTCTGACGGCGGAAGGGGGAGCCGCTCTCGCCCCGCAGTCGGCCGAGAAAGTAAAGCAAGCACGCTTGATTGTTTCTCTCACCGCTGCCATGCTCCTCGGCACACGCCCGTGTCCCGAGGGGAGCGCACCGTGTCCGACCCTGTCGTCGTACTCGACGATCTGCGCAGTGAGAGCGAGGAGGTCGACCGGCTCGTACGGGAGCTGAGCGACGACCGATGGGCCGCGCCCACCCCGGCCCCCGGCTGGACCGTCGCCCATCAGATCGCGCATCTCGCCTGGACCGACCGGGCCGCCCTGCTCGCCGTCACCGACCCCGAGGGGTTCGCATCCGAGGCCGAGAAGGCGCTCGCCGCGCCCGAGTCGTTCGTCGACGACGGCGCCGAAGAGGGCGCGGCACTGCCGCCCGCCGAGCTCCTCGGGCGGTGGCGCGTCGGGCGCGAACGGCTGCAGATGGCCCTGCGCTCCGCCCCGCCCGGCGCCCGTTTCCCCTGGTACGGGCCGCCCATGAGCGCCCCCTCGATGGGCACCGCCCGGCTCATGGAGACCTGGGCGCACGGCCAGGACATCGCCGACGCCCTCGGAGTCGTCCGCGAGCCGACCGCCCGGCTGCGCCACGTCGCCTGGATCGGCATCCGCGCCCGCGACTATGCCTATCTCGTACGGGGGATCACCCCGCCCGCCGAGCCGTTCCGGGTCGAACTCACCGCCCCCGACGGCCAGGAGTGGGCGTACGGGCCCGAAGGCGCCGTCCAGCGGATCACCGGCCCCGCGCTCGACTTCTGCCTCCTCGTCACCCAGCGCGTCCACCGCGACGACACCGCCCTCACGGCGGAAGGCCCCGACGCCGCGCACTGGCTCACCATCGCCCAGGCCTTCGCGGGCCCGGCCGGTACCGGCCGCGCACCGCAGGGGGCCTAGTGGACGTCCGCCGTACCCCAGACACCCCAGGCACCCCCGGCGCCCCAGGCACCCCCGGCGCTCCCCGCACCCTCCGTGTCGGCAACGCCTCCGGCTTCTACGGCGACCGCTTCGACGCCGTCCGCGAGATGCTCACCGGCGGCGAACCGGGCTCCCTCGACGTCCTCACCGGCGACTACCTCGCCGAACTGACCATGCTCATCCTCGGCCGCGACCTCCTGAAGGACCCGAACTCCGGTTACGCCAAGACCTTCCTGCGTCAGATGGAGGAGGGCCTCGGCCTCGCCCACGAGCGCGGCGTCCGGATCGTGACCAACGCGGGCGGCCTCAACCCCGCCGGCCTCGCGGAGGCGCTGGGCACCCTCGCGCACCGGCTCGGCCTGCCCACCCGTATCGCGTACGTCGAGGGCGACCGCCTCCCCACCCGGGACGGAGTCCTGACCGCCAACGCCTACCTCGGTGGCGCCGGGATCGCCGCATGCCTGACCGCCGGCGCCGATGTCGTCGTGACCGGACGCGTCACCGACGCCGCCCTCGTCACCGGCCCCGCGCAGTGGCGCTTCGGCTGGGGCCCGGAGGAGTACGACAGGCTGGCCGGCGCGGTCGTCGCGGGCCACGTCCTGGAGTGCGGCACCCAGGCCACCGGCGGCAACTACGCCTTCTTCACCGCGCACGACCGGCACACGCTGCGCCGCCCCGGCTTCCCGCTCGCCGAACTCCACGCCGACGGCAGCGCCGTCATCACCAAGCACCCCGGCACCGGCGGCGTCGTCGACCTCGGCACCGTCACCGCGCAGCTCCTGTACGAGACGTCCGGCGCACGCTACGCGGGACCCGACGTGACCGCCCGGCTCGACACCGTACGGCTCACCCAGGACGGGCCGGACCGGGTACGGATCGACGGCGTACGGGGCGAGGCGCCGCCCCCCACCCTCAAGGCCGGGCTCGCCCGGATCGGCGGCCACCGCAACGAGGTCGTCCTCGTCCTCACCGGACTCGACATCGACGCCAAGGCCCAGCTCGTCAAGGAGCAGGTCGAGGACGCCTTCGAGCGCACCGAGTCCCGCCCCGCCGAGGTCCGTTGGGAGCTGGCGCGGACGGACCGGGCCGACGCCGACACCGAGGAGACCGCGAGCGCGCTCCTCCGGCTCGTCGTCCGCGACCCCGCGCCCGAGCCCGTCGGCCGCGCCCTCAGCGGCGCCGCGATCGAACTCGCCCTCGCGAGCTACCCCGGCTTCCACGTCACCGCGCCGCCCGGCAAGGGCGCGCCCTACGGCGTCTTCGAGGCCACGTACGTCCCCGCCGCCGACGTCCCGCACACGGCCGTCCTGCCCGACGGGAGCCGAGTCCGCCTCCCCGTACCCGTACGGACGCGGGAACTGGAACCGGTCGACGAGCCGCCGCTGCCCGGGCCGCCGCCCGCTGGCCCGGTGCGCAGGGCCCCGCTCGGCCGGGTCGCCGGGGCCCGCAGCGGCGACAAGGGCGGCGACGCGAACGTCGGAGTCTGGGTCCGTACGGACGCCGCGTGGTGCTGGCTCGTCCACACCCTCACGGTCGAACGGTTCAAGCAACTCCTGCCGGAGACCGCCGACCTGGACGTCGTACGGCACGTCCTGCCGAACCTGCGCGCGGTGAACTTCGTCGTCACCGGGATCCTCGGCGAGGGCGTCGCCTCCCAGGCCCGCTTCGACCCACAGGCCAAGGCCCTCGGCGAGTGGCTCCGCTCGCGTCATCTCGACATCCCGGTGGACCTTCTGGAGGAACTGCTGTGACCGTCCTCGCCTCCGCCCTCGACACCGGCGGACCCGACTACGCGGCTCACCGCGCCGCCATGCTCGACAAGCTCGCCGACCTCGACACCGAGCACGCCAAGGCGCTCGCGGGCGGCGGCGAGAAGTACATCGCCCGTCATCGCAAGCGCGGCAAGCTGCTCGCCCGTGAGCGGATCGAGCTGCTCGTCGACCCCGACACCCCGTTCCTGGAGCTCTCCCCGCTCGCCGCCTGGGGCAGCGACTACCCGGTCGGCGCGTCGATCGTCACCGGCATCGGTGTCGTCGAGGGCGTCGAGTGCCTGATCACGGCCAACGACCCGACCGTGCGCGGCGGCGCCTCAAACCCGTGGACGCTGAAGAAGGCCCTGCGCGCCAACGAGATCGCGTACGCCAACCGGCTCCCGGTCGTCTCGCTCGTCGAGTCCGGCGGTGCCGATCTGCCGTCCCAGAAGGAGATCTTCATCCCCGGCGGGGCGCTCTTCCGCGACCTGACCAGGCTCTCCGCCGCCGGTATCCCCACCATCGCCGTGGTCTTCGGCAACTCGACGGCGGGCGGGGCATACGTCCCCGGGATGTCCGACCACACTGTGATGATCAAGGAGCGGTCGAAGGTCTTCCTCGGGGGTCCGCCGCTGGTGAAGATGGCCACCGGCGAGGAGAGCGACGACGAGTCGCTCGGCGGCGCCGAGATGCACGCGCGCACCTCCGGCCTCGCCGACCACTACGCCGTCGACGAGGTCGACGCCCTGCGCCAGGCCCGGCGGATCGTCGCCCGCCTCAACCACCGCAAGGCGCAACCCGATCCGGCTCTCGCGGAGCCGCCGAAGTACGACGAGGACGAGCTGCTCGGGATCGTGCCGGGGGACCTGAAGACCCCGTTCGACCCGCGCGAGGTCATCGCCCGGATCGTCGACGGCTCGGACTTCGACGAGTTCAAGCCGCTGTACGGACCGAGCCTGGTGACGGGCTGGGCGGAGCTGCACGGCTATCCGGTGGGCATCCTGGCGAACGCCCAGGGCGTGCTGTTCAGCGCCGAGTCGCAGAAGGCGGCGCAGTTCATCCAGTTGGCGAACCAGCGCGACATCCCGCTGGTCTTCCTGCACAACACCACCGGCTACATGGTCGGCAAGGAGTACGAGCAGGGCGGCATCATCAAGCACGGCGCGATGATGATCAACGCGGTGTCGAACAGCCGGGTGCCGCACCTGAGCGTGCTGATGGGCGCCTCGTACGGCGCCGGGCACTACGGCATGTGCGGCCGGGCCTACGACCCGCGCTTCCTCTTCGCCTGGCCGAGCGCCAAGTCGGCCGTCATGGGCCCCCAGCAGCTCGCGGGCGTGCTCTCCATCGTGGCGCGGGCGAGCGCCGCGGCGAAGGGGCAGCCGTACGACGACGAGGCGGACGCGGGGCTGCGCGCGATGGTCGAGGCGCAGATCGAGTCGGAGTCGCTGCCGATGTTCCTCTCGGGGCGGCTGTACGACGACGGCGTCATCGATCCCCGCGACACCCGCACGGTCCTCGGGCTGTGCCTGTCCGCGATCCACACGGCACCGGTCGAGGGCGCGCGCGGCGGCTTCGGCGTCTTCCGAATGTGAGGCCTGATCCCATGATCTCCACTGTCCTCGTCGCCAACCGGGGCGAGATCGCCTGCCGGGTCTTCCGCACGTGCCGGGAGCTGGGCATCGGGACGGTCGCCGTGTACTCGGACGCGGACGCCACCGCCCTGCACGTACGGGAGGCGGACGCGGCGGTGCGGCTGCCGGGGGCCACGCCCGCGGAGACGTATCTGCGCGGGGACCTGGTGGTGAAGGCGGCGCTCGCGGCGGGCGCGGACGCGGTGCACCCGGGGTACGGCTTCCTGTCGGAGAACGCGGAGTTCGCGCGCGCGGTCCTCGACGCGGGCCTGGTGTGGATCGGCCCTCCGCCGCCGGCCATCGAGGCGATGGCGTCGAAGACCAGGGCGAAGGAACTCCTCGGGATCGCGCCGCTGGTGCCCGCCGGTCTCACCGAGGCGGACCTGCCGGTCCTGGTGAAGGCGGCGGCAGGCGGGGGCGGGCGCGGCATGCGGGTCGTCCGCGAACTGGCCGCGCTGGAGGGCGAGCTGACGGCCGCCTCGGCGGAGGCGGCGAGCGCGTTCGGCGACGGCGAGGTCTTCGTCGAGCCGTACGTGGAGAACGGCCGCCATGTGGAGGTGCAGATCCTGGCGGACGCGCACGGCACGGTGTGGGCGCTCGGCACCCGTGACTGCTCGCTCCAGCGCCGCCACCAGAAGGTGATCGAGGAGGCCCCGGCGCCGGGTCTGCCACCGGCGCTGGTCGCGGAGCTGTACGACCGTTCGGTGTCGGCGGCGAAGGCGGTCGGCTACGTCGGCGCGGGCACGGTCGAGTTCCTGGTCGCGGACGTCCCCCAAACTCTCGGCTCCGCTCGAGCAGGGGGGACCCCCAAGGCGCACTTCCTGGAGATGAACACGCGCCTCCAGGTGGAGCACCCGGTGACGGAGGAGGTCCACGGCGTGGACCTGGTGGCCCTCCAGATCACCGTGGCGGAGGGCGGGCCCCTCCCGCCGGAGCCCCCGTCCCCCCGGGGCCACGCGATCGAGGCCCGTCTCTACGCGGAGGACCCGGCGGCGGGCTGGACCCCGCAGACGGGGGCGCTGCACACCCTGGAGTTCCGCCCGGGCCTCCGCGTCGACACCGGTTACGTCTCCGGGGACACCATCGGGGTCCACTACGACGCGATGCTCGCCAAGGTCGTCGTCCACGCGCCCACCCGGGCCGAGGCCGTCCGCAAGCTCGCCCACGCCATGGAGCAGGCCCGGATCCACGGGCCGGTGACCAATCGGGACCTGCTGGTCGCCTCCCTGCGGCATCCCGACTTCCACGACCCGTCCCGTCTGGACACCGGGTTCTACGAGCGGAACCTCGACGCGCTCACCCAGGCCCCGCCCGGCGAGGCGTACGCGGCCGTCGCCGCCGCGCTCGCACAGGCGGCCGCCCACCAGGGACGGTTCGGGGGCGGTTGGCGGAACGTGCGCTCGCAGGACCAGGTCGCCGCGTACGGGGACCACGAGGTCCGCTACCGGCCCACCCGGGAGGGATACACGGTCACCGCCCCCGAGGGCGTGCGGCCCGTGAGCGTCGCTCCCCATCGCGTTCGGCTGGAAGTCGGCGGGGTCGTAAGGGACTTCGCGGTCGCCCGCCACGGCGACACCGTCCACGTCGGCCGCCACCGGCTCACCGCGGCGCCCCGCTTCCCCGACCCCACGGAGCAGCGCGAACCCGGCTCCCTGCTCGCGCCCATGCCCGGCACCGTCGTCCGTGTCGCCGACGGTCTCGCGCCCGGCGCGCGCGTCACCGCCGGGCAGCCGCTCCTCTGGCTGGAGGCCATGAAGATGGAGCACCGCGTCGTCGCCCCCGCCTCCGGCACGCTCACCGCGCTCCACGCCGCCCCCGGCCGCCAGGTCGAGGTCGGTGCCCTGCTCGCCGTCGTACAGCAGTCCGTACAGACCGAAGCACAGGAGGACCAGACCGTATGAGCACCATGATCGAAAGCGAAGAGCTCACCGCGCTCCGGGCCGCCGTCTCGGCGCTGGGCCACCGTCACGGCCCCGGTTTCGACCGGGCCGCGCTCTGGGCGGAGGCCGGCAAGCTCGGCTACCTGGGGGTGAACCTGCCCGAGGAGTACGGCGGTGGGGGCGGCGGCATGGCCGAACTGTCGGTCGTCCTGGAGGAGGCGGGGGCCGCCGGCGCCCCGCTCCTGATGATGGTCGTGTCGCCCGCGATCTGCGGCACGGTCATCGCCCGCTTCGGCACGGAGGAGCAGAAGCGGGCGTGGCTCCCGGGTCTGGCGGACGGTTCGCGCACCATGGCCTTCGGGATCACCGAGCCCGACGCCGGCTCCAACTCCCACCGGATCACGACCACGGCCACGAAGACCGAGGACGGCTGGGTCCTCAACGGCCGGAAGGTGTTCGTGTCGGGCGTCGACATCGCCGACGCGACCCTGATCGTCGGCAGGACGTCGGACGCCCGTACCGGCAACCTCAAGCCCTGCCTGTTCGTCGTGGACCGGGACGCCCCCGGCTTCCAGCGGCGGCAGATCGAGATGGAACTCGACGCGGACGAGAAGCAGTTCGAGCTGACCCTCGACGACGTCCACCTCCCCGCGGACGCGCTCGTCGGCGACGAGGACGCGGGGCTGCTCCAGCTCTTCGCCGGGCTCAACCCGGAGCGGATCATGACGGCGGCGTTCGCGATCGGCATGGGCCGCTACGCCCTCGCCCAGGCCGTGAAGTACGCCAAGGAGCGCACGGTCTGGAAGGCCCCCATCGGCGCCCACCAGGCCATCGCCCACCCCCTCGCCCAGGCCCACATCGAGCTGGAGCTGGCCCGGCTGATGATGCAGAAGGCCGCCCAGCTCTACGACGCCGGGGACGACATCGGCGCGGGCGAGGCCGCCAACATGGCCAAGTACGCGGCCGGAGAGGCCTGTGTGAAGGCCGTCGACCAGTCCGTCCACACCCTCGGCGGCAACGGTCTCACCCGCGAGTTCGGACTCGCCCGTCTGATCGCCGCCTCGCGGGTGGCCCGGATCGCCCCCGTCAGCCGGGAGATGATCCTCAACTACGTGTCCGTCCACACCCTGGGGCTGCCCAAGTCGTACTGACGAGGAATCCCGCCGGCCGGGCACGGCGCTGCCCCGCCGGCCCGGGCGGACTGCCTGTGCCCGGGCCGGACGGGGCCACGGGACCAAGCGGGGCCCCGGAGCAGACCGGCCTCGGCCGACGTGGAACCGGACTGCTGCCGAGGTCTCCCCAAGCCGTACCGACACACGCGATCCTGGCGACCACCTTCCACCTCTTCAGGGGGCCTGCATGGTGTTCCACAGCGAGTACGAGGCCGTCTCCACCGTTTCCCTCCCCATCCACGACGCCGTCCTCGGCCGGGCCGCCGAGTTCGGGGACGCGCCCGCCCTGATCGACGGGGCGGCCGGGACGACCCTCACGTACGCCCAGGTCGACGCCTTCCACCGGCGGATCGCCGCCGGCCTCGCCGAGGCCGGGGTCCGCAAGGGGGACGTCGTCGCCCTGCACAGCCCCAACACCGTCCTGTTCCCCGTCGCGTTCTACGCGGCCACCCGCGCCGGCGCCTCCGTCACCACCGTCCACCCGCTCTCCACACCGGAGGAGTTCGCCAAGCAGCTCCAGGACTCCTCGGCGCGCTGGATCGTCACGGTCTCCCCGCTCCTCGCCCCGGCCCGCAGGGCAGCCGAACTCGCCGGTGGAATCCAGGAGATCTTCGTCTGCGACCAGGCGCCCGAGGCCGAGGGCGTCCGCTCCCTCCAGTCGATGGCGGCCAACACCGCCCCCGCGCCGGACATCGCCATCGACCCCGACGAGGACGTCGCCGCCCTTCCGTACTCCTCCGGCACCACCGGAGTCCCCAAGGGCGTGATGCTCACCCACACGTCGATCGCCACCAACCTCGCCCAGCTCGAACCCTTCGTCCCCATGGGCCCCGGCGACCGCATCCTGGCGGTGCTCCCGTTCTTCCACATCTACGGCCTCACGGCGCTGATGAACGCGCCCCTGCGGCAGGGCGCGACCGTCGTCGTCCTGGCCCGCTTCGAGCTCGACCAGTTCCTCGCGGCCATCGAGAAGCACCGCATCAACGGCCTGTACGTCGCCCCGCCGATCGTCCTCGCGCTCGCCAAGCACCCGGCCGTCGCCGACCACGACCTCTCCTCCCTGGAGTACATCGTCAGCGCCGCCGCCCCGCTCGACGCCTCCCTCGCCGAGGCGTGCTCGGCCCGGCTGAAGCTGCCGCCGGTCCGCCAGGCGTACGGGATGACGGAGCTGTCGCCCGGCACGCACGTCGTGCCCCTCGACGCCGTCAGCCCGCCGCCCGGCGCCGTCGGCAAGCTGCTGCCCTCCACCGAGATGCGGATCCTCTCCCTCGACGACCCGTCGAAGGACGCCGAGCCGGGGGCCGAGGGCGAGGTCGCCATCCGGGGCCCGCAGGTCATGAAGGGGTACCTGGGCCGCCCCGACGCCACCGCCGCGATGATCGACGCCGACGGCTGGGTCCACACCGGCGACGTCGGCCGCGTCGACGAGAACGGCTGGCTGTTCGTCGTCGACCGCGTCAAGGAACTCATCAAGTACAAGGGCTTCCAGGTCGCCCCGGCCGAACTCGAAGCCCTGCTGCTCACCCACGAGGGCGTCGCCGACGCGGCCGTGATCGGCGTCGGCGACGAGGACGGTACGGAGATACCCAAGGCGTTCGTCGTCCGGCAGCCGAGCGCCCCGGAGCTGACCGCCGAGGACGTCATGGCGTACGTGGCCGGAAAGGTCGCCCCGTACAAGAAGATCAGGCGCGTGGAGTTCATCGACGGAGTGCCGCGCGCCGCGTCGGGGAAGATCCTGCGTCGTGAGTTGAGGGACCGCGCGTGACCGAGCTGAGGGACGACGCATGAAGCTGGACCGTGGCATCGCCACACTGACGCTGGACTCCCCGGAGAACCGCAACGCGCTCTCGGCGGCCCTGGTCGCCGAGCTGGCGGAGGCGCTCACCGAGTGCGGGCAGGACCCGGCCGTACGGGCGGTGGTCCTCACCCACACCGGCTCCACGTTCAGCGCGGGCGCCGACCTGAAGGCGCCGCCCAGCCCGTACGCCTTCGTGGACCTGCTCCGGCAGATCGTCGAGCTGCCGAAGCCGGTGGTGGGCGTGGTGCGCGGCCACGTCCGGGCCGGGGGCCTCGGGCTGCTCGGGGCGTGCGACGTCGTGGTGGCCTCGGACGCGTCGGACTTCGCGCTCACGGAGGTACGGATCGGTGTCGCGCCCGCCGTCATCTCGCTGACGCTGCTGCCGAGGCTGGAGCCGCGGGCGGCGGCGCGGTACTACCTGACGGGGGAGCGCTTCGGGACGGCGGAGGCCCGCGCGATGGGCCTGGTGACGGCCGGCGAGGACGCCCTGGACGCCATCCTGGACGGCCTTCGCAAGGGCTCCCCGCAGGGGCTGGCCGAGTCGAAGCGCCTGGTCACGGCTAAAGTCCTGGAGACCTTCGAACGCGAAGCGGAGGACCTGGTCCAGAGGTCGGCCTCGCTCTTCGCCTCCGCCGAGGCGCGCGAAGGGATGACGGCCTTCCTCGAACGACGGGACCCCGAATGGCGGTTGTGACCGGCCCCAAGCAGGACAGGAGCCGCGCCACCCGGCAGCGGCTCCTGGAGGCGGCGGTGTCCTGCCTGGCCGAACACGGCTGGGCGGGCTCCACCGTCTCGGTGGTCGCCGAGCGGGCGGGCGTCTCGCGGGGCGCGGCGCAGCACCACTTCCCGACCCGGGAGGACCTCTTCACGGCGGCCGTCGAGTACGTCGCCGAGGAGCGCTCCGAGGCCCTGCGCACCCTCCCGGCCCGCGACCGCCGGGAAGCCGTGTCGGCCCTGGTCGACCTCTTCACCGGGCCGCTCTTCCGCGCCGCCCTCCACCTCTGGGTGGCGGCGGCCCACGAGCCGCAGCTCCACGCGCGCGTGCAGGAGCTGGAGGCGCGCGTCGGCCGCGAGTCCCACCGCATGGCGGTGACCCTCCTCGCCGCGGACGAGTCGGTCCCCGGCGTGCGGGAGACGGTCCAGGGCTTCCTGGACATGGCCCGTGGCCTGGGGCTCGCGACGCTTCTGTCGGACGACCGGGCCCGCCGGGACCGGGTCGTGGCCCAGTGGTCGAAGCTCCTCGACGAGGCGCTGGGGGCTCAGGCGTCCGGTACGGACAGCGCCGCCAGGTAGCCGGTGAGCGCCGCCGCGGTGCCGGCGAGCGGGAAGCGGGCGCCGAGCTGCCCGTCGGGACGCACGAGGAACCCGGTCGGGCCGTCCGGCCGGTAGAGCCGGGCGAACTCCCCTGCCGCGTCCCGGTATCCGACGTGGCCTGAGGCGGCGGGTGCCCCGGGCGCGTCGGACGAGGCGTCTCGGGCGAGCACCGCGACCGTCGACAGACGGCCGTCCTCCGACGACTCCTGACCGCCCACGGCCTTCGCCACCACCGCTCCCGCCTCCGCCGCCCTGGCCAGGTCGTCGGGATCGGCCGCGTACAGCAGCAGGACGTGCCCGGTGCGGCCGCGCAGGACGTCGAGCAGCCGGAGCGGGTAGGTGGCGAGAGGGAGGGCCAGGCCGCCGCAGTCCGGTGCCCGGTCCCCGGGCTGGGGCGCGTCGTCCGGCCCGTAGGGGCTGCCGGCGAGCGGACCGCCCCGGTAGGTGACGAGCAGCTGGGCCTCCCGGAGCATCAGGGTCGCCGGGTCCTCGGGGTCGCTCTCGATGCCCCGGCTCGCGTGCCGGACGGTCCGGCCCACGACCTCCTCGCCGACCGGGCGGCGCTCGGCGTCGTAGCTGGCGAGCAGGGAGAGCCCGGCCTCCCCGCGCAGGACGAGGGCGAGTTTCCAGGCCAGGTTGCAGGCGTCCTGGATGCCGGTGTTCATGCCCTGGGCGCCGGTCGGCGGGTGGATGTGGGCGGCGTCGCCCGCGACGAAGACCCGGCCCTCGCCGTACCGGTCGACGATCCGGTGGCTGATGCGGAAGACGGAGGACCAGCGCAGCGTGGAGACGCGGGTCGGGGCGGGGGCCAGCCGGTCGACCACGGCCTGGATGTGGGACAGCCCGGGGGCCGCGCCGCCCTCCAGACCGTGCGCCACACCGTCGCCGCGCTCCTTGGCCTCGCCCTGGGCGGACAGCTCGGGCGGGACCGTCATCGACATCCGGTAGCGGCGGGTGCCGGGCAGCGGGATGCAGACGAGTGCGTCGTCCGTGGAGCCGTCCTCGGCGCGGTGCAGGGACCGGATGCCGTACCCGTCCGGGAGGTCCCAGTCGGCCTCGACGTCGCCGAGCATGTACTCCTCCGGGAAGGCCCCGCCCTCGTAGCTGAGGCCGAGCCCCTTGCGGACGGTGCTGTGCGCGCCGTCGCAGCCGATCAGGAAGCGGGCGCGCAGCTCCTCCTCGGCGCCGGAGGCGGTCCGTAGCCGGGCGGTCACCCCGTCCGCGTCCTGGGCGAACGACAGCAGTTCGGTGCCGCGCTCGATGGTCGTGCCCAGGTCCGCGACGTACTCCTCCAGGAGCCGCTCGGTCTCGTACTGCGGCAGCGCGGCGAACCGGTACGGGACGTCCGGCGGCAGGGCGAGCTCGAACCGGCCCTGCTCCCGGCCGTTGACGTAGAGCAACTGGCCGCGCAGCGGGACGGCGCGTTCCAGGACGGCGCGGGCCAGTCCCATCCGGTCCCAGATCTCCAGCGTGCGCGGCTGGATGCCGACCGCCTTCGCGTACGGGAGGCGGGCCGGCAGCCGGTCGACGAGCCGGCAGGCCACCCGGCGGCGGCGCAGCTCTGCGGCGGCGCTCAGCCCCACGGGGCCGGCGCCCACGATCAGCACGTCGGTCGTACGGGTCTGTGCCACGGGTGCCTCCTCGCACCTGGCCCCCGGAGCGGTCCCGTCCACCATGGTCACCCGTCCCGATGCGAGCGGCGAGCGGAGCGCGTGCCCCCCCCGGTGGGCCGCGACCGTGCCGGAGGCCCGCGTGACCGAGCCCACAGCCGGTCGTGACCCACGCCACATACGTCCTGCCCGCCCCGCAGTACGCTGGTTCCATGCTTCCGCTCGTACGCCGCCGCCACGTGGACTTCGTCCGCGTCACGAGCATGGGCTGTCGGCGCTCCGCCTGACCTCGAAGCCCCCTTTTTCTTCAGGCACCCGCGCCCCCGCCCCACCCCTGGCGGCGCGCCCGGGCACCCGTACACCCCGCGGACGCACACCATGACGCACTCGTCGCAGACCCAGCCGTACAGCTCCCAGCTCCCGATCGTCGACCTCTCCGCCGCCGACCGCGGCCCGCGGGACCGACGCCTCCTCCACGCCCAGCTGCACTCCGCCGCCCACGACGTCGGCTTCTTCCAGCTCGTCGGGCACGGCATCACCGAGGCCGAGACGGCGGCCCTCACCTCCGCGATGAAGGCGTTCTTCGCCCTCCCGGAGGCCGACCGGCTCGCCCTGGACACCACCAACTCGCCGCACTTCCGCGGCTACACCCGTATCGGCGACGAGCGCACGGGCGGCTCACGCGACTGGCGCGACCAGCTCGACATCGGTGCCGAGCGCCCCGCGCGCGTCCCGGGCCCGGGCGAGCCCCCGTACTGGTGGCTCCAGGGCCCGAACCAGTGGCCCGCCGCCCTCCCCGAGCTGCGCGTCGCCGCGCTCAACTGGGTCGAGCGCCTCAGCGCGGTCGCCCAGCGGCTGCTGCACGAGCTGCTGGCCTCGATCGGCGCGCCCGAGGACTTCTACGACGACATCTTCGGGGCCCAGGCCCACCCGCACCTCAAGCTGGTGCGCTACCCGGGAAGCGCCGGGGACGGCGCCGACCAGGGCGTGGGCGCCCACAAGGACTACGGCTTCCTGACCCTGCTCCTCCAGGACCACGTCGGTGGCCTCCAGGTCGAGCGGGAGGACGGTCTCTTCCACGACGTGCCGCCGCTGCCCGGCGCGTTCGTCGTCAACCTGGGCGAGCTGCTCGAAGTGGCGACCAACGGCTATCTGCTCGCCACCAACCACCGGGTGGTCTCCCCGCGCGGGGCGACGGAGCGCTTCTCCGTCCCGTTCTTCTACAACCCGAGGCTCGACGCGCGGATCGCGCCGCTGCCCTTCCCGTACGCCTCGACGGCGCCCGGGATCACGACCGACCCGGCGAACCCGCTGTTCGCCGAGTACGGCCGCAACGAACTGAAGGGCAAGCTGCGCGCCCACCCGCTGGCCGCGGCCCGCCACCACGCGGACCTGCTGCTCACGGAGGACCGCCGCCTCACGACGGCGTGACGGGCGGGCGCCTGAACCCGGGCCGGACCGGGGCCGCCCGGGCGCGACCGGGGCCTACCCGGGCCCGGGCGGGCCGGCCGGGGCAGGCTGTGCGGGCTCGCCCCGGCGCGTGTCGTCACCCTGTTCCGCGTCGCTGGGCGCGCGGTGGCCGTTCGTGGGCTCAGCCCGCGTAGTCCGCCAGGTCGGCGTAGCCCGCGATCTCCTGCGGGTTGCGCTGGCCCGGGCCGATGTATCGCGCCGAGGGGCGGACCAGGCGGCCGGTGCGCTTCTGCTCCAGGATGTGCGCCGACCAGCCCGCCGTACGGGCGCAGGTGAACATCGAGGTGAACATGTGTGCCGGGACCTCGGCGAAGTCCAGCATGATCGCCGCCCAGAACTCCACGTTCGTCGCCAGGACACGGTCCGGGCGGCGGTTGTGCAGCTCCTCAAGGGCCGCCTTCTCCAGCGCCTCCGCGACCTCGAACCGCGGCGCGGCCAGCTCCTTGGCCGTACGGCGCAGGACGCGGGCGCGCGGGTCCTCGGCGCGGTAGACGCGGTGGCCGAAGCCCATCAGGCGCTCGCCCTTGTCCAGGGCCCTCTTCACGTACGCGGTGGCGTCACCGGTCCGCTCGATCTCCTCGATCATGCCGAGGACGCGGGACGGGGCGCCGCCGTGCAGCGGACCGGACATCGCGCCCACGGCGCCGGACAGCGCCGCGGCCACGTCCGCGCCCGTGGAGGCGATGACGCGGGCGGTGAAGGTGGAGGCGTTCATGCCGTGCTCGGCGGCCGAGGTCCAGTACGCGTCGACGGCCTTGACGTGGCGCGGGTCCGGCTCGCCGCGCCAGCGGATCATGAAGCGCTCGACGACCGTCTGCGCCTTGTCGATCTCGCTCTGCGGCACCATCGGCAGGCCCTGGCCGCGCGCCGACTGGGCGACGTACGACAGCGCCATGACGGCGGCGCGGGCGAGGTCCTCGCGGGCCTGCTCGGCGTCGATGTCGAGCAGCGGCTTGAGACCCCAGACCGGGGCGAGCATGGCGAGCGCGGACTGTACGTCGACGCGGATGTCGCCGGAGTGCACGGGGATCGGGAACGGCTCGGCCGGCGGCAGACCGGGGTCGAACGCCCCGTCGACCAGTAGACCCCAGACGTTCCCGAACGAGACGTGACCGACCAGGTCCTCGATGTCGACGCCGCGGTACCGGAGGGCGCTGCCCTCCTTGTCCGGTTCGGCGATCTCCGTTTCGAACGCGACGACTCCCTCGAGCCCGGGTACGAAGTCGGACATCAGGCGGCTCCTCAATCGATGATCAATCATCCAGCGGGTTGGTGGACCTGTCGGCCGGAAGGACCGGGAGGTCGGAGGGGGACCTGTCGGCCGGTGAGGCCTGTTGGTCGGGAATGAACAGTCGTCCAGCCCAAGAGTCTGTACGGTTCCGATGATGCGGGGAAGCGTGACATCCGGCACAGTGCGCCGATCCGGCGAGGAAGGATTAGCGGGCCTCGATGCCGGGCAGGCTCCGCCTCTGCGGCAGGATGATTCCTGTGACCGACGCCTTCGATCCCGCCGACATGCGCGAGCAGTACCGCACCACGGAGCTGACTGTGGCCGACCTCGCCCCTGAACCGATCGAACAGTTCACGCGCTGGTTCAAGATCGCCGCCACCAGCCCGGCGATCCACGAGCCGAACGCCATGGTCGTCTCGACCGCGACGCCCGACGGCCGCCCCTCCTCGCGCACGGTGCTCCTGAAGCACTACGACGAGGGCGGTTTCGTCTTCTACACGAACTACGGCTCCCGCAAGGGCGGCGAGCTGGCCGCCAATCCGTACGTCTCGCTGCTCTTCCCCTGGCACCCGCTGGCCCGCCAGGTCATCGTCACGGGCCGGGCGGTCCGTACCGGCAGGGACGAGACCGTCGCGTACTTCCGCACCCGCCCGCACGGCTCCCAGCTGGGTGCCTGGGCCAGCCACCAGTCCTCGGTGATCGAGTCGCGCGACGAGCTGCTCGCGCGGTACGAGGAGCTGGCGGCGCGCTACCCGGCGGACGAGCAGGTGCCGGTGCCCCCGGAGTGGGGCGGCATCCGGGTCGTGCCGGAGGCGGTGGAGTTCTGGCAGGGGCACGAGAACCGGCTGCACGACCGGCTGCGGTACGTGCGCGTGGGCGAGGACGAAGGCGACGCCGGTGAGTGGCGCGTGGAGCGCCTCTCACCCTGACAGTTTCGCCGCCTCCGCGAGCGCCTCCTCGACGGCGTGCGGGATGTCCGTGACCGGAAAGCGCGCGTGCCGTACGGTCCGCTCCCGGTCCACGACCAGGACCGCGCGCTTGAGCCGCAGCGCCTGCCCGGCGCGGAAGGTCGGCAGCCGGAGCGCCGCAGAGAGCCGGGCGTCCATGTCGGAGAGCAGCGGGAACGGGATGTCCTCGGCGGCGGCGAAGGCCCGCTGCTCGTCGGGGCGCTGGGTGGAGACCCCGTGGACGGCGATCCCGGCCTCCGTGAAGTCCCCGTACGCGTCCCTGAACAGCCGGTTCTCCAGCGTGCAGCCGACCGTGCCGGGGATGTCGTTCCAGCCGTCGGGCAGCGGGCTCGGCCGCCCGGTCGCGGGGTAGCAGAAGAGCACGGTGGCGGCGGCGTCCGGGTCCACGGGGTCCCTATCGGCGCCGGTGTGCGCGGGCAGGGTCAGGCGCGGCAGCCGAGTGCCGGGGAGTTCGTGGACGCGGAGGGCCTCGGCGCTGTGCTCGTCGGCCGAGGCGGTGAGGGTGCCGTCGCCGAGCAGCCAGCGGTCGGACCAGTCCTGCATCGCGACCAGGACGGGGAGCAGGGCGCGCCCGGCCGGGCTGAGCCGGTACTCGTACCGCACCGGCCCCTCCTGGTACGGCACCTTGTCGAGCACGCCGCTGTCGACGAGGTGGCCGAGGCGCTCGGTGAGGACCTTGCGGGAGATGCCGAGCTCGCCCTGGAGCTCGTCGAAGCGGTGGCGGCCGCGCGCGGTCTCCCGTACGAGCAGCAGGCTCCACCAGTCGCCGACGACGGCGGCGGCCTGGGCGATCGCGCAGGCGGCGTCGCGCTCGGGCACGGCTCGGACCATGCGCTCCTCCTCGGTCGGGCAACCGCTCCATCTTGCGCCATCGAGTGAGTTCCCGATAGAAACCCATTGTAAGTTCCGAAAAGAAACTCACTGATCGCAGGGATCGGTCCCCGGCTGAACGCCGAGACCGATCCACAGGGGGAGGGGATCGCTCGTATGCCCATAGCCTGGGCAACCGCCTGGCGTACCTGGCAGATGACCCGCCGCGCCTACCCATGGACCTACGCCGTCGGCACGGTCCTGCCCGCCGCGCTCGCCATCTCGCTGGCGTACCTCGGCTACCACGTCGTCGGCGGCGGAGCCGTCGCCGACGACTTCGCCGCGGGCAGCGGAACCACCGCCTACCTCGCCTACATCGTCGTCGGCGCCACCGCCTTCCAGTTCACCGTCCGCCTCATCCTCTGGTCCGCGAAGGCGCTCATCACCGAGCAGCGGGAGGGCACGCTCGGCGCCCTCCTGATCGCCCCGGCCGGCCGCTTCCCCTACCTCGCGGGCTTCACCGCCTTCGCCGTGCTCAGCAGCCTGGTCGAGTTCCTCGCCCTCGGCGTCTTCGTCGCCCTGCTCGGCCTCTCCGTTCCCGTGGCCTCCGCGGCCGGCCTGGTCCTGGGCGTCCTCGCGCTCGCCGGGGCCGTCTTCGCCCTCTCGGTCGGGCTCGGCGGACTGATGATCGCCGCGGGCGAGGCGCACATCTCGCAGAACACCGTCTTCATCGTCCTCGGCCTGGTCGGCGGCTTCACCTTCCCCCGCGCCTACCTGCCCGAGCCCGTCCAGTGGTTCGCCGAACTGCTCCCGACGACCGCAGCCACGGACGTCCTGCACGCGGCGACCACCGGCGGCCAGTCGCTGCCCGACCTCCTGCCGAGGCTGGCGGTGTGCGCCGCGGTCAGCGCCGTGTACCTGCTGCTCGGCCTGACCTACCTGCCGCGGGCCGAGGCCCGGGCCGTGGAAAGGACGTACTGACATGAAGGGCTCGACGGGCATTCAGGTGCGCGCGCTCACCAAGGACTTCCCCGTACGCGACAAGGGGCTCTTCGGCCCGCGCTCGCTCAAGCGGGCGGTCGACGGCCTCGACCTCGACATCCCGCCCGGCCGGATCACCGGCCTCCTCGGCCTCAACGGCGCCGGCAAGACCACGACCATCAAGATCCTCGCCACCCTGCTGCGCCCCACCTCCGGCACGGTCACGGTCGACGGCCTCGACACCGTCGCCGACGCCCGCGCCGTCCGCCGCCGCATCAACCTCATCGCGGGCGGCGAGCGCATGGTCTACACCCGCATGACCGGCCGTGAGAACCTCTGGTACTTCGGCCAGCTCTACGACGTACCCAAGCGCGAACTGCGCGCCCGCATCGACGAGCTGCTGAGCCTGGTCGGCCTGTCGGACGCGGCGGACACCATGGTCGAGCGGTACTCGCGCGGTATGACCCAGCGCCTCGCCATCGCCCGCGGGCTCGTCAACACCCCCGACCACCTGCTGCTCGACGAGCCGACCCTCGGCCTCGACGCCCCGATCGCCCGCGACCTGCGCCGCGTCGTGGCCCGCCTCGCCGAGGAGGGCACGGGCGTCCTGCTCACCTCCCACTACCTCGCCGAGGTCGAGGAGCTCTGCGGCCATGTGTACGTGATCTCCGCGGGCCGCCACCTCGCCGAGGGCAGCCCGGCGGAGCTGAAGGCGGCCACCGGCAGCCACCGTACGATCCGCCTCACGGTCACGAACCCGAGCGCGGCGACCGCCGCGGTGGCCGAACGCTTCGGCGCGGTACGCGAACCCCTCCCCGAGGGGGCCGAGCTGATCACCCTGCGCCACCCGGACGACATGGCGGGCCCGCTCGCGGCGGCCGTCGTCGAGGCGGGCGGCTCGATCGGCGGCCTGGAGATCGCGGAGGCGAGCCTGGAGGACGCGATCCTGGCGCTGGCGGAGACCGGCGAGGAGGCGCTCGTATGAACCACGCGCTGAGAGTCTTCGCGGCGGAGGCGCTGAAGCAGCACCGCCGCCTCTTCGGCCAGCCGCTCGTCGCCTTCTCGATGCTCGTCTGGCCGGTCCTGCAACTGGCCACCACCTACTACACGTTGCGCCCGGTCGCCACGGCCTCCCCGGCCGCCGCGAACTGGCCGCTCGCCGCCGACCCGGACCGCCTCCTCGCCTTCCTGGCCACCGGCACCCTCGCGTACGCCTTCTTCTTCTCCCTCGTCCAGAGCGCCTGGCACTTCTCCTTCGAGCGCTCCACCGGGACCCTGGAGCTCCTCTTCCTCTCCCCGGCCGGCCGCCTCACCCTCATGATCGCCAACGGCGCGGGGGCGCTCCTCCAGAACGCCTGGCTGCTCACCTGCTTCACGGTGGCCGCCCTCACCGGCTTCGGCGCGCTGTCGGTCTCGGCCTGGTGGATGTACGGAGTCGTCTTCCTCGCCCTGCTGGTCCCGGCGGTCGCGTGGGGCGCGTTCCTCAACAGCCTGCTGGTCTTCTCGCGCGACTCGGCGTTCCTGTACACGATCCTCGACGAGCCGCTGTGGTTCGTCTCCGCCGTCCGCCTGCCGCACTTCGCCCTGCCCGCGGCGATCCAGGTCGCCGGCGCGGTCTTCCCGCTCACCGGCAGCCTGATCGCCGTCCGCGGCGCCCTCCTGGAACACCGCACGCTGACGGACCTCGCCCCCACGCTCCTCGGCCTCACCGCCCTGAGCGCACTGCTGCTGGGGGCGGCGGCGGTGATCCTCAGGGTCGGCGAGGCCCGGTCGCAGCGCACGGGCCGGCTGTCGATGGCCTAGCGCGTGTGATCAGCTCATGTGGTTGTACGTGCGCCCCGCGTGGACGTCGGTGACCTTGCGGGAGTGGAACGGCCGGTGACGGTCGCCCGTGCCGGAGTAGAGGTAGACGGTCTTCGAGCCCGGGTGGGCGGCGAAGAGGTCGGCCTTGCCGTCGTGGTCGACGTCTCCGGCACCGATGAGCTGGGAGTACGTCTGCCAGCCGCCGCCGATCCTCGTGCGCTGGACGAAGGTGCCGTCGCCCCTCCCGAGGTAGAGCCACAGCACGCCGTTCCTGTCGCGGGCGACGAGGTCGCCGGCCGGACCGCCGGCGAGGTTGCCGACGGCGACGAGCTGGTCGTAGATGCTCCAGCCGGTGCCGATGCGCTCGCGGGCCCCGAAGGGACGGTTCGTCTCGCCGGTGCCCGCGTAGAGCCACAGGACGCCGGCCTTGTCGATGGCGACGACGTCCAGGCGTCCGTCCCCGGTGAGGTCGCTGCCGCCGGTGATCGTGGCGTACGTCTGCCAGCCTCCGCCGATCTGCGTGCGGCTCAAGAACCCCGCGCCGTAAGGCTGGTGGAGCCAGAGGACGCCGGCCTTGTCACGGGCGATCACATCTGCGGAGTGCCCCTGGCCGACTATGTTCCCGACGACCTCGATCTTGTCGTAGATGTGGAAGCCGGACCTGATCGCGGACGCCTGGCGGCCGTCCCCGAGGCTGTCCCTCCACAACGTGCCCGAGGCGTCCCGGCCGAGCAGGTCGGGGGAGCCGTCGCCGTCCAGGTCGTGGATCACCGACGTGGTGGTGCCCAGGCGTGCCAGGAGCCGGACGCCCGGCCGGCCGTCCGCGCCGAGCGCGAGACGGAAGACGCCGTCGCCGTGCGCGGCGGTCCGGCCCTGCGTGATCTTGGCCGAGCCGTCGGGGGTGGTGAACGACGTGGAGGTGTGCTCGAGCACCTCGACGGTCTCGCCCGACCGCAGATGGCGGGCGGTTCCGTCGTAGATCAGCCAGTCACCGAGCAGTTCGATGTCCGGGCCGTGGTCGGCAGCCGTCCCGGGGACCGTGACGGTGCTCTCCGCTCCGGTCGCCCGGTCGCGGACGACCACCCGGAGCGTGTCCGTGGCGGTGTCGCTCTCGACCCAGGCGAACCGCTCGCCGGCCAGAGTGGCGTCGCGGCCCCACGGGCCCTTCGGATACGGGAACGTCTCCGTGATCGAGGCGGTGGCCAGGTCGATGAGCCCGCGTCGGAGCTCACCCGCCGCGGTGCTGTAGGTGAGCAGGCCGTACCCGGCGGTGGCCGGCTCCACCCGTTGGTACCACGTACCGTCCGGCAGGCCCGTCACGAGGCGTTGGCCGGAGTCCTTCGCCTTCATGAACAGCCCACCGCTCGCGAGGACGAACAGAGCTTTACCGGCGGTGCCCCTGTACTCGAGGTCCAGCGTGCCGGGGATCTCGTCCGGGCCGAAGGACTCCCCGGTCTCCATGTCCGTGGCCGTGGCCCCGAATCCTTCGGAGGAGGTGACCAGGAGGTCCCCGGACGTGTCGGTGATGTACCTGTCCGCTCCGTACGTGAAGTCACGGCTCGGGCCCGGACCGTAGGGCGTCCACCGCAGCTTCTTGGACAGATCGTCGTCCGTGGGGATGTACGTGAAGTACCCCGTGCTGCCCCCGCTCAGCAGGTGGGTGCCCGGCACGAGCGAGCGGACCTCGACCGTGTCCGCCGTGGCGGCTGTCCGGACGGAGACGGCGGCGCCCGCAGGAGCGGCGGTCAGGGTGCCCGCGCCGAGGGTGACGGCGAGGACCGTGGCGACGGCGGCGCCGAGGCGGCGGGGCATGCGTACGGAAAGCAAGAAGTGTCCTCCTGGGCGAACGGGCGGGCGCACGCCGGTGCGCGCCACCCGGTTCGACGGCCGAACAGGGGAACTGGTTGTACACGTCGGCCCGAAAACCCAGCCCGAAAACCCAGCCCGAAAACCCAGCCCGAAAGCCCAGCCCGAAAGCCCAGCCCGGAACCCAGCCCGGAAACGCAGACGACCCGTGGGCCTTGGTCCCGTCCGCTCGAGTTCGGACGAGAGCCGGCCGGACTTACCGGCGGCCCACGGGTCGGGTGACTGCTTGGGTATCGGCAGCTGTCCTGCCGAGGTGCACAGAGTGCGACGGCAGGCCGTTAGCCCGCAGTCACCTCACGAGTCCGAAAAGAAATCATGTTTTCGGATCACCTCCTTTCGCGTGTGCTCCACACCCTAGGAACCCTTCCGCGAAGCCTCAAGCGATTTATTGCGGTCCAGGCTCCAGGCCGTTCTGCGTACAACCATTCGACCTGGTCATGGGTCTCATCGAGACCCGGCGCACGAGGCGCCCGGTCTCTCAGGGAATGGGATGGGAACAGACCTTGATCCATGCACGTTCGGCCCGTCGTCGGCTGACCGTGGCGGTCACCGCCGCACTCGCCGTCACGACCGGTGCCTCGGCGTCTCTGGTCCTCGCCCCGCCTGTGGCGGCGGCGACGTCCGCCCCGGCCGCCGAAGGTGACGCTGCTGAAGCGGAGGTGGCCGAGGGCGCCCCGGTCGACATGCCGCCGGGCGTCGTGGTCAGCGGCATCGGCAGGACCGGCTTCCTCACCCTCGCCGAGGGCAGCAACCCTCGGTGGAGGTGGACACGCTTCTCGGACGGCTCCACCACCGAGATGAACGGCCCCTCCCGCGGCTCGGCGTCGGACATCGTCGTGGTGGAGCAGCCTGACGCCTACCTGCTGCACGACATGGCCGGCGGGGCCGCTCCGGTGAGGATCGACAGGGACGCCCTCGGCAGCGACTACACCCTGTACCGGGCGGTCGGCCCCGCTCTTGTCATGACCGCCCCCAATGCGGCAGGCGGGAGAGACCTGCACTTCGTCGACAAGCCGGACGGCGTGCTGCGGGACCGTACGGTGAAGGGTCTGCCCGAGGGAGCCACGTTCGGGGGTGTCACCGTCGACGCCCCGGTGGGCACGTTGGTCGTCCGCTACACCCTCGGTACGGCGGCGTCGACCACGAACCACATCGCGTTGGTCGACATCGCCACGGCCGCTGTGATCGAGAGGCGTGACACCGGTCGTGCCACGCCCGTGAGGTCCGCTGCCGCGTCGGCGACGCACCTGGCCTGGACCGAGACCAGCTCGGAGGCCGGCCGGACGCTCGTTGTCGCTCCACGCGGGGCGGGTGATCCGGAGCGCACCGTACTGGGAGGCGCCGGAGCCCTCACGGTCGACCTGCTCGGTGACTGGGTTCTGTACGCCGAACGGCGGGGCGGCCAGGCAACCGCACCCGACCCGCTTCACGCGCTGACCGCCCGCTCCTTGAAGACCGGTGCCACCGTCCGGCTGCTGGACCACACATACGGTGCACAGGTCGCCGCCGACGGCGCTCTTTTCGCCGACGGCGGCAGCGTGGAGCACGGGGAGGGGCTGTACCAGGTCTCCCTCGACGCCGACGGAAAGCCGGTCGCGACCATGGTGGCGAGTACCGGTGAGCCCACCCAGGTAGCCATCCTGAAGACCGCCGTTCCCTCGGTGATCGACCTGGACCGTGGCAGCGGAGTGGTCTCCCTGGACACGACTGTCAGCCGGCCCAACGTGCGTCTGGAGATCGAGCTGACCCATGTGGCATCCCAGAGGCGGTGGACGGCCACGAGAGTGGACCCGTCCGGAATCCTCGACCGCGGCGCCGCGACCATCAGCACGTCGTGGGCCGGCCGCTTCAACCGGGAGCCGTACGAGAAGGGGGAGTTCACCGCCGCGTACAACGGGGCGTACCACTGGCGCGTCACGGCGTCGCCGTTGAACGGCATCGGCCCCGCCACCGAACGCTCCGGCAACCTCACGGTGGTCCGCAAGGAGGCGCCGCACGACTTCACCGACAACGGTTCCCCGGACCTTCTCGTCGTGGACCCCGCAGGTCGGCTCAACCGCTACGACACCTCCTATCGCCCGGAGATCGCCACCCTTTTCTGGCCCACGGTCTCGACCGTGGGAGAGGGCTGGCACAGCTACGACCGGTTCGCTTCACCCGGAAACCTGGGTGGTGCCCCGCACGCCGATGCCGTGACTCGGGACAGGACGGGCATCCTCTGGATCCACGAGGGCACGGGTGACCGAGGAGAGGTGTTCGCCCCTCGCAGGAAGGTCGGAAGCGGCTGGCAGGTCTACAACAAGATCACCGGCGGCAGTGATCTCAACGGCGACGGCAAGCCTGATCTGCTCGCCGCAGACACGGCCGGGGTTCTCTGGTTCTACGCCGGTACGGGAAACATCAACGCGCCGTTCGCTCCGCGAAAGAGGATCGGTGGCGGCTGGGGTGTCTACAACCAGCTCACGGCCACGGGCGACATCGCCGGAGCGGCGGCAGGAGACCTCGTCGCCCGCGACAAGGACGGTGTTCTCTGGCTGTACCTGGGCAAGGGCGAGGGCACTTTCGCCGCCAGGACGAGGATCGGGGGCGGCTGGAGCGCGTACTCCCACGTCGTCGCCGTGGGTGACGCCACCCGCGACGGACGGCCCGACCTCATCGCGTACGGCTCCGGCGGGGCCTACCTGCACCGGAGCAACGGCGACTGGCGGGCCCCGTTCGCGCCCCGTCGAGTGACAGCGGAACCCTGGCCCAGTGCGAAGGTCATCGCCGCCTTCTGAACCCCAAGGACGGTGTCGTGAGGGGTGCGCGGCTCTCGTCGCCCCGCACCCGCCCCGTGTTCGTTTCCGGGACGCAACGATTTCATTGAACCGGGTGTGTCCTGCGTCACGTTCAAGTTGAATGATCTGAGACGTGCGGATGCACGTGCGTACACCGTCCTGCAGGGGGTGCCGGGATGAGTGCTGCCAGGAGTGGGACCGCGGAGCGGCGCGACGCGGAGGGGCCGGGGGCCGATCTGCTCGCCGCGCTCCTCGACGGAATGGACGCGGCGCTCTGTGCCTTCGACGCCGATGGTGCCGTCACGCACTGGAACAAGGAGGCCGAGCGGATCCTCGGCTGGTCGGCCGAGGAGGCCGTCGGGCGGCGCGGCTTCGAGGGGTGGGCGGCGCGGCCCGCCGACGCCGTCGAGGCGCTGGCCCGCCTGATGGCCGCGATGGAGGCGCCGGGCCGGCTGGTGAACGAGTTCGCGCTCGTACGGAAGGACGGCGGCCGCGTCCTCGTACGGACGCAGTCCGCGGGCGTGCGCGGCGCGGACGGGAAGCCCGCCGGGGTGTACTGCGCGTTCAGCGAGGTTCATGCGCAGATCGATCTGGAGCGCTCGATCGCGCTCAGCGAGGCGCTGTTCGACGACGCGTCCTGGGGTGTCGTCCTCGTCGACGTGGACCTGCGCCCCACCGTCGTCAACGGCCACGCGGCCCGGGTCATGGGCGCGGGCCGTACGACCCTGCTGGGGCGGCCGCTGGGGGAGCTGATCGCGCAGGGCGTGGAGGAGCTGGAGTCCGCGCTGGAGCACGTGCTCGCGGAGGGCGCGCCGAAGGGCGCGGCCGAGGTGTGGGTGACGCTCCGGACGCCGGAGGGCGAACGGCGGCGGTGCTGGCGCAGCGGGTTCGTGCGGCTGGCGTCGCCGCTGGCGGAGGAGCCGGTTCCGCTGGGGGTCGGGTGGCTGTTCCAGGACGTCACCGAGGAGCGGCTCGCCGAGCAGGAGGCGGACCGGCTGCGCTTCCGGTACAGCCAGTTGCACCGCGGGGGCGCGGTGGCGGCCGAGTGCGAGGACCCGAGGGAGGCGGCGACGGTCCTGCTGGACTTCGCGCTGGCGGGGTTCGCCGACCACGCGCTCGTCGACGTGGCGGCGGGGGAGCGGCGGCTCGTACGGGTGGCGGCGACGCCGACGGGCGAGCCGGGCCCGGTCGTACCGGTCGCGGGCGGCGGCATCCCGCTGCGCTACCCGTCGGGTCACCCGGTCCTCCAGGCCCTCTCCCGTACGGGACCGGTGCGGGCGTCGGCGCCCGCCACGGCGGGCCCGCAGGCGGCCGAGGACTGGGCGACGACGCGCCACTGGCCGCAGGACGCGGTCCACGCGCTCTGCCTGCCGTTGCGCAGCCGGGGCAGGACGGTGGGCGCGGTGACGTTCCTGCGCTCCGGGTCCCGTACGGCCTTCGAACGCCCGGACGCGGTCTACGCGGAGGCGGTGGCGGTACGGGTCGCGGCCTCACTGGACCTGGCGGGGGCGACCGGGGCGGGCACGGGTACGGATACGGGCACGGCTCCAGGCTCCGGCCCCGGCTCCGGTCCTGGATCGGGCTCCGGTTCCGGTTCGGGATGGCCCGGGCGGCGGTAGCGGCAGTCGCCCCGGGCCGTCGAGCCCCGTCCCGGTCAGTGGCGGAAGAAGATCCGGTCGGCGTACTCGGTCATCACGCGGCCGTTCCACTCGTGCCCGCCGTCGACGTTCCCCGACCGCAGCAGCGGCGGCTCGATGCCCAGGCGGACCATCTCCTCGGCCGCCGCGGCCATCGTGGCCTGCATCAGGGCGCTGGTGACGACGGTCGAGGCCGGGGCGAAGGGCGCCTCGATGGCCTCGTGCGTCAGCTCGGCGTCGCCGACCGCGATCCGCGAGTCGAGCACGATGTCGCAGTGGTCCTTCAGGTACGTCCCCGAGACGTGCCGGGACTTCGTCTCCGTCGCGTACGCCACCGAGGTGACACCGATCACCGTCAGCCCGAGGGCGCGGGCGTTCATCGCCATCTCGACGGGCAGGGCGTTGCGGCCGGAGAGGGAGATGATGATCAGGACGTCGCCGGCCTTGGCGGGCGAGGAGTCGAGCACCGCGCCGGCGAGGCCGTCCACGCGCTCCAGGGCGGAGCCCAGCGTCGCCGGCATGACGTCGACGCCGACGACCCCGGGGACGGCCAGCAGGTTCATCAGGGCGAGGCCGCCCGCCCGGTAGACGACGTCCTGGGCGGCCAGCGAGGAGTGGCCCGCGCCGAAGGCGAAGAGCCGGCCACCGGCGGCGACGGCCTTGGCGATCGCGGTCCCGGCGGCGGCGATCTCCTCGGCGTCCTGGTCGCGGACCTGCTGGAGCAGGCCGATCGCCGCATCGAAGAACTGTCCTGCCAGCTTGGACTCGCGCGCGCTGTCGCCCATTGCCGAAGCTCCTTGTCGTCGTGTCGCGGATCACGGTGCGGTCTGGACCATTGGTCTGTCAATACTGCCTTTCTCCTTCGTTTCTCCGGCGGGGCACGGTTGTCGGTGGGATGCGTAAGAATTGGTGCAGGGCCAGCGCACGACTCATCGAGGGGCACGTATGTCCGGACTGATCGACACAACGGAGATGTATCTCCGCACCATCCTCGAGCTGGAGGAGGAAGGTGTGGTCCCCATGCGCGCCCGGATCGCGGAGCGGCTCGATCAGAGCGGCCCGACGGTCAGCCAGACGGTGGCCCGCATGGAGCGCGACGGCCTGGTGGCCGTCGCGAGCGATCGACACCTGGAGCTGACGGACGAGGGCCGGCGGCTGGCGACGCGAGTGATGCGCAAGCACCGGCTCGCCGAGTGCCTGCTCGTCGATGTGATCGGTCTGGAGTGGGAGCAGGTCCACGCGGAGGCCTGTCGCTGGGAGCACGTGATGAGCGAGGCCGTCGAGCGGCGCGTCCTGGAGCTCCTGCGGCACCCGACGGAGTCGCCGTACGGCAACCCGATCCCGGGCCTCGAGGAGCTGGGGGAGAAGGCCGAGGCGGAGTCCTTCCTGGACGACTCGATGGTCTCCCTCGCCGACCTGGACCCGGGCGCGGACGGCAAGACGGTGATCGTGCGCCGGATCGGGGAGCCGATCCAGACGGACGCCCAGCTGATGTACACGCTGCGCCGCGCGGGCGTGCAGCCCGGCTCGGTGGTGAGCGTGACGGAGTCGGCGGGCGGCGTCCTGGTCGGCAGCAGCGGCGAGGCGGCCGAACTGGAGCCGGACGTGGCGGCTCACGTCTTCGTGGCGAAGCGCTAGGCGGCAGTGAACGACGCGGAGTCCCCGCGGGTTCGACGGGCATCCCCGTGAACCCGCGGGGGTTCCGCGTTCCCGCCGGGCCCCGGGAGGTTCGTTCCGGCGAGTCGGCCTCTCGCGGCGTGCTCGCGCACGACGCGGTTCAGGCCACGAGCAGGCGGAGGCCGAGTTCTGCCGCGTCGAGGGCGACGATGTCCCGGTTCCGCTCGGCCCACCGGCCTGAGGCGAGGTCGTCGCGGAGCCTGTCCACGGCCCGCAGCTCGGCCTGCGGCCCGACCCTGGTCCAGACCGACACCGCGCGGCGCACACGGTCGTCCAGGTACGCCTCGGGTCGGCGCCAGTGGGCCTCGAAGAAGCCGTCGGCGCAGTCCCACGGGATGAGCACCGGCTCCGCGCGGCCCCCGATCGCGTGGGTCAGGTCGGCCGGCGAAGGCCAGTCGACGAGAAGGTCGGCGAACTCGGGCAGATAGTCGCGGGTGAGCCAGAACCGGTCACGCCAGCCCGTCCCACTCGCGTCGTACGTGAACACCACCACCCGGCGGGCCACGCGCCGCATCTCACGCAGCCCGGCGACCGGATCCGGCCAATGGTGAACGGTGCTGACCGCCATCGCCGCGTCGAAGGTCCGGTCCGCGAACGGCAGGCGCTCGGCACTGGCGGCCACACACGGCGCCGCGTCCGCAGGACGCTGCGCCCGCATCACCGCGGACGGTTCCACCGCCGTGACATCGCGGTCCGGGGGCTCGTAGGACCCGGTGCCGGCCCCGACGTTCAGGACCGTCCGTGCGTCCCCGAGCGCATCCCAGATCCGCGCGGCGATCCGTGGCTCGGTGCGCCGCGTCGCCGGGTAGGCGGACCCGATGGTTTCGTACAACTGTGCGCCGAGGACCTTCAGTTGCTCTTCCGGCGTCGTTCTGATGCCCAATGCCCGTCCCTCCAGTTCCCTGTCGATGGCCGTCACCATGGCGTCGGCGCGCTCGCGTTGCTCGAGGAGCAGGCCGCGCAGCTGGCGCAGGTGCGCGACCGCGTCGGTGGCCGGGTCGTCGACGAGATCCGCGATCTCGCGCAGTCCGAAGCCCAGCCGCCGGTAGGCGAGCACCTCCCGCAGGCGCTCCACGTCGCCTGCCGAGTAGGCCCGGTAGCCCGCCCCGGTCCGCGCGGACGGCCGCACGAGGCCGATCTGGTCGTAGTGATGCAGCGTGCGGACGCTCACGCCGGCCAGCTCGGCCACACGTCCCACGGTCAGGTGCGCTTCCACGCCTCCGACCATGCGGCATGACGTCACGTGAGGGTCAAGGGCCTCGCTCCCGGCGCCGCGCCTGCACGTGTTCCCGGCCAGGTCCGGGGGCCGGAGTGCCTCCGCGGCCCGTTTTACGGCGGAATCGCCACGCCCGTGGCCCTCGGCGTGCCACGCTGGGGGGAGCCGTACGGCCGGGGAGGGGTGGGTGCGATGGAGTCGTCCGGGGTGGTGTGCCGCCAGACAGAGGGCCCCGGCGCCCATGGGCGCCGGGGCCTGTCCTCCCCTGTGTCGACCCGGAGCCCCGAGCTCCCAGGGTCGTTCCCCTCGGACCGTTTTCCCCGAGCGGTCCGCCTCCCGCTGAAGATCTCCCCTCGGCGGCCCGCGTCAATCCTTGAGCACGGTCACTCGAACGAGGGGTGTTACGTGGCAGAACCCCATTTTCGAATATGGGTTCGATAGTCTGGCGGTGCTCGACACGCTCGATGGGAAAGAGGGGGTGCCAGGGAACATGGTGCGACGTCTCGATGTCACCGGGGCCGGCGGCGTACGCCTGGCTGCCTGGGAGTTCACGGAAGAGCAGGCGAGGACGACCGGCTCCGGAGTCTTACTTCTGCACGGTCTGATGGGCCGCGCCTCCCACTGGGCCCCCACCGCCCGCTGGCTGGCCGGGCGCCATCGCGTGGTCGCCCTGGACCAGCGCGGTCACGGCCTCAGCGACAAGCCCCCGGCGGGCCCCTTCACCCGCGAGGCGTACGTCTCCGACGCGGCCGCCACCGTCGAGCAGCTCGGCCTCGGCCCCGTCACCCTCGTCGGCCACTCCATGGGCGCGCTCACCGCCTGGCAGCTCGCCGCCGAGCACCCCGACCTCGTCCAGGCCCTGGTCATCTGCGACATGCGGGCCTCCGCCCTCGGTGCCGCCTCGCAGCGCGAGTGGCAGGACTGGTTCCGCCGCTGGCCCGCGCCCTTCGCCTCGCTCGACCGGGTGCGGAAGTGGTTCGGCGAGGAGGACCCCTGGGTCGAGCGGCCGAACCCCGCGCGCGGCGAGTTCTTCGCCGAGGTGATGACCGAGCGCCCCGACGGCTGGCACCCGGTCTTCGACCCCACCCAGATGCTGACCTCCCGGGAGACCTGGGTCCACGACGCCCACTGGGACTCGCTCGCCCAGGTCCGCTGCCCGACGCTGGTCGTCCGCGGCCTGGACGGCGAGTTGGGCCGCGCCGAGGCCCAGGAGATGGTCCGCGTCCTCCCGCGCGGGGCGTACGCAGAGATTCCGGACGCCGGCCATCTCCTCCACTACGACCACCCGGACGCCTGGCGCACGGCGATCGAGCCGTTCCTCAACGGCGTCCTGACCTCATAGCCCTGACGTCACGAAAGCTCCGACCGCATCGACCGGATCGACCGGGCGGCAGGCCGTATCGGCCCGTATCGGCCGGACCGTATCGGTCTGCCGTCACAGACGCGTCTCGCTGAGCGGCGGGGGGACCGGCCGGTCGTACACGTTCTCCGGCGTCACGACCTCGGTGACCGCCCGGGCGACCAGCGTGCTCGGCTCCTGGCCTCCGGACGAGATGTCGGTGTTGAGCATGAGCACCATGGTCGCCTTCTGCGAGGGCAGATAGACGGTCACGGTCTCGTAGCCGGGGATCGATCCGTTGTGCCCGATCCAGCCGTCGGTCTCGAAGATGCCGAGGCCGTAACTCGTGTCGGGGAGGCCCGTCGGCAGCACCTTGAGCCGCTCGGCCTGGGTCTCCGGGCTGAGCAGCTCCCCGGTGGCGACGATCTTCGCCCAGCGGCGCAGGTCGTGCAGGTCCGAGATCATCGCCCCCGCGGCCCAGGCCCAACTGGAGTTCCAGTCCGTGGAGTCGGTGACCGCGCCGCTCGGCGTCTGGTCGGTGTACCCGCGCGGATGCGGCTCCGGGAACTCCGCCCCCTGCGGGAACAGCGTCTCCCGCAGGCCCGCCGGGCGCAGCACCTGCCTGTCGATGAAGTCGGCGAGGCGCTTACCGCTGACCTTCTCGACGACGAGACCGAGGAGGATGAGGTTGCTGTTGCAGTACTCGAACTGCGCCCCCGGCGCGAAGGTGTTGTCGTGCCGGTAGCCGTAGGCGAGCACCTCTTCCGGGGTGAACGAGCGCCTCGGGTTGCTCTCCAGATCCTGGAGGAACTCCGGGTCGGAGGTGTAGGGGAAGAGGCCGCTGCGCATCTCGGCAAGGTGGCGCAGGGTGATGTTGTCGCCGTTGGGTACGCCGTCGATGTAGCGGGAGATCGGGTCGTCGAGCCCGATCCTGCCCGCGTCGACGAGCTTCAGGAGCGCGGTGACCGTGAAGGTCTTGGTCTCGCTGCCGATCCGCACGGAGCCGTAGGTGGTCATCGGCCTGCCGGTGACCTTGTCGGCGACACCGGTGGCACGGACGTAGCACCCCTTGCCCGGCATCCACACGCCGGCGACGATGCCGGGGATACCGGCCTCCTCGCGGACGTCCTCGATGGCCTTGTCCAGCCGGGCGGTCAGCTCGGGACCGAGGCCCCCGCCGCCCCGGCAGTCCTCCGAGCCGTGCCCACCGGCACCGGCGGGGAGGGCGGAGGGGAGCGCGGTGGCGGGTGCGGTGGCCATCGGAGCCAGTACGGACGCCACGAGGAGCGCTGCGGCGAATAGACGGCGGGCGGGGGTACGTCGCATATCGGTGGCGCCTCTTCCGGTTCAGGATCGGGAACGCCAACGTGACCCCCGGGATGCCCTCGTACGCCCCTTCCGCGTCCCCGGGCCCCGGTGAGTCCACTCGTTCGGACCCGGGGACCCGGGGACCCGGCCCCGGACCGGACCCGGACGTGGTCGAGACGGCCGCCGGGAACAAGAGGGTCGAGGTCATCAAGGAGCGGGACGCCCCGCCGGAACCGTCGGCAGGGACACAGGGGCGGCACGGACTGCCCTCGGCCTTGCCTCCGCGGCCCTCACGCGTGGTGGCTCCCCGGTGCTAGGAGTGGAGACAAGCCGCCCAGCAACAGGAGCCACCATGAAACGCGACCGCGACCGCGAAGAGCCTGGGTGGCCCGCCCCCGCGCCCCGGGGGACCGAGACCCGGTCGCGGGACCGGAGCGCGGCCCCGGCACAGGGGAACTCCGTACTCGCCCCGGACACGCTCGCCGCGCTGCAGCGCAGCGTGGGCAACGCGGCCGTGGCCCGGATGGTGCAGCGCTCCTCCGCGCCGCAGCTGCCCGGCTCGCAGGCACCGGCCCACGACGCGCACGACGACCACGACCACGCGCACTCCACGGAGTCCCACGCCCACGGACCGGGCGGCGAGGTACCCGTCCAGCGCGTCCTGGCGAAGGGCCTCGACCGAGGGACCGCCGTCGTCAAGCACGAGGACGACGGAGACCGTCCCGGCTACACGATCGACAAGTTCAGCCTCGGGTCCTATCTGATCGTCGGCCCGGACAGCAAGAAGGTCCGCGTGTCCCCGGTCGCCAAGGACTGGGGAACCGTCGAGGGCGCCGAGGAGTCCCGCGCCAACTACCTGGCCTCCCGTCAGAAGGAGCTGGATCCGGCGGTCCTCGCCGCCAAGCAGAAGCAGCAGGACCTCAACCTCGGCGAGAACTACCTCAGCGCGGACTACCGCCGGATCAATCCGCTGCTGGCGGCCTTCGCGGAGGTCGGCTACGCCCCTTCCCAGATCACGGCCCCCGACTTCTCCTTCCAGGCGAAGGAGCAGGAGGTACTCGACGCATGGCGCCGGGTGGCCGTCGCGCGGAACTACGCGACGCAGGACACCACGGAAGGGTGGGACGCGAACCACCTCCGGAACACGTACGAGATCTTCGCCCGCATCAACGGCGTGTGGAGTGACTTCGACAAGCCCCCCGCGAATGCCGACGGGCAGGTGGTGCGGGGCGACAGCAAGCACGTCTACGACTCCTTCGAAGGCGTTCTGAAGCCCGACGAACACCCCGACGGCGGCTACGTCACGATCAACAGGACGGTCGAATGGCCGGCGATCCTGTCCACGACCTTCGGCGATCCGCTGACCCACACGTACGTGGCGGGCAAGGAGGTCGTCTGGGAGTTCAGCCTGCCGGACGAGCACCAGGGGAGGTCGCTCGGCAAGAACAACGCGTCCGAGCAGGAGATGACCTTCCCCGTCGGCACCAGGATCGACATCAAGCGGATCCTCGTACGGAAGGGCAGTTTCGCGTCGGAGATGGAGTCGAAGTACGGCAAGAGCGCGACCGTGATCGTGTTCGCCGACATCCTCGGGCGGGACACCGCCTGAGGATGTCCCGTACCGCACCACTCGGGGGCCGGGTCCGCGGGGCCCGCCCGTCCGGCCCTCCCCGGACGGGACCTACTCGCCGACCGTGCCGTCGATCGCTTCGCGCAGCAGGTCGGCGTGACCGTTGTGGCGCGCGTACTCCTCGATCATGTGGGTGAGGACATAGCGCAACGAGACGGTCTCGCCCCGGAACTCCACCGTGCCGTCGAGGGAGTCGAAGCTGTCGGCGACCGCGCGGGACTCCTCGCATGCCTCGTGCCAGACGGCGAACGACTCGCCCACGTCGGCGTCGTCGACCTGGAAGTCACCCGGAACACCGTCGACCGCGGGCCACCGAGCCCTGAGCTGCTCGCCGTTCAGCACCGAGCGGAACCAGCCGCGCTCGACCTCGGCGGCATGGCGGACGAGACCGAGGAGGCACAGGCCCGAGGTCGCGACCGCCCTCCGCTTCAGCTGCTCGCCGGTCAGCCCCTGGCACTTCATGGCCAGGGTGGCGCGCTGATAGTCGAGGAACGAGGTCAACGACGTACGGTCGTCGGCCGCCTTGGAAGGGTGTATGCGCGGGTCATCACTCATCGGGGGATCATGGCAAAGTCCGGTCCACCGGGCCACCTCGGCTCGAAGGCGGGACGGAGAAAGCTGCACCACCGCGGGGCGGCCGCTGGACCGACAGGGCTCGCCGCAGGCACTCGGTCAGCCGGGCCGCGATGGTCCCGTCGGGGTCGAGGCGCGGGTTGAAGATCGTGACGTCGAACCCGACGGCCCGCTCGTGGCCCAGGGCCCTCCTCAGCACGTCCTCCAGCTCGGCCCAGCTCAACCCGCCGGGCTGGCGGTAGTCGACGGCGGGCATGATCGCGTCGTCCAGGACGTCGACGTCGAGGTGGACCCAGTAACCGTCGCCTTCGCCCCCGGTGAGCCGGTCGACGGCGCCGCGCGCGGCCTGGCCCGCGCCGACCGCGCGGACGTCGTCGAGAGGGAGGGCGTACAGCAGGGGCGGGAGCGGCCGGCTGCCCGCCGCGGCGGACTCGTCGGCGTCCCGGAACCCGAACGCGACCACGTCCTCGTCCCGCACCAGCGGCCCCCGCCCTTCGAGATCGGCGAGCGCCCGGGGGCCGCGCCCGGTGGCCAGGGCGAGTTCCATCGACGCGACCTCACCGGTCGGCTCGGCCGACGGCTGGTAGAAGTCCGTGTGCCCGTCCAGGAACAGCAGGCCGTGGCGCCCCCGGCGGCGCAGGGCGAGGAGGTTGCCGAGCAGGATGCTGCAGTCACCGCCGAGTACGACGGGAAAGCGCCCGGAGTCGAGCACCGCGCCGACGACGTCCGCCAGCTGTACGGAGTACCGCGCGATGCCATCCGGGTTGAGCACCCCGGTCGTGACGTCCCGCACCGGGTCGTACGCCGGCGCCTCGACCCGCGCGACCCGCGCCACTCTGCCGAGTACGGCCCCCGGCAGCTCCTCGACCCCGGACGGCCGCAACCCGAGCACGGACGGCGCCTCGACGACGGCGAGGCCACGCTCGCTGGGCAGCGCCATACGTCCATGGTGTCCCACCCGGGCAGGCCGTGCGCACGTCGAGGAAAATGCCCTGCTCAGCGCGGTGCCGGAGCAGTAGCATCCCCGGATGCGAAGCATCGAGTCCCTGATCCCGCGGGCTGGACACGACGACACCGCCGCCCTGCGGGAGGTCGACGCGGAGGAACTCGCCCGGTACGTGGCGGACACCGCGCACCCGTGGTGGCGCCGCAGGCCCTGTGTGATCGCGCTGGCCGGCCGGGTCCCGGAGCGGTACGTCCCCGAGCTGACCGCGCGCATTCACGATGCCCGCGACACCGGCGAGGTGCGCAGGGCCCTTCTCGACCTGCTCGCGGACCGGGCGGAGCTGCTGCCCTGGCTGCGGCACGAGGACCGCCGCGCCGACACCTCGTACGGCATGGGCGAGGCCTTCCTGAAGGCGCGGGGCCTGCTCGGCGACCGTTCGGCCGCGCGCGATCTGGCGACGCTCGCCGCCTCACCGTGGCAGCGCGTGAGCGCCGCGGGCGAAGCCGGTCTTGACGCTCTCGTGGACCGGTACGGGGCGGACGCGATCCTGGCCGAACTCGGCGTGGAGCGGCCCGAGGACCGGGCGTTCCGCGTCCTGACGCGGTACCGCGCGGACGAGGACGTGACCGATGCGCTGGCGGACCCGGACCGGGCGGTCGCCCACCTCGCGCAGTCCCTCTCCACGGACGCGGACCGCCTGCGCGCCTACCTCGACGAGGCACCGACGACGGAGGCGAAGCTCTGGGCGGCGTACGGCTTGCACGGCCTCACCGAGGACAGGACCGAGATCCGGACGATCCACGAACGCCTGGGCCGCCCCCGGGTCGAGGTCGAGGGCCTGGACGAGGACCTGCGCGCCGCGATCGTCCACGAGTACGGCCACGGTTGCGAGCGCCTCAGCGACCCACGGTGGCGGATCGAGGCCCTGTGCACCGACCCACCCGCCCGCCCCGACATGGACGCCCAGCTCCGCCGCGCGACGACCGCCCTCACGACGGCCGGCCTCGCCCCGGAGCCCCCGGTCTCGTGCGGCGAGGACAACCAGCAGGGGGACGGGACGTACTACGTGATCGAGACCGGCGAGGACCGCGTCCTGATCAGCACCCTGGGCCCGTTCGCCACCGCCGAGAACGACGACACCGCCGCCCGCCGGGCACTCGAACGCGCGGGCTTCCGCTGGATCGACGGGGAGACGGGCGCGATCCGGGTCACGGACCTCTGCGTCTACTACTTCGGCAGCCGATCGCCCCTCACGGTGGACACGCTGCTCTTCTACTGGCAGGACTAGGGCCTGCCCGGCGGATCATGCCGGGCAGGCCCCTGGTCCCCAGGGCGCTCAGCGCTTGAGCATGAAGGTGAAGTCGCCGGAGAGCTTGCCGCTCAGCGGGACTGCCGAGACGAGCTTTCCCTCCGTGATCAGTCGCTCGGTCTCGGACCGCGAAAGACCGCACCCTTCGGCGATCAGTCGCACCGGCCGGACAGGGATCCGCGCCGCGAAGCGGACCGAGACTTCAGTCGCCCTTCCGTGCTGGAGCCCGGAGTTCGGGGCGCGGCTCAGGGTCGGGCATCAGCCCGGAGCACCCGCATGGTCACGGCACCGTTCGCCGCCGCGCCGGGGACGTGCAGCGTCACCGGCCCGTGCTCGGCGAGCATCTGCTCGCGCCGCTCGGTCGGCAGGTCTCCGCCGCAGACCGCGACCGTGCACCCGCAGCCGGGGGCGAGGCTACACATGAAACCTGTTTGCGGGCCCCGCCGTTGCGTGCGTAGCGTCGCCGATCGTGACTGCGACCCTGCGTACCCGGCGTCTGCTTCTCGAGCCGTACGTCCCCGATGACGAGGACGGCTTCGTCGCCCTGTTCCAGGACGCGCGGGTGTCCCGCTGGATGGGGGACGGGCTGTCGTCCGAGGCGGACGACCGGGCCCTGTTCGGGCGGATCTTCAGCAAGGTGTACGCCGAGGAGCTGTTCGACGTCTGGGCCGTCCGGCGGGACGGGCTGCTGGTCGGGCATGCCGAGATCAAGCGGACCGATGCCGTCGACGGTTTCGAGATCATCTACGCCCTCGCCCCCGAGGTCTGGGGCTCCGGCCTCGGCGGCGAGGTGGCCGAGGCGATCGTCGCGTACGGCTTCGAGACGCTCGGGCTGACCGAGGTGCACGCCACCGTCGCCGCCCCGAACACGGCGTCGCTGGCCCTGCTGGACAAGCTCGGTTTCGCCTACGTACGGGACGTCACGGAGGACGACGGCAGTACGACCCGCGTCCTGACCCGGACAGCCGACGGGGCGGCCCCGGTGACCGTGTAGGTCGGGGCCGCCCCGTCGCCGTTCGGCCGATGTCACTCGGCCGAGTCGACACAGACCGTGCCGTCAGAAGGTGAAGACCGAGCTCCGCGCCATGCCGCTGCTCATCTCGCACGTGTTGCCGTACGTCGCCGACCAGCTGACCCGTCGGCCGTCCCAGACGCCCTCGCCCGTGACCGTGATCGGGTCCCAGACGTGCGTACAGGGGCTGGTGCCGAACGCCGAGCCCAGCTGGGCGAAGTCGCCGTCGAGCGCGTTCAGTTCCGCGCAGGCCTTCCTGGGTGCCGGGTGGGTGCCCGTCGGGGTCGGGGCGCAGCTCAGGGTGACCGCCCTGTCGATCGTTGCCGTCGCCGCGTCCTCGCCCTTGCCGATCGTGAGGACGAGCGCCGACGGCGGGTACAGCCCGGCGGGCGCGGCCGGCTCGGCCTGGGCGCTGCCGGGGGTCGCCGCGACGGCGACGAGGGCGAGGCCGGTGGCGAGCGCGGTGGTGAAGGCGGTGTTGCGGAGTGCGTAACGCACGAGGGTGTCCCTTCGAGGCGGGTGCTACGTGATTGCGCACCGGAGTCTTGTTGATGCGGAGGGTGATCGCACATCCTCCGCCGCTTTCCGGTCACGACCGAACGTTCGGGCTGTTCGGGAGGGGTGCGGCGGCCCGCCGAGAGCGCTTCCGCGCCGGTCGTGCAACCTCGAACGACGTCCTGACCTGCGAGGATCCGAAATTTGTTCGATCTTTGAGCAGTCGACGCGGGCCCTGTTCGACCGGAAGCCCGTCCCTGGACCCCCCGGAGGGGTGGCACCGGAGCATCCCTGCGCGGGCGAGCGCACCGACGGCGAATGGTGGGGCCTGAACGGCTCCTTCTGAGCCCTGGAAGCAGTGCGGGTGGCCGGTCCCTCGGACCGGCCACCCGTCGCATCAAGCCCCCACGGGGCTCCTGCTCACCCCTTGCTCACCGCCGCCAGGATCTCCGGCAGCCGGTTGGCCGTCCTCGGGGCCGCCAGTTTCAGGCCGCCCCAGGCGAGGAGCGCGCCGTACAGAGTGCCGGTCGGCAGCAGGATCCAGAGCAGGGACTCCTCGTCCGCGAGGTGGAGATAGATCGTCGCGCCGATCACCGGGGCGCACAGCAGCGCGCCCCCGATCATCCCGCCGAAGATCGAGATCCACGCCAGACCGCCCTGCCCCGGGGCGACGTTCTTGTACGCGTTGTCCTGCGGGATCGAGTACGGGAAGTTGGCCGACGTCACCGCGCCCGTCGCCAGCATCGCGCCGAGCAGGGCGAACGCCAGGCCGAGCGCCTCCGGGAGGGAGGACCAGTCGCCCAGGGCGGCCGCCGTCGCCGCCGTCACCAGGACGGTGTAGGGCAGGGTGATCAGGAGCAGCGCGAGCGCCCGCGCCCGCAGTTCGGCGTACGCGTCCGCCGCCGTCGAGATCGTCTGGGCGACCATCCAGAACGCCGAGGTGTCCTGCCCGAACTGGTTGTACATCTGGATGCCGAGCATGCCGGAGGCGAAGCACGCGAAGTAGATCGAGCCCGTGCCCTGGAAGGCGTTGAAGAGCGGGACGATCGCACCGATCGCGAGCGAGGTGATCCAGGCCGCCTTGGTCTTCGGGTCGCGCGCGATGTAGCGCAGGGTGCGCTCCATCACCGTGCCCGTACGCCCGCCGGGCAGCAGCCGCCCGAGGAGTCCGGTACCCGACCGGCCGCCGGCCGAGTCCGGCGCCGCGCCGATCGTCGAGCCGTCCGGTGCCGTCATCAGCTTCACCAGGCTCCGCTGCCACCAGTACAGCAGCGCCCCGAGGGCGGCGACCGTCAGCAGCAACTGGCCCGCCGCGAGCGTGTAGTCGCCCTCGCTCGCCGAGTCCACGGCGCCGATCGCCGAGGCCGGCGGCAGCCAGCCCACGACCGCCGCGGCCGGTTCGAGCGACGAGAGGCCGCCGGCGCGGCTGAGCCGCTGCGCGCCGAAGTTGACCACCTGGATGCCGACCGCGATCAGCAGACCGCTCAGCACCGCCAGGTCACGGCCCTTGCGCGAGGTGAGGAGCCGTACGTTGGCGGCGGCGACGGCCCGTGAGAGCGCCACGCACACCAGGACCACCAGCGGCACGGCGAGGACCGACACCGCGACACCCGCCGCGCCCCGCGCGAGCGCCAGAGCCGCACCCACCCCTATCAACAGCGTGAACGCGGGGCCGACGCCCACCAGCGAGGCCACGAGCAGCGACCGCACCAGTGGCTGCGGCCGCAGCGGCAGCATCACGAGCCGCGACGGGTCGAGCGTCTCGTCACCGCCCGGTACGAAGAGCGGCATCACGGCCCACGACAGGGCGAGGACCCCGGTCAGCAGGATCACGATCGAGTCCGCGTCCGCGTTGCCGCGCATCAGCACGAACGCGAGCACCATCGCCGCCGCGAAGACGGCCGTGATCACGATCGAGACGATGTACGCCGCCGTCCGGCTCGTCGACTGCCGCAGCCCGTTGCGCAGGAGTGACAGCTTGAGCCGTACGAAGACCGACGTCAGCGAGGGGGAGGCCGAGGCGGCCGGAGTGGCCGTGGTCGCCGCCGTCATCGGGCCGTACCGCCGCCCAGCCAGTCCAGGGAGTCCCCGGCCGCTTCCCGCTCGTTCGCGCCGACCAGCTCCAGGAACGCGGCCTGCAGCGACGGTGCGTCGCCCCGTACGTCCGCGAGCGGTCCCTGGGCGCGGATCTGGCCGGCCGCCATGACGGCGACCCAGTCGCACAGCGACTCCACCAGCTCCATCACATGGCTGGAGAAGACGACCGTCGCGCCCGAGCCCGTGTAGCGCTCCAGGACGCCCCGGATCGTCTGCGCGGACACCGGGTCGACGCCCTCGAACGGCTCGTCGAGGAAGAGGACTTCCGGGTTGTGCAGCAGCGCGGCGGCGAGCCCGATCTTCTTGCGCATACCGGTGGAGTAGTCCACCACCAGCTTGTTCTGCGCGCCCGCCAGGTCCAGTACGTCGAGGAGCTGGGCGGCCCGCTTGTCGACCTCCGCACCGGGCAGCCCCCGCAGCCGCCCGCTGTACGCGAGGAGTTCACGGCCGGAGAGCCGCTCGAAGAGCCGCAGCCCCTCGGGAAGGATCCCGATCCGGGCCTTCACCTCGGCCACCGACCCGGGGTCGCGCCACACGTCGTGCCCGGCGACGAGCACACGCCCAGCGTCGGGCCGGAGGAGGCCGGTGATCATGGAGAGGGTGGTGGTCTTGCCGGCGCCGTTGGGGCCGACGAGACCGATGAACTTGCCCGCGGGCAGGACGAGATCGATGCCGTTCACGGCGATCTGCTGCCCGAAGCGCTTCCACAGCCCCTCGACACGGACGGCGGGCACCGCGTCACCGTGGTCCCCGGATGCGCCGCCCGCCGTCGCGGCGTCCGCACGTGCGCCGCCGCCTTCTTCGTTCACGCCGTCAAGTGCCTGGTCAGGCATGGTCCGTCAACCCTCCGGTTGTCCCCGTACTCCGTACGGGCACACCCTAGAGGCCGCCCCTAGGCCCTGCGAGCCCTCTCGGCCGCCGCTTCCCGCCCGCAGGCGTAGGCGAGGGGGCTGATCAGCTCCTCGGCGTCCGGCAGCCAGCGGTTCGCCGGGGTGGGCCGCCGGGCCCACTGCACCGCGCCGTGCCCGCCGACCCGCGTGGGCGGGGCCGCCACGTAGTACCCCTCGCCGCGGGTGGCCAGGTCGATCGAGGCCGGCGCCCAGCCCAGCTTCCGTACGAGATCGGGGACCTTGGTGGCCGCGCCCGGAAGCACGAAGAAGAACATCCGGCGCTCCGGCGTACACGTCACCGGGCCGAGCGTGAGCTCCATCCGCTCCATCCGCGCGAGCGCCAGGAAGCCCGCCGACTCCGGTACCTCGATCGCGTCGAAGGTGCGCCCGGTCGGCAGCAGGATCGACGCCTTGGGCTGCTTCGACCACATGCGCCGCGCCCCGACCGCGCTGCCGGTCGCCTGCGTCGACCAGTCGGGCCTGGCCGGGTGCGCGCCGGGAGAGGCGCACGCCTCCGCGCCGCACGAGCAGCGCTCCCGGCCCTCGACCGCCTCCAGCCAGGTCCCCGGGAACACGTCCCAGTGCCGCTCTTCCGCATACCGCACGGCGCTGTCCAGCAGCTGCTCGCCTCGCTGCTTGGGGATCTGTGCGGCTTCCGTGACTCCGATGGTCTCTTCCACGGTGAACTCAACTGCCGCCGTCACCTGGGGTTACGGGCGGGGATCGGCGCGGTGTGGAGCATCGATCCTGCACGGCGGGGCGCATGGGTGCACGGACGGGGGCGCGCGTGGGGCCGGGGAGCGGTGGAGGGGTAGCCAGAGGTGGGGGGTGTCGGCCGACTGCCCGTGGCCGATGCGTCCGGTTTCGCGTGTTCACATCGGCATTGACCGGATATCCGCCGGGCAGTGATCAGTTCTCATCGATCACACCGGCCTCAGGGGGTAGTCATGTCAGCCAGGCCACTCGTCGCCCGTCAGCCGAACGAACGGCTGCAGGCGCTCATTCAGGAGGCCGGGTGCTCCAACGCCGGCCTCGCCCGCAGGGTGAACATGGTCGGGTCCGAGCGCGGTCTCGATCTGCGGTACGACAAGACGTCGGTGGCGCGGTGGCTGCGCGGTCAGCAGCCGCGCGGGCGGGCGCCGGGGATCATCGCGGAGGCCCTCGGCCGCAAGCTGGGCCGTACGGTCACGATCGACGAGATCGGGATGGCGAACGGCAAGAACCTGGCGGCGGGCGTCGGGCTGCAGTTCTCGCCGACCGTGCTGGGCGCGATCGAGCAGGTCTGCGAGCTGTGGCGCAGTGACGTGGGGCGCCGGGACTTCCTCTCCGGGTCCACGGTGGCGGCCTCCGCGCTCGTGGAGCCGAGCCGGGACTGGCTGATCACGGGCGCGGACGCGCACGTGGCCCGGTCGGCCGGGGCGCGCGTGGGGGTCTCGGACGTGGAGGCGGTCCGGGCGATGACCGGTGCGCTGGTCGACCTGGACCGGCGGTTCGGCAGCGGCCATGTGCGGCCGGTGGTCGTGCACTACCTGAACAGCGTGGTGGCGGGGCTGCTCTCGGGTTCGTACCGGGAGGCGGTCGGGCGGCAGCTGTTCGCGGCGGTGGCGCGGCTCACGGAGCTGGCCGGGTACATGGCCGTGGACACCGGGCAGCCCGGGCTCGCCCAGCGGTACTACATCCAGGCGCTGCGGCTCGCGCAGGCCGCGGGCGACCGGGGCTACGGCGGCTATGTGCTCGCCGCCTCGATGAGTCATCTCGCCGCACAGCTGGGGAACCCGCGGGAGATCGCGCAGCTGGCGCGGGCGGCGCAGGAGGGCGCGCGGGGACGGGTGACACCGCGGGCGGAGGCGATGTTCTACGCGGCGGAGGCGCGGGGCCACGCGCTGCTCGGGGACGCCCACGCCTTCGAGGCGGTCGCGGGCCGTGCAGTACGGGCCCTGGAGCGGGCGGATCCGGAGTCGGGTGACGACCCGTCGTGGATCGCACACTTCGACCAGGCGTATCTCGCCGACGAACTGGCCCACTGTCACCGGGATCTGGGCCAGGCGGAGGCGGCGGCTCGGGCGGCGGAGGAGTCGCTCGTCGGCCATCCCGAGACGCGGGCCAGGCGGCGGGCGATCGGTCTGGTGCTGCTCGCCTCGGCGCAGGTGCAGCGGCGCGAGGTCGAGCAGGCATGCCACACGGGGACGCGCGCCCTCGAACTGCTCGCGACGCTGCGGTCCTCGCGTGGGGCGGAGTATCTGGACGACCTCAAGGAGCGACTGGAGCCGTTCGCGGGGGAGCCTGTGGTGCGGGAGTTCGGGGCGCGGCTCGAACTCCACGCGGCGTGACCTGGTGTGATGGGCGTCACCGTCGAACCCTGCGCCCTGGGGCGATCGGGGCACGCTGGTACGGCAGTTGAGGGTGGTGTCGTTGTGGGTCTGTTACCGGGCTCACACGCGTGTGCGCGGCGCCGGACGCACCCGGTAGCGTGAGCCGACGATTCCGTAGGTCCATCAGTGGGAGTCCCGGTGACGCAGAGCGGACAGGGGCCGGAGCCGCAGTATCCGGCGGTACGGCCGACGCACGAAGGTGTCGTGCTGCCCGCGGAGGGCGGCGTGGAGACCGGCCAGGGCGCGGGCCCGGCCGGGGGTCAGCCGTGGGGCGGCGCCTGGGGCCCCGGTGGCGGGCCGCAGGGACAGCAGTCCCAGCCGCTGCCGCCGGCCCAGCCGCTTCCGCCGGAGGCCGGACCGGGCGGGGCCGCGGACATGCAGGCGACGCAGTACCTCGCGCCGATCCCGCCGCAGGGCGCGCCACCCGCCGGCGGACCGGGGCCCATGCCGGGCGCGATGCCCGGTGCGCAGGGTCGGATACCGGGCGGGCACCCGTCGCCGTCCCACACCCCGCCGCCCGGCGGATACGGATACCCCCACGCCGCCGCGCCCGCGCAGCCCGGCCCCGAGGGCGGCTACGGCTACCCTCCCGCGGCCCCCACGCACCCCGGCGCCGCACAGTCGATGCCCGGCATGTCGGGAATGCCCGCCCCTGGGGCGCCCGTCCCCGACATGCAGGCGACGCAGCACATCCCGCCCGTCGCGGCGCAGGGCGCCGGCTCGGACACCCAGTTCCTCGGCACCGGCCCCCTGGGCCGGCAGCAGCCCGCGGGCGCCTCCGACGCGACGCAGTACATCGCTCCCGTACCGGCGCAGACGCACGGCGAGCGGCAGCCGCCCGCCGAGTTCGACAACCTCTTCCGCAGCGACGCGACGCAGCACATGCCGCAGCAGCAGGCGCCGTCCCGGCAGCCGCAGTCCCGGCAGCAGTTCCCGCCGCAGTTCCAGCAGCCCCCGCACGCCCAGCAGGCGCCTCCGCAGCAGCAGTTCCAGCAGCCCACCGCGCCGCCCCCCTTCCAGGGCGCCTACGACGACGGGTACGACGACGAGCCCGAGCCGCGCCGTAAGTCGCCCGTGGCGCTGATCGCCGCCGTCGTCGTCGGCTGCGCGGTCGTCGGCCTCGGGGCCGGGGCGCTGCTCAGCGGCGGGGACGAGGACAAGGGCAAGAGCCCCGCCCAGAACGTGGCCGCCAGCTCCGGCGCCCCGTCGGCCGAGCCGACCGGCAAGGCGGCCGCCGACCCGGCCGAGCCGCAGGCGAAGGAGCTCGACAAGCTGCTCGCGGACAGCAACGACAGCCGTGACGCGGTGATCCGTTCGGTCGAGAGCATCAAGCAGTGCAAGAACCTCGACCAGGCCGCCACCGATCTGCGGGACGCCGCCGGGCAGCGCCGCGGCCTGGTGACCCGGCTGCAGGGCCTGTCGGTCGACAAGCTTCCGGACAGCGCGGCCCTGACTGCCGCCCTCACCAAGGCGTGGCAGGCCTCGGCGTCCGCCGACGACCACTACGCCGCCTGGGCGGACCAGGTGAAGGGCAACAAGAAGCTGTGCAAGGGCGGGAAGGCCCGGGGCACCTCGCACACGGTCGAGGCGGGCAAGAAGAGCTCCGACGCCACGATCGCCAAGCGCGAGGCGGCCTCGCTGTGGAACCCGACCGCCGACAAGTTCGGCCTGTCGAAGCGGACCCCGACCCAGCTGTAGGGGAGGGGCGGGGGCGCCGCCGGGGAACCGGTGGCGCCACGGCCGCTACGGGGCGCTGAGGACGGTTTCGCCGACGTCGACGAAGCCGGGCTTCTGTGCCACGAGCTGCCCCTTGCGGACCACCTGGAACGTCACCTCGTGGTTGACGATCCGCGGGAAGCGGGGGGCGCCGAGCATGTCCTCGTACCGCCAGCGCAGTTCGGGGGTGAGACCGCCGGTGTCGATCTGGACACCGCGGTCCAGGGCGTGCGCGACGGCACTCGCCGTGACCGTGTCGCTGTCGAGGGACTCGATGACCTTCTTCAGGACGGTGTAGGCGATCCACGTCGTCTGGACGCCCGCGTCGGTCGGGTCGACCCGGTTGTCGGCGAACGCGTGCTCCTTGATCACCTTGCGCATCGGCGCCCAGCGCGCGTCGTTCGCCTCCGGGTACCAGCCCGTGACGTACGCGCCCTCGAAGGGGCTGTGCGCGCCTCCGGTGCGGTCGACGACGGGCTGGCTGACGCTGCCGAGCACGGAGGAGATCCGGATCTCGTCCTTGCCCTTGCCGTCGCCTCCCGGACCGCCCTGACCGTCCTCGCCCCCGGGGAGGCGGCGGAAGGAGTCGAAGAAGGTCTGGGTGCGCTCGCCGAGGACGGCGGCGACGCAGCCGTCCTTGCTGCCGGCCTTGTCGCGGGCGCGCTCTGCCTGCGTGGTGTACTCGGCGGCGTCCTCGACGGCCGGGATGTCGACCGCTCCGTCGTGACTGCCCTTGCGCAGACCGGAGTTGAGCAGGTCGGGCAGCTTGTCGCCGGACAGGGTGTCGGGGCGTACGAGCGAGACCTTGCGGCAGGACTCGGCGAGCTGCCGGCCGTGCCCGGCCATGAGCGAGGCGAGGCCGCCGTTCACCGGGTAGGAGAGCGGGCTGGTGAACTCGTCCTCGGAGATGCCGTAGCCGCCGATGTACGGGATCTCGGCCGCCTCCAGCGGTGCCATGAAGGCGCGCCCGTTCTGGCTGTACGAACCGACGACGGCGACGACGTCCTCGCGGACGGCGCGGCGGGCGCAGTCCGCGGCGCCGGAGGAGGTGTTCTTCTCGTTGCAGGTGAGGATCTTCAGCTCGTGGCCGTCGATGCCGCCCGAGGCGTTGACCCAGCGGGCGAAGGCCTGGGCCATGGCGGGCATACCGGGCTGGTTGGTGGCCCGGGTGCCGTCCGGGGCCCAGGTCATCACCGTGACGGGCTCCCTGGATCCCCCCGTGGTCCCAGGGAGTACGCCACAGCCGGTGAGCAGCGACGCCCCGGCCGCCGCCGTCATGACATACGCGAGGAGTGAGGTCAGTCGCCTACCGGTCATGGACACGCACAATTCCGCCTCACGGGTAACGCAGAAGTGTGCGGGGTTCAACGGGGGGTGACGTCAAGGTGAATTGCCGGGGTCGGCGCCGGCTCGGGAGGGGGCTGGTCCGCCGATCTTGGAAGGGAACGTACGATCGAACGGTGTCCAGTCCAGTCTCGGGTTCGGTGAACTCTTCCCGTCGCGGCCGTCGCTCCTCCACCATGGGCGGCATGCCGCTCAACGACATGCCGTGGTGGCGCTGGCGCAGCAACGTGCGCTCGGCGCTGCACATGCTCTCCGACCCCGGGTTCCACGAGACCACCTGGCTGGCCGGCCATGACGGGTACGGCGACGTCACCGACGCCGTCTACCGCCTCGTGGAGGACACCTGGCTCGACAACTGGTCCGCCGAGAAGTACGTCGGGACGATCTTCCGCGACTCCGGTGAGGCCGCGCTGGTGGACGTGGCCGTGCTGCGGGTGCTGCGGATCATGCACCAGGTGGGGCCCGACGCGCCGTTCTCGGCGTACATGGAGCACCACGGGTGGCCGGAGGCCGTACGGGCCGCCCGCGAGGCACACATACGGATGGCGTCCGCGGACGGCGAGGACCCGGACACACCCCCGCGCTCCCTGGACGTTCTCCGTATCATCACGCGGTCCGCCTGACGGACGTCGGCCCTGCCGCCGTGGCGCGGTGTGGCACCCTACGGGGATGACCGACCAGTACGTCCTCACGCTTTCCTGCCCGGACAAACAGGGCATTGTGCACGCCGTTTCGAGCTATCTGTTCATCACGGGCTGCAACATCGAGGACAGTCAGCAGTTCAAGGACCGGGACACCGGCCTGTTCTTCATGCGCGTCCACTTCTCGGCGGAGGAGCCGGTGACCGTGGAGAAGCTCCGGGCGAGCTTCGCGGCGGTGGGTGACTCGTTCGCGATGGAATGGCACATCAACCGGGCCGACGAGCGCATGCGCGTCGTGCTGATGGTGTCGAAGTTCGGCCACTGCCTGAACGATCTGCTCTTCCGCTCGCGGATCGGGGCGCTGCCGGTCGAGATCGTCGCGGTGGTCTCGAACCACACGGACTTCTCCGAGCTGGTGAGCTCGTACGGTCTCCCGTTCCGGCACATTCCGGTCACGAAGGACAACAAGCCGGAGGCGGAGGCCGAGCTGCTCGAGCTCGTGCGCGCCGAGAACGTCGAGCTGGTGGTGCTCGCCCGCTACATGCAGGTCCTCTCCGACGACCTGTGCAAGCAGCTGTCGGGCCGGATCATCAACATCCACCACTCCTTCCTCCCGAGCTTCAAGGGCGCCAAGCCCTACCACCAGGCGCACGCGCGCGGCGTGAAGCTGATCGGCGCGACGGCCCACTACGTGACGGCCGACCTCGACGAGGGCCCGATCATCGAGCAGGAGGTCGAGCGGGTGGGCCACGACGTCACCCCGGACCAGCTGGTGGCGATCGGTCGCGACGTGGAATGCCAGGCGCTGGCGCGCGCGGTGAAGTGGCACGCGGAACGCCGGATCCTCCTGAACGGCCGCCGCACGGTGGTCTTCGCGTAGCGCACCCCCCGGGGCGGCCGCAGGCGGCTACAGGCGGCTCAAGGAGGCCGCCGCGAAGAGGACGTCGCGGATCGCCTCGCGGTCACCGTCCTGGCCCGCCGCCGCCTCCTCCGGCGGGACGTGGCCCGCCACCAGCTGGCAGAACTCGACGCCGTCCATCGCCACCTGCGCCACCGCGTGGTCCGGGGAGCCGACGGCCGCCGGGGAGTCCAGGGCGATGTACCAGTGGCCGCCGCCCGAGCCCTCGACCTCCAGATGGAGCGAGCGGCCGGGGGCGCCCGCCGCGACCAGATGGCGCGGCGGGGCGGCGAGCCCCGCACGGCGCCGGCCGGCCAGCGCCGCCGGGAGCAGCCGGGCCGCCAGGTCGATCATGCCGTGCAGATGCGCCCCGCTCGGCGGCTCGTACGGGTACGCCACCGCGTTCGCGATGTCGTCCGCGTGCACCCAGCACTCGAAGGCCCGCTCGAGCAGCGAGTCCCGCATCGGCAGCGCGAAGTCGCCGTAGGTCACCGTCAGGTCCGCCACGCCACGCCCCGCGAACGACACCGTGCGGATCAGCGTGTGGCTCTGCTCGCGCCACGGCTCGCGCACCGCGCGCGTCGGCGGGTGGTACTGGCCCTGCCAGTACGCCTCCGTGCGCGCCCCCGGCGACACCTCCGTCGCCTTCGGCCCCAGCGGGTCGTCCAGGCCGAGGGAGGTGGCCACCAGACCGTCCACCGTCAGCAGATGGCCGATCACCCCCGCCACGGTCGTCCGGCGGCTCACCCGCTGCTCGCCCTCGAACCACTTCAGCCGTACCGGCGCGTGCCACTCCGATTCGCCGATGTCCCGCGGCAGCGCGTCGAGCCGGGCGGTCTCCGCGTCGTACGGAGCCGCCCAGGAGGGCACGGGGATACGGGCGGGCCGGCGGCCCAGGCAGTTCTCCAGGACCCGGGAGCGCAGCAGCGGGTCGAGGTCCAGATCCCGCTCGGAGTGCAGCAGACCGACCGCGTCCCGCAGCCGCAGCGCCTCGTCCGCGCACGGGGCGCACTCGGTCAGATGGTCCTCGACCGCCTGCGTCTCCTCCGGTGAACACGCGGAGAGCGCCCACGCCCCGAGGAGGGACTTGAGCACGCTGTGCGGCGGCGGGGGAGGCGGGAGCGGGGGCGCGGGCGCGAGGACCGGTTCCTCCGCCGGCTCGGGAGGCGTGGCCACGGCAGCGCTTCCCGTCAGATCCGCGTGGTCGTCCGCCGCGGCGCGCGGTCCCGGTATCCGGGGAGCGCGCGCCACGTCGTCGGGAGTGTCGTCGGGGCCGTTCACAGGGAACGACCGTAACCGGGCGGCGAGGACCCCTCCAGCGGGCGGGTGTTCGCCGTCGACAGCAGCTGGAGCCCGAGCCGCAGCCGTCGCCGCGCCTCGTCCTCCGTCACACCGAGGTCCGCGGCCGTCTGGCGGTAGTCCCGCCGCTGGAAGTACGCCAGTTCAAGGGCGGCCCGCAGCGGCGCCGGCATCGACGTCACGATGTAGTCGGCGCGGGCCGCGACCGAGGCCTGGCGCACCTTCTGCTCCAGCTCCTCCGCGGAACCCTCGCCGGTCTCCGCGTACGCCGTCGCCTCCGTCTGCCGCAGCCGGTGCACGGCCTGGCGCTGGGTGAGCTTGGCGACCCAGGAGCGCATGTTGCCCTGCTTGGGGTCGTAGGCGTCGGGGTTCTCCCAGATGTAGCCGAAGACCTCGCGGGTGACCTGGTCCGCGGCCTTCTCGTCGTCGAGGATCCGGTGGGCGAGGCTGTGCACCAGGGAGGCGAACCGGTCGTAGAGCTCGCCGAGCGCGGCGGCCTCACCGCGCGCCAGCCGCTGCTGCATCCTGCGGTCCCAGCGCGGTGGTGTGTCCTTCGGCATGCGTCGACCCTCCGGTGCTCTTCCGTGGCCCTCCCGACCCGAGTTCTCCGTCCAAAGTAATGGGCCGTCCGGGAGTGCACTCCGCTTTGGGACAAGTACGCCCTCCCGGAGGGGCTGGATGGTAAGGAAAGCGTCATCCCTGGGACGAGGGGTTTCGGCGCGTCGTGGCGGGGCAGCGGGAGGGGACGGGAACGACTGCCTCCGCTTGAACGACTGCTTCCGCTTGAAGGGCGCGATCGCGTGAACCTCCACGTCGACGAAGACGAGCAGGGCCCCTGGACCGTGCTGCGGATCCGCGGGGAGCTGGATCTGCTGACCTCGCCCCTGGTCAGAAGACGCGTCCACGACGCGGTCGCGGGAGGACGCCACGATGTCGTCCTCGACCTCTCGGGCGTACTCTTCTGCGACTCCAGCGGGGTGGGCGTGCTGATCGCCTCGCGGCGGCTGATGCGCTCCTGCCAGGGCCGGCTGCGGGTCGTCCTGCCCGAGCGGGGCTCGGAGGACGCCTCGCACGTCAACCGGGTCCTCGCCGCGCTGGGCGTGCGCCGCCTCTTCGACGTGTACGGGGACGCCGCGGCCGCCGTCGACGACGAGGCCCAGCCGCTCTCCGCGTAGCGCCACCGCGCCCCCGAGCGGCGACCGGGCGCCCCGCCCCTCTCGGCACGGCGGCCCGTCTCGTCGTACCCTCCCGGAATGGAGCCCATGGAACCCGAGCAGGGACCCGGAGAGGTCTACCAGCGCCGGATCGCCTCCCGTTTCGCCGCCTTCGACCAGGACGGCGACGGGACCATCTCGCGCGAGGACTTCAGCACGGCGGCGAAACGCGTCCTGGCGGAGTTCGACGTCTCCTTCCGCTCCGACCGGGGGCAGGCGCTGGCCGACGGCGCCGAGGCCTTCTGGCAGGGCATGGCGGGGATCGCGGACATCGACGGCGACCAGAAGGTCAGCCGCGAGGAGTTCGCCGGCGGCGCGGTGAAGCGCCTGCACGACCACCCCGAGCGCTTCGCCGAGATCGCCCGGCCCTTCCTGCACGCCGTCCTCGCCATCGCCACGACCCCCGCCGACGTGGAGCGCGCGCTGCTGGCCCTCGGCATCACCCCCGTCGGAGCGGCGCTGGGCGCCCGTACGCTGCCGACCGTCGCCTCGGGCTCGGTCGACGAGGAGCAGGCGGTGACGGCCTTCGCCCGCTACTTCATGACGGAGTAGCCCGCTCCTCGGTCGCCAAATCCCTTTCCCCGACATACGGGTGACGCCTCGACACCCCACGTCGCGCGCCCCCTGGTGCCGGTACCGTCCGCCCTCGTCGATCGGATCGTCCTCACCCCGCGGAAGTGAGCCCGGACCGCGCCCCCGGGAGCGTCCTCCCGGGGGCGGCGGTGGCGGAGTACCGCTCGCGGAGCTTGTACTTCAGCACCTTCCGCAGGGCGTCGTTGCGCGGCAGGGCGTCCACCACCTCCAGCTGCTCCGGCAGCTTGTGGACGGAGAGCCCCTGCTCGCGCAGGAACGCGGTGACCGTCTCCAGGGTCAGCGGGTCCGCCCCCGGCGGCTGCTCGATCACCGCGCAGACACGTTCGCCGCGGTCCGGGTCGGGGAGCCCGACGACGGCCGCGTCGCCGACCGCCGGATGCCGGTGGAGGAGGTCCTCGACCTCCTTGGCCGAGACGTTCTCCCCCTTGCGGATGATGATGTCCTTGATCCGCCCGGTCAGCACGAGATGTCCGCTCGCGGTCAGGTGCCCCACGTCGCCGGTGATCAGGAAGCCGTCCTCGTCGAAGGCGGCGGCGCTCTGGGCCGGGTCCAGATAGCCCTGGCAGACGGCCTCGCCACGCAGCCTGACCTCGCCGCTCCCCGACCCGTCGTCGGCGATCCGGATCTCCATGCCCGCGGGCGGCCGGCCCTCCGTGGTCGCGAGGTTCTCGACGGTGTCGTCCGGCGACCCCATCGTGATCATCGGGACCTCGGTCATGCCGTACCCGTGGGTGAGCTGGCAGCCCATCTCCCGTACGACGGCGTGGTAGATCTCCGGCGGCTTGGGCGCCCCGCCGCCCGCGAGCAGCCGCAGGGTCGGTATCAGCTTCCGGCCTGGCTGTTTCCGCTGCTCGGCGAGGAACATCGAGTAGAAGGCGGTCGAACCGCCCGCCACGGTCACCCCGTGCCTGCGGTACTCCGCCAGCGCGTCGGGCAGCGCGAACTGTTCGAACATCACCGCGGGGAATCCGTACAGGAGCAGCATCACCGTGTAGTCGGGCCCGGCGATGTGCGCGTACGGGAAGGCCATCGAGCCGATGTCGTCCTCGCTCAGACGCAGCGCGTGGGCGAGGCAGGAGCCGCCCGCGATGAGCGAGCGGTCGGTGTGCAGGACGCCCTTGGGGTCGGAGGTCGTCCCCGAGGTCCAGTAGATCCACCGCACGTCCTCCCCGGAGAGGGGCGGGGGCGGCAGGACGGCCGGGTCCCCGTCGGGCAGCGAGCCGTACGCCTCGAAGATCCCGCGCGCGCCGAGCCGGCGGGCCATCTCCGTGTGGTCGAAGCCGCGCCACACGCCCGGCACGGCGAAGAACTCGGCCTTCGACTCGCGCAGCGCGAAGCCGACCTCGCGGTCCCGGTAGAAGGGGATGACCGGGGACTGTACGGCCCCGATGCGGGCGAGCGCGAAGGAGAGGACCGCGGTCTCGATCCGGGTGGGCAGCTGCCAGGCCACGACCGTGCCGGGGCGCACCCCCATCCCGTACAGCCCGGCGGCGCACCGCTCGGAGCCTTCCCGCAGCTCACCGAAGGTGAGGGCGCGGTCCCCCTGGAGGAGGACGGGCCGGTCGGGTGTGAGGGCGGCGCGCCGCTCGACTAGCTCCCAGAGGGTGCGGGAGGCGCCCAGGGTGTGTGCGGTGTCGGTCACGACGTTCCCCTTTCCGGCCACAACTGACGGTCAGTCAGATTGCCTGGAGAGCGTAGAGGCCCGCTGCTTGTCGGTCCAGGGGTCGGGGGCTAGCCTGAGACCGATCGGTATCTGACGGGTCATCAGAAAATGCGGGAATGGGAGAGGGTCTCATGACGGAACTTCCGCGGATCATCAGCGTCGACGACCATGTGATCGAGCCGGCCCACCTCTTCGAGACCTGGCTGCCGGCCAAGTACCGCGACCGCGGACCCCAGCCGCTGACCGCCGGGATCGGGGAGCTCGCGTACGTCGGGGGCAAGTACCAGATCACGATGGACCCGGACGGTCCGCCGACCGACTGGTGGATCTACGAGGACCTCAAGTTCCCGTACAAGCGCAACATCGCGGCCGTCGGCTTCGACCGTGACGAGATGACCCTGGAGGGCATCACCCGCGAGGAGATGCGCCGCGGCTGCTGGGACCCCGTCGAGCGCCTCAAGGACATGGACCTCAACCATGTCGAGGCGAGCCTCTGCTTCCCGACCTTCCCCCGCTTCTGCGGCCAGACCTTCGCCGAGGCCAAGGACAAGGAGGTCGCCCTCGCCTGCGTCCGCGCCTACAACGACTGGATGGTCGAGGAGTGGTGCGGCGACAGCGGCGGCCGCCTCATCCCGCTCTGCATCATCCCGCTCTGGGACATCGACCTGGCCGTCGCCGAGATCCGGCGGAACGCGGCGAGAGGCGTCAAGGCCGTCACCTTCTCCGAGATCCCGACCTACCTCGGGCTCCCGTCGATCCACTCCGGCTACTGGGACCCTTTCTTCGCCGTCTGCCAGGAGACCGGGACGGTGGTCAACATGCACATCGGCTCCAGCAGCCAGATGCCCGCCGCCTCGCCCGACGCCCCGCCCGCCGTCCAGGCCTCCCTCAGCTTCAACAACGCCATGGCCTCGATGATGGACTTCCTCTTCTCCGGGGTCCTGGTCACGTTCCCCCGGCTCAAGCTCGCCTACAGCGAGGGCCAGATGGGCTGGATCCCGTACGCCCTCGAACGCGCCGACGACGTGTGGGAGGAGCACCGGGCGTGGGGCGGGGTGCGGGACCTCATCCCCGAGCCGCCGTCGACGTACTACTACCGGCAGATGTTCTGCTGCTTCTTCCGCGACAAGCACGGCATCGCCTCGCTGGACGTGGTGGGACGGGACAACGCCACCTTCGAGACCGACTATCCGCACGTCGACTCCACCTTCCCGCACACCAAGGAGGTCGCCCTCGACCACGTCAAGGGACTCGACGACGAGACGGTCTACAAGCTGATGCGCGGCAACGCCATCCGCATGCTGGACCTGGGCATCGTCTGATGGACCTCGCGGACGGTGCGGCGGAGGGGGAGTTCCGGGCGCGGCTGCGGGAGTGGCTCGCGCGCGTCCTGCCGACGCTGCCGCCGAAGCCCGATCCGCTGGACTGGCCGGGGCGGCGCGCCTACGACTGCGGCTGGCAGCGGCGGCTGTACGACGCGGGCTACGCGGACGTGCACTGGGGCGCCTCGCCGACGCAGCGGCTCATCTTCCTGGAGGAGACCGAGCGCGCCGGGGCGCCGTACGTCGGCGCGAACTTCGTCGGGCTGCTGCACGCCGGGCCGACCGTCGCCGCCGAGGGGACGCCCGAGCAGCGGGAGCGCTGGCTGCCGCCGGTGCTGCGCGGCGACGAGGTGTGGTGCCAGGGCTTCAGCGAGCCGGACGCCGGCTCCGACCTGGCGTCGCTGCGGACCAGGGCGGTACGGGACGGGGACGCGTACGTCGTCTCCGGCTCCAAGATCTGGACCTCGCACGCGGAGGTCGCCGACTGGTGCGAGCTGCTCGTACGGACGGACGCCTCGGGCTCCAAGCACCGGGGGATCACCTGGCTCGCGATGCCCATGGACGCGCCCGGGATCACCGTACGGCCGCTGCGGACGCTCGCCGGGTCGGCGGAGTTCGCGGAGATGTTCCTCGACGAGGTACGGGTGCCGGTCGCCAACCGGGTCGGGGAGGAGAACGACGGCTGGCGCGTGACGATGGTGACCCTGTCCTTCGAGCGCGGTACGGCGTTCGTGGGCGAGGTCGTCGCGTGCCGGCGCGTGCTGGCCGACCTCGCGGGGACGGCGCGGAAGAACGGCACCTGGGACGACCCGGGGGTACGGCGGCGGCTCGGGCGGCTGAGCGCCGAGTTCCGGGCGCTGTGGCGGCTGACCCAGTGGAACGTCAGCGAGGCGGAGGCGACGGGCGGCGTGCCGGGGATCGGCGGCTCGGTCTTCAAGCTGCGGTACTCGCACGCCCGGCAGGAGCTGTACGACACGGCGGCCGCCGTCCTCGGGCCCGACGCGCTCGACCTCGGGCGCGAGTGGAACCTGGACCGGCTGTCCTCGCTCTCGTACACGATCGCGGCCGGTACGTCGCAGATCCAGGCGAACATCGTCGCCGAGCGGATACTCGGCCTGCCGAAGGGGCGGTGAGGGGTGGTGGTCGCGTGGACTTCCGGCTGACGGACGACCAGAAGGCGCTGAAGGCGGGCGTACGGGAGCTGCTCGCGGGGCGCTTCGACCGGGAGGCGTTGCGGGCCGCCGTGGATGCGGGCGGTGCTCTGGACCGCGCGCTGTGGCGGGAGCTGGGGGCGGCCGGGTTCTTCGCGTTGCGGCTGCCGGAGGCGGAGGGGGGCGTGGGTCTTGGGCTGCCGGAGGCGGTGCTCGTCTTCGAGGAGGCGGGGCGGGTGTTGCTGCCGGGGCCGTTGATCACGACGCACCTGGCGGCGGGCAGCGTGCCTGGGGCGGCGGAGGGGGAGGTGGTCGTGACGGCCGCCGACGGCGGGCTGGTCGAGTGGCTGGACGCGGCGGACGTCGTCATGGGGGATGTCGAGGGCGCCGTGCCTGTGCGGTCGGTGGATCCGCTGACGCCCTTGCATCGGTTGCCCGGTCCGGTGGGCGCCGAGGCCGTGGGCGGAACGCGCCCGCAGGGGCGCCGTCCCTTGTCCCGCCCCCGCGGGACGATGGCCCACGCGGAGTCGGCGGCGCTGCTCACCGCCGCCGAGCAGGTCGGGAGTGCCGCACGGACCACCGAGATGGCCGTCTCCCATGCCCGTACGCGCGTGCAGTTCGGGCAGGTCATCGGGGCGTTTCAGGCCGTCAAGCATCTGTGTGCGCAGATGCTCGTGCGGGCCGAGGTCGCCCGGGCCGCCGTCTACGGGGCCGCCGTCACCGGTGACCCCGTCGAGATCGCCGGGGCCAAGCTGCTCGCCGACGAGGCGGCCGTCGACTGCGCGCGGGACTGCCTCCAGGTCCACGGCGGCATGGGCTTCACGTGGGAGGCGGACGTGCATCTGCACCTCAAGCGGGCCTGGGTGCGGGCCGAGCGGGGCCCGACGAAGGCCCGGGCGGAGGAGGCGGAGGCGGCGCACCTGTAGGCGTGGCGTGGGTGGGCGCTCACGGAGCGTCGATATCGGGTTGTGTCCTTCGGGCGGGCCGTCACGGCCCGGAGTCGGGGTCCCGCTCCGGTACTCTCCGTGGGATGCGAGTGGTTGTGAGCCCGGATCGTCCCGGTGTCGCCGAAACGGTGGCCCCGGATCGGGCGATGCCCGCCGCTCGTACCCCGTGGAGGCGCTGGGCGCCCTCCTGTTCGACTCCCCGCAGCGTGCGTCGCACAGTATGGACCATGCGTACTCCTTCGCGCTGGAATATGCCCGAAGCGCTTGTTGCGGTGACTGTACGTCAACCATGCTGTCTCACAAGGGAATCACGTTCCGTAAGGGCGTCGATGGCTGTGAGGCGCGAGGCGATGTGTCCGCCGGTTCGGATGGTGTGAGCGGTGCAGGTGCTTCAGGTTCAGTTGGAGGTCGGGCCGGACCCGGCAGAGGTGGGACGCGCCCGGCGATGGGCGCGTTCGAGGCTCGCCGGATCGGGCATAGGGGATGACGAGCCGCTGGCCGAGACGCTGGTGCTGCTCATTTCCGAGCTCGTGACCAACGCGGTGGTCCACACGGGCTGTCCGGCCGTGCTGCGGATGCTGTTCGGCGCGGGCTGTCCGGAGGCCGGGACGGTACGGGTGGAGGTCGCCGACTCGAGCGACCGGCCGCCGATGCCGCGCCACGCGCAGGGCGAGGACACCAACGGGCGCGGTCTCGAGCTGGTGGACGGCCTGGCCGACCGGTGGGGATGGCAGCGCGAGGGCGCGGGCAAGAGCATCTGGTGCGAGGTGGACCGCGGCGTGCCGAAGGAGTCCGAGACCTCGGCGGTCACCCCGACGGCCTCGGTGCACTGTTGACGGTTCGTGGCGTTTTGTTCACCCTGGGGTGAGCGATTCGACGTGAGGGGACGACGAGGGTGCGAAGCCGCCCTCGACGAGTGCGGGTCGTGTCCGGGGTGGCGGCGACCGTGCCGTGCTCGGGGCGCGCGCGAGTGCGCCGCCACCCCCGTATGACTTCATCGATTCAGAGGATCGCCACCGGGGCCACCGGTGTGCCCGTACCGCCCACGAAGGGCTCGGGCATCGCGGAGAGCAGGAACGCGTACCGCTCCCTCTGTGCACAGGCTGTGGACAGACTTTCCAGATTCCAGTTCTGCCCCTGGAGCATGCCCATCTCGACGAGGTCGAGGGCGTGGACCGGCAGCCAGAGGTTCTCGATCTCGGGCGGGAAGATCTCGAAGGTGAGCGTGTCGTTGGCGACGGCCGCGACGTCGTGGGCGTGGAACCACTCGGGCGTACGGAGGGAGAGGCCGGGGGAGGGGAACGCGTAGGCGTGCTTGTCCCCGGCGAGGTACTGCCGTATCTGGCCCGTCCGTACGAGCACGATGTCGCCGGCCCGGACGGTGACGCGGCCGAATTCCGCGGCCTCGTCGAGGTCTTCGGGGGTGACGGCGTGGTCGCCGGGCAGCCGGTCGACGCCCTTGGCGGCGGCCACGTCGAGCAGGACGCCACGGCTGACGATGTGGCGGGCGGTGTGGATGCCGCTGAACTCGGAACGGCCGTGCGGGGTGATGGTGGAGGCGGGGCGCCCGTTGTAGATCTTGCCCGAGTGCGAGACGTGCGTGAGGGCGTCCCAGTGGGTGGCCGCCTGGAGGCCGAGGGTCACGGCGTCGTCGCTGGTGGCGACCGTTCCGGGGCCGAAGAGCTCCTGGTTGATCTGGACCATGACGTGGAGCGGGTTGACCCTGCCGGGGATCATGCCGGTCTGCACGCCGTCCTGGGTGAGGTCGAGGGCGAGCGGGACGCGGTGCCCGGAGCGGACGGTCGCGACGGCGTCCCGTACGACGTCGTCGGTGATCAGGTTGAGGGTCCCGATCTCGTCGTCCTGGCCCCAGCGCCCCCAGTTGTTGACGCGCTTGGCGATGTCGTGGAACTCGACGGGGAGCTGCGAGGGAACTGACATCGGGGCCTCCGGGGTCTTGTTTTTCTGCATCTGACGGACCGTAGAATCCTGTCGACGAACGAATCTAACGGACCGTCAGAAAACGCGGGAAGGGGCCGGGCGTGGGGAACTTCTTGGCAGGCAAGGTCGTGGCGGTGACGGGCGCGGGGCGCGGGATCGGGCGCGCCGTGGCTCTGGCGTGCGCGGCGGAGGGGGCGAAGGTCGTCGTCAACGACTACGGGGTCTCCATCGAGGGCGGGGAGCCGACGTCGGAGGTCGCGCTGTCGGTGGTGAAGGAGATCGAGGCGGCGGGCGGTTCGGCCGTCGCCGTCGCCGACGACATCTCGACGATGGCCGGCGGTCAGCGGGTCGTCGACGTGGCGCTGGCGGAGTACGGGCGGATCGACGGGGTCGTGTGCGTCGCGGGCATCCTGCGCGAGCGGATGCTCTTCAACATGGCCGAGGAGGAGTGGGACCCGGTCGTCGCTACGCATCTGAAGGGGACGTTCACGGTCTTCCGGGCGGCGTCGGCGGTGATGCGCAAGCAGGGCACCGGGACGCTGATCGGCTTCACGAGCGGGAACCACCAGGGTTCGGTGGCACAGGCGAACTACTCGGCGGCGAAGGGCGGCATCATCTCGCTGGTGCGGTCGGCGGCGCTGGGCCTGCACAAGTACGGGGTCACGGCCAACGCGGTGGCCCCGGTGGCGCGGACGCGGATGTCGGCGAACGTGCCGATGGAGCTGAAGGAGATCGGGGAGCCGGAGGACGTGGCGGCGCTGGTCGTCTACCTGCTGTCGGAGCGGGCGCGCGCGGAGAGGATCACGGGCCAGGTGTACACGATCGCGGGCCCCAAGATCGCGGTCTGGGCCCAGCCGAGGGAGCTGCGCGCGGGGTACGCGGAGGGGGGAGCGTGGACCCCGGAACGCATCGCGGACTTCCTGCCGGGGACGGTGGGAGTGGACCCGATGCCCCTCCTGACCCGACTGGAGGAGATGGCCAGGGCGGCCGCGGCGGGCACCCGCCCGAACCAGTAGCGCGCGGCACCGCCCACAACGCACGCCCGACGACAAGGAGCACGCACATGAGAGGTGTCGTCTACGACGGCAAGAACGTCCAGGTCGTCGACGACCTGGTGGTACGTGACCCCGGTCCCGGGGAGGTTCTCGTCGGTGTCCGCGCCGCCGGGCTCTGTCACAGCGATCTCGCCGTCCTCGACGGCACCATCCCCTTCCCCGTCCCCGTCGTCCTCGGCCACGAAGGCGCCGGCGTCGTGGAGGCAGTCGGTCCCGGGGTCACCCACGTCGCCCCCGGCGACCACGTCGCCCTGTCCACGCTCGCCAACTGCGGCGCCTGCGCCGACTGCGACCGCGGCCGCCCCACCATGTGCCGCAAGGCCATCGGCATGCCCAAGCAGCCCTTCTCCCGCGGCGGCACCGGGCCCCTCTTCCAGTTCGCCTCCAACTCCTCCTTCGCCGAGCGGACCGTCGTCAAGGCCGTCCAGGCCGTGAAGATCCCCGAGGACATCCCCCTCACCTCCGCCGCCCTCATGGGCTGCGGCGTCCTCACCGGGGTCGGCGCCGTACTCAACCGCGCCAAGGTCGACCGCGGCGAGACCGTCGTCGTCATAGGCACCGGCGGCATCGGGCTCAACGTCATCCAGGGCGCACGGATCGCCGGCGCGCTCACGATCGTCGCCGTCGACACCAACCCGGCCAAGGAGGAGGTCGCCCGCCGCTTCGGCGCCACGCACTTCCTCGACTCGGCGGAGACCGTCCGGGACATCCTCCCCACCGGCGCCGACCACGTCTTCGAGTGCGTCGGCCACACCGGCCTCGTCCGTACCGCGATCGACCTCCTCGACCGCCACGGCCAGGCCGTCCTGCTCGGCATGACCGCCCCCACCGCGGAGGCGACCTTCCCGCCCGCCGCGATGTTCCTCGACAAGTCGATCCTCGGCTGCCGCTACGGCTCCTCGCGCCCGCAGAAGGACATCGCGCTCTACGCGGAGCTGTACCGCGAAGGCCGCCTCCTCCTCGACGAACTCGTCACCGCCACCTATCCGGTGGAGGAGTTCGCGAAGGCGGCGGAGGACGCGGAACAGGGCAGGGTCGCGCGGGGCGTCCTGACCTTCTAGCACCGCTGTCGGCCGTCGCCGTCGCGGCCCGGCCGCCCGTGGCGACGGCGCCGCCCGTGGCGACGGCGCCGCTCGCGGTGGGCGCTCCCGTCCTGCCGTGGGTGGGCGCGATCGCCCACGGCCCGGACCGACTGACGGCGTACCGCGGGCGTCACCCGCCCGAGGCGGAAGCCGTGGCCGTGGCGGGACCCGGACCCGAGGCGGAAGCCGCTGCCGTGGCGGGACCCGGACCAGGACCGGGAGTCGACGTCCGGAACGTGCGGCGGTACGTCGTCGGGGTCACGCCGATCGCGGCCTGGAGGTGTGACCGCAGGGACTGGGGCGTGCCGAAGCCCGCCTCCCGGGCCACCTGGTCGACCGCCAGGTCCGTGGACTCCAGGAGGTGGCGGGCCCGTTCCACCCGCTGCTGGGTCAGCCACTGGCCGGGGCTGATGCCGACCTCCTCCCGGAAGCGGCGCGTGAACGTCCGTACGCTCATCGACTCCCGTACCGCGAGGTCCCGCAGCTGGATCGGCTCGTGCAGATGGGACAGCGCCCAGGCGCGCGCCGACGTCGTGGTCGCCGTCCCCGCCTCAGGGAGCGGCCGCTCGATGTACTGGGCCTGCCCGCCGTGCCGGTGCGGCGGTACGACGGTCCTGCGGGCCACGTCGTTGGCGACGGCGCTCCCGTGGTCCCGGCGCACGATGTGCAGGCACAGGTCGATCCCGGCAGCGACGCCCGCCGAGGTCAGCACGTCCCCGTCGTCGACGAAGAGCACGTCCGCGTCGACCCGCACCTTCGGGAAGAGCCGCTGGAAGTGGGCGGCCGAGGCCCAGTGCGTGGTGGCCGGCCGCCCGTCGAGGTAGCCGGCGGCGGCCAGCACGTACCCGCCCGTGCAGATGGACACGAGCCGGGTCCCGGGCCGGATGTGCCCGAGGGCCGCCGCCAGCTCGTCGGTCAGCCGGCCCTCGTCGTACACGGGGCCCAGTTCGTACGAGGCGGGGACGACGACCGTGTCCGCCGTCGCGAGCGCCTCAGGGCCGTGCTCCACATGGACGGCGAAGTCCGCGTCCGTCTGGACCGGGCCCGCGACCGGGGCGCAGGTCACGATCTCGTACAGGGGCACACCCTCGGCGTCCTTGGCGCGGCCGAAGATCCGGTGGGGAATGCCCAGTTCGAAGGGGAGGAGACCGGGCAGGGCCAGGACGGCGATACGGTGAGGCACGAGAGAATCCTTTGTGGTCCAGACCACTCGCTGCTAGAAGTCGAGTCCGTGACGACGGACAAACAGGCGGACGGGCAAACGGACGAACTGGCGGACGGATGAGCGGGCGTCGTGGCCGACGGACGATCGGCGCACTCCCCCTACAATTCTGCGGCCCGCGAGCGCATTCCCGGACAGGTCGGGGCCCCGGCCCTCTGGAACCGTGACTTCCGGCTCTTCTTCGTGGCGCGGGCGGCCGCCGTCCTCGGCGAGGGCATGGTGCCCGTCGCCCTCGACGCCGGTCTGCTCGGCGCCGGGCACCTCGGTGCCTCCGTCGGCCTGCTGGCGGGCTCGGGGATCGCGGTGTTCGTGATCGCGGCCCTGCTCGTGGTCCGCCCGATCAGGACGCTGCCGCGGGCCCAGCCGGCGGAGGTACGGTCCCGGCATGTCTGAAGTCCGGTTGACCACGCCCTCGTACCTCGTGCTCGGCATTGTCGACAAGCTCGGCGAGGCCAGTCCGTACGACGTGAAGGTGGAGGCGGCGCGCACCGTGGCGCCCTTCTGGTCGATGCCTCACGCGCAGGTCTACGCCCAGTGCGACCGCCTGGTCGAGGCGGGCCTGCTGTCCGAGGCACGCCAGACGGGCGGGCGGAACCGGCGCCTGATGCGGCTCACCGAGGCGGGCGCGACCGCGCTCGCCGCATGGCTCGACGACCCCGCCTTCGTCCCGGTCGAGGCCCGTGAACGCGGCATCCTCAAGCTCTGGTTCGGGGCGAGCCCGCGGGTGCACGCCCCGGTGCAGGTCGAGGAGCACCGCCGGACGCTGGACGAGTACGAGGGGCTCGCCGAGAGCGTCGGGGAGGTGCTGACCCGGGGGCAGCGCGAGGCGCTGGAGTTCGGCATCCGCTACGAGCGGATGATGGTCGACTTCTGGAAGTGGGTCGAAGACCGCGAGCCGTGACCGTTGACCGTGGGTAACACCCGCCTCTACCTTCCTTCACAGTCCAGAAAGGACTATCGGGCCCACGGCAGGGGAGCGGTCGATGGATGTGCGGTGGGGGAGGGCGGCCGGCGTCGCGCTGACCGTGGGCTGCGTGGCCTACGCGCCCGTCGCCATGACCCAGTTGTGGCCGTACGCCTCGGCCGGGGCGCCCGCCCCCGGCGAGTGGCTCATGGGCCGGATCGTGTCGCCGGAGTACGTCGCCGAGGCCGTTCGGGACCGGATCGGGCCGTACGGACGCAGCCTGGTCCCGCTGATCGTGCACTCGGTCCTGGGCGGCCTGCTGATGCTGCTCGGACCGGTCCAGTACCTGTCGGCGGTCCGTCGGCGGCGCCGCCTGCACCGCGTCGCCGGGACCGTGTTCGCGGTCACGGTGTACGCCTCGATGGCCGGTGCCGCGCTCTATCTGGCCCGTACGGCACCGGAGGACGCGTACAGCGGCGCGGCGTTCTGGGTCGTCCTCGCGACCATCCTCGTCGGCACCGTGGGAAGCGTGACCTTCGGCGTCCTCGCCGCCCTCACCCGCTTCCCGGACCTGCACCAGCGGTGGATGCTGCTCTGCTACGGCTTCCTGCTGACCGCGCCGCTGCTCCGCCTCGAATGGGGCGGCCTGCCGCGGCTGTTCCCCGGTCTGTCCATGGCCGAGATCAACCGGATCGCGATCATGCACCTCGGCTCCGTGGTCGTCTTCGGCGCGCTGCTCGCCTCGCGCGCGCTCGACCGGCGGACCACCGTCCCCGGCGTCCACGGCACCTGGTGCCCGACGCCCCTGTTCGTCGCGGCGCACGTCGCCGGTGCCGCGGCGCTGGCCCGGCTCTCCGTGTCCCTTCTCGACGGCCCGGGGGACGAGGGCCCGCGACTGCTCCTCGGGTATCTGGTCCCGTACGCCGTGACGTACACGGTCATGGCAGCCGGTCACCGGCGCGCGGGGCGGCGCGGGGCCGGGTGGGCGCGGGAGGAGTGGCGGCTGCATCTCGTGGCGCTGTGTCTGGCCCCGGTGTTCTCGGTCGGAGCGACGTACGTACTGGAGCGGTTCGTCCGCCTCGACGCGTGGACGTCCCTGGTCGCGGGCGTCGCCATCGGCTGCGGGGTGCTGGCCTTCGCGGCCACGACGGTGGTGAGCCTGCGGGTGATGTACGGCCGCGAACTCGTGGCGCGGGGAGGAGCGCCTGGGGTGGGGGCACCGGCACCGGCACCGGAGCGCAAGCCCGAGCCGGGGCCCGAGCCGGAGCCCGAGCCCGAGCCGGTGACGGCTGCCGGGACGGTTTCCGCGGACGAGCAGGAGGCGGGACGGCGATGAGCGAGGGATCGCGGGCGGTCTCCGGAACGGCCGCCGGTGCGACGCGGGCGGAGCCGCGCGGCGGGCGGGAGCTGTCGCCGGGGATGGCCATGCTGGCTTCCGTCGTGGCGGTCGTCAGCCTCATGGTGGGCGCGCTGCTCGCCCTGGCGAGCGTCGCCGGCTACGCCGCCGGCGCCTGGGCCTCCCCCGAGGCGCTCAGCCCCGGGCTCGTCGGGGCGGCCATGCTGGGCGTGGCGCCCGCGCTGTTCACGGTCGGCCGGGCGAGGCTCTGGGAGGAGGCGCGCACCCTCGTCGTGCCCCTCGCGGTCGTGCTGGTCGGCCTGTTCGTGGTGAGCCTGCTCAACGGCGAGGCGCTGTGGGTGGCGAAGGGCGGCTCGCTGTTCCTCGTGCTCTTCAGCCTCGGCTGGGTCGCGACCCTGGGGGCGCTCGCCGTCGGGGCGGTGCTCTGTGTGGCCTTCCAGTACCGGCGGCCGGTGCTCGGGTCGCCGGAGCGGATCGCCCCGCTCCCCGGCTGGTCGAAGCCACCGCTCGCGGTGCTGGGTTCGGGGTGGGCCGGTATCGGCGCGGGGCTCCTCGCGGTCCCGGGCTTCTGGTCGGGCTTCGTGCCGTGGCCGGTCAGCCGCGCGGACGCGCAGGGCCTGGGGGTGTGGGCGCTCGCGCTCGGCGTCGGCGTCCTGGGGTCCCTGGCCGAGGACGACCTGGCCCGCCTGCGCCCCGCGCTGCTGGCCGTCCCGTCCGTGGCGCTCGCGGCGCTGGTCGTCCTGGCCGTCCACGCGCCGGACGTGGACTGGGCGTCGGGGCCCGGGCTCTCGCTCCTCGCGCTGCTCACCGGCCTGCTGGTGACGGGGGCGACCGGCCGGCTGCTGTGGGCCCGTGCCGCGGGCCGCGTCGCACAGGGCTGATGTCCCGATCCTTGCGAAAGCTGTCATTCGGGCCAATGGTGGGGGCGACTCCCGGCCACGAAGCTGTGTGTCGTGACCCAGACAACCGAGACCCCCGCGTCGCCCGTCTCCTCCCGTAGGCCCCGTGTCCACCGCGCCTGGTTCGTCGCGGTGGTCACCTTCGTCACGATCATCGGCGCCGCGGCCTTCGCCTCGCTGCCCGGGCTGCTGATCGAGCCGTTGCACGGTGAGTTCGACTGGTCGCGCGGGACGATCGGCTTCGCGGTCTCCGTGAACCTCGCGCTCTACGGCCTGACCGCGCCGTTCGCCGCCGCCCTGATGGACCGTTTCGGCATCCGCAGGGTCGTCGCCGTCGCGCTGAGCGTGATCGCGCTCGGCTCGCTCCTGACCGTGTGGATGACGGCGTCCTGGCAACTCGTCCTGTACTGGGGCATCCTCGTCGGTCTCGGCAGCGGTTCGATGGCGCTGGCGTTCGCGGCGACGGTGACGAACCGGTGGTTCGTGGCCCGGCGCGGGCTCGTCACCGGCATCCTCACCGCGGCCGGCGCCTCGGGCCAGCTGGTGTTCCTGCCCCTGCTGTCCTGGCTCGTCGAGAACGAGGGCTGGCGCCCCGCCGCCGTGACCGTCGCACTCTCCGCGCTCGCGGTCGTCCCCTTCGTCTGGCTGCTGCTGCGCGACCACCCGGCGGACGTGGGCCTCGCCCCGTACGGCGGAGAGTTCGTCCCGAAGCCCGCCCCGGTCACGGGCGCGGCCCGCCGGGCCGTGACGGTACTCCTCAAGGCGGCCCGCACCGGCCCGTTCTGGCTCCTGGCGGGTACGTTCGCGATCTGCGGCGCCTCGACGAACGGCCTGGTGAAGACCCACTTCGTCCCCGCCGCCCACGACCACGGTATGCCGATCACCGCGGCCGCCTCGCTGCTCGCCGTGATCGGAGTCTTCGACGTCGTCGGCACGATCGCCTCCGGCTGGTTCACGGACCGTTTCGAGGCGCGGCGCCTGCTGGCCGTGTACTACGCGCTGCGCGGCGTGTCCCTGCTCTTCCTGCCGATGCTGCTCGCGCCGGCCGTCCACCCGCCGATGATCTTCTTCATCGTCTTCTACGGTCTGGACTGGGTGGCCACCGTCCCGCCGACGATCGCCCTGTGCCGCGAGCACTACGGAGAGGACAGCGCGATCGTCTTCGGCTGGGTCCTCGCCTCCCACCAGGTGGGCGCGGCGGTCGTCGCCTTCGCGGGCGGAGTGGCGCGGGACGTCTTCGGCTCGTACGACGTGGTCTGGTACGCCTCGGGCGCCCTGTGCGCGGCGGCGGCCCTGATGGCCCTGGTGATCCGCCGCCGCGGACCGGCCTCCCAGGTCAAGGTCGCCTAGCCGCTGAACCGCCCGAACCGCCCCCGGTGGAAGAGCAGCGGTTCGCCGTCGTCGTCGGCCGGGGTGCCGAGGGCCTCCACCCGGCCCACCACGATCAGGTGGTCGCCTCCCGTGTGGACGTGGGCGATCGTGCAGTCGATCCAGGCCGGGGCGCCGGTCAGGCGGGGTGAGCCGGTTTCCGGGGCGGCGTCGTACGACACCCCGGCGAACTTGTCCGCGCCGCTCTTCGCGAACCCGAGGCACAGGTCCCGCTGGTCCGCGCCCAGGACGTTGACGCAGAAGACACCGGCGCGGGCGAGCCGGGGCCAGGTCGTCGACGTACGGGCGACCATGAAGGCCACCAGGGGCGGGTCCAGGGAGAGCGAGGCGAAGGACTGGCAGGCGAAGCCGGTCGGACCGTCGGGGTCGAGGGCCGTCACGACGGTGATCCCGCTCGCGAAGTGCCCGAGCACGCGCCGGAACTCGGCCGGGTCGACGGGCAGCCGCTCGTCCTCCCGTACCGCGCGGAGCAGCGGCCGTGGATGCGGTTCGACGGCCGTCGGCGATCCGGCCGATCTGAGGTATCGGACGGCGGTGGCCGCCATCCCAGCATGTCCCATCACGTCTCCCATTGAAGCTGACGAACCGTCAGATGGGAACCCGTGCGCGGAGGGCGGCCCGTCCGCCGCTCGGCGGGGCACCCGCCCCGTGGTGAACGGGTGAAGTGGTCGAGGCGCCCGTCATCGGGCCGTCACCTGGTGCGTTGCCGACGTGCAGGAATCCGCGGACCCTCACGGTCCCGGTCCGGGCCGTGACCGCCGCGCCCGCTCGCAGATCCCACCCCGTGTCCCCGGCGAGCGGAACGGCCCTCCGGGGACGGCTCAACGCCCCTCGTACCGAGGCGTCCGGCGTTCCACGAAGCTCGCCACGCCCTCGTTCGCGTCCCGCGTGGTCATGTTGATCTCCTGGGCAGCCGCCTCCGCGACGAAGGCGGTGGCACGGTCGGTGTCGAGGGAGGCGTTCACCAGCTGCTTGGTGAGCGCCAGGGCGCGGGTCGGCCCCTGGGCCAGGCGCTCCGCCCATTCCCGCGCCGCCTTCTCCAGCTCCTCCGCCGGCACCACCCGGTTCACGAGGCCGAGCTCCCGGGCGTCCTGGGCCGACACCGCGTCGCCGAAGAACATCAGCTCCTTCGCCCGCTGCGGCCCGATCAGCCGGGGCAGCAGGTACGCCCCGCCGCCGTCCGGCACCAGACCCCGGCGCACGAACACCTCGATGAACTTCGCCGACTCGGCCGCCAGGACCAGATCGCACGCGAACGCCAGATGCGCCCCGATCCCGGCCGCCGTCCCGTTCACCGCCGCGATCACCGGCTTCTCGCAGTCCATGACCGCCGCGATGAGACGTTGCGCCCCCATCCGGATGGTCCGCGCCACGTCCCCGGGCGCCCTCCCCGAGCCTCCGGCCGGGGGGACCCCCCTCTCGCTTCGCTCGCCGGACGCCGGCGCGCCCCTCAGGTCCGCGCCCGCGCAGAAGCCGCGGCCCGTGGCCGTGAGCACCACCGCCCGTACGGTCGGGTCGGCGGACGCCTCGCCGAGGAGAGCGATGATCCGTTCGCGCTGGTCCCAGGTGACCGCGTTCATCGCCTCGGGCCGGTTGAGCGTGATCCACGAGACGCCGTTCCCGACGGTGTGCAGGAGGTCGGTCATGAAGGTCTCCTCAGCGGCAGACCGCGAGCGCGTCGAGCGCCACCGCGCCCTGCCCCCGTGGCAGCACCATCAGCGGGTTGATGTCGAGTTCGGCGAGGTCGCCGTCCAGCTCCAGGGCCATCCGCTGCACCCGCAGCACGACCTCCACCAGCGCGTCCACGTCCGCCGGCGGAGCCCCCCGAACGCCCTTCAGAAGGGCCTGCCCGCGCAGTTCCCCGAGCATGTCCCTGGCCTGGTCCTCGCCGAACGGCGGTACGCGCACGGCCGCGTCGTTCAGGACCTCGACCAGGACGCCGCCCAGGCCGACCGTGACCGTCGGTCCGAAGAGCGGGTCGCGGGTCACGCCCACCACCATCTCGACACCTCGGCCGACCATCTGGCAGACCAGGATCCCGTCGAGGTCGACGCCCTCGTAGCGGGCGATGTCCGTGAGCTCCCGGTACGCGTCCCGCACCTGGCTCGCCGACGTCAGCCCGACCTTCACGAGCCCCAGCTCCGTCTTGTGGGCGAGCTGCGCGCCCGACGCCTTCATCACCACCGGATAGCCGACGAGCCCGGCCGCCCTGACCGCCGCCGCCGCGCTCGTCACCAGCTGCTCGCGCGGCACCCTGATGCCGTACGCCCGCAGCAGCTGCTTCGCCGCGTGCTCGCTCAGCTGCCGGCCCGGCCGCATCAGGGCCTGCGCCTTGCGGAAGGAGGGGGAGGGGGTGCGGGGAGCCTCGTCGAAGGGGGAGCGGTAGGCGGTGGTGAAGCGGTGGTGGTCGAGGTAGGCCTTCACGGCGCCTATGCAGTTGGAGAACGTACGGAAGGTGGCGACGCGCGAGGAGCCGAGCAGGGTCTCGCGGTAGGCCGCCTCGGTCCCGACCGGCGAACCCCACACCACGCACACCAGCTTGTCGGTGGCCTCGGCGGCCTCCACCAGGTCCTGCGCGAGCTTGTCGCTCATGGGCGGGAAGGGCCCGGTGATGGGACAGATCAGCACCCCGACGGAAGGATCGGCGAGGATCGCGTCGATGATCTTCCGACCGCGCCAGTCGCCCACGGGGTGACCGCCGTTGTCGACGGGGTTCGCGACGTTCAGGTAGTCCGGTATCCACTGGTGCAGCTCGTCCTGCTTGGCCTGCGGGAGGGTCGGGAGGCGCAGCCCGGCGGCCGTGGCGAGGTCGGAGAAGTGCGCGCCGGTCCCGCCGGAGATCGAGTACACGACGACCCCGTCCGCGACCGGCCTGCGCGCGCGGGCCAGCAGGGCGGCGGTGTCCTGGAGTTCGTCGAGCCCGTCGACCCGGATCACCCCGAACTGCCGCATCGCCGCGTCCACGACCTGGTCCGCCCCGGTCAGCTTCCCGGTGTGCGACGCCGCCATCCGGGCGCCCGTCTCCGTCCGCCCGACCTTGACCGCGACGACGGGCACGCCCTGGCGGGCGGCGCGGTCGGCGGCGAGGAGGAAGGAGCGGCCGTCCTTGAGGCCCTCGACGTAACAGGCGATGGCCCCGACCTCGGGGCGGGTCGCGAAGTACGAGATGAAGTCGGCGGTCTCCAGGTCGGCCTCGTTGCCCGTCGGCGCCCAGTGGGAGAGCCGTACACCCAGCTCCTGCAGGGTGTGGACGGGCCGCCCCTGGTGGCCGGACTGGGTGATGAGCGCGATCGCGGGGCCTTCGAGGTCGTCACGGAAGCGCTCGAAGGCGTTGAGGTTGGTGTTCGGGCCGAGGAGACGGATCCCGGAGCGGCGTACGGCGTCGGCGAGACGTTCCTGCGCGGCGGCGCCCTCGCCGCCGGTCTCGGCGAACCCGGAGGCGAAGGCGACGGCGAACCGCACCTTGGCCTCGGCGAGTTCCTCGATGACGGGGAGCGGGTCGGCGACCAGCAGGACGGCGAGGTCGACGGGTTCGGCGAGCGCGCCGACGGAGGGTACGCAGTCGATGCCGAAGACGGCCGTACGGGTCGGGTGCACGGGCACGAGCCGGGCGCCGACCCGCTCGGCCCAGGCGATCAGCTGCCGCGTGATACCGGTGTTGGGCCGCCCCTCGGCGTCGGAGGCCCCGACGACGGCGACGGACCCGGGCCGGAAGAACCGGTCCAGGTCCGGCACGGGCGCGTGCAGCGGCCGCCCGCTGACGTCCAGGTCGCCCTCGACGGCCGTGACGCCGTGCACGGCGGCCCCGGGCGCTCCGGAGTGCTCGCCGCAGGCGACCACGCGGGCGCGGAGATCGGTGGTGAAGGTGCCGTGAGTCGATCCGAGCATCGTTCCGCCGCTCCCCTGCTCGTCGCTGAAGGGTCCGCATTGACCTGACGCACAGTCAGATTACAGAACTGACGTCCAGTCAGGAATGCCCCTGCGTCGACGGACCGGAGGGTGGCGGTGACGGGCCGGGGGTGGGGAGGGGGTCCGGGGCGGGCCGGGGGCCGCCCCGGTGGCCGGGGCGGGGGCGGAGGTGCCTGCTCGTCCTCCGCTCCCCCCCGCACGCACCCCGCTCTCAGCGGGGCGCCGTCCTCGCGATCCTTCGGGCGATCTTCTCCGCGTCGATCGCCATCTCGCGGATCATCCCGCTGATCGGGTTCGTGAACCCCGTGAAGTACAGCCCCGGTGCCTCCCGTGGCGTTCGTGCGCCGTGGGTCAGCGGGCGGCCCCGGTCGTCCAGGACGTCCAGGTGGCCGACGAGCGGCTCCAGACCCCGGCGGTAGCCCGTCGCCGCGATCACGGCGTCCGGGGTGATCGCCGAGCCGTCCGCGAGTACGACCTTGTCGCCGTCGAAGGACGCGACCGCGCCCACGATCTCCACCTTCCCCTGCCGCACGGCGTCGATCAGGCCGACGTCCTGCACCGGGATCGCCCCCTCCCGCACCCGGGAGTACAGCCCCGTGTCCGGTCGCGGCAGGCCGTGCTCCGACAGGTCCGGCACGGCGACACGCGCCATCAGCTCGCCCGCCTTGTCGACCAGGCGGACCGGCAGCCGCCGCACCAGGATGCCCGTGCGCTGCGCCGGCCACCCGGCCGTCGAGCGGCGCACGATGTGCGGCACCGTGCGCACCGCGAGCCGCACCCGAGCCGCCCCGCCCTCGACGAGGTCGGCGGCGATCTCGGCGCCCGTGTTCCCGGCGCCCACGACGAGGACGTCCCGCCCCGCGTACGGCGCGGGGTTGCGGTACGCGCTCGCATGCGCGACCTCGCCGCCGTACGCGTCCAGGCCCGGCCAGTCCGGCAGGCGCGGAGTGTGGTTGTACCCGGTGGCGACGACGACCGCCCGCCCGGTCAGCCGTCGTCCGCCCGTCGCGTGCAGCAGCCAGTCCTCGCCGGCCCGCTCGACCCGCGTGACCTCGACACCGGTCACGATCTCCAGCTCGTGCACCTCGGCGTACTTCTCCAGGTACCGCACGACATCCGCGCGGGCGACCCACCGGCCGAAGGAGCGGGGTATGGGCAGGCCGGGGAGCGCGGACAGGCGGCGGGTGGTGTGCAGCCGCAGCCGGTCGTAGTGGGAGCGCCACGAGGCGCCCACGGCGTCGGACTTCTCCAGGACGACCGCCCGGACGCCCTTCGCGCGCAGCGACGCGGCGACCGCGAGCCCGCCGGGCCCGCCGCCGATGACGTACACCGGATGTTCGGGCCGTTCGGGCCGTTCGGGTCTGGAATGGGGGGTGTTGACCATGAGTGCTCAGCGTAACGGCGTGCTCACTTGTTGGGTCTCGGTCAAGAGGGGAATCGGTTGCGAAACGGTCACGCGTGGGTGGGGTCTGCGGAGGCGTGCGGGGGTCTTGCGCAGACGGTGACGGATCCGCTGAACTGACGTACCGTCAGATAAGGATCGAGGAGGGGCAGGTACCGACCGATGCAGACCGTCTGGCTCACCGGCGCCGAATGGCTCGCCGTCCTCCGCATCGGCCTCGGCCTCTGGTGGCTGGAGAGCTGGCGCCACAAGGACAGGAAGGGCTGGTTCGAGCGCGGAACCGGCATAGCCTGGGCGGCCGACGTCGCCGGCAAGCACCGGTGGCCCTTCGTGAAGCGCGGCTTCGACTCGGTCGTCGCCCCCCGCCCCAAGCTGATGGCGTACGTCGTCGTCTACGCCGAACTGGCCCTGGGCCTCGGCCTGACCGTCGGCTTCCTGACCCCGATCGCCCTGGTCGGCGGCCTGCTCCTCAACCTCCTCTACCTCGGCCTGATGATCCACGACTGGGCCGAGCAGGGCCAGAACGCCATGATGGCGCTCATCTCGCTCGTCGCCCTCTTCGCCATGTCCTGGCAGGCCTGGTCCCTCGACCACGCGATCGGACTCTTCTGATGACCGCCGCCGACCCCGACATCGACGCCTTCACCCGCCCGTACTGGCAGGCGGCGGGGGAGGGCCGCCTGCTGCTCAGGCGCTGCGCCGCGTGCGGCCGGGCGCACCACTACCCGCGCGAGTTCTGCCCGCACTGCTGGAGCGAGGACGTGACGTGGGAGCGGGCGAGCGGCCGGGCCGCGCTCTACACCTGGTCCGTCGTCCATCGCAACGACCTCCCGCCCTTCGGCGAACGCGTGCCGTACGTGGCGGCGGTGGTCGACCTGGCGGAGGGCCCGCGGATGATGACGGAGATCGTCGACGTGCCGGAGGCGGACCTCCGGATCGGCATGGACCTGGAGGTCACGTTCCGCGCGGAGGGCGACGTCGGCGTCCCGGTCTTCGGCGCCCCGTCCTAGCCCCGTCCTAGCCCCGTCCGTCCCGGTTCCCGGCCCGGCCGTCCCCTCTCACAGGGGTGCGATGTTCCGCCAGAGCTGCGCGCGGTTGCCGGAGTCGCAGGCGTACGTGGTCAGGAACGGCGGCCCGACCGTCATGCACTCCTCGTTGCTCACGTTCATGATCGTCCTGCCGGAGGACGTCGTGGCATGGATCTTCCACGCCTGCTTGCTGGAGCCGTTGCAGGCGGCGACGCCGACGCCGCCGGGGTTCCCGCCCGCCTGGAGGCAGCGGCCGGTCCTCTTGTTCACCAGCTGGAAGGTGCCGCTCGCCCCCGCCGAGTAGGTCCAGGCGTACGACATGGTGCCGCTGTTGTTGGGCACGGCACCGCACTCGTAGGTGTTGGCGAAGATGCCGTACCCCGGGTTGTACTCACCGACGCACTCGCCGTTGGAGGCGTTCTCCAGGGAGTACGTCCCCGAGGGCCCCGAGCCGCCGGAAGGCGGCGGAGGCGGCTTGGGGGAGGTCGGCCCGGTCGTGGAACCGGATCCACCGGAGGGGTTGGAGCCCCCGGACGCGCCGGAGCCGCCACCCCCGTCCGCGCCGCCGCCCCCTCCGCCGCCCGGCACGGTGCCGGTGCCACCGGCCCCCGCACCGCCCGCCGCGGCCCCACCGCCCGCCGCCGCGCCACCGGCGCCGCCCGCCGTGGGTCCCGGGCCCTGACCCGAGGGCGAGCCCGACGCGGAGGCTGACGGCGACGAGGAGGAGGACGGAGGAGCGGTCGTCGTCGGCGCGGGTGCGCCGGGCGCCGGCTGCGACGCGGTGGCGGCGGGCGGCGCCGCAGAGGAGCCGGGTCCCGCGCCCTGGCCGATCTGGTACGGGCCGAGGGCGACGGTCAGGGTCGTGCCGGTGGCCACGACGACGGGGACGGCGACCATGACGAATCGATTCCGCCGGCCCTGCCGCGCGGGCGCGTTCGGCCCGGTGGCGGCGGCCGCGTCGGCGCCCGCCGTCGACGGCTCCTTCGAGGCACGCCGTACGAGCGCCACGGTCCCGATGTCCTGGGCGGAATCGGCGTCGCCGCCGGACCCGTCGTCCGCGAGGTCCGCGAGCTGCTCGGCCGTGGGTGCCGTCGCGGCGAACGCGGCCCGCTCCTCGACCCGAGCCATGACGGCGGCCGGCCACGGGCTGTCGTCCACGTAGTCGTCCGCGAGTTCGACGACATCGGCGGCGGTCGGCCGCGCCGCGGGGTCCTTGGCGAGAAGGGACCGTACGAGATGCGCCAGGGCGGGGGCGGTCTCCGTGAGGTGCCCGAAGTCGGGGTCCCCGTGGACGACCCGGTACAGCAGGCCGGGCCCGGAGCCGTCGCCGAACGGCGGACGGCCGATCGCCGCGTACAGCAGCAGGCTGCCGAGCCCGAAGACATCGGCCGCGCCGGTCAGTTCACGCTCGGCGACGGCCTGCTCGGGCGCCATGTAGGCGGGCGTACCGATCACCATGCCGGTCCGGGTCAGCCGGCTCTGGTCGGCCGCGCGCGCCACGCCGAAGTCGATGAGCGACAGGCCGCCGGGCGTCAGCATGACGTTGGACGGCTTGAGGTCGCGGTGCACCATGTCGGAGGCGTGCACCGCCTTCAGCCCGGCCGCCGCCTCCCGGAGCAGCCGCCACAGGGCGGGGGCGGGCAGCGGGCCGCCGTTGAGCCTGATCGCCTCGTTGAGGGTGATTCCGGGGATGTACTCGGTCGCGAACCACGGCGGCTTGGCCGTACGGTCGCTCGCGAGCAGCTTCACACTGGCCCCGCCGGGCAGCCGCGCCAGATTGTCGAGCTCGTGCCCGAAGTGGTTCAGGAAGTCCGGGTCCTCGGCCAGCACGGGAAGCACCCGCTTGACCGCCGCGAACTTCCCGGGCACGGCACCGAGATAGACCCGCCCCATACCGCCGGACCCCAGGACCCCGAGCAGCTTGAACGCGCCGATCTGCCGGGGATCCCCCGCCTCCAAGGGCGTGGCTCCGCTACCGGTCAGATATGAATTGTCTTCCAGCTCCCCCTGCATGGCAGCAGGATAGCGGAGCTATCCACGGAACCGTACGGTCCGTCAAGTCACGTCACAGTGGCAGGAGTTGAGGTGCCGCCGGGATCCGTCGTGGCCACGCCCCGGGCCGCCCAGGCCAGGATCTCGGGAGCCGCCTCGGCCAGGGTGGCGAAGTGGCGGTGCGCGCCGGGCGTCGGTGCGGGGGCGTTGACCGTCCAGACCGTCATGCCGGCGCCGAGACCCGAGCGGACGCCGGACGGTGCGTCCTCGATCACCAGACAGTCGGCGGGCGCGGCGCCCAGCTTCCCGGCCGCCAGCAGGTAGGGGGCCGGGGACGGCTTGCCCTCGCGGACGGACGCGGCGTCCACGACGAGGCGGGGGAGCGGAAGGCCGGTCCGCTCGAAGCGGCCCCGGACCCGGTGCTCGTAGTTGGAGGTGACGAGCGCCCAGGAGCCGGGACGGAGGGCCCCCAGGAGGTCGGCGGCGCCCGCGAACGCGGCGTACGTACCCGTCCGTACGTCCTCGTCCTCCAGCTCGTGCAACAGCGCCAGACACACGTCGGGGTCGAGGCCGGGCGCGACGGCGGCGAAGGTCTCCACGGGCCGGGTACGGAGCGCGACCGCGTACACCTCCTCCCCGTCGAGCCCGTGACGAGCCGCCCAGGCGTGCCAGACGCGGCGCTGATTGGCGACGGCGTCCATGAGGGTGCCGTCGACGTCGAAGAGGATGAACTTCCCGGTCATGCGGGTGGAGCTTAGTGACCGGCGGTCCGAGGACTCGTTTGCCGGGGCATGAAGAACACCCTCGCCCTCGCCGTGGCCACGGCCACCGCCGCGGGCCTCGGCCTCGCGAGCGCGGCGGACGCCGCGCCGACCCCGCCCACCCGGATCTTCCTCACGATCACCTCCGGCGCGACCGGCGACGTGAAGGAGGTCTACCTCGGCTGCGGCCCCACCGGAGGCAACCACCCGCAGGCAGAGGCCGCCTGCGGGGCCCTGGACGAGGCCGGCGGGGACTTCGACCAGCTGAAGGGCCCCACCGACATGGTCTGTCCGATGATCTACGAACCGGTGGTGGCGGAGGCGCAGGGCACCTTCGACAGCGTCCCGGTCGGCTGGAAGAAGAGCTTCGGAAACACCTGCGAGCTGAACGCGAAGACAGGCACCGTCTTCGCGTTCTGACGCTCGACATTCGGCGGGATCAGCCGCCCGCCTACGAGACGAACGCGACGCGTCAGGCCTCGGCGCGGCCGGGGCCGTGCCGGACGAGGGCGGACACGGGCTGCTGCTCGTATCCACCCTCACCACCGCAGGACCGTCTGGGCGACGGTCCCGGTCCGGAGGTTCAGGTCCGGAACGGCGCCGACGCCCCTGTCAGAACACCGAGTTGACCGGCGCCGAGTTCCAGAGCAGGCCGCCGGCGGCGGCGGGCTTGAACGGGGTTGCCGTGTTGCCCGTGCCCGCGTAGAGCTTCGCGCCCGACGATCCGACCGCGTAGAGGTCGTTGCGGCCGTCGCGGTCCGCGTCGCCGATGCCCACCAGGTGGGTGAAGGCACCCCAGCCCGCCCCGATCTTCGTACGCGGGGCGAAGGTGCCGTCGCCCCTGCCCTCGTACAGCCACAGGACACCGGTCGTGTCGCGGGCGACGAGGTCCCCGGCGGCGGTGCCGGCGATGTTGCCGGTGGCCGTCAGCTGGTTGAAGATCCCCCAGCCGCCGCCGACCTTCACCCGGGCGCCGAACGGCGAGGCCGCGTTGCCCGTGCCCTTGTAGAACCACAGGGCACCCGTCGTGTCGGTGGCGAGCAGGTCGGACCTGCCGTCCCCGTTGAGGTCGCTGCCTCCGGTGAGCTGCTTGTACGTGTTCCAGCCGGCGCCGATCTTCGTACGGCCGGCGAAGGTGCCGTCGCCCTTGCCCTGGTAGAGCCAGAGGACACCGGTCGTGTCGCGGGCGACGAGGTCTCCGGCCGGGCTGCCGGCGATGTTGCCGACGGCCTCCAGCTGGTCGTAGATCTGCCAGCCGCTGCCGACCTTCACCCGGCCCGACGAGTACGGATACGGCACGGATGCCGTCATGACCGAGTCGTCGCGCCACAGGACACCCGAGGCGTCACGGGAGAGGAGGTCGGGGCTGCCGTTGTCCGTGTAGTCGTGCAGGCCCGTCGTGCGGGTGACCTTGAAGGTGCCGGACTCCTTGACGGCCGGGCCGATGCCGTTGAGCGGAGTGGCGTCGAACTCCCACGTGTAGTCGCCGGCCGGCGCGAAGGAGGAGGTGTCCCCGGGGTGGGAGATCAGCCCGTTCCAGGCGAAGTCGACGACCCTGGTGCCGTGGGTGGCCGACGCGCCGGCGAACGTGCGCTGCGCCGTCTTCCCCGTTCGGTTGTGACGGATCGTCACGGTGCCCTCGGCGTTGTACCGGGAGAGGGTCCAGCTCAGCTTTGCCGAGCCGTCGTTCTTGTCCAGGTCGACGACCGCGGGAACGTCCGTCTTGACCAGCTTGAGCGCCGTGGGCATGCCGGTGCTCGCGACGAGCGTGGCCGTGGGTGTGCCGTCCGCCCCGAGCGCGACCCGGTAGATCCCCTCGCCCTGGGCGAGGGTTCCACCGCGCACCAGGAGGGCGCCGTCGGAGGTGGGGACGGCGGACGTGGCGTGGTCGAGCAGCTTCACCGTCCGCTTGTCGACGACGTTGAGCGCGGTGAACGCGAAGCGGTCGGACGGGTATTCGATGGACTGCGCGTACGGCACGGGGGTGTGGGCCAGCCAGTCGCCCAGGATGCTGACGTGGGCGTTGACGGCGTTGCCCAGGTCGAGGGCCTTCACGGCCGGACCGCTGTTGCCCTCCGGGACGCGGTCGGCGTACTTCAGTTCCGCCTTCAGGCCCCCGCCCTCCACCCAGGCCAGACGGTCCGCGGAGACCGCCGAGTCGGCGGAGTACGCGGCTGCGGTGACTTCGCGCCGCTCCACGACGGAGGCGGTGGCGACGTCCACGACGGCGAGGTGGAAGCGGCGGGCGTCGGGATCGTCCACTAGGTAGCGGACGAGCACCGTGGTGGCGGACACCGGCTCCATGTTCTGGAACACGAAGTTCGCCGGGAGACCGGTCACCTTCCGGTCGGAGCCCTCGTGGATGCCCTCGCCGATGAGGCGGAGCTCACCCTTCTCGGTGGCCTTGTCCCAGGACGAGAAGACGAGGTGGCGGCCGACGAGCCCCCTCCACAGGAGGCGGGTGTCCGGCTGCTCGATGACCTTCGGAGCGCTGCCCGGCGACGCCATGTCGTGGAGCAGATAGCTGGTCCTGGCGTCTTCCTTGGTCGCGATGGTGTCGGTGCCACCGGCGTAGTACCCGCTGTACCGCTTCGGCAGCTCCGTGGTCGTGCCGGTCGTCGTGCTCGTCCAGCGGAAGACGGGCCCGCTGTCGGTGGCCTCGGAGGCCAGGAACCCGCTCTGGCCGGCGCCGACGATCCGGGAGGTCGCGGGAATGGAGATGACGGCGTCCTGCGCGTCGGCGGGCGCGGCGGAAGCCGCCCGGACGACGCCGGCGGGTGCCGTGGGTGCTGCGCTCGCGTGGGCGGCCGTGGTCAGGGCCGTGCCTGCCGTGACCGCGAGCACCGTGGTGACGGAGGCGGCGAGGCGATGACGAGCGGCGGCTCGTACGTGGAACAAGAGAGGTCCTCCCCCAGAGAGACCGGGCGCGACATGCGCCACGCCCGGTCAGACTCATGATCGCGGGGGAGGGTTGTACACCTGTTCCTCAGTTGTGCGGACTGCTCGTCAGATGACGGAGGTGTGCGTCAGCGGCATGTCGTGGGGCACGTCGGCCCACTCCTTCGAGCCGAACGGGGAGGTCGCGTTGCCGGTGCCCTTGTACAGGTAGGTGCCGTTGGGGCCGTACGCGTACAGGTCGGGGCGGCCGTCGCGGTTCGCGTCGCCGACGCCGACGAGGTGCGTGTACGCGTTCCAGCCGGAGCCGATCCGCGTACGGGGCGCGAAGGTGCCGTCGCCCCGGCCCTGGTAGAGCCAGAGGACGCCGGAGGTGTCGCGGGCGATCAGGTCGCCCGCGGCGGTGCCGGCGATGTTGCCGACGGCGGTGAGCTGGTTGAAGATGCCCCAGCCGGTGCCGACCTTCACACGGGCGGCGTACGGCGACGTGGCGCTGCCGGTGCCCTTGTAGAGGTAGAGGGCGCCGCTGGTGTCGGTGGCGAGGAGGTCGGCCTTTCCGTCGCCGTTGAGGTCGGAGCCGGCGGCGATCTTGTTGTAGATCTGCCAGCCGGAACCGATCTTCACCCGGCTCGCGAAGGTGCCGTCACCCTTGCCGAGGTAGTGGTAGAGGACGCCGGTGGTGTCGCGGGCGACCAGGTCGCCGGCAGGGCTGCCGGCGATGTTCCCCGCGGCCTCGATCTGGTTGAACATGTTCCAGCCGGAGCCGACGAGCGTCTGCTCCGCCGGGCGCAGCTGCTTGTTGGTGGCGTCGTAGTGGGTGTCGGTACGCCAGAGCTTCCCCGCGCTGTCGCGCACCAGCACGTCGGGGGAGCCGTTGTCGTCGAAGTCGTGCGGGGCGGCCTTGCGGGTGGCCGTGAAGGCGCCCGTCTCCTTCAGCGTCGGCCCGATGCCGTTCATCGGCTCGGCGCTGATCTCCCAGGTGTACGCGCCGGGGAGCGCGCTCTCGACGCCGTGGACGTCGTTCTTGAGATCGGCCGTCCAGTCGAAACGCACGACGCCGTTCTCGGGCTGGACGAAGCCCGTGACGTACACCTTGCCGGTCGCCGCGTGCCGGAGGGTCACCGTGCCCCGCACGTTGTACCGGGAGAGGGTGAACTCCAGTGGCGTCCTGCCGCCGTTGGCGTCGAGGTCGATCGTGCCCGGGACCTTGCTGCCGAGCAGGGCGACCTTGGTGGACTCGCCGCTGCTCGCGACGAGCGTGGCGGCCGGGGCGCCGTCGGCTCCCGCGGCGATCCGGTAGACGCCCTCGCCCTGTTCGACCGTGCCGCCGCGCACCATCTGGGTGCCGTCGGGAGCGACGGCGGCGGTGAGGGTGTGGGCGAGGAGCTTACGGGTGGTGGTCCCGTCCTTCAGGCTGCGCGCGGTCAGGGCGGCCAGCGGCTCGGGCTCGATGTCGGCCGAGAGGCCGCTGCGGGTGCCGTACGTGACCCAGTCGCCGACCAGGCCGACCTCGATGTCCTTGCGCCAGGCCGAGCCGACCGCGAACTCCTGGACGTTCTTGGTGGCACGGTCGACGACCACGACGGTGACGGCGCCGTCCGCTTCGTACTCGGCCCACGCGAGGTGCGTGGCGGAGACGGCGAAGTTGCTCTTGCCGGTGTCGGAGGCCGGGGGAACCGCGTACGACTCCGTGATCGCGTTGGCGGTCAGGTCGAGCAGGCCGACGTACTTCTGGACGTCCGTGCCCGTGACGGTGGCGTAGGTCACGAGGGCGTGGGTGGCCGTGCCGGGCTTGACGGTGACGCCTGTGGCGTCGTCCGGGAGGCCGGTGGTCATCTTGCCCATCCACGCGCTGGTCGCGCTGTACATGTGGATGAGCCGGTCACCGTTGTCGTTGAGCACGGTGGTGAAGATGGCCTTGCCGGCGGCGCCCGCGTACGTGTGGCCGGTCCCGAAGGAGATCGACTTGAACTTCGCACCCGTCGCGATGTCGGTGAGCGTGGCTCCGGTGGTCCCGTGCGAGGCCACGAGGTTCCCCGAGCCGGTGCTCGAGTAACCCCAGCCGATCTCCTTCGCGGCGGAACCGTCCGCCGGGACCCAGTGAGCCGTGTAGGAGGGGCCGGACTCGTCCATCGGCGGGCCCTCGACGGAAGCCAGGAAGCCCGTCTGGGTCGCACCGAAGAGGGTGCTCTTGACCGGGAACGGCGCGACGTCAGCCGCGGCCGCGGTGTGCGTGGCCTCGACGGCCGGCGCGGCGATCGCCGGAGCGGCCAGCGCGCCCCCGCCAGCGGTGACGGCGAGCACGGTGACGACGGCGACGACGAGCTGACGCCGGGCGGGACGAGCGTGGATCAAGGAGGTTCCTTTCGAGCGACCAGGCGCACCAGGGGTCATGCGCCGGGTCAGACTGATGATCGAATCAAAAGGTTGTATGTGCCTGTGCGTTCCTTCACGGCCTTCAGGCGAAGTGGTCGTACCGGCGGTCGGATCCGTCGGAGTACGCGCCGACCTGCTCGCGCGAGCGGAACGGCGCGTGCCAGTCGCCCGTGCCCTTGTAGAGGACCGGGCTGTGGGGCTCGGCCGTGTTCACCGCGTACAGGTCGGGGCGGCCGTCGCGGTTCGCGTCGCCGACGCCGACGAGGTGGGTGTACGCGTTCCAGCCGGAGCCGACCCTCGTGCGGGCGGCGAAGGTGCCGTCGCCCTTGCCGAGGTAGAGCCACAACACCCCTGCCCTGTCGCGGGCGAGGAGGTCTCCGGCCGCTCCTCCGGCGATGTTGCCGACGGCGGTGAGGTCGTTGTAGGCGCCCCAGCCGTGGCCGATCTTCTTCCGTGCGGAGAAGGGGGCCTTGTAGTTCCCGGTGGCCTTGTAGAGCCACAGGTCTCCGGCCCTGTCGGTGGCGACGAGGTCGGGGCGGCCGTCGCCCGTCAGATCGCTGCCGCCGGCGAGCTGGGTGTACGTGTTCCAGCCGGAGCCGATCCTCGTGCGGGTGGCGAAGGTGCCGTCGCCCTTGCCGAGGTAGCTCCAGAGAACTCCGCCCTTGTCGCGGGCGACGAGGTCGGCGGCGGCCTGGCCGCCGAGGTTGCCGGTGGCCTCGACGCGGTCGTAGATCTGCCAGCCGCTGCCGACGAGTTCGCCGGGGTTCTGGTCGAGCTGGCCGAGCTCGGAACGGTAGAACGCGTCGCCCCGCCACAGCCGGCCCGACGTGTCCCGCGTGAGGACGTCGGGGGAGCCGTCGCTGTCGTAGTCGTGCGGCGCGGGCGCCTGGGTGACGGTGAACGTGCCCGAGGCGCGCAGGCTCGGGCCGATGCCGTTGAGCGGCTTGGCGTCGATCTGCCAGGTGTACGGGCCCGCGGTCGCCCCGCTCCAGAGGTCGGGCGTGCCGTTCCAGGCCACGTCGCCCGCCCAGTCGTAGAAGGCGCGGTGCGGGTCCTCGTAGCTGACGGAGAGAGGATGGACGTCATCCGTCCGCGTCTCGCCGGTGCGGGTGTTGCGCAGGGTGACGGTCATGGTCACGTTGATGCGCGAGAGCCGCCACTCCAGCCGGGCCCGGCCGCCGTTGCGGCTCAGGTCGATCGTCGCGGGGATGCTGTGGCCCAGCAGCGTCACCTTCGTGGACTCACCGCTCGTGGCGACCTGTGTGACGACGGGCGCGCCGTCGGCCCCGGCGGAGATCCGGTAGAGCCCCTCGCCGCCCGCCAGCGTGCCGCCCTGGACGGTCAGCGTGCCGTCCGGGCCGGGGAGGAGGGACTCCACGGTGTCGAGGAGCTTGCGGGTGGTCTTCGTCGTCAGGTCGCGCGCGGTGAGCGCGTACATCGGGCTGGGGTTGTGCTCCAGGAGGCCGTCGCGCTGCGCGTACACGACCGAGTTGCCGACGAGCCCGATCGTGAGGTCGCCCGCCGCGCCCAGTGGGATGCGCTGGACGGCCCGGGTCGCGCGGTCGAGGACGACGAGCGTCTTCATCTGGACCTCGGTCTGCTCGACCCACGCGATGTGGGTGGAGGAGAGCGTGGGCGTCCCGTGGACGCGGAACGTCTCGCGGGTCTCGGTGACGGTCGCCGTAGCGAGGTCGACCAGGGCCCAGTGGGACGCCGAGGGTGAGGCCGTCTCGACCGAGAGCAGCGCATGCCCGCCCGCGGCGCCCACGACGAAGGCCGAGGTGGCGTTCGCCGGCAGCCCGGTCACCGTGCGCTTGACGAGGGAAGCGCCGTCGGCCTCTTCGACGAGGCGGAGTGTCATGCCGCCGGTCGCCGGGTCCTTGGAGCTGACGAAGAGCGTCGAGCGCACGGCCCCGGCGAACCCGGCGCGTTCACCGAAGCCGTCCAGATTGACGGAGAGGACCTGTGTGTCCGTCGCCATGTCCCGGAGAGTGACGAAGGGGCCGCTCTGCTGGACCACCACGTCGGAGTCGCGCGAACCGAAGGTGAAGGGCGCCGTGACGTCGGTCGTCGACCCGTCCGCGTACCGGGTCCAGTAGGCCGGGACGGGGTGGCCGTCCCTCGCCCAGGTGAGGAAGCCGGTCCTGCCCGCGCTCACGAGGTCGGCGTCCTTCGGGAGCGGGACCGCCGCCTGCTGCCCGGTGTCGGCGGCGGTGGCCGGTGTGACTTCGGGCGCCGCGTCGGCGGCGAGGGCCGGGGCGGCACCCAGAGTCGTGGCGAGCGCGACGGCGACCGACACGGTGAGTCTGCGGCTTACGGCATGGGACTGGTGACGCATGGACGGTGGCCCTCCCCTGAGGCGACCGCACGGCGCGGCGAAGAGCGGGCGCGCGAACGGTCGGAAGCAACGGAGGCGGCCGGAGGTTTCCCCCCATCCGGATCATCGCCTCACGTGATCTGATCGCCGGAGGATAGCAATCCGGGCCGACAGGCGTCACTCGGATTCCCGCCGCTCCACCACACCCCGTACGTAAGCCGCCTGCCCCGCGTGCTGGTTGTCCTCCGCGACCACGCTCACCAGGCGCACGCCCAGCGTGACCGGCGGGTCCCAGGCCTCGTCGACGACGCGGTCGAGGTCCGCGTCGGTCAGGGTCCCGAGGTGTACCAGGGACCGTTGGTGCACGGCGTCGTAGTAGCCGAGCAGCAGCTCCGCCGAGGCCCTGACCTTGGCGACCTGGCTGCTGGAGTGGCCGTAACCGGTGGCGCGGGCGGAGAAGGGGAGGCCGAAGCGGTCCTTCCAGCCGTCCTCCGTCCAAGCCTGCTCGGTGCCGAACACGCCCGCGACGTGGTCGTCCTGGATACGGGTCAGATGCCAGACCAGCCAGGCGATCGAGTTCGCCTCCTCGTCGATCCGCTCCGCCAGCTCGTCCTCCGACAGCCCTTCGACGGCCCCGTGCACGGCCTCCTGGACGCGCCCGAACGCGTCCAGCAACAGGTCGGCGCTCCTCATGTCCCTCAACTCCTCGCTCGGTGTTTCACCCAGTGGGCCATCGAGGAGGCGCGGGGGAGGTCAGAAAGGCCGGGGTGGCGGCGGGGAGCCGGGGGAGTTCACCTGGTCGGTGGTGGGCTGCCCGGGCCGGGACCCGTGGGATCCGCCGGCCTACGCCGGCGCGTCGCCCCGCCCGCCCTGCCGATCCTGCCCGTCCCGCTCGGCGCGAGCCGCCCGCGCCGCTCGCCACTGGGCCAGCACCGTGTCCACGTCGAACGGCTTCAGGTTCAGCGGCGGACCCGCCGGTGGGCGGAGGAGGGCTGCGGCGATCTTGGTGTTGATCTCGCCGAGGATCCGGCGCACCTGCGACTCCGAGACGGCCCGGTCGACCGCCTCCCTCGCGTCCTCGGCCTCCTTGCGCAGCGCCAGCGAGGGCGGGAGGACGGCCGCGCCCTCGCGGTGCATCTTGCCCTTGATCCACCACAGTGCGTCGTACGGGGCGTTGTCGTCGTCGAGCGGCTTGCCGAAGCCGGGCAGGCTCCGGAACTCACCCCGCTCCGTCGCCTCGCGGATCTGCTTGTCCACGAACGACTCGAAGCTGACCCCGGGCGGTTTGCGTTCGGTCATACGTTCAGACTAAAAGGTGCCCGGACCAGAAGGCAGGAGCCCCGCTCGTGCCCGAAGGCACGGAGCGGGGCTCCTTGGGTACTTCTCTAGCCGTGCGCGATCGCCGACCCGGGCAACTTAGGCCGGGGTGACGTTCTCCGCCTGCGGGCCCTTCGGGCCCTGGGTGACGTCGAAGTTCACGACCTGGTTCTCCTCGAGGGAGCGGAACCCGGACGCGTTGATCGCGGAGTAGTGGACGAAGACATCCGGGCCGCCGCCGTCCTGGGCGATGAAGCCGAAGCCCTTTTCAGCGTTGAACCACTTGACGGTTCCGGTAGCCATAAGCCCTCCTTGGGCCAAAGGGTTGCCCTGCTCCAGAACCTGCAAACAAGTCTGAAAACTACAAAAGCCTGCGGGTCACATGCTCCGCAGGCTCTGTACTGCAAGGGAAACCAAACTGCAACTTGCGATGAGCGTAGCACGCAGGGTGTGCGTGGCACTAGAGGGAAAGATCACGTCACCCACACGTTTGACGACCTTCTGATGTGCTGACGTCGGCGCCACGAGCGGCCCCGGCGATGTCCACCGTGCGAGACGGGTCTAGCCTCGCGATGTGGACAATGCAACCGATGACCACCAGCGCAGCCGGCCCCGCGTCGGACACATCCAGTTCCTGAACTGTCTGCCCCTCTACTGGGGCCTGGCCCGCACCGGAACGCTGCTCGATCTGGAGCTGACCAAGGACACCCCGGAGAAGCTCAGCGAGCGGCTGGTGGGCGGAGGGCTCGATATCGGCCCCATCACCCTCGTCGAATACCTCCGCAACGCGGACGATCTTGTCGCCCTGCCGGACATCGCCGTTGGCTGCGACGGCCCCGTCATGTCCTGCGTGATCGTCTCCCAGCGGCCCCTGGAGCGGCTCGACGGCGCGCGGGTGGCGCTCGGGTCCACCTCCCGTACCTCCGTACGGCTCGCGCAGCTGCTGCTCGCCGAGCAGTTCGGCGTACGGCCCGACTACTACACGTGCCCGCCCGACCTCGGCCTGATGATGCAGGAGGCGGATGCCGCCGTGCTCATCGGCGACGCCGCGCTGCGGGCATCCCTGCACGACGCCCCGCGGCTCGGGCTCCGGGTCCATGACCTGGGGCTGATGTGGAAGGAGTGGACGGGTCTGCCGTTCGTCTTCGCGGTCTGGGCGGCGCGCAAGGACTTCCTGGCCCGCGAGCCGGAGACCGTGCGCGAGGTCCACGAGGCGTTCCTGGCCTCGCGGGACCTGTCGCTGGTGGAGGTCGCCAAGGTCGCCGAGCAGGCCGCCCGCTGGGAGTCCTTCGACGCCGAGCTCCTGGAGCGGTACTTCCGGACCCTTGACTTCCGGTTCGGCCCCGAGCAGCTGGCGGGGGTACGTGAGTTCGCCCGTCGGACCGGTCCGACGACCGGCTTCCCGGCGGACGTACGGGTCGAGCTGCTCGGCGCGCTGCGGCACTGACGGGTCAGGGGGACGGGACCGGGCCCTGCATCTGCCGGCTGATCCACGCGATCGAACCGTCCCCCATGCCCCGCACATAGCTCTTCGCGTTGTGCCCGCCGCCCTGGATGACCTCCAGACGGGTCTTCACCGGGCCCTTGGTGTAACTCCTCATGAAGGATGTCAGGCGGCCCATGCCGGACTCCTCGGTCCCGATCTGGAACGCGAGGTACACCCGGTTCTCCTCGGTGTCCGGCTTCGCACCGAGCGCCTTCGCCAGCCTCTCCGGGTTGTTCGCCTGCCGCTCGGTCTCGTGTCCCGCCCACAGCGGGGAGTCGGGGACGGTGTCGGGGCCCGAGGCGATCACGGCCTTGAACCGGTCCGGCCGCTGGAGCACCGCCTTGAGCCCGGCGAAGCCGCCCGAGGACGAGCCCATGAAAGCCCAGCCGTCACGGGACGCGAAGGTACGGAAATTCGCCCGGACGAAATCGGGCACGTCCTCGGCGAGCCAGGTGCCCATTTTCGGCTGCCCGGGTATATCGCTGCCGTCGTAGTAGAACGTGTCGTCGGGGTTGAGGACGGGCATCACGACAATGAACGGCAGGCTCTTTCCCTGCTGCGCCCACGCGCTGATGCTCGACTGGAGTTTGAGATCCGTGCCCATCCAGTAATTCATCGGATAACCGTTTCCGCCCGGCAGTGCCACGAGGACCGGGAAGCCGCTGTCGGCGTACTTCGGGTCGAAATACTGCTTCGGCGCCCACACCCACACCTTGCCCGTGAAACCGGACTTCGCCCCCGCGAGCGTGGTCACGCCGATCTTGGTGCCGTCCTCCAGGGTGTTGGCCGTCGTGAACGTCGCCTTGGGGCCGGTCGGGAGAACCGTCTCGGGGCCCTTCCCGTCGCCGTTCTTCGGGCTCTCCTTCGTGCCGCCGCCCCGCACGCCCGATGTCGACTGCGGGGTGTCGAACGTGACCGGCGCGCCCTCCTCCGAGCAGCCGGTCACCAGTGCGGCGGCCGTACCGAGGGCGAGGACGGCGGCGAGGAACCTGGGGAGGCGAGGCATGGGCGACTCCGGGTCTTTCGGACATGGCGGGTGATTACGGAAGGGAGGAGGGGCGTGGTGGGTGATCGGTTGGCTGGGTACGGTTCCGAATCGTGGTGATCCGGCCCACGGTTCGGTGACACAGTCGGCCTACGGGGTTCGGTGAACAGTCGGCCCATGACCCGGCCCGGTCCACGCTTCGGTCCACGTAGGGGGAGAGATGCAGCCGCTCGACGCAGGGGAGCCGAGGACCATCGGCGCCTACCGGCTCCTCGGCCGACTCGGTTCCGGTGGGATGGGACGCGTCTATCTGGCCCGCAACGAGGGCGGCAGGACCGTCGCCGTCAAGATCGTGCACCCGCACTTCGCCCTGGACGAGCAGTTCCGGGCACGGTTCCGCCGCGAGGTGGATGCCGCCCGCCGGGTCGGGGGCCGGTGGACCGCGCCCGTCCTGGACGCGGACCCCGAGGCGCCCGTCCCGTGGGTCGCGACCGGGTACGTCGCCGGGCCGACGCTCGCCCGGGCCGTGGAGACGGTCGGTCCGCTGCCCGAGCACACGGTACGGACGCTGGGCGCCGGCCTCGCCGAGGCGCTGGCGGGCGTGCACGCGCTCGGTCTCGTGCACCGCGACGTGAAGCCCTCCAACGTGCTGGCCACCCTGGAGGGCCCCCGGCTCATCGACTTCGGCATCGCGCGGGCCACGGACGGCACGGCGTCGCTCACCGCGAGCGGGGTCTCGATCGGCTCACCCGGCTACATGGCGCCCGAGCAGATCGTCGGGCAGGGCGCGACGGGCGCGTCGGACGTCTTCTCGCTCGGCGCGGTCCTGGCGTACGCGGCGACCGGCGCACCGCCCTTCCCCGGAGACACCTCGGCGGCCCTGCTCTACAAGGTGGTCCACGAGGAGCCCGAGCTGGGCGCGCTGGAGGGGGAGTTGCGCGAGCTGGTGGCGTCCTGCCTCGGGAAGGACCCGGCCACCCGCCCGACCCCGGCCGCGCTCGCGGCCGCGCTGGCCCCGGCGGGTGCGGCGGCCCTGGTGTCGGCGGGCTGGCTGCCGACCCCGCTGGTGGAGCAGATCAGCCGAACGGCCGTACAGCTCCTGGAACTCGACGCCGGTACGGGAGGGATCGGGGCCGATCCCAACGCCTCGGGCCCGGTGCCCTTCACGGCCCCTTCGGTGTGGGAGCCCGCACCCGAGGGGCCCACGACCGGTCCGCCGTCGGGTGTCTTCGGCCCTCCGGCGGTTCTGGCGCCCGACGGCGCGGACGGCCGGCCGGGTCTGTCCGTGCCGGAGCCCGGCGTCTTCGGACCGCCGTTCGCGCCGGCCACCCTGGGCGCCCCGATCTCCTCGATGTCCCCGCACGGACCGATGTCCCCGCACGGGCCGATCACTCCGGCCGGGGGCCAGGACTCCACCGCCCCGGGCGAAGCCCCCCGGTGGCGGCAGGCCACGCTCTCGCTCGCCGCGGGCCGGCGCGTCAGCTGTACGGTCGCGCTGGCCGTCGCCGGTGCGCTCGCCGCCGTGACCCTCGGGGCGGGGTACCTCTTCGACCTGATGCCCGGCGGTCGGCGCGGCGCCGACGCCGGCGGGACCGGCGGGAGCACGGCGAGCCCTCCGGCCGACACGGAGCCCACGAAGAAGACCCCCACCACCGGGCCGACGCCCACCACCGCGCCCACCCCGGCCGCCGGCTCGGTCCCCGCCGCGTTCCTCGGCACCTGGACGGGGCCCACCACCGAGCGCAACGGCTCCCCGCACGGCGAGCTCACCGCCGTCGTCACCAAGGGCGGCACCGGCGAGGACGTCGTCCGCACCACCCACACCATCAGCCTCCTCGGCACCACCGTCCAGTGCCACGGCATCGGCAGGCTCACCGCCGCCACCGCCACCGAACTCCGTGTCGCGGACCGCACCGACCCCGACCGCCCCGGCACCGCGGGTCTGTGCACCACCGGCGAGTCCTCGTTCACCCTCACCCTGGCCACCGACGGGACCCTCGCCTACCGCTCCCACGAGGAGGCCGCGGGCCGCCCGAGCGGCACCCTGCGGAAGTCCTGAGAAGCGCTGGCGTAGGCTGGTTCAGTCCTTCGATTCCACCCTCCGAAAGGGACTCAGCCGGTGACCGAGAAGGCCGACCTTCAGTCCGTCCTCGACCGCGCCGCAGAGGGTGGCAGGATCACCCCCGAGGAGGCGCTCGACCTCTACCGCTCGGCGCCGCTGCACGCGCTGGGCGCGGCCGCCGACGCCGTGCGCCGCCGCCGCTACGCCGGTACGGAGCACATCGCGACGTACATCATCGAGCGGAACATCAACTACACGAACGTCTGTGTGACGGCGTGCAAGTTCTGCGCCTTCTACGCTCCGCCGAAGGACACCGCCAAGGGCTGGACCCGCGACCTCGACGACATCCTGCGCCGCTGCGCGGAGACCGTGGAGCTCGGCGGCACCCAGATCATGTTCCAGGGCGGCCACCACCCCGACTTCGGCGTCGAGTACTACGAGAAGCACTTCGCGGCCATCAAGAAGGACTTCCCGCAGCTGGTCATCCACTCCCTCGGCGCGTCCGAGGTCGAGCACATGGCCCGCATCTCGGGCGTCTCCGTCGAGGAGGCGATCACCCGTATCCACAAGGCCGGTCTCGACTCCTTCGCCGGCGCCGGCGCCGAGCTGCTGCCGGAGCGCCCGCGCAAGGCGATCGCCCCGCTCAAGGAGAGCGGTGAGCGGTGGCTGGAGATCATGGAGATCGCGCACGGGCTGGGCGTGGAGTCGACGTCCACGATGCTGATGGGCACGGGCGAGACGAACGCCGAGCGTATCGAGCACCTGCGGATGATCCGCGACGTGCAGGACCGGACGGGTGGATTCCGGGCCTTCATCCCGTACACGTACCAGCCCGAGAACAACCACCTGAAGGGCCGGACGCAGGCCACGCTCTTCGAGTACCTGCGGATGATCGCGATCTCCCGGCTCTTCATGGACAACATCGCCCACATCCAGGGCTCGTGGCTGACCACGGGCAAGGAGATCGGCCAGCTGACGCTGCACTACGGCGCGGACGACCTCGGCTCGATCATGCTGGAGGAGAACGTCGTCTCCTCGGCGGGCGCCAAGCACCGCTCCAACCTGCGCGAGATGATCGACATGATCCGGACCGCGGACCGCGTGCCGGCGCAGCGCTCCACGACGTACGAGCACCTCGTCGTCCACGACGACCCGGCGAACGACCCGGTCGACGAGCGGGTCGCCTCGCACATCTCCTCCACGGCGATCGAGGGCGGCACGGCGCACCCGGAGCTGAAGCTCCTGAACGCCAACTGACGCGTCCGTGCTGACGATCCACGCGGCGGACCTGGTGCTGCCGGGCGGCGGCCAGGCCCCGGTGCCCGGCGGTGCGGTCGCCGTACGGGACGCGGAGATCGCGGCCGTCGGCCCGTACGACGAGGTCTCCGCCGCCCACCCGTCGGCGCGGGTCCGCCGCTGGCCGGGTGTCCTGACACCGGGGCTCCGGCAGTGGCACGGGCACTGGCTGCTCACGCGGGTCTACCACCCGGACCCGCGCGAGGCGGACGAGCTGGGCACCGAGCCGCTCGTTGGCCCGGCCTTCGAAGCCCTCGCGCCGGACGCGGCCCGGATGGCGGGCAGCGCGCGGCGCGGCATCCAGCGGATGCTGGCCCACGGGACGACGCACGTGGGGCTCGGGCCCCGGTCGGGCGTCCGACAGGCGGTGGCGCGGGCCGGGTTGCGCGAGGTGCCGAACGCGTCGCGTCTGGCCCCGCCGGTCTGGGACGGCCCGGACCTCGACCCCTTCGTGGAGGGCCACGACCTGCCCGGCACCGTGCACGGCCCGCTGGCGGTGGGTGAACCCGCGGACCTGGCCGTCTTCGACGTGACCGACGAGGCCGACCTGCTCGCGCGCGGCGCCCGCACCTGCGTCGCGACCGTCCTCGGCGGCCGCCTGGTGTTCCGCCGCCGCTAGGACATCTCGTTCGGATCCCGCCGGGCTCGCGTGCCCTGGTGCCGCACCTCGCCGCGTTGCCGGGCCCGCGCGACCGCCGCGGATCAGCCGGCCCGGACCGGGGGCGCCTCCTTCTTCTCGACCGGGTTCTCGTCCGCGTACCGCACCAGGTCCATGAGGCGCGTGTCGCGTGCCACGGCGACGAGCTGTTCGGGCGTCACCGGCGCCGAGACGTCGGCGGCTGCGACGGAGAGCCGGACGAGGCTCCGGCCGTACGAGAAGTCGACCCACGACGTCCAGGTGTCGGGCCGCTCGGCCATCAGCGACCGGAGCCTGGCCCGCTGCTCCCGCGCCCCGTCGAGCTCGGCCGTCTCGCACCGCACCCGCTCGTCCGCGGGGCTCGGGCACGGCCGCAGGGTCAGATCGTCGGACGGCCGCACCGAAAGGGTCAGGTCGAAGGCCGCGCCGCCCGACGTGATCCGGTACGCGTACACCGTGTCCTTCACCGGGCGGACGTCGGTCACCGCGGCCGGCAGCAGCTCGTCGAGCAGTGCCGCCACCTGTTGCTGGTAGCCCGCGCGCCGCTCCCGTTCGGCGGCCGGGAGGCCTTCGGGGTTGTCCGGCGGCGGCACGCCGGGGGTCTCCTCCACCCGCACGGGCGTGCGGTACACCGAGGGGGAGGCGGCCGGGGGCGCGGCGGGCACGGCCACCCCGGTGTCCGGTCCCGGGAGGAGCGTCAGGCCGAGCGAGGCGGCGGTCACCGTGCCGAAGACCCCGCCGACGGCGGCGAGGCGGGCCCGGGTGCGCCGCCTGCGGCCCTGGGCCGCAGGACGACCATGGCGCGGGCCCTCGGCGGGAGTTCGGCGAGCGCGGCGAGGAGAGTGACCCGGAGGTCGGCGTGCTCGGCCGCGGGAGCGGGGACGAGCCCGCCGGACCTGGTGAAGGCGAGCAGGTCGCGCACCCGGCGACGCCGCTCGGCGAGGAAGGTGCGGGTCAGTACGGTCTTGGCGTAGGCGTGCGGGTACTCGGCGGCGCCGGCCTTGCGCCAGTGCTGGAAGAGCTTGGCGAGGGTGGTCTGGGTGAGATCGCGGGCGGTCTCCGCGTCGCCGCAGAGCAGATAGGCCGTGCGGTACAGCCGTGTCTGCCCGGCGCGGGCGAACTCCTCGAACGCCTGGTCCGAGCCCTGCGATGCCTGCATCGCGCTCCTTCGTCCGTGGGGTCCGCCCCCGGTTGCCCGACTGTCACCCTTCCCTGAGCGCGCGACCCCGGAAAAGGTTGAACGAGGGGACGCGACGATTTCCCGGCGCGTCCCAGGGGATCCGGTCGTATCGCGGCGGATCGCGGCGGGGCCGGAGGGGCTCCCGAGGTACGGGCAGCACGGGCTGCCACAATGGCCGGGTGACCCGAGCTTCCCTGGACAAGCAGCCGCACGAAGTCGCCTCGATGTTCGACGACGTGGCGGCGAACTACGACCTCACCAACGACGTGCTCTCGCTCGGTCAGGACCGGCGCTGGCGCAAGGAGGTCGCCAAGGCCGTCGACGCCCGCCCGGCGCAGCGGATCCTGGACCTGGCGGCCGGGACGGCGACCTCCTCGCAGCCGTTCGCCCGCGCGGGGGCGTACGTCGTGCCGTGCGACTTCTCCCTCGGCATGCTCCAGGTCGGCAAGAAGCGGCACCCGTGGATGCCGTTCACGGCCGGCGACGGGATGAATCTCCCGTTCCGCGACGACGTCTTCGACGCCGTGACGATCTCCTTCGGCCTGCGCAACATCCAGGACACCGAGGCGGCGCTGCGCGAGCTGTACCGGGTGACGAAGCCCGGCGGACGGGTCGTGATCTGCGAGTTCTCGCACGCGACCTGGGCGCCGTTCCGCACGGTGTACGAGGAGTACCTGATGCGCGCCCTGCCGCCGGTGGCCCGCGCGATCTCCTCCAACCCGGACGCGTACGTCTACCTGGCCGAGTCCATCAGGTCCTGGCCCGACCAGGCGTCGCTCGCGGGCCTGCTCCAGAAGGCGGGCTGGTCGAAGGTGGCCTGGCGGAACCTGTCGGGCGGCATCGTCGCCCTGCACCGGGGCTTCAAGACCCCCTGACGAGGTGACGGGTCACGCCGCGCTCCGGTGACGGTCAGGGATCGCGATCCCGCCGTCACCGATCGAATCCACCTGCGGATTTCCGCGCGGCTCCGGTCTCCGCGGTGGCCCTCCGAACGGGCCGCGGGGCGCCCCCATAGACTGCCCCGGTACGCACTACCGTCGAGTCTTCGGGAGACCCCGCCGTGACCGAGCCCCTCTCCGAGCACAGCGCAGACGTGATCGTCGTCGGGGCGGGCCCGGCCGGATCCACGACGGCCTACTACCTCGCCAAGGCCGGACTCGACGTCCTGCTCCTGGAGAAGACCGCGTTCCCCCGCGAGAAGGTCTGCGGCGACGGGCTCACGCCCCGCGCCACCAAGCAGCTCGTCTCCATGGGGATCGACATCTCCGAGGAGGCCGGCTGGCTGCGCAACAAGGGCCTGCGCATCATCGGCGGCGGCGTCCGCCTCCAGCTGGACTGGCCGGACCTCGCCTCGTACCCCGACTACGGACTCGTCCGTAAGCGCGACGACTTCGACGAGCAGCTCGCCCGTCAGGCGCAGAAGGCCGGCGCGCGGCTGTACGAGCGCTGCAACGTCGGCGCCCCGATCATCGACGACCGCACCGGCCGGATCACCGGCGTGCACGCCAAGCTCGGCGAGGAGAAGCGCGAGGTCACCTTCCACGCGCCGCTCGTCGTCGCCGCCGACGGCAACTCGACCCGGATCTCCCTCGCCATGGGTCTGCACCGGCGCGAGGACCGTCCGATGGGCGTGGCCGTACGGACGTACTTCACGAGCCCCCGCCACGACGACGACTACCTGGAGTCCTGGCTGGAGCTGTGGGACCGCCGCGGCCCGCAGGACCGTCTCCTGCCGGGCTACGGCTGGATCTTCGGCATGGGTGACGGCACCTCCAACGTCGGCCTCGGCATCCTCAACTCCTCCTCCGCCTTCAAGGAGCTGGACTGGCGCGAGGTCCTCAAGGCCTGGTGCGCCTCGATGCCGGAGGACTGGGGCTTCACCCCGGACAACATGACGACCCCGATCCGCGGGGCCGCGCTGCCGATGGCCTTCAACCGCCAGCCGCACTACACCAAGGGGCTGCTGCTCGTCGGTGACGCGGGCGGCCTGGTCAACCCGTTCAACGGTGAGGGCATCGCGTACGCGATGGAGTCGGGCCAGATCGCGGCCGACGTCATCGTCCAGGCGCACGCCCGCGCGACCCCGGCCCAGCGCGAACTGGCCCTGCACAACTACCCGAAGATCCTCAAGGACACCTACGGCGGGTACTACACGCTCGGCCGCGCCTTCGTGAAGATCATCGGCAACCCGAAGATCATGAAGATCGCGACCCAGCGCGGGCTGACGCACCCGGTCCTGATGAAGTTCACGCTGAAGATGCTGGCGAACCTGACCGACCCGACGGGCGGCGACGCGATGGACCGCATCATCAACGGTCTCTCGAAGGTGGCCCCGAAGGCCTGAACGCCTTCCGGTACCCGGAGGGGGACACCCCGACGGCGCGGGTGAAGTGGCGGCGCAGATTGGCCGCCGAGCCCAGGCCGCTGTGGTCACCGACCAGCTCCACGGGCAGGTCGGTGCACTCCAGAAGGGACTGGGCCCGGGCCACGCGCTGCTGGAGCAGCCACTGCAGCGGGGTGGTTCCGTACTCCTCGCGCACCCTCCGGTGGAAGGTGCGCGGGCTCATCCGGGCCCGCCGTGCCAGCTCCTCCACGGTCAGCGGCTCGGCCAGGTGCTCGGTCGCCCACTGCAGCACGGGGCCCAGGCTGTCGTCGTCGCTCGGCGGGAGCGGCGCCTCGATGAACTGGGCCTGCCCACCGGGGCGGTGGGCCGGGACGACGAGCCGGCGGGCGAGCTGCCCGGCGACGGCCGCGCCGAGGTCGGTGCGGACCAGGTGCAGACAGAGGTCGAGCGCGGCGGTGGCGCCGGCGCTGGTGAGGACGGATCCCTCGTCGGTGTAGAGGACCGAGTCGTCGACGATCACCTCGGGGTGGCGGGCGGCCAGTTGCGCGGTGTGCTGCCAGTGGGCGGTGGCCCGGCGGCCGTCGAGCAGCCCGGCGGCGGCGAGCGCGAAGGCGCCGGTGCACAGCGAGACCATCCGGGCGCCGGAGGCGGCTGCCGCGCGCAGCGCCTCGACGAGTTCGGCCGGCACCTCCTCGCCGTCCTCCACGACCGCGTCGGGCACGGAGGGCACGATGACGGTGTCGGCGCCCACGAGGCCGTCGAGACCGTGGTCGGTGCGCAGCGAGAAGATCCCGCCGTCGCCGGAGTCCCCGCAGAGCCGCAGCTCGTACCAGGGGTCGGCCAGGTCGGGGTGCGGGATGCCGAAGACGCCGCACGCCAGGGAGAGTTCGTACAGCTCCCACAGCGACGTTCCGGTCCGCCGGTCCGGTACGACGGCGATGGCGACGACTCCCGTACTCATGATCCCGAACGTACGGCAGGAATCGTGCGATCGCCGTCGGTCCTGCCACTGTCGGCCGGATTCCGCCGCTGCGAGCGTGGACGTCATGAACAAGCCGAACGTCACCGTCATCGGCCTCGGGCAGATGGGCGCCGCCCTCGCCGACGCCTTCCTCACCGGGGGACACCCCACCACCGTCTGGAACCGCACCCCCGGAAAGGCCGACACCCTCGTCGCCCGTGGGGCCGTCCGCGCCGCCACCGTCGCCGAGGCCGTCGCCGCGAGCGAGCTGGTCGTGGTCTGCGTCCTCGACCACCCGGCCGTACGCGAACTCCTCGCCCCGGTGGCCGGATCGTTGCGGGGCCGGGTCCTGGTCAACCTCACCAGCGGCTCGCCCGAGCAGGCCCGCGCGGAGGCGGAGTGGGCGGCGGCGCACGGCATCGGATACCTGGACGGCGGCATCATGACGACCCCGCCGGGCGTCGGCGACAGCGCCAACATGATCCTCTACGCCGGCTCGCCCGAGCTGCTGGCCGCGCACCGCGCGACCCTGGCCGTGCTGGGCGACCCGGTGGACCTTGGTCCGGACGCGGGGCTCGCCTCGCTGTACGACGCCGGTCTCCTCGGCCTCATGTGGTCGGTCTTCGGCGGCTGGCTGCACGCGACCGCCCTCGCGGGCGCGGACGGGGTCACGGCCAAGGAGTTCACCGCGGTCGCGAACCGCTGGCTGAAGACCGTCTCCTGGTTCATGAGCGGGTACGCCGAACAGATCGACGCGGGAGAGTACCCGGGCGCGGACGCCACCATCGACGTCCAGGTGGCGGCGATCGGGCACCTGCTGCACGCGGGGGAGGAGCGGGGCATCGACGACCGGCTGCCGCGGCTGCACCTGGAGCTGATGCGCGCGGCCGTCGACGCCGGTCACGGCGGGGACAGCTACGCCCGGATCATCGAGGGCTTCCGAAAGTAGGACGAAAAGGAAAAAGCCGTCACTCCCCCGAGGAGTGACGGCTTTTCCGTGCTTCGGGTGATCAGAGGATGCGGACCGCGCCGGAGGGCATGTCCCAGTCCAGGGAGCGCTCGACGACACCGGTCGACGGGTTCTGCGCACCGACGTACTTGCCGCCGCCCACGTAGATCGCCACGTGGTACGAGCCGCTGCGGCTGCCCCAGTACAGGATGTCGCCCGGCTGCAGGTTGCTCAGCGAGACGGACGTGCCCATGGACGACTGCTGGTTCGAGATGCGCGGCAGGTCGACGCCGGCCTGGCGGTAGGCGGCCTGGACGAGCCCGGAGCAGTCCCAGGAGTTGGGGCCGGTGCCGCCGGAGATGTAGGCGTCGCCGATCTGGGCGCGGGCGAAGGCCACGATGGCGGCGGCGGAGCCGGAGGGGGCGTCGCTGCTGTACGAGGAGCCGCTGTCGGACGAGGAGGAGGTCGTGGAGAGCTTGGTGCGCTCCTGGGTGCGGGAGGCGCGCTCGCGGGCCTCGGCGCGGGCCTTCTCGGCCCTCTCGGCCTTCTCGGCCTCCGCCTTGCGGTCGGCCTCGGCCTTGGCCTTCTTGGCTTCCTTGGCGGCCTTCTCCAGGGCGGCCGTCTCCTGCGCCTGGAGGCTCAGGTCGAGGGCTTCCTGCTGGGAGGCTTCGGCGGAGGCGGAGACGGCGCTCGCGAGGTCGGCGTCGAGCGAGCCGAGCGTGGGCATCTCGATGGTCTCGGTCACCGGCTCGGCATTCGCCGGTCCGGCAGCACCGGCCACCGCGATGGTGCTGAGGACGCCACCGGCAACTCCGGCGCGGAGCGCGAGCTTGGAGGCGCTGCGGCGGGGCTTCCGGTGGCTGGGTATGTGAGCGGTGTGGGACATGAGTACAACCGCTATCAGGGCTTCACGGTTCCCTTCAAGAAACGTGGGTTGCGCCACAGTTACGTTCGGAACCACCTAATCCGCTTATCTGGCGCCCTTATTGACGCCGTAACGGACAATACGGGCACGCCCCATCAGGGCCTTGATCACGGGTTTTCAGTGAAACGTCCGAATTGACCGCCGCTTACCACCTCTTCACACCGATGGCCAAGCCCCGTTTTCTTCGGATCGAATTGGTGTGGCGCAGGTCACAGTGTGGAGTCCATCAGGCGGTCGGGTCGCTCGTGAATCGGTGCACACGTCCACTTCGCTCCGGCGAGACCCCCGACCGGGCGACGGGCCGGTCCTTTATCACCCGCCCGGGTCCATCGCCAATTTGCCTGTAGATGGCACCTCTTGATAGTGCACCACCCCTCCGACCAGCGGTTTCCGGTCCGGATGTCACAACTGGTGATCACCTGGGCGCTTCGAGTGCCAAGATCACCGCTCATCCGACTTCATGATCCTTCGTCAGGTGGTGGAGATCACAAAGCCGTTGGTGTACCCCGTGTCGCAGATCACAGAGGGGCAGGCATAAGATGCGGGGCAGTCGGGCTTGTGAACTGCCTCACATGGGGGCGATCTTCCACGGCCCGACCGTGCGGTCCAACGGTCAAGGACGACTGGAAGGAGCGAGGAGCGTGAATGCGTACGCGCCCATCCTCGTGCTCGGTGCCCTGGGTGCGGGGTTTGCGATCTTCTCCGTGGTCATGGCCACGCTAATCGGCCCAAAGCGGTACAACAGGGCAAAGCTTGAGGCATACGAGTGCGGCATCGAACCGACGCCCACTCCGGCCGGAGGCGGCCGCTTCCCCATCAAGTACTACCTGACGGCGATGCTCTTCATCGTCTTCGACATCGAGATCGTCTTCCTCTACCCCTGGGCGGTCACCTTCGACGCCCTGGGGCTTTTCGGGCTCGTGGAGATGCTGCTCTTCGTGCTCACCGTCTTCGTCGCCTACGCCTACGTGTGGCGGCGCGGCGGCCTGGAATGGGACTGAGGGGCTGAGGGGCACCTATGGGACTCGAAGAGAAGCTGCCGAGCGGCTTTCTGCTGACGACGGTCGAACAGGCCGCGGGCTGGGTGCGCAAGGCGTCCGTCTTCCCCGCGACCTTCGGCCTCGCCTGCTGCGCCATCGAGATGATGACGACCGGAGCCGGCCGCTACGACCTGGCGCGCTTCGGCATGGAGGTCTTCCGCGGCTCGCCGCGCCAGGCCGACCTGATGATCGTGGCGGGCCGCGTCAGCCAGAAGATGGCGCCCGTCCTGCGGCAGGTCTACGACCAGATGCCGAACCCCAAGTGGGTCATCTCGATGGGGGTTTGCGCCTCGTCGGGCGGAATGTTCAACAATTACGCGATTGTGCAGGGCGTCGACCACATTGTGCCGGTCGACATCTATTTGCCGGGTTGCCCGCCGCGCCCGGAGATGCTGTTGGACGCGATTCTCAAGCTCCACCAGAAGATCCAGACCTCCAAGCTCGGCGTGAACGCCGAGGAGGCGGCCCGCGAGGCGGAGGAAGCGGCGCTCAAGGCCCTGCCGACGATCGAGATGAAGGGTCTTCTCCGGTGAGTGACGAGACACCGAACCCCGAGAAGGAGCTCTCCGAGCAGAACCTGCCCGGGCAGCGCGGGGAGCACGGCGAGGAGGTCCGCGTCCAGCGCGGGATGTTCGGCGCCAACAACGGCGGCGACACCTCCGGCTACGGCGGCCTCGTCCGCTCCGTACGCCTGCCCGGGGCGGCCTCCCGCCCCTACGGCGGCTGGTTCGACGAGGTCGCCGACGAACTCGAGGGCGCGCTCGACGAGCAGGGACTCCTCCCGGAGAACGCCATCGAGAAGACGGTCGTCGACCGCGACGAGATCACCTTCCACATCGCCCGCGAGCACCTCGTCCGCGTCGCCCGCACCCTGCGCGACGACCCGGCCCTGCGCTTCGAGCTCTGTACGGGCGTCTCCGGCGTCCACTACCTCGGAGACAAGGGCCGCGAGCTGCACGCCGTCTACCACCTGCGCTCGCTCACCCACGGGCGGCTGATCCGCCTGGAGGTGTCCGCCCCGGACGCCGACCCGCACATCCCGTCGCTCACCGCCGTCTACCCGACGAACGACTGGCACGAGCGCGAGACGTACGACTTCTTCGGCATCGTCTTCGACGGCCACCCCGCCCTCACCCGGATCATGATGCCGGACGACTGGCAGGGCTTCCCGCAGCGCAAGGACTACCCCCTCGGCGGCATCGCCGTCGAGTACAAGGGCGCCCAGATCCCGGCTCCTGACCAGCGGAGGTCGTACAGCTGATGAGTACCGAGAACGCCTCCGCCGCCTCCGCCCGGGAGACCACCGAAGGCACCGTCTACACGGTCACCGGTGGCGACTGGGAGGAGGTCGTCGAGTCCGCCGCCAAGGCCGACGACGAGCGGATCATCGTCAACATGGGGCCCCAGCACCCGTCCACGCACGGCGTGCTGCGGCTGATCCTGGAGATCGACGGCGAGACCGTCACCGAGGCCCGCTGCGGCATCGGCTACCTCCACACCGGCATCGAGAAGAACCTCGAGTTCCGGAACTGGACGCAGGGCACCACCTTCGTCACGCGCATGGACTACCTCACCTCGTTCTACAACGAGACGGCGTACTGCCTGGGCGTCGAGAAGCTGCTCGGCATCACCGACCAGATCCCGGACCGGGCCAGCGTCATCCGCGTCCTCCTGATGGAGCTCAACCGGCTCTCCTCCCACCTGGTGTGCATCGCCACCGGCGGCATGGAGCTGGGCGCCACCACGATCATGATCTACGGCTTCCGGGACCGCGAGATGATCCTGGACCTGTACGAGCTGATCACCGGGCTCCGGATGAACCACGCGTTCATCCGCCCCGGCGGCCTCGCCCAGGACCTCCCGCCCGGTGCCGTCGACGCCGTGCGCGAGTTCGTGAAGACCATGAAGAAGAACCTGCCGGAGTACGACAAGCTCGCCACCGGCAACCCCATCTTCAAGGCCCGCATGCAGGACGTCGGCTACCTCGACCTCACCGGCTGCATGGCACTCGGCGCCACCGGACCGATCCTGCGCTCCGCGGGCCTCCCGCACGACCTGCGCAAGACCGACCCGTACTGCGGCTACGAGAACTACGAGTTCGACATCCCGACCGCCGACACCTGCGACTCCTACGGACGCTTCCTCGTCCGCCTGGAGGAGATGCGCCAGTCGCTGCGGATCGTCGAGCAGTGCCTCGACCGCCTGGCCCCCGGCGCGGTCATGGTCGCCGACAAGAAGATCGCCTGGCCCGCGCAGCTCGCGCTCGGCCCGGACGGGCTCGGCAACTCCCTCGACCACATCAAGAAGATCATGGGCACCTCCATGGAGGCCCTGATCCACCACTTCAAGCTGGTGACCGAGGGCTTCCGCGTCCCCGCCGGACAGGCCTACGCGGCCGTCGAATCACCCAAGGGCGAGCTGGGCGTGCACGTCGTCTCCGACGGCGGCACCCGCCCCTACCGGGTCCACTTCCGCGACCCGTCGTTCACCAACCTGCAGGCCATGGCGGCGATGTGCGAGGGCGGCCAGGTCGCCGACGTCATCGTCGCCGTCGCGTCCATCGACCCCGTGATGGGAGGCGTCGACCGATGACGGACGGACAGACCAGTCTCGGGATGCCCCAGCTCCCCGCCCCCGACTACCCGGCCGAGGTACGCGCCCGGCTGGAGGCGGACGCCCAGGAGATCATCGCCCGTTACCCGGGGTCCCGCTCCGCGCTTCTGCCGCTGCTGCACCTCGTGCAGGCGGAGGAGGGCCATGTGACCCGTACCGGCATGAAGTTCTGCGCCGAGGTCCTCGGCCTGACGACCGCCGAGGTCACCGCGGTCGCGACCTTCTACACGATGTACCGGCGCAAGCCCTCCGGCGACTACCAGGTCGGCGTCTGCACCAACACGCTCTGCGCGGTCATGGGCGGCGACGCCATCTTCGAGGAGCTCAAGGAGCACCTCGGCGTCGGAAACAACGAGACGACCGAGGACGGCAAGGTCACGCTGGAGCACATCGAGTGCAACGCGGCCTGCGACTTCGCCCCGGTGGTGATGGTCAACTGGGAGTTCTTCGACAACCAGACGCCCGCGTCCGCCAAGAAGATCGTCGACGACCTGAGGGCCGGCCGTCCGGTCGAGCCGACGCGCGGCGCGCCGCTCTGCACGTACAAGGAGACCGCCCGCATCCTGGCCGGTTTCCCCGACGAGCGCGAGGGGGCCGTCGAGGCCACCGGTGGGGCCGGCCCGGCCTCGCTCGTCGGGCTGCGGCTGGCCAAGGGCGAGACCCCGCACCACAAGATCGTCCACCCGCGCGGCGAATCGGCCAGTGGGGAGGGGGAGTGATGACCTTGGCAGCCGAGATCAACAACAGCAGCCCCGAGAAGCTTCTGGCGCCGGTCCTTTCGGCGTTCTGGGACCAGCCCGACTCCTGGACCCTGGAGACGTACAAGAGGCACGAGGGGTACGAGGGCCTGCGGAAGGCCCTCGCGATGTCGCCCGACGACCTCATCGCGTACGTCAAGGACTCCGGTCTGCGCGGCCGTGGCGGCGCCGGCTTCCCGACCGGGATGAAGTGGCAGTTCATCCCGCAGGGCGACGGCAAGCCGCACTACCTCGTCGTCAACGCCGACGAGTCCGAGCCGGGCACCTGCAAGGACATCCCGCTCCTCTTCGCCAACCCGCACTCCCTCATCGAGGGAATGATCATCGCCTGCTACGCGATCCGCTCCGAGCACGCGTTCATCTATCTGCGCGGCGAGGTCGTGCCCGTCCTGCGCCGTCTGCACGAGGCGGTGCGCGAGGCGTACGACGCCGGCTTCCTCGGCCGGAACATCCTCGGCAGCGGCCTGAACCTCGACATCACCGTGCACGCCGGCGCCGGCGCGTACATCTGCGGCGAGGAGACCGCGCTGCTCGACTCGCTCGAAGGACGGCGCGGCCAGCCCCGGCTACGTCCCCCCTTCCCCGCGGTCGCCGGTCTGTACGCCTGCCCCACCGTGGTGAACAACGTCGAGTCCATCGCGTCCGTTCCCGCGATCCTCAACCGGGGCAAGGACTGGTTCAAGTCGATGGGCAGCGAGAAGTCCCCGGGCTTCACGCTCTACTCGCTCAGCGGGCACGTCGTCTCGCCGGGCCAGTACGAGGCGCCGCTCGGGATCACCCTGCGCCAGCTCCTCGACATGAGCGGCGGGATGCGGCCGGGCCACCGGCTGAAGTTCTGGACCCCGGGCGGCTCCTCCACCCCGATGTTCACCGACGAGCACCTCGACGTCCCGCTCGACTACGAGGGCGTGGGCGCGGCCGGGTCCATGCTCGGCACCAAGGCGCTCCAGTGCTTCGACGAGACGACGTGCGTGGTCCGCGCGGTGACCCGGTGGACCGAGTTCTACGCGCACGAGTCCTGCGGCAAGTGCACGCCCTGCCGTGAAGGCACTTACTGGCTGGTGCAGTTGCTGCGTGACATCGAGGCCGGCAAGGGCGTGATGTCCGACCTCGACAAGCTGAACGACATCGCCGACAACATCAACGGCAAGTCGTTCTGCGCACTCGGCGACGGCGCGGCCTCCCCGATCTTCTCCTCGCTGAAGTACTTCCGCGAGGAGTACGAGCAGCACATCACCGGCCGGGGCTGCCCCTTCGACCCGGCCAAGTCGACCGCCTGGGCGGACAACCACAAGGAGGTGACGGCATGACGGTCACCACGGCCGGCCCGGCCGGCGGTTCCCCGGCGGTTCCGCCGGAGGACCTCGTCACGCTGACCATCGACGGCGCCGAGATCTCCGTTCCCAAGGGGACCCTGGTCATCCGCGCCGCCGAGCAGCTCGGCATCGAGATCCCGCGGTTCTGTGACCACCCGCTCCTCGACCCGGCCGGCGCCTGCCGGCAGTGCATCGTCGAGGTCGAGGGCCAGCGCAAGCCGATGGCGTCCTGCACCATCACCTGCACCGACGGCATGGTGGTGAAGAGCCAGCTGACCTCGCAGGTCGCCGAGAAGGCGCAGCACGGCGTGATGGAGCTGCTGCTCATCAACCACCCCCTGGACTGCCCGGTCTGCGACAAGGGCGGCGAGTGCCCCTTGCAGAACCAGGCGATGTCGCACGGGCAGGCGGAGTCCCGCTTCGAGGGTCACAAGCGGACCTTCGAGAAGCCGGTACCGATCTCGACCCAGGTGCTGCTCGACCGTGAGCGGTGCGTGCTCTGCGCGCGCTGCACCCGGTTCTCGAACCAGATCGCCGGCGACCCGATGATCGAGCTGCTCGAGCGCGGTGCGCTCCAGCAGGTCGGCACCGGCGAGGGCGACCCCTTCGAGTCGTACTTCTCCGGGAACACGATCCAGATCTGCCCGGTCGGCGCGCTGACCTCGGCGGCGTACCGGTTCCGCTCCCGCCCCTTCGACCTCGTCTCCTCGCCGAGCGTCTGCGAGCACTGCGCGGGCGGCTGCGCCACGCGCACCGACCACCGGCGCGGCAAGGTCATGCGGCGGCTCGCGGCGGAGGACCCGGAGGTCAACGAGGAGTGGGTGTGCGACAAGGGGCGGTTCGCGTTCCGCTACGCCCAGCAGCGTGACCGGCTGACGACCCCGCTGGTACGGAACGAGGCAGGGGTTCTTGAACCGGCCTCCTGGCCGGAGGCCCTGGAGGCGGCGGCCCGCGGACTGGTGCGGGGCCGTACCGGCGTCCTGGCCGGCGGGCGGCTGACCGTCGAGGACTCCTACGCGTACGCCAAGTTCGCCCGGGTCGCCCTCGACACCAACGACGTCGACTTCCGGGCCCGGGTCCACTCCAGCGAGGAGGGCGACTTCCTGGCCTCGACCGTCGCCGGACGCGGACGTGACCTGGACGGCTCGGGTGTCACGTACACCTCCCTGGAAGCCGCCCCGGCGGTGCTGCTCGTCGGCTTCGAGTCCGAGGAGGAGGCGCCCGGCGTCTTCCTGCGGCTGCGCAAGGCGTGGCGCAAGAGCGGCCAGAAGACGTACGCGCTGGCCTCCCACGCGACCCGGGGCCTGGTGAAGGCGGGCGGCACGCTGCTCGCGGCCGCGCCCGGCACCGAGACCGAGTGGCTGGACGCGCTCACCTCCCGCGTCGGCCTCGACGAGGCCGGTGCACGAGCCGCGGAGGCGCTGCGCCGGGACGGCGCCGTCATCGTGGTCGGCGAGCGGCTGGCCGCCGTGCCCGGCGGGCTGACCGCGGCCGTGCGGACGGCGACGGCGACCGGCGCGAAGCTGGTGTGGATCCCGCGCCGGGCCGGAGAGCGCGGCGCGCTCGAGGCCGGCGCGATCCCGACGCTGCTGCCCGGCGGCCGTCCCGCGACCGACCCACGCGCGCGTGAGGAGGTCGCGGCCGCCTGGGGCGTACGCGAACTCCCGCACGGCTACGGCCGCGACACCGGTCAGATCGTCGAGGCCGCGGCCACCGGCGAGCTGGGCGCGCTGCTCGTCGGCGGTGTCGAGGTCCGTGACCTGCCGGACCCGGCACGCGCGCGTGAGGCGCTCGACGCGGCGTTCGTGGTCTCCCTGGAGCTGCGGCCGAGCGAGGTCACCGAGCGGGCCGACGTGGTCCTGCCGGTCGCCGCGGTCGCCGAGAAGTCCGGCACCTTCCTCAACTGGGAGGGCAGGGCACGCCTCTTCGAGGCCGCCCTAAAGCCCGAGCAGATGACCCGGACGCTGCCGCCGGCGGACGCGCGCGTGCTCCACATGCTCGCCGACGCCCTCGACGCGCACCTGGCCCTGCCCGACCTGCGCTCGGTCCGCCGCGAGCTGGACCGGCTCGGCGGCTGGGACGGCGAGCGGGCCTCCGAGCCCACAGAGCCCGCACAGGCCGCGCCCCGCCCGGGCGAGGGCGAGGCGGTCCTCGCGGGGCACCGGCTCCTGCTCGACCTCGGCCGGCTCCAGGAGGGCGACACGGCGCTGGCCGGCACCCGCCACGCGGCGGTCGCCCGCCTCTCGCCCACGACCGCCGAGGAGACGGGCGTCAAGGACGGCGACCTCCTCGCCGTCACCGGACCGGCGGGCTCGACCCGACTCCCGCTCCAGGTCACCGAGATGCCCGACCGCGTGGTCTGGCTCCCGCTCAACTCGACCGCGGGCGGCGTCCTCTCCGACACGGGCGCCCACCCGGGCGACCTGGTCCGCATCGGCGCCGCGGGCGCCGCCGACGCGGCGGAGGTCCGGTCATGACCGGCACCGTCGACCGCCGCAGCCACGCCGTCCGCCCGGGCGAAGCCCCGGCAGCCCCCGCACGGGAGGTGCGCGCATGACCGCCCTCGCTCAACTCGCGGACGCCCAGCGCAGCGTCATCGCCGCGGAAGACCTCTCCATGTTCGGGACGGACCCCTGGTGGCTCGTCGCGATCAAGGCCGTCTTCTGCTTCGCCTTCCTCATGGTCACCGTGCTCTTCTCCATCGTGTGGGAGCGCAAGGTCGTCGCCTGGATGCAGCTGCGCATCGGGCCGAACCGGCACGGACCCTGGGGTTTCCTCCAGTCCCTCGCGGACGGCATCAAGCTGATGCTGAAGGAGGACGTCGTCGTCAAGCGCGCCGACAAGGTCGTCTACATCCTCGCGCCGATCATCGCCGCCGCCCCCGCGTTCATGGCCATCGCCGTGATCCCGTTCGGCCCGGCGGGCAACGAGGTCTCGATCTTCGGCCATCGCACCACGATGCAGCTCACCGACCTGCCGATCGCGATGCTGTACGTCCTCGCGATCGCCTCGGTCGGCATCTACGGCATCGTGCTCGCCGGCTGGTCCTCCGGCTCCACGTACCCGCTCCTCGGCGGCCTGCGCTCCTGCGCCCAGATGATCTCCTACGAGATCGCCATGGGCGCCGCGTTCGCCTCCGTCTTCCTCTACTCCGGGTCGATGTCGACCTCGGCGATCGTCGAGGCGCAGGCGGACCGCTGGTTCATCATCCTGCTGCCGGTCTCGTTCATCATCTACGTCGTCACGATGGTCGGCGAGACCAACCGGGCCCCGTTCGACATGCCCGAGTCCGAGGGCGACCTCGTCGGCGGCTTCAACACCGAGTACTCCTCCATCAAGTTCGCGATGTTCATGCTCGCCGAGTACGTGAACATGGTGACGGTCTCCGCCGTCTCCGTGACGCTCTTCCTCGGCGGCTGGCGCGCCCCGTACCCGGTCTCCACCTTCTGGGAGGGCGCGAACCACGGCTGGTGGCCGATGCTCTGGTTCATCCTCAAGGTGCAGCTGCTGCTCTTCTTCTTCATCTGGCTGCGCGGCACCCTGCCCCGGGTCCGCTACGACCAGCTGATGAAGCTCGGCTGGAAGGTCCTCATCCCGGTCTCGGTGCTCTGGCTGATGCTGGTCGCCACCGTCCGGGCCCTGCGCAACGAGAACTTCGAGTTCCAGACGATCGTGCTGTACGTCGCCGGAGCCGTGATCGCCGTCCTGCTCATCTCCTTCGTGGCGGACATGTTCCGCGACCGGCAGGCGAAGGGGGCCGAGGGCCCGGCCGAGGACGAGCGCGCCTTCGACCCGATGGCCGGCGGCTTCCCCGTGCCGCCCAAGCCCGGACAGTCCCTGCCGCCCGTGCCGCGGCGCAGGCCGCGAGCCGATCGCGACCTGGTCGTCAGTGGCGCCCCCGATACTGCTACTGCGAGTGATGGAAAGGAGACGGACGGTGTCTGATTTCCAGAATCCGGTGGCCGGCTTCGGCGTGACCTTCAAGGCCATGTTCAAGAAGCGGCTGACCGAGCAGTACCCGGAGGAGCGCAAGACGACGGCGCCGCGCTTCCACGGCCGGCACCAGCTCAACCGTCATCCGGACGGACTTGAGAAGTGTGTGGGCTGCGAGCTGTGCGCCTGGGCCTGCCCCGCGGACGCCATCTATGTGGAGGGCGCGGACAACACCGAGGAGGAGCGCTACTCCCCGGGCGAGCGCTACGGCCGCGTCTACCAGATCAACTACGCCCGCTGCATCCTGTGCGGACTGTGCATCGAGGCCTGCCCCACGCGGGCGCTGACGATGACGAACGAGTTCGAACTGGCCGACTCCTCCCGCGAGAACCTGATCTACACCAAGGAGCAGCTCCTCGCGGGCCTGGAGGAGGGCATGGTCGACTCCCCGCACTCGATCTTCCCGGGGACGGACGAGCAGGACTACTACCGGGGTCTGGTCACCGAGGCCGCGCCGGGCACCGTCCAGCAGGTCGCCACCTCCAAGGGAGAGAAGGGCGAGCCGGAAGAGGTGGACGCATGAACGCCCACCTCGCCGCCTACGCCACCTCCGGCGGAGAGGCCTTCCAGTTCTGGGTCCTCGGCACGGTCGCCGTCATCGGCGCCCTGTGCACGGTCCTGATGAGGAAGGCCATGCACAGTGCTCTCTGTCTGGCCGGCACGATGATCGTCCTGGCGGTCTTCTACCTCGCCAACGGCGCGTACTTCCTGGGCATCGTCCAGATCGTCGTCTACACCGGCGCGATCATGATGCTGTTCCTCTTCATCGTCATGCTCGTCGGTGTCACGGCCGCGGACTCCCTGAAGGAGACCCTCAAGGGCCAGCGCTGGTGGGCCGCCGCCTGCGGGCTCGGCTTCGGCATCCTGCTGATCGGCGGGATCGGCCAGGCCTCCCTGACGGAGTTCAACGGGCTCGGCGCGGCGAACGGCGCGTACGGCGGGAACGTCGAGGGCCTCGCCGCCCTCATCTTCACCAAGTACGTCTTCGCCTTCGAGATCACCGGCGCGCTGCTCATCACCGCGGCCGTCGGCGCGATGGTCCTCACGCACCGCGAGCGGACCGAACGGGCCCGCACCCAGCGTGAGATGTCCGAGCAGCGCGTCCGCGAGGGCAGGCACGTTCCGCCGCTTCCCGCGCCGGGTGTGTACGCCCGGCACAACGCGGTGGACATCGCCGGTCTGCTGCCCGACGGCACCCCCGCCGAGCTGACCGTGATGCAGACGCTGCGCAAGCGCGGACAGGTCCGTGACGTGTCCGGCGAGGCGCTGGCCGATCTGAAGGCGCTGGAACAGCGCTCGGAGGAGCGGCTCGGCCGGGACCGGGACGACGAGGAGGCCACCCGATGAATCCCGTGAACTATCTCTATCTCGCCGCCCTGTTGTTCACGATCGGTGCGGCCGGGGTGCTGATCCGGCGCAACGCGATCGTGGTCTTCATGTGCGTCGAGCTGATGCTCAACGCCTGCAACCTCGCGCTCGTCACCTTCTCCCGGATGCACGGCAACCTCGACGGCCAGATCATCGCCTTCTTCACGATGGTCGTCGCCGCCGCGGAGGTCGTGGTCGGGCTCGCGATCATCGTGTCGCTGTTCCGTTCCCGCCACTCGGCCTCGGTCGACGACGCCAGCCTGATGAAGCTGTGAGGGGCTGAATCGTGGAGAACCTGATTGCGCTGCTCGTCGCGGCGCCCCTGCTGGGAGCGGCCGTCCTGCTGTGCGGCGGGCGGCGCCTCGACAAGGCCGGGCCCTTGCTCGGCACGCTGCTCGCGGCCGCCTCCTTCGTCATCGGTCTCGTCCTCTTCGCCGACATGCTCGGCAGGAGCGCCGACGACCGTGCCATGTACCAGAACCTGTGGACCTGGATCCCGGTCGAGGGGTTCCAGGCGGACATCGCCTTCCAGCTCGACCAGCTGTCGGTGACGTTCGTCCTGCTGATCACCGGCGTGGGCTCGCTGATCCACGTGTACTCGATCGGGTACATGGAGCACGACGAGCGCAAGCGCCGCTTCTTCGGCTATCTGAACCTGTTCCTCGCGGCGATGCTGCTGCTCGTCCTCGCCGACAACTACCTGCTGCTGTACTTCGGCTGGGAGGGCGTCGGCCTAGCCTCGTACCTCCTGATCGGCTTCTGGCAGCACAAGCCGAGCGCGGCCACCGCCGCCAAGAAGGCCTTCCTGGTCAACCGGGTCGGCGACATGGGCCTGTCGATCGCGATCATGCTCATGTTCACCACCTTCGGGACCTTCGCCTTCGGGCCGGTCCTGGCGGCGACCGGTGAGGCGAGCGAGGGCACGCTGACGGCGATCGCCCTGATGCTGCTCCTCGCCGCGTGCGGCAAGTCGGCCCAGGTGCCGCTGCAGTCCTGGCTCGGGGACGCGATGGAGGGCCCGACCCCGGTCTCGGCCCTCATCCACGCGGCCACGATGGTCACCGCCGGTGTCTATCTGATCGTCCGCTCCGCCGACATCTTCAACGCCGCTCCGGACGCCCAGCTCGTCGTCGTCGTGGTCGGCGCGGTCACGCTCCTCTTCGGTGCGATCGTCGGTTGCGCGAAGGACGACATCAAGAAGGCGCTGGCCGGCTCGACGATGTCGCAGATCGGCTACATGATCCTGGCGGCGGGCCTCGGCCCCATCGGCTACGTCTTCGCGATCATGCACCTGGTCACGCACGGCTTCTTCAAGGCCGGGCTCTTCCTCGGCGCCGGTTCGGTCATGCACGGCATGAACGACGAGGTGGACATGCGCCGTTACGGCGGCCTGCGGAAGTACATGCCGGTCACCTTCGTCACCTTCGGCCTCGGCTATCTCGCGATCATCGGCTTCCCGGGCCTGTCCGGCTTCTTCTCCAAGGACAAGATCATCGAGGCGGCCTTCGCCAAGGGGGGCACCGAGGGCTGGATCCTCGGCGCCGTCACCCTGCTCGGCGCGGCCATCACCGCGTACTACATGACGCGCGTGATGCTGATGACCTTCTTCGGCGAGAAGCGCTGGCAGGCCGACGAGAAGGGCGAGATGCCGCACCCGCACGAGTCGCCGAAGGTGATGACGATCCCGATGGTCCTGCTGGCCGTCGGCTCCGTCTTCGCGGGTGGCTTCTTCTCCATCGGCGACCGGTTCATCAGCTGGCTGGAGCCGGTGACCTCGTTCGAGCACGGGCACCCGCCGATCAGTGCCGGAGCCATCACCTCGGCCACGGTCGCGGTCATGGTGATCGGCGTCGCGATCGCCTACGTCCAGTACGGTCGCAGGCCCGTCCCGGTCACCGCCCCGCGCGGCTCGCTGCTCACCCGGGCCGCCCGCCGCGACCTGCTCCAGGACGACTTCAACCACGCCGTCTTCGTGACGGGCGGCACGCACCTCACCCGCTCGCTCGTCTACGTCGACCACAGCCTGGTCGACGGGGTCGTCAACGGCACCGCCGCCTCGGTCGGCGGTCTGTCCGGCCGGCTGCGCAAGCTGCAGAACGGCTACGCCCGCTCCTATGCGGTCTCCATGTTCGGAGGTACTGCGGTGCTGATCGCCGCGACCCTGCTGATGAGGGCGGTGTAACCGATGTCGCAAGCAGTCAACGCGGGCTTTCCGATCCTGACGGCGACGGCAGCGGTGCCGGCGGTGGGCGCGATCCTGACCGCCGCCGTCCCCGCCGCCCGTCGCACCGCCGCCAAGTGGCTGGCGCTGCTCGTCTCACTCGTCACCCTCGTCCTCGCCGTGGTCGTGCTCGTCGACTTCGAGCCCGGCGGCGACCGGTACCAGTTCGTCGAGTCCTACTCCTGGATCAAGGACTTCGGGGTCCGCTACGAGCTGGGTGTGGACGGCATCGCGGTGGCGCTGATCGCGCTCACCGCGCTGCTGATCCCCTTCATCATCCTGGCCGGATGGCACGACGCCGACCCCCTGGAGACGAAGTCCAGCCGCTGGCGGCCGACGCAGGGCTTCTTCGCCCTGATCCTGATGGTCGAGGCGATGGTGATCCTCTCCTTCGAGGCCACCGACGTCTTCCTCTTCTACATCCTGTTCGAAGCCATGCTCATCCCGATGTACTTCCTCATCGGCGGCTTCGGCGACCGGGCCCACGCGGGCTCGGACGAGAACGCGGCGGCCCAGCGTTCGTACGCGGCCGTGAAGTTCCTGCTGTACAACCTGGTCGGCGGACTGATCATGCTGGCCGCCGTCATCGGGCTCTACGTCGTCGCGGGGAACTTCTCGCTCACGGAGATCGCCGAGGCGCGGGCGTCCGGCCGGCTGGAGATGGCGACCAACACCGAACGGCTGCTGTTCCTCGGCTTCTTCTTCGCCTTCGCGGTGAAGGCGCCGCTCTGGCCGCTGCACACCTGGCTGCCGAACGCGATGGGGGAGGCGACCGCACCGGTCGCCGTGCTCATCACCGCGGTCGTCGACAAGGTCGGCACGTTCGCGATGCTCCGCTTCTGCCTCCAGCTCTTCCCCGAGGCGTCGAAGTGGGCGACCCCGGTGATCATCGCGCTCGCCCTGGTGAGCATCGTCTACGGGGCGCTGGTCGCGGTCGGCCAGCGGGACATCAAGCGCCTGGTGGCGTACGCCTCGATCTCGCACTTCGGCTTCATCATCATGGGCATCTTCGCGATGACCAGCCAGGGCCAGAGCGGCGCGACGCTGTACATGGTCAACCACGGGATCTCGACGGCCGCCCTGATGCTGGTGGCCGGCTTCCTGATCACCCGGCGCGGCTCGCGGCTCATCGCCGACTACGGCGGTGTGCAGAAGGTCGCCCCGGTGCTTGCCGGCACGTTCCTGATCGGCGGCCTTGCCACCCTCTCGCTGCCGGGACTCGCGCCCTTCGTCAGTGAGTTCCTGGTCCTGGTCGGCACGTTCGCCCGCTATCCGGTGGCCGGCATCATCGCCACCACCGGCATCGTCCTCGCCGCGCTCTACACCCTCGTCCTCTACCAGCGGACGATGACCGGCCCGGTGAAGACGGAGGAGGTCCGGACGATGCCGGACCTGCGGGTGCGGGAGCTGGTCGTGGTCGCCCCGCTGATCGCCCTGCTGATCTTCCTCGGGGTGTTCCCGAAGCCGCTGACGGACATCGTGAACCCCGCCGTCACGCACACCATGTCCGACGTCCAGCAGAGTGACCCCCAGCCCACCGTTCCTCTCCAAACCGTGGAGGCCAAGTGAGTGCGACGGCTGTCCACAGCCTGTGGACGACGGCCGCCGAGCCGTTGACCAAGATCCCGGCACCCCACATCGAGTACGTGCAGCTCTCGCCCGTCCTCATCGTGGTCGGCGCCGCGGTCCTCAGCGTCCTGGTCGAGGCCTTCGTGCCGCGCAGGGGACGCTGGCTCAGCCAGGTGTTCCTCAGCGTGCTCGCCCTGGTGGCCGCCTTCGCCGCGATCGTCGGCCTCGCCGCCGGCGGCTACGGCTCCACCAAGGCGCACATCGCCGCCATGGGCGCCATCGCCGTCGACGGCCCGGCGCTCTTCCTCCAGGGCACGATCCTGCTGGCCTCGCTCGTCGCCGTCTTCACCTTCGCCGAGCGCAGGCTCGACCCCGCCGACCACGGCCACCGGGTCGACTCCTTCGCCGCCGAGGCCGCCGCCGTCCCCGGCAGCGACCAGGAGAAGGCGGCGGTCAAGGCCGGGTTCACCACCACCGAGGTGTTCCCGCTGGCGCTGTTCGCCATCGCCGGCATGCTGGTCTTCCCCGCGGCCAACGACCTCCTGACGCTCTTCGTCGCCCTGGAGGTCTTCTCCCTCCCGCTGTACCTGCTCTGCGCCGTCGCCCGCCGCAAGCGGCTCATGTCGCAGGAGGCCGCGGTCAAGTACTTCCTCCTCGGCGCCTTCTCCTCGGCGTTCCTGCTCTTCGGCATCGCGCTGCTCTACGGCTACGCGGGCTCCGTCTCGTACGCCACCATCGCGAACGTCGTCGACGGCTCGGTCGGCGCCATCGACCCGGCGCTCGCCGACACGATGGGCAACGACGCCCTGCTGCTCATCGGCTTCGCCATGGTCCTCATGGGGCTCCTCTTCAAGGTCGGCGCCGTGCCGTTCCACATGTGGACCCCGGACGTCTACCAGGGCGCGCCGACTCCCGTCACCGGCTTCATGGCGGCCGCGACGAAGGTGGCGGCGTTCGGCGCCCTGCTGCGCCTGCTGTACGTGGTGCTGCCGGGCCTCACCTGGGACTGGCGGCCGGTCATGTGGGGCGTCGCGATCGTCACCATGCTGGGCGGCGCGATCGTCGCGATCACCCAGACCGACATCAAGCGGCTCCTCGCGTACTCCTCCATCGCGCACGCGGGCTTCCTGCTGGCCGGTGTCATCGCCGCGACGCCCAGCGGCATCTCGTCCGTGCTCTTCTACCTGGGCGCGTACTCCTTCGTGACGATCGGTGCCTTCGCGGTCGTCACGCTGGTGCGGGACGCGGGCGGCGAGGCGACGCACCTGTCCAAGTGGGCGGGTCTCGGGCGCCGTTCGCCGCTGGTGGCGGCGGTCTTCGCGGTGTTCCTGCTCGCCTTCGCCGGCATCCCGCTGACGTCGGGCTTCACCGGCAAGTTCGCGGTCTTCACGGCGGCGGCGGAGGGCGGCGCGGGCGCGCTGGTCGTCGTCGGTGTCGTCTCGTCGGCGATCGCCGCGTTCTTCTACATCCGGGTGATCGTGCTGATGTTCTTCAGCGAGCCGAAGGCGGACGGCCCCACGGTCGCGGTGCCGTCGGCCTTCACGGCGGTCACCATCGCGGTGGGCGTCGCGGTCACGCTGGTGCTCGGCCTCGCGCCGCAGTACTTCCTGGACCTGGCGGGCCAGGCGAGCGTGTTCGTGCGGTAGTCGAGAGCCTGAGCGCCCTCAGGGCCCGGTCCCCGCTCGCGCGGGGGCCGGGCCCTGACGTATGGGTGCGGGGCGCTACGGCGCCGGAACGATCCGGCCCGTCACCTCGCCGAGCGCGACCTGCGTACCGTCCGGACCCGGGGCCCACGCGGTGAGCGTGACCACGTCGCCGTCCTCCAGGAACGTCCGCTTCCCGGTGGGCAGTTCGAGCGGGTCGCGGCCGTTCCAGGTCAGTTCGAGCAGCGAGCCGCGCTGGTGCGTCTCGGGCCCGGAGACCGTGCCGGAGCCGTACAGATCACCGGTCCGCAGCGAGGCGCCGTTGACCGTCATGTGGGCGAGCTGCTGGGCGGCCGTCCAGTACATCGTGGCGAACGGCGGCTCGGAGACCACCTCGCCGTTGATCTCGACCGTGATCCGCAGATCGAAGCCGCCGGGCTCCTCGTCGGCGGAGTCGTCCAGATACGGCAGCAGATCGAAGTCCCGGGCCGGCGGGGCCGTACGGGCCGCGTCCAGGGCCTCCAGGGGGGTCACCCAGGCCGAGACGGACGTCGTGAACGACTTGCCGAGGAACGGGCCGAGCGGCACGTACTCCCAGGCCTGGATGTCCCGTGCCGACCAGTCGTTGAGGAGCGTCAGACCGAAGACGTGTTCGCGGAAGTCGGCCAGCGGGACCGGCGTGCCCAGCGCCGAGGGGGTGCCGACGACGAAGCCGACCTCCGCCTCGATGTCCAGCTTCACCGAGGGGCCGAAGACCGGCGCCGGGTCCGTGGGTGCCTTGCGCTGGCCCGCGGGGCGTACGACATCGGTGCCGGAGACCACGACCGTGCCCGCGCGGCCGTGGTAACCGATGGGCAGGTGCTTCCAGTTGGGGGTGAGCGCGTCGCCGTCGGGGCGGAAGATCCGGCCCACGTTGGTGGCGTGGTGCTCGCTCGCGTAGAAGTCGACGTAGTCCGCGACCTCGAACGGCAGGTGCAGCGTCACGGCGTCCAGCGGGTGGAGCAGCGGCTCTATGGCGGGCCGGTGCGCGGGCACCGTCACCCAGCCGGTGAGCGCCCGGCGTACGTCGCGCCAGGCGGTGCGGCCGGCGGCGAGCAGCGGGTTGAGGCTCGGCTGCGCGAGCAGCGCGGCGTAGGGCGAGCCGAGCGCCTGCGCCGCGGCTCCCGCGTCGAGGACATGACCGCCGATGCGGACGCCGACCCTCCGCCGGTCGGGCTCGTCGGCGGGGGAGAAGACGCCGTACGGAAGGTTGTGCGGGCCGAAGGGATCGCCCTCGGCCAGGTCGAGCGGGGACTGCTCGGGCATCGGTGCTTGCCTCGCTTTCCACGGGTGTGGGGGACACGTTACGGGGCGGGCCGCTCGGCGCGGATGACATGGATCACAGAGAAACTGTGGCCTCCGTGCACAACTGTCCATGTTCGCGTGCTTTATGCGTCCTGTGCGTGGGGTGTGCGTCGGCCATGCGACTGAGCGCGTTCAATTCCCCCTTCCCCGGGCCTAATCAGGGTCATACGATCTTGGAGAAGTCGCACCGCGTGAGTTTCCCCGCAGGCGCGACCCACCTTTTCTTTCTCTTCTCCGACCGATCCTGACCAGAAGGTCCATCTTGAAGATTCGCCGTATTCTCGCGACGGCCGTGGCCGCCGCCGTGACGACTCCCGTCGTCCTCCTGTCGGCCGCCCCGGCGTTCGCCGACACCAAGCCGTCCGCGCCGTCGCAGACGCAGGAGCAGCAGCCGACGATCGAGGAGCTGCAGAAGAAGGTCACCGAGGCGCAGAAGGCGTACGACGACGCCCTGGTCGCGTACAACGACGCCGCGAAGGCGCTCGCCGCCGTCGACGCCGCCGACAGCAAGCTGAAGCTCGCCGTCACCGACGCGGAGAAGGCCGTCGCGGCGGCCGACACCGCGGTGTCCGCCGCCAACGAGAAGCTGTCCAAGGCCGAGGCCGACCTGAAGGCCCTGCCCGTCGACGCCACCCCCGAGCAGAAGGCGGCCGCGGAGCAGGCCGTCGAGGCCGCCAAGACCGGCCTGACGACCGCCACCGCCGACCGCAAGGCCGCCGGTGAGAAGCTGACCAAGGCCAAGAAGGACATCGAGGACGCGCGCGGCGCCGCCTCTGCCGAGGCCGAGCGTCTGCGGCTCGCCAAGGAGGCCGCCCTCAAGACCCTCGACGCGGCCAAGAAGGCGCTCGCGGACGCCGAGCCGCCGCACGTCGACTGCAAGGACGTCAGCGACCAGCTGACCGTCGACCTGAGCGGTCCGGCGAAGATCGCCGCCGGTACCAGCGCCACCTTCACCGTCAAGCTCACCAACGGCACGGGTCACAAGCTCGACCAGGTGTACGCGGAGACCGACGTCGCCTTCGGCGAGGGCGACCTGTACGACCACGTGGACGTCGAGTGGGGCTACCCGGACAGCGAGTGGGAGGAGCCCAGCCAGGGTGGCGGCTACACCGAGATCGGCTTGGTGAAGCCGGGCCAGGAGATCACCGCCCTGGTGCGGATCACGGTCGACAAGAAGGCGCCGGCCGCCGAGTCCGGCCTCCTCATCCACGCCGGCTACGACAACGTGGACGGGTCCTGCGGCTACGTCCAGGATGGCGCCTACGCGGAGTTCGACGTCACCGCCAAGCCCAAGGACCCGTCCTCCTCGGGCTCCACGGGCGGCACCGGCTCCACGGGCGGTGGCAACACCGGTACCACCCAGCAGGGCGGCACCTCCACCACGTCCGTGACGTCCACCGGCCAGCTCGCCAAGACCGGTTCGAGTGACGTCATGCCGCAGTTCGCCCTCGCGGGTGCCGCGGCCGTGGCCCTCGGTGCCGGCGCGATGTTCGTCGTCCGCCGCCGCAAGGCCGGCGCCGACGCCTGATCCGCGCCTTTGAGCAAGGGGCCCGCATTCCCCGGGGAATGCGGGCCCTTTCCCTTTCCGCTCACCCCGCCGTACGCGGAATCCTTTTCTCCCACGTCCGGTGGAAGGCGACCTCTCCGCCCTCCTTGCACACCACTTCGTTCGACGTGAGGAACGCGTCCGCGTCGCAGCAGATCTCCGAGCGCGATTCGATCGTCACGTCCCACGCGCTCTCCGGCCGGTGCAGCCGGATCGACCAGTCCGAGCGGGTACGGGCCGAGAGCGGATCGTCCTCGACGATCGTGTACGTCTCCAGGGCGTCCTCGGTGAATTCCAGGCCGTCCGGATAGACCCGCGTACCGCCGTACCGGGGGTCCACCTCGAGGCGCCATTCGCCCTTGGCCACGTCCCGTACCACCAGACGCTCGGGACGGGGCTCCTCCAGCGTCGCCGGGACGCTCACGACCAGCGGTTCGGACTGTTCCGGCTCCTGCCACTCGACCGCGTCGGCCGTGGGGCGGCGGACCGGGAGCGTCAGGTGCGAGGTGACCGGGTCGAGGGTGAAGCCCGCCGCGTCCGGCTGGGGCCAGATCCACGGCCAGTACGCGGACGAGACGGCGAGGCGGACCCGGTGGCCGGGCGGGAAGGTGTGGCCGATGCCGTTCAGCTCGAAGACGACGTCCTCCGCCTCGCCGACCTGCGCCTCCACCGCCCGGTCGCGGCCGTAGCGGGCGGAGAGGTTCAGCACGCCCCGGGTGACCAGGGTCGAGGAGCCGTCCGGGGCGATGTCGCAGAGGCGGGCGATCACCTGCCCCGTGGGGGCGTCGGCCCGGAGGTTCAGGCTCACCCGCGGCCGGCCCAGGATCTCGATCGGCTCGCCGTCCTCCGGCACGGGGAAGTCGAAGCAGGCCGAGTGGGCGTCCTCCTCGCGCTGGTCGGGAGGCAGGTCGGCGTCGTTGCCGAAGGGGAAGAAGCGCCCCGCGTCGAGGCCGGTCTGCTGCGGGGAGTCGACCACGACCGGTTCGCCCTGGAAGGCGTACGTCACGGGCGTGACGTTCGGGGACGGCCAGGCCGGGTCGGCGACCCAGCGGCCCGGCAGCCGGTCGTAGACGGTGGCCGGCGGGTGGGACGCGCTGATCCAGGAGCGCAGCAGCGGCTCGGCCATCACATCGTTGTCGGCGCCCTTGAGGTGGTGGTCCCACCAGCGCAGCGTCTCCTGGAGGAAGCCGATCGCCGGGCCGGGCGGCAGGCCGCGGTCGGGGTACTGGTGCGACCACGGCCCGATGATCCCGCGGACCCGGTCCTGCGGGAGGTGCTCCACCAGGCGCAGCACGGTGTCCCGGTACGGGTCGTGCCAGCCGCCCACCGCCAGGACGGCCGCACCGATCGCCCCGTAGTCCTCGCAGACGCTGCCGTGCCGCCAGTACGCGTCCCGGGTCTGGTGGGCGAGCCACGTGTGAATGAAGGGGTCCACGGCCTCCAGGCGCCGCAGCCACATCTCCCGCCACTCCTCGCCCACGTGCATCGGATCGGGCGGACGGCAGACGAAGGCCAGCATCGTCGCCGCCCAGGCGTGCATGTCGACCGCGAGGACGGATCCGCCCATGTAGTGGACGTCGTTGTCGTAGCGGTCGTCGGTCGAGCAGACGGTGACGATCGCCTTCAGCGGCTCGGGCGCGAGCGCGGCGATCTGGAGCGCGTTGAAGCCGCCCCAGGAGATCCCGAACATGCCGACCTTCCCCGTGCACCAGGGCTGCTCGGCGAGCCAGTTCACCACCGCCACGCCGTCCGCAAGCTCCACGGGGTCGTACTCGTCACCCGGCAGCCCCTCGCTGTTCCCGTGGCCGCGCACATCGACCCGTACGGAGGCGTAGCCGTGCCCGGCGTACCAGGGGTGGCGCTGCCGGTCCCGGGGCGCCGTCCAGTCGGTCAGGCGGTACGGGAGGTACTCCAGGAGGGCGGGGACGGGCTCGTCGGTGACCGGCCGCCAGATCCGGGCGTAGAGCCTTGTCCCTGTCCCGGGGAGCGGGATCCGGACATCTTCGTGGGTCGTCTCGTACGGGAACTCGGTACGGATGCGCATGGCGGACCAACCTCAGTGGACGGGGTGCATGGTGCGGCGCAGCCAGGGCGCCCTGGCGATCACGACGAGGCCCGCGTCGCGGCGGCCGTCGTCGGTGGCGTAGAGCTTGCCGACCATGGTGGCGACGTTCGGCTTCAGCAGGCCCGTACCGGCACTGATCAGGCCGAGGCCGGCCAGGTCATGCCGGCCGCCCGCGACGGACACCAGATGGACGAGGGTGCCGTACGCGGGCGACGGAGGCGGCGGTGCCCGCGTCCATGCCGAGACCCTCGTCCGCCACACTGTCGGCGCAGTAGAGGACCAGGATCGCCTGCATGCCGAGGAACGAGAAGCGCTCCCAGACCCCTCCAGACCCGAGAGGGTGAGAAGCCCCTTGGGCCGGCCGAAGAAGGCATGATCGTCTTCGGGTGGCGGCCGCTCGTCGCCCGCGTCGGTATCGATCACTGTTCGGGACAAATCGCCTACTCCTGGTCGTATGAGCTGATCAAGAACATACCGGGGGTGGCGGGAAGGCGCCCATGGTGATCGAAAGGCGACCGGATACGCTGACTTGAGTGAATCGAGCGACACATCGACAATCCGTGTGATCGTCGGCAGCAGAAGCAGGCGTCAGCAGACAGGAGACCCTCTCGTGACCGTCGTCGGGCCGTTCGGTCTTAGCGTGCGGGACCAGGCTCTTGAGGCCGATGTCCAGACCGGATTGGCGGCCGTGGAGGCAGGGCTCCTCGACGCCACCAAGAGCGAGATCCCGTTCATCACGGAGGCCGCCCAGCATCTCGTGCTGGCCGGCGGCAAGCGCTTCAGGCCGCTGCTCGTGATGCTCGCCGCCCAGTTCGGCGACCCCTACGCGCCGGGCGTCGTGCCCTCGGCCGTCGTCGTCGAGCTCACCCACCTGGCCACGCTCTACCACGACGACGTCATGGACGAGGCGGACGTGCGGCGCGGCGTCGACAGCGCGAACACCCGATGGGGGAACTCCATCGCCGTCCTGACGGGTGACTTCCTGTTCGCCCGCGCCTCGCACACGCTGGCGGACCTCGGGCCCGAGGCCGTACGCATCCAGTCCGAGGCGTTCGAACGTCTGGTCACCGGCCAGATCCTGGAGACCGCCGGACCGCAGGGCGACCGCGACCCCGTCGACCACTACCTCGACGTCCTCGCCGGCAAGACCGGCTCGCTCGTCGCCGTCTCCTGCCGCTTCGGCGCGATGATGTCCGGCGCGGACGAGACCGTCGTCGACATCCTCACCCAGTACGGCGAGCGGCTCGGCGTCGCCTTCCAGCTCGCCGACGACGTCCTCGACATCGCCTCCGACTCCCACGAGTCCGGCAAGACCCCGGGGACGGACCTCAGGGAGGGCATCCCGACCCTTCCGGTGCTCCGCCTGCGGGCCGCGGCGGCGACTTTCGGCCGTCCCGAGGACGTGGAGCTGGTCGAGCTCGTCGACGGCGACCTGACGGACGACGAGCGGCACGCGGAGGTCCTGCGGCGGCTGCGCGTCCACCCGGCCCTGGAGCAGGCCCGGCGGGACACCGTGCGGTACGCGGAGGAGGCGCGGGCGATGCTGGCGCCGCTGCCCGACGGATACGCGAAGTCGGCTCTGGAGGAGCTGTGCGACGCGGTGGTCCACCGGGCGGGCTGACCCTGTCCACCGGGCGGGCTTGACCTTGTCCACCGGGCGGGTTGACGCTGTCCACCGGGCGGGCCGACGGGCCGTGTCGACCCGGCGGGCAGCCCGGACGGGCTACGGCCCCTACGGGTTGTCATCCTTCAGCAGTACGTCAGGTTGATGCCGCAGTCTGACGATTCCGGGCCGCCGCTTTGGTCAGATGGAGTCATCGACCACGGAGGTAGGACAGACCATGGCAGAGACCCGTAAGGCGAGCCGCTACGTCGTCCCGTTCGCGGTGGCCGGAGTGGCCGCGGCGACCATCGGACTCGTACCGGCGCTGGCGGCGTCCGGCGACCCCGACCTGCCGGAGATCACGGCACAGCAGCTGATCGAGAAGATCGCGGCGTCGGACACGCAGACCCTGTCCGGCACGTTCAAGGTGAGCACGGACCTGGGCCTGCCGTCGGTGGCGGGCCTGGCCGACAGCTTCGCGGGCGGCTCGTCGTCCGGCGGCTCGTCGTCCGTGGACCCGCAGGAGCGGCTGACGCAGCTGGTCTCGGGCTCGCACACGCTGCGGGTGGCGGCGGACGGCCCGGAGAAGCAGAAGCTGACGATCGTGGACGGCTCGGACGAGTACAGCCTGATCCACAACGGCGACGACGTGTGGGCGTACGACAGCAAGTCGAACGAGGTGTTCCACGAGAAGGGCGACGCCTCGGACCGCCCCGCCGGCGAGAAGGAGGTCCCGGGCACCCCGAAGGAGCTCGCGGACGAGGTCCTGAAGGCGGCGGGCGACACCACGTCCATCACGGTGGGCGGTACGGCGAAGGTGGCCGGCCGGGACGCGTACCAGCTCGTGATCAAGCCCAAGCAGAGCGGCTCGACGGTCGAGTCGATCAAGATCGCGGTGGACGCGAGGACCGGGACGCCGCTGAAGTTCACGCTGGCGTCGGTCGAGGGTGGCAAGCCGGTCCTCGACGCGGGCTTCACGAAGGTCGACTTCGCCAGGCCGGCGGCCTCGACGTTCGACTTCGAGGCGCCGAAGGGCGCGAAGGTGACGGAGGGCTCCGAGGGCCCGGACGGGGCGGCGCACGGCAAGTCCCCCGAGGACCTCGAGAAGGAGCTGGAGAAGGAGCTCGGCGGCCTCGACGGACTCTTCGGAGGCATGGCTCCCGGCGCCGGCGGCGCGGGCGCCGAGGGCATGAACGTCATCGGCGAGGGCTGGACCTCGATCGCGAGGATCGACACCGGTGCCCCGGCCCCGAAGACGGGCGAGGCCCCGAAGGAGGTCCAGGGCTTCCTGGACGCGCTCGGGGACAAGGTCAGCGGGAAGTTCGGCTCGGGCACCGTCTTCAAGACGAAGCTCGTCAACGCGCTGATGACGGACGACGGCAAGGTCTACGTCGGCGCCGTGACGAAGCAGGCGCTGGTGGACGCGGCGAACGCCGGGAAGTAGGGCGCGATGGGACCCCGGGCGGGTCGGGGGCGATGGTCACCGACCCACCCGGGAGTTTCTGCGCCGTAGGGCTGGTGCCTTACGGGAACGTGAGCTTGAAGCTGTTGATGTAGCCGGTGTCGGCCGAGGCCCGGTCCTGGGCGCGGAGCTTCCAGGCGCCGTTGGCGACCTCCGAGGAGGCGTTCACGGTGTAGGTCTGGACGAGGTTGTCGGCGCTGCCGCCGGAGCGGTTGTGCAGGTTGTAGACCGAGCCGTCGGGGGCGACGAGGTCGACGACGAGGTCACCGCGGTAGGTGTGGACGATGTTCACGTCCACCTTGAGGGTGGAGGGCGCGTTGCCGGTGATACCGGTGACGTTGACCGTGGAGGTCACCGCGGCGCCGTTGTCCGGGATGGACACGTCGGCGGTGTTCTCGAAGACCGTGCCGGGGGGCGTGGTCGTACCGGCCGACAGGGTCCAGATCGCGTGGGCGACGGCGTCGCTGTTGCGGTCGAGGGCCGTGTCGTTGATGTTCGAGGTGTTGTCGCACGAGGAGTGATAGCAGCGGTCGAAGGCCGTGGCCGTACCGCCCCACTTCTGGACCTGGGCGCTGCTCTTCACGCGGCTGGCGCCGGTGAACAGACCGCCGACCGGGATGCCGACGTTCTTGAACGAGGCGTGGTCGGAGCGGCCGTCGCCCTCGGTCTCGATCTCGGTGGGCACGCCGATGCCGGCGAAGTAGCTCTTGAAGGTCTGCTCGATGGTGGGGTCGTCGTCGTAGACGAAGTAGCCGGGGTTGGGCGACCCGATCATGTCGAAGTTCAGATACCCGGAGAACTTCGAACGCTCCGTGCTGGGCAGCTGGTTGACGTAGTACTTCGACCCGACGAGCCCCAGCTCCTCGGCGCCCCACCAGCCGAAGCGCAGGTGCTTCGTGGGCTGGAGGTTGGCGCGGGAGACGGCGAGCGCGGTCTCCAGGACGGCGGCGGAACCGGAGCCGTTGTCGTTGATACCGGCACCGGAGGAGACGGAGTCGAGGTGCGCGCCGGCCATGAGGACCTGGTTGGGGTCACCGCCGGGCCAGTCGGCTATCAGGTTGTAGCCGGTGGCGCCGCTGGAGGTGAACTGCTGGACGGTGGTGGTGAATCCGGCCGCGTCCAGCTTGGCCTTCACGAAGTCGATGGACGCCTTGTAGCCGGTGCGGCCGTGCGCGCGGTTGCCGCCGTTGGCGGTGGCGATGGCCTGGAGGTCGGTGAGGTGCTGCTTGACGTTGGCGAGCGGTATGTCGGGCGCGGCGGCGGCAGCAGCGGGTGCTGTGGGCGCGGCGTTCGCCGTGGCGCCGGTGAACCCGGCGAGGGCCATGGCGGTCACGGCCGCGAGCGCGGCGGCACGTCTGGGAACGGAGAGGTTCATGTGGGGGCTCCGGATTCCGAACGGGGATGGGAACGGAACGTGCGAGCGCCCCGACGGCTGTGAAGTCGCGGGGCGTTGGAGCTGTGCGTGTCGGTGCGGGGTGGTGCGTGATGTGCGTGGTGAATGTTCAACGAGAGTTTGACTGAGCGTCAAGAGCGGAAACCGGTCACACGTGTTCGCTCATCGGATAGGCGTGCGAGGAAGGGTGGCCGCGGGGCGCCCGGAACGCCACGTCCGAATCCCGCCAGCGGGTGGGCCGCGCGCGCGTGACGCTGGAGCCATGACGACCTACACCGCACGCGCCATCGACCCCGCCGTCCTCGCCGAGCTCCGCGCCGGCGACGACGCCGGACAGCCCTGCGTCCCGTACACCGCCACCGAAGGGGGCAGCCCGCTGCGCTGCTGTCTGCGCACGTTCGAGCCGGGGGAGCGGATCGCCCTCGTCTCGTACGCGCCGCTGCGCCGCTGGGCGGCAGCGACCGGGGCCGCCCCGGGGGCGTACGACGAGCAGGGCCCGGTCTTCATCCACGCCGACCCGTGCGCGGGGCCGGTCGAGGGCCCGGAGTCGTACCCCTTCGACCGGCCCGGCGCCCTGCGCACCCTGCGCCGCTACGACGACGAGGGCCGCATCGTCGGCGGACGGCTCCTGGAGATCCCGGACGAGGCGACCGCGGGCTTCGACAAGGCCTTCGCGGAGGCCTTCGCCGACCCGCAGGTCGCTCTCGTGCACGTCCGCGCCGTCGAGTACGGCTGCTTCCAGTTCGAGGTACGGCGCGCCTGACGTCCCTGCGCGGCGCACCTGGACGTCCCGGCACGCAGGGCCGGGACCACGCGGCACCTGAACCCCCGCGCGGGGCCGGGACCACGCGGCACCTGAACCGCGCGCGGGGCCCGAACGTCACTGCACGCAGAACTCGTTGCCCTCGGGGTCCGTCATGACCACCCAGGTGCCGCCCTGCTCCGAGACCCGGTGCAGGACCGAGGCGCCCAGGGACGTCAGGCGCTCGACCTCCGCCTCCCGGGTGCGCTCGGCGGGGTGGAGGTCGAGGTGGACGCGGTTCTTGACGGTCTTCGGCTCCGGGACGCGCTGGAAGAGGATGCGGCGGCCGCGCCCGGCACCCGACTCCTCGTCGAAAGGATCGTCCGGATGCCGGACAGCGGCCAGATCTCGCCAGCCGTGGCGGCCGTCCGGGAGCATGACCGTCAGCTGGGGCGGGGCAGCCCCGGCGTCGAGGAGGCGCTCGACGAGAGCGTTGTGGTCCTCCTCCACGTAGCCGAGGGCGGCGGCCCAGAAGGCGGCCTGGGCGTGCGGGTCGGCGGTGTCGATCACGAGCTTCCAATGGAGCGGAGTCATGCCCCCAGTCGTACTGGGCGCGCGACCCCGGTCGCGTCAGGCATGACCCTCGTTCACCCCGATGGAGAGGCGCGCCGGCCGTGCTCGGGTCAGACGGGGGCCGCTTCGGCCTCGGCCGCCTCCTTCGCGTCGTACGCCTGCCGTGCCGCCGCGATCTCGTTCTGGTGGAGCTCCGTCCAGAGCACCAGTGAGCGGATCGTCGTGTGCAACGTGCCGCCCAGCGGCGTGAGTTCGTAGTCCACGCGCGGCGGGACCACCGGGTGCACCGTCCGCTTCACCAGGCCGTCCCGCTCCAACTGGCGCAGGGTCACCGTCAGCATGCGCTGGCTGATGCCGTCGATCTCCCGCCGCAGCTCGGAGAAGCGCAGCTTGCGGCGGTCGAGCAGGGCGATGACCAGCAGGGACCACTTGTCGGCGACCCGGTCGAGGATCTGCCGGACCTCGCAGTCCTCCCGGGTGTCCCACTGGAAGGGGTCCCGGTCTCCCGACGCGCCGTCGGCGTAGGTCACTTCGCAGTGACTCGGTGACTTCAAAGTGCCTTCTTCCATGGCATCGGATCCTGCCGCAGGATCGAGGTGGTTACAAGAGAGAACCGACCCCATGGCCGGTAACCACCCTTCCCCTTCCCTGCCTTGGAGACAGCTGTGTCCACATCCCTGCCCGCACGCGCCTGGGCCCTTCTCCTCGTCCTCTGCGGAACGATCTTCCTCGAAGGCATCGATGTCGCCATGCTCGCCGTGGCGGTGCCAAGCATCAGATCCGATCTGGACCTGTCCACCGCGAGCGCGGCCTGGGTGATGTCCGCGTACGTCCTCGGATACGCCGGCTTCACCCTCCTCGGCGGACGCGCCGCCGACCTGCTCGGCCGCCGCCGGATGTTCCTCGGCTGGCTCACCGTCTTTCTGCTCTTCTCCGGCCTCGGCGGCTTCGCGACCGAGGGCTGGATGCTGATCACCGCCCGCTTCATGACGGGTGTCGCCGCCGCGTTCATGACCCCCGCCGCGATGTCGATCATCACGACGTCGTACGAGGAGGGCCCGCAGCGCAACCAGGCGCTGCTGGTCTTCGCCGGTACGGCCGCCGGAGGCTTCTCCCTCGGCCTGGTCATCGGCGGACTGCTCACTCAGCTCGGCTGGCGCTGGGTCTTCTTCGCGCCCGTCCTGCTGGCCGCGGCGATCCTGCTCGCCGCGCTGCGGCTGATCCCCGGGGAGACGCGGCCGGAGCCGTCGGCGGGCGGCTTCGACCTGGCCGGCGCGCTGACCGCGGCCGGGGCGATGCTGCTGCTCGCGTACGGGATCGTACGACTGGAGCACGGCCTCGACGGATGGCCGCTGACCGCGCTCGTGGCCGCCGCCGGAGTGGCCCTCGCCGGCCTGTTCGTCGCCGTGGAGCGGCGCGCCGCCTCCCCGCTCGTCCGCCTCGGGCTGCTGCGCAAGGCGTCGACCGTCCGGGCCGACCTCGGGGCGCTGCTCTTCGTCGGGTCCTTCTTCGGCTTCCAGTTCGTCGCCACGCTCTATCTCCAGGAGCTGCGCGGCTGGTCCTCCCTGGAGACGGCGCTGGCGCTGATGGTCATGGGCGTCGACGCGATCCTCGCCCCGACGCTCACGCCGAGGCTCGTGGCGCGGTTCGGCAACGGACGGGTGATCCTCGGCGGCTTCGTGCTCGCGATCCTCTCGTACGCGCTGTTCCTGCCGGTCGGGCCGGACTGGTCGTACGCGGCGATGTTCCCGACCCTGCTGCTGACCGGGCTCGCGTTCTCGCTGGCGTACGGGCCGCTGACGATCGCCGCGACGGACGGGATCGAGGAGGAGGAGCAGGGGCTGGCGAGCGGGCTCCTGACGACGGCGACGCAGTTCGGCTCGGCGGTGGGCATCTCGCTGGTGACGGCGGTGTACGGGATCGTCGGCGGCGGACTCGACGGCTTCCGGGCCGCGCTGATCGTGCCGGTGGCGATGGTGGCGCTCGGGGCGCTGGTCTCGGCGACGGGGCTGCGGGGCGCCGAGGCCGTGAACGAGATCCCGGAGGGCCTGGAGGCACCGGAGGCTGCGACCAAGGTCGCCGCGGGGTGAACGGGAGGCGCCCTTAGGCTGGAGGAATGAACAATTCCTCCGACTGTCCGCTGGTCGGAGTGGCCGCCACGTACATGCCCCGGCTCTCGGAGCTCGCCTTCGAGCCGGGGCTCGTGGCCGCCGTCGACCAGCACGCGGCGGCCGTGTGCGACGCCCTGATCCCGGCCCCGCGCCGCCCGGACGAGACCACCCTCACGCGTCGGCGGACCGTGCGCCGGGAGGACCTCGCCGACTACGTCCTCGGCTTCACGGACTCGCTGGCGGAGGCCGACTGGACCGAGCCGGTCGGCCACGACTTCGCGACACTGCGCCTGACGGCCGTGTGCTGGCTCATCCGGGAGTACGACCTCCTGGCGGCCTGAGCCCCCCCCGCTACCGGGCGGGAGGTCAGGAGACGGCAGGGGTCCTGGTCGAGGCGGAGGGGACGTCGGTCCCTGCGGACCCGGCCCCTGCGGACCCGGCCCCTGCGGACCCGGCCCCTGCGGGCCCGGCCAGTCCGGGCCCGGCCTCGGTCGTCGCCGCCGCGGCGGCCGCGCGCGCCGCAGCCGCCAGCGCCGCCCTGCTCCGCCGTGCCGTCCGCAGCGCGTCCCACGTCAGGATCGTCAGCGCCAGCCACACCAGCGAGAAGCCCGCCCAGCGCTCCGGCGGCATCGCCTCGTGGAAGTACGCGATCCCCAGCACGAACTGGAACATCGGCGCCAGGTACTGGAGCAGCCCCAGCGTCGACAGCGGTACGCGGATCGCCGCCGCTCCGAAGCAGACCAGCGGCACGGCGGTCACGATGCCGGTCGCGGCGAGCAGGGCCGCGTGCCCCGCGCCCTCGCTGCCGAAGGTGGCCGAACCCTGCGAGCCGAGCCACACCAGGTAGGCGAGGGCCGGCAGGAACTGGACCGCGGTCTCGGCCGCGAGCGACTCCAGACCGCCGATGTTGACCTTCTTCTTCACCAGGCCGTAGATGCCGAAGGAGAAGGCCAGGATCAGCGAGATCCACGGCGGCTGCCCGTACCCGACGGAGAGGACCAGGACGGCCGTGGCGGCGACGCCGACCGCCGCCCACTGCGCGGGCCGCAGCCGCTCCTTCAGGAGGAGGACGCCCAGGGCGATCGTGACGAGCGGGTTGATGAAGTAGCCGAGGGACGCCTCGACGACCTGGCCGGCGTTGACCGCCCAGATGTAGACGCCCCAGTTGACGGTGATCACCGCCGCGGCCAGCGTGATCAGACCGAGCTTGCGCGGGCTGCGCACCAGCTCGCGTATCCAGCCCCAGCGGCGGACGGCGAGCAGCGCGACGACGACGAAGGCCAGGGACCACACCATCCGGTGGGCGAGGATCTCGACCGCCCCGGCGGGCTTCAGGAGCGGCCAGAAGAGCGGGACCAGGCCCCACATTCCGTAGGCACCGATCCCGTAGAGGAGACCCGCTCGTCCCTCGTTGTCCGTCTTCACCGAACCTCCTGCCCTGCGCCACGCCGTCCTGATGAAGGTAGCGCCGCACAGGCCAGGCTGTCATGTCCGTACCGCGATACGGTCATGACTTTCGGGCGAGGGCTCGGCCGGGGGCCGGTGCGGGGCCCTCGGCGGGGGTTTCCAGGCCTTACGCGAGGGCCTTCGCGACCGTCTCGGCGAGCGGGGTGGTCGGGCGGCCGATGAGGCGGGACAGGTCACCGGTCCGCCGGGCGAGCGCCCCGCGCCCGATGGCCTCGTCGACGTCCACGAGGATCGCGGCGAAGCCCGCCGGGACGCCGGCGCCGGTCAGGATCGCCTCGTGCGTCTCGGCCGGGACGTCGCTGTACGCGATCTCCTTGCCGGTCTGGCGGGCGACCTCGGCCGCGTACTCGGCCAGCGACCAGGCGACGTCGCCGCTCAGCTCGTACGCCCTGTTCACGTGCTCCTCGGTCGGCCCGGTCAGGACGGCGGCGGCCGCGGCGGCGTAGTCGGCGCGCGTGGCGGAGGCGACGCGGCCCTCACCGGCGTTGGCGACGACGGCGCCGTGGGCGAGGACGGGGGCGAGGTTCGCGGTGTAGTTCTCGGTGTACCAGCCGTTGCGCAGGAACGTGTACGGCAGGCCCGAGTCGAGGATCAGTGTCTCCGTGGCCTTGTGCTCGGCGGCCAGGTCGAAGTCGGCCTCGGGCCCGCCGAGGACGCCGGTGTACGCGAGCTGGGCGACGCCCGCGGCCCTGGCCGCGTCGATCACGGCCGCGTGCTGGGCCACGCGCTGCCCGACCTCGCTGCCGGAGATCAGCAGGACGCGGTCGCCCGGCTCGAAGGCGCCCGCGAGGGTCTCCGGCCTGCCGTAGTCGGCGATCCGGAGCTCGACGCCGCGCTCGGCGAGGCCGGCGGCCTTCGCCTTGTCGCGGACGACGGCGACGACGGCCTCGGCGGGGACGCGGGCCAGGAGCTCGTCGATGACGAGACGGCCGAGCTGTCCGGTGGCTCCGGTGACGACGATGCTCATGAGTGGTTCCTTCTCCGGGAGTGCGGTGGGCGATGCACTCACCGTACGGGGTGCGCTAACCATGAGAAAGTACCCACTTTGAAGTAAGGTACTGGCATGGGAGTAAGTGATCCGAAGAGTCTGCTCGCCGACGTCGACGGCGCGATGTGCCCGGCGCGGCTCGTCCTGGAGCACGTCACCAGCCGGTGGGGCGTCCTGATCCTGATCGCGCTGCGGGAGCGCTCGTACCGCTTCAGCGAGCTGCGCCGGCAGGTCGGCGGGGTCAGCGAGAAGATGCTGACGCAGACGCTCCAGACACTGGAGCGCGACGGCTTCGTCCACCGCGACGCCAAGCCGGTCATCCCGCCCCGCGTCGACTACAGCCTCACCGAACTCGGCGAAGAGGCCGCCGGCCGGGTCTGGGAGCTGGCCCGCTGGACCGACGCCCGGGTCCCGGCGGTCCAGGAGTCCCGCGCCCGGTATGACGCGGCACGTCGCGAGAAGGCCACGGGTTCGCCTCAATGATGTTGTAATCGGGGCGAGTTGGTGCCGACGCGTCGTACGATCTGCTCACCACTCGGGGCAAGTGTGAGCGTGCGTGGGGGATACGTGACATACGGGTACCGAAGAGTGCTGCGCGCCTGCGGGGGTCTACTGGCCTGCGGCATGATCCTGACGGGCTGCTCCGGTTCGGGCGAGGACGGCAAACGCGACGACAAGGGGAGTACGTCCTCGGGGGCGTCCGGAACCGCGACCGCGCCGCCCACGCCGACACCCTCGCCGACGCCCACGGGGCTCGGCTTCACCGCGGACCCGAAGAGGGCCCCCAAGAACGAGGCCGAGGCCAAGCGGCTCGCCCTCGCGGTCGTCGCGGGTCCCGAATCCTGGGGGGCGGACTACGTGAAACGCACCCCGCACCTCAGCGCCGACGACTACTGGCCGGTCCTCTCCGCGCAGTGCACCTGGGAGACCGGAACCCGCCCGCGGACCGTGCTCCACAGCGTCACCGCCTACAGCGAGGTCCCCGCCCAGGGCGGGAGGGGGACGCTACGGGTCTCCGCGACCGTCACCGTGCACCGCACCGAGACGGACGCCGACTGGGAGATGGCCGAGACGCTGGAGGAGGCGCTCCGCTGCCCCGACCAGCGACTGCGCGACGGGGAGCGGATCGGTGGCCTGATGTCCCTCGGCAGCCCTTTCGGCGTCGGGGGCAACTTCACCGCCGTGGACTCGCTGAGAGAGGCGGGGACGTACGTCAACGACGCGGTCCGGGGGGAGCAGACGTACTCCTGGTACCAGTCCCGCGTGGGGCAGGTCACCGTCGCCGCCGTCGTCAAGGGCGCACCCGGTCATGTCGCCAAGGAGGTCGACAGCGCGCAGGTCCAGGCCCTTGTCGCCATGGTCGGGCGCGCCGAGGACGAGCTGGAGGTCCAGTCATGAGCCCCGCACCCGAGCCTTCGGCTCCCGAGCCCCAGCCGGCGGCTCACCAGCCCGAGCCCTCGGCTCCCGCGTCGGCTGCCGCCCGGCCCGCAGCCCTTCAGCCGCTCCGGACCTCCGACCCGTCGGCGATCGCCGGATACCGCCTCCTCGGCCGGCTCGGTGCCGGTGGCATGGGCGTCGTCTACCTCGGCCGTACCGACAACGGCGAACTCGCCGCCGTGAAGGTCACCCACGCCGACCAGGCCGACCAGGCCGACTTCCGAGCCCGCTTCCGCCGCGAGGTCGAGGCCGCGCGCCGGGTCGCCAGCCCCTGGGCCGTCCCCGTGACGGGCGCCGACCCGGACGCACCCGAGCCGTGGATGGCGACCGCCTTCGTCCCCGGGCCCTCGCTCGGCGAGGCCGTCGCCGCGCACGGCCCGCTGCCGGAGCGGAGCGTACGGATCCTCGGCGGCGCGCTCGCCCGCGCGCTGGCCGCCGTGCACGAGGCCGGACTCGTCCACCGGGACGTCAAACCCGGCAACGTCCTCCTCGCCGTCGACGGCCCGCGCCTGATCGACTTCGGTATCGCCCGGACCACCGGGGAGACCGCGCTCACCTCCACCGACATGGTCGTCGGCACCCCCGGCTTCCTCGCGCCCGAACAGGCCGAGGCCCGCGCCGCCGAGATCGGCCCGCCCAGCGACATCTTCGCGCTCGGCTGCCTCCTCGCCCACGCGGCGACCGGCCGCCCGCCCTTCGGCACGGGGGCCGTCGACGCCCTGCTGTACCGCACGGTCCACGACGAGCCCGACCTCGCCGGCGTACCGGACGGGCTCCTGGACCTGCTGCGCGCCTGTCTGGCCAAGGACCCGGCCCGGCGGCCCACCGCCGAGGAGATCGCCGACCGCCTCACGGAGGACGCCCCGGGCGCCGGGAACGACTGGCTGCCCGCCCCCGTCGTACGGACCATCGCCGAACGCTCCGCCGCCATGCTCGCCCTGCCCGAGATCGAGTCCACACAGCTCGGGACGTCGGACAAGGACGCGCAGCCGGCGAGCAGCAGACGGAAGTTCCTGCTCCTGGCCTCCGGCGGCGCCGTCCTCGCCGCCGGAGGCGGCATCGCCGCCTGGGCCGCGCTCCGGGACGACGGCAAGGACCGCAAGGCCGCCCCCGGGCCGAAGAAGCGCCGCTGGGTCATCGGCGTCCACGCCGATCTGACCGGCCCCGCCAAGGCCGTCGGCCGCGCGCAGGAGCGCGGTGCCCGGCTCGCGGTCGAGCAGTTCAACGCCCGTGAGAACAAGCCCTTCACCCTCGAACTCAAGGTCTCCGACGACGGCGGCGACAACAACAAGGCCCTGGCCGCCGCCCGCGTCCTCACCGGCGACCCCGACGTCCTCGGCGTCATCGGGCCCACCTCCGACTACACGGGCCTGGCCGCCCTCCCCGCGTACGACGAGGCCCTCCTGCCCGTGATCACGGTCTCCGCCGGGCTGAACATGCTGTCCAACCAGGCGGGCGGCCAGGGGCTCTCGATGGTGCAGGCCTGTCCGCAGCACGCCTTCGCGGGCATGTGCCTCGCCTACTACGTCATGACGAAGACCCGGAGCGTCCGGCCGGGCATCCTTCAGGAGCGGACCGACGACACCTACGCCTGGCAGTACATCGGCGGCGCCAACTTCGGCTTCCGGCAGGGGAAGGTCGTCCCCGTTCCCCGTGTCGTCCCCGGGCCCACCACCGACTACAAGCGGGTGCTCGGCTCCATGATGGCCGAGGGCATGGACGCCTACGTCCACTGCGGCCTCACCCCGAGCGCGGTCCTCGCCGCCCGCGCGCTCGACGAACTCGGCTTCACCGGTATGAGGATCACCGGACAGCACGTCTTCGAGCCGCGCTTCCTCGCGGAGGCGGGGGAGGCGGCGGAGGGCTGGATCATCGGCGCACCGGTCGTCGATCCCACGACCCGCAAGGAGGCGTCCGCACTCATCGCCGCGCACCGCAAGCGGTACGGCGCGACCCCCGCCTTCTACACGGGCGAGTACTTCGACATGGTCAACCTCCTGGCCCAGGAGGTGGAGAAGGCGGCCAAGGGCGGGAAGCGCCCCGACCGCACGTCGCTCGCGGCCCTGCTGCGCAAGGTGAAGTACACCGGCGTCATGGGCGGCTACGTCTTCGATCCCGAGGACGGGCGCCTGACGGCGGTCGGCACGTTCATGTACGCCGTCGAGAACGGCCGGTACAAACCCCTGGAGTTCGCCCCCGCCGGGCCGCCGAAGAACAGACGGGTCTGAGCCGTGCGGCCCCTCCGTACCGCCGATCCCTCGGCGATCGCCGGATACCGCCTGCTCGGCCGGCTCGGCGCCGGCGGCATGGGCGTGGTCTACCTCGCCCGGTCCGCCGGCGGCGCGCTCGCCGCGCTCAAGCTGATCCAGGCCGAGCACGCCGCCGACCCCGGCTTCCGCGAGCGGTTCCGGCGGGAGGCCCTCGTCGCCGAGCGGATCACCGGCCGCTGGGTGGTCCGCGTCCTCGGCTCCGACCCGGAGGCCCGCGAGCCCTGGCTCGCCACCGAGTTCGTGCCGGGACCCTCGCTCGCCGAGGCCGTCGCCCTCCACGGCGCCCTGCCCGAAGCGAGCGTACGGGCCCTGGGCGCCCGGCTCGCCGACGCGCTCGCGGACATGCACGAGGCGGGACTCGTCCACCGGGACGTCAAACCGGGCAACGTCCTCCTCGCCCTCGACGGCCCGCGCCTGATCGACTTCGGCATCGCCCGGTCGGCCGGGGCCACCGCCCTCACCGCCACCGACGCGATGATCGGCACACCCGGCTTCCTCGCCCCCGAGCAGGCCCGCGCCGCCGGTGCGGGCGAGGTCGGCCCGCCGAGCGACGTCTTCTCGCTGGGGTGCGTGCTCGCGTACGCGACCACCGGGCAACGCCCCTTCGGTACGGGCGGAGTGGCCGCGGTCGTGTACCGCACGGTCCACGAGGAGCCCGACCTCGACGGCCTACCGGAGGCGCTGCTGCCGCTGGTGACCGCGTGTCTCGCCAAGGACCCCGCGGACCGGCCGACGGCCGTGGATGTACGGGCGCGGCTGGGGCCCGCCGAGGGGCCGGCGGGCGACTGGCTGCCGCCCGGACTGCCCGCGCTGATCGCCGAACGCTCCGCACGGGTCCTGGACCTGCCCGTGGCCGAGCCGACCGTCGTGGTGCCCTCCGCCCCACCGGCCCGCACCTCGCCGTCCCGGCGCCGCTTCCTCGCCCTCGGGTCCGCGGCGGCCGTCGCCGGGGCCGGCGGGCTCACGGCCTGGCTCGTGAACCGCGCCCCCGCGAGCCCTGCGGCGGGCGGCCCGCCCGCGTCCCTGCCCACGTACGCGATCGGGATCCAGACGGATCTGAGCGGCCCCCACGCGGCGGACGGACGCGCCCAGGAGCGCGGGGCGAGGCTGGCCGCCGAGACGTTCAACGCCCGTCCCGACCGGCCCTTCGACCTGGCCGTGAAGGTACGGGACGACGAGGGCCACCCGCCCCGGGCGGGCACCGTGGCGCGGGAGTTCGCGAACGACGCGGCCGTCATGGCCGTGATCGGCCCCACGACCCGCGAGACGGTGGTCGCGGCCGCCACCACGTACCACGCGAGCATGCTGGTCCTCGCGACCGTCGCCGTCGGCATCGACCAGGGCGACCTGACCTTTCCGACCGTCAACCCCGTCTACCGCGAGCTGCGCGTCCACCACGACATGCTGCAACTGCCCTTCACCAGCATCGCCCTGGTACGCGGGGCCAAGCGGACGGCCGTCGTGCAGGACCGGGCGGCGGGCGACTACGCCTGGCGTACGGCCAACTCCACACGGAGCACCATGAGTGCGATCGACGCTCCGGTGACCGTGCATCAGGTCGCCTCGGACGAGGAGGACTTCAGCGCCGTGGCGCGTGAGGTGGTCGCCGCCCGGCCCGACGCCGTGCTCTACGCCGGCGTCTCCCCGCGCCGCGCCGGACTGTGCGCCAAGGCGCTGAAGCAGCAGGGCTACGACGGTCTGTGCGGAGGCGTCGAGTACGCGCTGGCACCGGAGTTCCTCGCCGCCGCCGGCCAGGAGGCTGCCGAGGGCTGGTACTTCGGCACCACCTACGTCGATCCGGCGCTCGTGCCCGCGGCCGAGGGGTTCACGGCCGCCTACCGCACGCGCTGGGGCCTGTCGGCCACGGCTCCGGTCGACCGGTTCGCGGTGGAGGCGTACGACGCGGTGACGGGCGTCGCCGAGCGCATGAGGGACCTGGTGTCGAGCCAGAAGCTGGCGATCACACGAGTGGCCGTGCGGGGGGCGATGCGGACGTTCTCGTTCCAGGGCCTCGCGAAGAAGTACGGCTTCGAGGAACAGAACGTGATGATGTTCAGGTACAACAAGGAGCTGTTCCTGTACCGGATCGAGCAGGGGGTCCCGCGCTACCTCGGGCAGTTCGAGAAGGCGGCGGACGAGGAGAAGCGCCGGCGGAAGGGGTGAGGGGCGCGGCCCTTCGTGCGGCCGCGCCCCTCATCCGTCATTCCTGTGTCAGCCGACGACGGTCCAGGTGTCGTTCCCCGCGAGCAGCTGCCCCAGGTCGCCCTTGCCGTGCTGTTCGATGGCCGTGTCGAGCTGGTCGGCCATGAGCGTGTCGTAGACCGGCCGCTTCACCGAGCGGAAGACGCCGATGGGGGTCTGGTGGAGGGTGTCCGGGT
>NZ_JBVHGJ010000018.1:0-146366 GCF_055561875.1 Streptomyces sp. NPDC022552
CCCTCGACCGTGCCCCAGCCGGTGATGACACCGTCGGTGTACGGCTTCTTGGCCTCCAGGCCGAAGCCGGTGGCCCGGTGCCGGCGCAGCTGCTCCACCTCACGGAACGACCCGGGATCGACGAGCAGTTCGATGCGCTCACGCGCCGTCAGCTTGCCCTTCCCGTGCTGCGCCCGCGTCGCCTTCTCGCTGGGGCCGGCCAGCGCCTGGGCGCGGATCCCGTGCAGTTCCGCCACGCGTCCGCGCAGGTCGGTCGGCCCCGGCTCGGTGAGTGCCGCGGCAGTCGTCATCGCCATGTCAGCCCTTCTTGGGACTAGGGACGAGGGGACAAGGCCGAGGGGGTCCGCCCCGGGTCCATACAGCACACATTAGCAAACCGCACGCGCGGTTTGTAGAGAGGGGTGTCTCCACACCCCTGCTCAGCGCCAGCTGGCGGGTGCCCTGTAGGCATCCCGCCGCCTCCACCAGTCGGAACCGGCCTCCGCCGGCCCCTCGCACTCCACCGGTTCACGGTCTCGGTGCAGGGCGAGCAGCACCGCGGCGATCGCCGCGAGCTCCTCGTCGTCAGCCCGGCCGCGCTCCACCCGGAACACCGCCTCCCGACTTTCCATCCAGCCGATTCCCCCTTTTTCCCTGGGCTTTGGGAAATGATCGGTCAGGCTGCTCGAGAATCACTCCGGAACCGCTGGAGTTTCGGCGCACCATGCGCCGGTCACCGCACGGTCGGACCCGGATTCTCCCGAGAAGGCGACTGTTTCCGGCTCCCGCGACCATCGCGCCGGGGACAGAGCCGCAGGTCGGAGGAGGGTGAGGGACACGGCGAGGTACTCGCACATCTTTGCGGGCGGAGTGCCTTGTTCCGCTAGAAACTAAACCGGATGGTATGTAGCTTATTTAGCCGAGGGAACGTCAATCACGTTCAACACAACGCGGCTCAGGGGGACCCCATGTCTACGAGCACGTTCCGAAGCCATCACGCGACCGCCGACACGGCTGACACGGCTGACACGTCCGCAACGACGAAGGACACGACAGCGCCGCCGACATGGCACGGTGTCCTCCGCCACCCGACCCTGACGACCACCGTCCCCAAGGAGTTCGTCCACCGCGCCAGCGTCGCGGAGGTCATGCTCACCGACTGGGCACGCACGGACGACAGCCACTTCACCGTCGCCGCCCAATGGCCGCGCGGGCACAGCTTCTTCACCACCGTCGAGGGATGCCACGACCCCCTCATAGCGGCCGAGACGATCCGCCAGGCAGGCAGCCTCATCTCGCACGCCGAGTTCGGCGTCCCCCTCGGCTACAACTTCCTCATGTGGGAACTCGATTTCGCGGTACACCCGGAGCACCTCCGCGTCGAGTCCACTCCCGCCACGCTCGACATCGAGATCGCCTGCAGCGACATCAAACGGCGGGGCGCCAACCTGTCGGGATTGAGATACGAGGCGGTGATCCGCAGAGACGGCCACATCGCCGCGACCGGGGGCGCCGCCTTCACGTGTACCTCGCCCCGGGTCTACCAGCGCCTGCGCGCCGAGCGGCTGGGCAGGGGCCGCCCCCAACCCCCGCTCACCGCCCCGACGGCGCCGCAGACCGTCGGCCGGGTCTCCCCCATGGATGTCGTCCTCTCTCCCACCGGCGAGCAGGGCCGGTGGCAGCTCAGAGTGGACACCCGACACCCCGTGCTCTTCGAGCACCCCGTCGACCACGTGCCGGGCATGATGCTGCTCGAAGCAGCCCGCCAGGCCACGGCCGCGACCCTCGGATCCCCCGCCCTCCCCCTCCGTGTCACCAGCACCTTCGCACGCTACGCGGAACTGGACGCCTCCTGCGTGATCGAGGCTCGCCGCCTTCCCGGCAGCGGCACGGACCGCGAGGAGTCCGTCCTGGTGACCGCGCATCAGGAGGGCGAACTCGTCTTCCGCGCCACCGTCACCGCGGCCGCCCCGCGCACCATGTGACCCTCCCGGCAGGCCCCATACCCCCGTCCCACCACCCCACCACGCATCGGCCTCCTGGACGGCCACCGCCGCCCAGGAGGCCGCCACCGTGTCAGCCCCGGGCCCCCAGCGACGATCCCGCATCGGCACGCGAGCCCACCTGCGCACCCGAGCCCGCAGCCGAGCCGGCAGCCGGACCGGCATCCGCAGCGGGGCCCGCACCCGACTCCTGGGCGGGGGCCGCCCCGAAAGCCTCCCGGTGGTCCCGGGCCCACGACTCGAAGGACCCCGCCGCCCTCCCCGTCAGCGTGCCGACCGTTGCGTCGACCTCGGCCTTGGCCCCCGCCCGCTGCCGGTCCGCACTCGCCAGGAGCGCCTCGACGACCGCGGCCGGATAGCGCCGGCCCCAGAGAGCGCGGGCCTGATCCCGGGTCAGCTCCTCCAGCCGGAGCGGAACCCCCAGCGTCCGCCCGAGCTGCTCGGTCTGCTCGACCGCGCTGATCGCCGACGGCCCGGTCAAGGTGTACGCCTGCCCCGCGTGCTCGTCATCGGTCAGGACTCGTACGGCGACCTCGGCGATGTCCCGGGGATCCACGCAGGCGTTGGACGACGTCCCGTACAGCGTGCGTACGACGCGCTCGGAGCGGACGGAGGCCGCCCAGGACAGGGCGTTGGACATGAACGAGCGCGGCCGGAGCAGCGTCCACTCCATGCCGGATCCGCGCAGCAGCTCCTCGGAGGCGCGTTGCCACCGGGTGATGGCGTCGTCGGCGCCCGGGTCGAGGACGGCCGCCGCGGAGAGCTTCACCACCCGCCGCACACCTGCCGCGCGCGCCGCGCGGAGGAACACGGCGTCGTCGTCACCGCCGACACCGGTCGTGACGAGGAACGCCGTCCGCACCCCCGCCGACGCACGCGCCAGCGACGCCGGATCGCGGTAGTCCGCGGCCACCGGCTCCGCCGTGCGGCAGGCACCCGCCAGACGCGCGGGATCGCGCGTCATGACCCGAACGCCCGGCAGAGGCCCCGGGCCTGCGGAAAGAAGCCGAACGACCTCCCGCCCCACGGTTCCCGTCGCACCGGTCACTAGGATCATCGGTCGTCCCCCTTCTCACGGTGAGTGTCTTGTGCCGGCCCCCCGATTCGGCAGGGCCCGGGCTGCGGTCGGCAGCACCTTGTAAGATACGAACTGGGCGGTTTTTTTGTTGGGTCTCCGGGCTCACTGACTGAAGGAGGCCGGCGTGGTGAAGCAGGAGCGGGCGATCCAGACCCGGAAGACGATCCTCTCGGCTGCTGCCAGGGTCTTCGAGGGCCGCGGCTACCAGGCGGCGACGATCAGCGAGATCCTCACCGCAGCCGGGGTGACCAAGGGAGCGCTGTACTTCCACTTCCCGTCCAAGGAGCACCTGGCCCAAGGCGTCCTGCACGAGCAGGACCAGTCGCTGCCCATCCCCGCGCGCGCCTGCAAGATCCAGGAGCTCGTCGACACGGTCATGCTGCACGCCTACCGCCTGCAGACCGACCCGATGGTCCGGGCGGGCGTACGGCTCTCGCTCGACCAGCAGGCCCACGGTCTCGACCGGAGCGGGCCGTTCACGCGCTGGGCCGGGATAGTCCGAGACCTGCTCGAAGAGGCTCAGGCCCAGGGCGAGTTGCTCCCGAACGTCGTTCCGGCAGAGACCGCCGACGCCATGGTGGGCGCCTTCGCCGGCGTCCAGGCCATGTCCCAGGCCGTGTGCGAGTACCAGGACCTGTTGCGCCGGGTCTCCCACCTGCTGCGGCACATGCTGCCCAGCATCGCGGTCTCCTCCGTGCTCGCGTCCGTGGACTTCTCCGAGGGTCGGGGCGAGGCGATCTCCGACGAGCTGCGGGAGCTGATGGCCGAGGATCACGAGGCAGCGGCCGGCTGACGCTCCCGCCGGGCATGCCGGACACGACGATCCCACCGGACCTGTCGCACCCATCTGACCCGCCGGATCAGCCGGATCAGCCGGATCAGCCGGATCAGCCGGATCAGCCGGCGAGCCGAACACACCCGGCCCCCGCATGTCCGCCGCCGGGCGCGGTGGTGCCCTCGCCGAAGTAGGCCGACAGAGCAGGGACGAGACCTTCGCCGCCCGGCGCCCAGGCGATGTAACCGTCGGGGCGTACGAGCAATGCGTCACAGGGCAGTTCGGGCGTGGGCTCGGCGTCCACCACGCGCACCACCCCGTACCGCCGCCCCACCCCCTGTCCGCCGTACTCCCGGCCCCGCTCGCCGAGCCGCAACAGCAGAGGACGCCCGGCACGCAGCAGCCCGATCACATCGGTCCGGCCCTCGGACGTCGTCAGGCCCACGTTGCGCAGGAACCTCCCTTCCCAGGGCGAGGCGTCCGCCGTGCGCGCCGGAAGAGCCGTTCCCTGCGCACTGACCATCGAACCGAGGTAGGTGCTCTCCGCTCCCCCGGCACCTGCTTCGGCCAACAGCTCGACGAACAGCGCCCGCAGCGGATCGAGTTCCGGATCCGGCCGCATCAGGGCGAGCTGCGCCCGCGTGTGGTCGATGACCCGTTGCGCCTCGGGCCTGCGCTCCTGGTCGTACGTGTCGAGCAGCCCCTCCCCCGCGCTGCCGAGCACCGTGTACGCGAGCTTCCACCCCAGCCCCACGGCGTCCAGCAGCCCTGTACTGAGCCCCTGACCGCCGATCGGGAAGTGCACGTGCGCCGCGTCCCCGGCCAGCAGGATCCGCCCCGACCGATAGGAGTCCGCGAGCCGGGAGAAGTCGCTGAACCGCCCCAGCCACCGGGGCGAGGTCATCGCGATGTCCCGGCCGGCGATCCAGCCGACCTCGCGGCGCAACTCCTCCAGCGTGAGCGGCTGATGCCGCGTGCGGTGCGCACCCGTGCAGTTGAGCGTCCGCAGACGCACCGAGCCGTCGGGAACGTCCTTGACGACGATCCAGCCGCGCGGCGTCCGGTGCCACCCCGGCCGCAGTGCGCCGGCCTCGGCCAGCCGGACGTCGCCCGCCATGGCGGACACGGTCGCCGGATACGTACGGGCGCCGATGCCGGCCTGCTCGCGGACCATGCCCCGCGCGCCGTCCGCCCCCACGACGTAGTCGGCCACGCATTCCACGACACGCCCGCCCGGCCCCTCCACCGTGACGCGCACACCGTCCGACTCCCGCCGCACCTCGGTCGCCCGGTGACCGCGCAGGATCCGGGCGCCGACGGCCCTGGCCCGCTGCTCGAAGCGCCGTTCCAGCTGCTCCTGCGGGCACTTGAGGAGGGGCTCGGGCTCGCCGGCCGGGGCCGACACGACGAGACCGGGGATGCCCGCGAAGTGGAAGGGGCTGTGCGTGACGGCCGCGCCCGCCCCGGAACCGTCGACCCGCACGAGCCCGTCGAGATGACCGCGCCGGGCCAGACACTGCACCGCCCGGGCGTGCAGGGTGGTCGCCCTGGGCCGCTCGGACACGGCGGTCCCGGTCTCGACGACCAGAGTGCGCACCCCGTACCCCGCCAGCTCACAGGCGAGGAACATCCCCACCGGGCCGCCCCCGACGACCACCACTTGAGCCCGCACCTGGACATGTGCCTGCGGATGCATGGCGATTCCCCCCTCGGAGGGCCCCCGCCCTTGGGCGTGGCACCGTCCAGCTCGCTCATCTACGCAGAACGAAAATATACCGGGCAGACGGTTCTTTGCAAGTCCTTGACCATCCGCTCCGGTCACCCGCGGAGCGACGAAAAGGGCCCGCCTCCCCGTCGGGGAAGCGGGCAAGCGGGCCTCTGAACGCGGCCGTGGCCGCAGGCGAGGAAGGGAGGAACAAGCCGGTCACCCGCCGAAGAAGCCGCTGCGCGACCCCTGACGCAGATCCTGCCCGCGCACGTCACCCTGCCGCGTATCCCCCCTTGGACCGCTCGGTCTTGCTCCCCTTGACGCCGGGAGCGAGGGTGCGCGGATCGATGGCCTCGGCCGGCACCCCGGTCGCGTACAGGCCGTCGGGGTCGGTGTCGCGGTCGTGGGGCAGCAGCCAGAAGACCCGGCGGCGGAAGGTCCCCGACGAGTGGGACGGCCTGGCCCCGGGGCCCAGCTGGGCATAGCCGATCATCCGGCCGTCGCGATGGTAGGCGGGCTTGCCCCTGCGGGTCGGCAGCCGGTCCAGGCTCTGCCGCACGTAGTCGAGTTCGTCGACGCTCTCGAGCCACACGAGGGCGACCTCGTAGCTGATCTCGTCCTCTGCGATGAGGGCACTCATGCGTCCTCCTCACGGGCGAGCAGCCCGATGCCCGGGTAGTACTTCCGCTGGTTGGACAGAATCATCCCCTTCGGGGACGCCAGGCCCACCGCCTCCCGGACCCGCGCGGCGAACGACCGGGACGACAAGGGGGAGGCGCCCTCATTCTGGCACCACACCTTGTACTCCTGGTAGAGCTGCGCCTGTTCGGCCCGCAACTCCGGTTCGAGCCGACAGGACTCGGCGAGGAAGCGTCCGGTGTGGTCCTCGGTCTCCGCGTAGGCGGTGGTCGCCACCCGGACGCGCTCGGGCCCGGTGAGGTCCTTGCCGCCCGCGAGGTAGCGGCGGGAGCCGTCGATGAGCCAGTTCAGGATGCCCGGTCCCTCCTCGGTGACGAGAAGGTCGGCCAGGTTGTCGATCTTGCGGTCGTCGGGGACGACCCGCGCGAAGGGGATCATGCGTATCCGGCGCCAGAAGGCGAAGCCGCCCGTGCCGACCTCGGGCCGGTGGTTGCCCAGCAGCCACAGCTTGTGCGTCGGCTCGAAGCTGAAGAAGTCCTGGCGCATCCGTCTCGCCTTGATCCGGTCCCCGCCGGTCAGCAGTTTGACCCGGGCCTCGTCGAAGCGGTCACCCGGCTTCACCTCGGAACAGACGATGACACGGCGGCCGTGCAGCTCGGCGAGGTCCGTGGGATGCCCTTCGTAGGGCCGGGCCATCAGGAACCCCGGCGGGGCGGCGTCGGCGTAGTCGCCGAGAAGTTTGAGCAGGACGTCCAGCAGGACCGACTTGCCGTTCCTGCCGGAACCGAACAGGAACGGCATGACCTGACCACCGACGTCTCCCGTGATCGAGTAGCCCAGCAGCACGTGGAGGAAGTCGATCATCTCCGCGCCCTCGTCGCACTCGCCGAACGTGTCGGTGAGGAAGCGCAGCCAGCGGGGCGTGGGCATCTGCCGGGGGCTGACGGTGGTGGAGCGGGAGTGGAAGTCCCGCTCGGGCGAGCCGGGCCGGATCCCGCCCGTCCGCAGATCGACGATGCCGCCAGGGGTGCACAGGGCGTACGGATCGGCGTCCAGCAGCGCCGCGTTGAGGACCATTCCTGGGGCCGATCTGGCCTGCACGAGCATGGAGTTCATGCCGGAAGTGCTCAACGCGCGGCGGCGGTGCTGGTGGAGGGCCTGGACGGTGTAGACGCCCCGCGGGTCGGTGGTGGCGATGTTCTCGGCGAGGTCGCCGGCCGCCCACAGCACCGTGTCGTCCTGGTCGACCTGCCAGCGGGTGCAGTCCCACCGGTACCAGCCGAGGCCTGGCACGTGCCGGTAGTCGTTGGCATAGAGCTTGACGAACAGTTTGGCGTTGCCGCGATCGCTGAGCGTGTCGGGCAGCAGGCCGGGCGCGGTCGCGTACTCGGGGCCCGGAGCTGAGCCCTGCCGCGGGACTTCGCCCGTCGCGGACCGCATGTCCGGGACGGGGGGCGTGAATTGCGTGGGTACGGGGTCGGCGTACGCCACGATCCGGGCGGCCACGGCACGAGCGTCGAACAGCCCGCCGCCGGGTTCGATGCTCACACATACCCCCTGAAGTACAGCGTCGCTCGGCGCTGCGGCACTAACGGGGGATGCGGTCGTGCCCGGAGCAGGACCAATGGACCACACCCGGACTCTCGTGAATCGGCGCGCCAGAACTGCAGCCCATCGGCCATGCGAATCCCCCATCAGCGACCGAAGCGACCGTACCGATGCGTACACACTAGCGAAACTCGATCACCCCGCGTAGATCCCTACGAAAAAAAACCGTCCGGTCCGTCAGAATCTTCAGACGGCCGGTCCTGGCCGTCGCCCGAACCAGGTGCCGCGTTCGCATCGTGGACCGTTCGCCAGGTTCCGAGTGTGCGTCGCTTCGGTAGCTGCCGGCACGTGAACGACCCACGCACGTACCGGACCGGCGACCGGAACCCACTCGGTAGCTCCGCCTCAACAGCACAAAAGACCAGGTCAGGGGCGACAACCTGACGGGACAGCGACCGAAGCGACCCGGAGTGGAAATATGAGAAACCATCCTGCGTGCGCCTGTGCGTCACAGATAGGAACCTTCAGTCGCTTCGGTCGCTGAACCTCCTGATCTACCGCTCTGACCTGCGGTTTTCCCCACACCAGGGTTCAGCGGCCGACGACCGGTCAGTCGCTGTGCCAGGCCGGACAGTTGGCACTCACATGACGCCGAATGCCTTGGCGAACTCCGGGGAGTGGTGGGTGCAGCCCCGGTCGCTACGTGGCCCGGCGGAGATCACTTCGATCTCGTAGTGGCTGACGGTCCGCAGGCGACCGGTGCCGTTGACGCAACCCTGCTAGCCCTGCACGGACATGGAGTCGAGGCCCCACAGATTCAACCCGTACCCCCTGGGGGGCTGGGGCCAGTGGTGTCCCCCGCCCCCAGACGCGCAGCGTCAGGGGACCGCCGTCCGGCGTCGCGGAGCGACGAGGGGACGTCGCGGAGCGACGGCACCGGACCGGACGGCAGACGCGAGGGCGCGAAGCGCCCGGCCACGAAGTCCGGCGGCGCGCAGCGCCGAGGGCCGGCGCGGAGCGACTGCCCGGTCCGGACGACCAACAAGAGCGGCCCGCAGCGCAGCGGAGGGCCGCGACCGGACACGACCGCATCAGCCCTCAGCGGCGTGAGCGCGCGCAGCGCGCGGCCCGGGGAGCGCAGCGGACCGGGCACGCCCCCCGGGGGACACCACTGGCCCCAGCCCCCCAGAAAGACACCCACCCACGCCCCAACGCACCCGTACGGCTCCCCCGGGGCCCATGCCCACTGCCATGCTCTCCGCCCTACCCAAGTCGCATCTCAGCCCGGCGCTCCTGAACCTCGTGCCTTCCGAAGGAGCCACGGTGGGGAGGGCGGGGGCGTGGTGCTGGGTCTCGGTGGGGCGCTGGCCGAAGAAAGACGACGCCGGCGGCAAGAGCGTGCCTTTCGGCCAGGGCCACGCTGAGGCCCAGCACCACGCCCCCGCCCGGTGACGCGCCCCACGGAACGACGTCATCGCTTCCGTGGCCGTAGCCGGAGGCTGACCGAGACGTGCACGGCCCGATCGGCAGCGACCGCGTCGCGTGCGGCAGACACCGAGACTGTCCACAGCGGCCGCAGGAGCTCGCGTAGCGGCTCGTCGCCGTGGGGACCACACCCCTGCACCAGTCAGCGCGACGGCCCGCTCGGGGCCGCGACGGGGCATCGAGTCAGACAGTCGGGATGTCGGGGGCTCATCCGAATACTGGCCCGGCGCCCGTAGGCTCGCATCTGACGACGACAGGAGATCGGCATGTGGAAGCAGTCCCTCGACCGGGCCGGAATCAGGGAGCCGCGGCTACGGCGGGACTACACGGAGCAGCGCCGGGCCGTGCGGAGGTTCGCGACGGCCGAGTACGCGGCCGCGCGGCTGCTGCTCCCCGCCGCGCTGCTGCCGCACGTCGTGGCCGCCGTCGCGTTCATGCACGACACCGACGACCGGATCGATCGCGGGGCGCCGACCGAACGGTCAGCCGCGCTCGAGGAGTGGGACGGTCTCGTGCGGAAGGCCTTCGCCGAAGGTGACTCCGAACTGGCCGTGCTCCGATGTCTGGTGCGCACCGCCGAACGTCACCCGAACGTGCACGCATACGTGGACGAGTTCCTGAGGGGCTGCGAACGCGAGGTCGCGTGGCGGACCATCGCGGACGACGAGGAACTGGAGCAGTACGTACGGGAGTACTCCCTGCCCGCTCTGATGCTCACGGCCTGTCTCCTCACACCCGCGGAAGCGTCGGCGCGGGCGGCGTTCACGGACGGCTGCCACCGGCTCATCCGCGCCATGCAGCGCATCGACTTCCTGGAGGACCTGTCCGAGGACGTGCGCGCGGGCCGGCCGGGCGTCCCCGCCGACGCGGTGGCACGCCACGGCGCGGAACTCACCCAGCCCGACGCGGCGCTGGGCCGGCTCGTCGAGGAGCAGACGGACAAGGCCGCCACCGACCTCGCGGCAACTGGCCCCCTCGCGGGTGTGGTGGACCCGTCGTACCGGCCCTTCATCCGTGCCCTCGTCGGCGTCCAGCGCCTCCGCCTCGACGCGGTACGCCGCACAGGCCCGTCCTTGGCCACGCGGACCTCCAGCCCCGCGGCGCCGGCAGCCGCCCTACTCCTCCTGAGGGAGACAGCAGCACGGGCCAGGCTCCTTGGACGTGGTTTCTCGTGGCGTGATCGTTCGATGAGTCGTGCATGACGGATCTCGTCGATGCACCTGGCGGCAACTGCCGCCGGTGTTCGGCCCCGCCTGGCCCACGGTCCACCGACGGCTCGCCCAGTGGAGCCGAGTGAGATCGCACCACCGCTCAAGCAGCGCGGCCACGTAAGCCGCTATGCGTTCGGACGGAGGTTCCTTCACCTCACCGTCGATGCATCGGTCGTACAGGTCGTTGAAGACCCGGCCGGCGGTCTTGTCATCCGCCGACCTCTCGCCTTCCCAGACAGCCAGGTCGTAGCTCATGCCCCGGAGGCTCCCACACCACACTGACTCCCACCTGACCGGTCAACAGCACGAACCTCAGCCAAGGAACGTGATGCGGCGGGAGCTGCCGCCAGGCGCAGCCCGAGGCTGCCACGAACAGAATCGCGGCCAGGACTGCACGGTCGCCGGCCCGCCGACGACCATCACCTCAACGCAAGACCGGCCGTCAGGCCACTGTGCTGCTGAGCCGTTCCTGTTCGATGTAGCGGCGGAAGCCTTGCGCCAAGGGCTTGAAGCCGCAGGATTCGTAGAACGTGTGGACGTACTCGTCGTCGGCTGCCAGCAACTGAACCTTGTAGCAACCAGCCGATTCGCCCAGGTGCACAGCAGCCTCCATCAGCCGCTTCCCGACGCCTCGCCGCTGGAAGGAGCCGGCAACCACGACGTTCTCCACGAAGAGAACGGCTCGACCGCCGCGGGTGAGGTTCGGCAGGATCATGCAGTCCGCGGTGCCGACAATGGCACCGTCAATCTCCGCCACCAGCACAGTACGTCCTTGCTGCCCGAAGATACCCGCCCAGATGGCACCAGCTGACTCCTGGGACAGCGGTGCGTCGTCAGGGTTCAACTCGCCGTAGAGAGCGAGCAGTGATGACAGGTCCGTCTCGGCAGCTGAACGCACGATGATCTTCATGTACCGAAGCCTAGACCGAGCGGAACTCCCGAGGTCAGACGAGTAGGACCCAATCAAGACGGACGTTCCATGGCTCCGGCTGACTCAGGGCCGGTACACAAGATGCGTGCGTAGGCCCCGCCACTGGGGGGTGGTAGAGCCAGGCGAGTCCACGTGTCGAGGGGCGGCGCGGAACTCGTGTTCCGGCGAGTGGCGCCGCCCGGTTGGCTCTGTACGCGAGACCTCTCGGTGCTGTCGGTAGACGAGTTCACGCTGAGACAGAGTTCCGGCGAGCCGTGCTGCCAGTCCGGATGCTCGGCCAGCGACAAGCCGTAGGTGAGCGTCGTGAGAAGCCCGTCCGGCAGGTCGTCGTACACGATCTCCGTCACGCCTCGCAGCCCCTCTTTGGTCGACTCGACAGGGAAGAACCGGGGCTCCCTTCCTCCGGAAAGCCGATCAAGATGGGCGAGGTACTTCTCTACGCGACGGGCCATGCAAACACCCTGCACGATCGCTCACTCGTGGACGCCACCGGGGGCGTCCACGAGTAACGCTCCGCAACAGGTCCACAGAAGTTGAGCCAGAACCACAACTCGTGGACAAAGCCACCCGTACCGGGGGCTCCCGGACTGGCTCCCGGCCCTACCCGCGCACGAGCCCGTGGCGATCTCGAGCGACAACGGCGACAGCCTGAGCGAGACCGAATTCAGCGAGCTCGTCGCCGACCAGGGTTTCGGATGCCCCGCGCGGTCGCCGACGCACCGGCCAGGGAACATCCGTGGCTTGTCGGCGTGGCGTGCCACCCGTGTCCCGTTCACGTCGACGGCGGCACGTCCGGTGTCAGCACGTCGAGTGCGCGGTCGAGGGCGTCGAGGAGTGAAGCGTGTTCGGCGGGCGTGTAGAGCATCCGCAGCGCGAGCCCGTCGCTGAGCGCGATGACGGCGTCGGCGGTGGCTCCGGCGCCGGGGCAGCCGACGCCGTCGAGCCATGTCGCGAGGACATCCCTGACGTCGTGGTCGACCTGGCGCCGGATCGAGGCGAGGCGGGGGTGGTGGGCCGCCTGCACGGCGAAGGCGAGCTGTGCGGCCGCTTCGGCGCGGCGTTCCTCGTCCAGCGGGAGCGTGGTGAGGACCAGCTCGCGCAACGCCTGGCGCAGCGGGAGGCCGGTGTCAACGAGCGCCATGCGCTCCTCGATGCGCTCACCGGCGAGTTCGGCGGCGAAGACCAGCATCTCCTCCTTGGAACGGAAGTACTTCTGCACCGCTCCGGCGGACCGGCCGCTGGCCGCGGCCACGGTGCGCACGCTGATCTGGTCCAGACCGCGCTCGGAGGCGAGCCGCAGCAGCGCGGCGCCGATCTGCCGGCGTTGCTCGGGCCGGTCGACGGTCTTCGGCATGGGCCACCTTTCCTCTTTGAGATACAGTCGTATTCTAACGACAAAGGGGGAAGACGATGGACGACAACCACAGCAAACCCTCCGCGCCCGCGGTGCGGGTCTCGGACGCCGACCGCGATCGGGCCCTCGGCATCCTGGCCGAGGCGCTGACCGAAGGCCGGCTCGACGCGCAGGAGCACGCGAGCCGGGTCCAGGCAGCCCTGCGGGCACGCACCGCCGACGACCTCGGCACCCTCACCGCCGATCTGCCGGCCCCCACACCGACCCGGGCCGAACGGGACCGCAAGGACATGGCGGAGTGGCTCGCGGAGTGGCGGTACTGGCTCGGCGGTCTGGTGCTCATGTCCGCGATCTGGGGCGTGCGCTCCCTGCAGAAGGGGGAGCTGACTTACTACTGGCCGGTCACCCCGCTGGGGGTGTGGGCGGCCGTCCTCGTCGCCGTGGCGATCTGGCCCCGCCACGGCGACGAGGACGGCAGGAACTGACCGCGCCGAGCGGGTACCGCCGGTGGTGAGTGGTCCTGGTGCGGAGACCCCGCGCCCGCCGGCCCCAGCCACGCTCCTGACCTCCGCTCGCGCGGAGAGGACTTCGGCCGCGTGAAGACCGAGGGCTCGAAGTTCGGATCATCCCCTCTCGCGCGGAGAGGACAGCGCGCGTCGCCGGCGGTACGGACTGGTGGACTCAGCCGCTCAGGCCGCGGACCATACTGGTCGAGCCCCGATCACCCACTGGACGGTTCCATGGCCAAGAGCAGCTCTTCATCGACCACTGTCCCCCGTACCGCATGGCTCGGACGTGGGCGTCACCTCGGGCCCGAGGCCGAGCGTGACGTCCGACGCAACCTGCTCGCCCTCAAGGCGGCCAGAGTGATCGACGACTTCCTCGACCTCGACCCCGTCGAGGCGGCCCGCTCGACGGATCTGTTCCCCCGGGACGAGTCCGCCGACCCCGGCCCCTCGGCCCGCCGCCTGTTCGAAGCGCGCTGGCGCGTACCCGGCAACGTCACGGTGCGTGCTCAACTGACCACCTACGAGCCTGAGTCCCGCCGCAGCGACAACGAGAGCGAGGTCGCCTGGGTGCTGGCCGCCGAGGCGGAGCGGGAGTGGGTAGCGAGCTGGCCCTCACCCGCTACCGTGTTCTGGCCCGACAGCGACCAGGTCGCCTGGGATCACGACCCGGTGCCGGGCGGGCGACTGCGGACGGCCAACTACCTGCCCAAAGACGACGGCGAGTTGCGGCGCCTGCTGCGAGACTGCACCCGGCAGAGCTGGTTCATCCATGTCGTGGTGCACGAAGCGATGACGCCGGACGCGCTGGGGCGGCGGCCGGTCACGGCTTTCTTGCCACCGAGCCTCAAGCACCGGGTGGTCGAGCACCGGGCCACGCCGGAGCAGGCGCTGATCGCCGACTTCGCGATGAAGCGTGAGCTGGGCGTGGGGCTGCCGCGCGGCGGGGCCGTCGTCCTGCCCCCCACACCGCAGCCCCTCGGCTACGACGCGGAGCGCTTCACCGTGGGCGACGTCTTCCTCGACGGCACCGAGCCGACCGAACTCCTGCAAAAGATCGTGGAGTTCGCGTCACTGCCACAACCGCTGCCGGCCGATGCCGAACAAGTCCTGACACGACTGCGCCGGGGCTGGCATCTGCTCACGCCCGATGAGGAACTCGTCCACGCGCGGGCCATGGTCACCTGGTACGCCGATGCACTCAAGGCCATGACGGCATCCTCCGACCTTTACCGTGAGGCGGCCGAGTCGGCACTCGCCGCGCTCGCCGAAGCCACCGGCGGCAACCACACACCCGTGACACCCGCACCGGCTACGGCCGAGCAGGACACGTCACCGCTGAAAGCCTTCACGAAGACGCTCGCCATCTTCCGCAGGCCTGACCGGTAGAGGCCCTAGTGGGAGATCCGGCGCCGCCCGTGAGGGCGGTCCGATGGAGACGGAGCGAACGGGCGCGGCGAAGCCCGGCCACGCACCCCCAGTGGTTCCTACGCCTTCCCCGAGGAGAGGGCGTGACCCGGTCCAGGCATGGCTGGCCTGGACCGGGCACCGCTGCCCGGGACCCCGGGCCTCCGTTTTCGCCGGGCTGAGCGAAACTACTGAAAGCACACTCCCATCCGCCCGTGCCCGTCCCGACCTGCGCATCCGTAGCTGGGGCGCAGCAGCAGGGCACGGGGAGTCCGAGCCCGACTCTCACGACTCCTGGCAGTTACGGAACACCCCTTGGCCAGGCCACGGACTGCGACGGCACCCGGCACGTAACGGGACTACCGCGCGTCGAGGAGGGCGACGGCCTCGGCGAAGTCGGCGTACGCGGGCTCGAAGGTACGGGCGGCGACGAGGAACATCGATCGGTCCGTCAAGGCTCGGGCGAGGCGCGCAGGGTCGTCGGGCAGGCGGCGGGCGAGCGCCACGCCTTCGTCGAAGTACGGCCTGAACCGCTCCCCGAACCGATAGGGGCGGTTGCCTTCGCGGAGGGCCGCGCGGATGCTGATTCTGCGCTGGACGTCCACCAGTTCGGGCTGTCGGCCGGCCCCCCTCAGTCGCACCGCCTCCGTTTCGAGCGCCGGCAGGCTGCCGAGAAACGCCTTCCGCGTGTCGCTCGACCATCCGAGGTCGGTGCCGAACGGCGGCATCGGGGACTCGGCGCTCGCAGCCGGTTCGTCGACCCGCCCCGACAGGACGAACAGGGTGACCCACCACCCGAGGATGCAGCTCCAGTTCTTCGGCTCGCCCGTCGTCGCCAGCTCCTCCAGGACGGTCAGGGCCTCCCGCCGAGCGGCCGCGGCGTCCGCCCCGTGCCCGGCGGCCTCGCGCATCCGGGCGAGGTGCACCAGCTCCCAGGTGAGGATGGCCAGCGCCGTGCGCTGCCCGACGGCCTCGCGCCGGGTCTCGTCAAGGAGCTCGACGAAGACGGCCGATGCCGCGTCGTGCAGGCCTGCGCCCTCCAGGTTCGCCGCCCACTCGACCATTCTCCAGAAGGAGTGCTCCGGTGTGCCGTTCCGGGCCGCCTTCTCGTTGAGCTCCGCGGCCTCCCGGAACCGTCCCTCCTCGGCCAGGATGTTCGCCAGCCGCCCACTCTGTCCGGCCTCGGCCATTTCCTCGCAGGCCGCGTGCCCCTCGGCTCGGCGTCCGAGAGCGAACAAGGCCCTCTGGTAGGCGTCCAGGGCCCTGCACAGCCGTTCTGCCCGGGCCGGCGCCCCGGCCTCGATCCTCCTCGCGGCTTCGACCGCTTCGGCAGCCAGCGTCAGATCCACCTCCGGGTCCCGGCTGCGGTAGCTCATCGAGAGGAGCGCGTCTACCAGCTTCGGCAGATACGCCTTCGGGCTCACCTCCGCAAGAACCCGGTACGCGTGGACCTCTTCGAGCAGGCGCAGCCGGCCGGAACCCAGCAGCAGCACCCGTGCCCGCAGCACCGCGTCGTGATCGATCTTCCCCATGCTCCCCCTGTTCTCCGGGTGATTCACGAAGGAGATTCTGGGAGTCGGGGAGCGGACCGGACAAGGCTCGCGAACTGTGCGTTCCGTCCTACGAAAAACGCCGCTGACCTGTCATGATGGACATGCTCCCGTGCTGATCCACAGGATGCGTCGCCGACAGCGACGGGAACCCGCCCGCGGCCCGTCATCTCACTGCATGCGGACGACCATCAGCCGTCGGCCGCCTACGACCTCCCACCCTGTGACGCGCGCACCGGCCAGGGTCGTTCATGGTCGTCAGGCCGCGGGGACGGCGCGTTGAAGGACAGTGATGACGCGATCGAGAGCGTCCTTGCTGTACGGGTCCGCGAGGTTGACCCACAGTTTGAACATGAAGCGTCGCAGGGTGGGACGGCGAAGGGCCTTGGTGGCGACGAGCTTCATGACAGCCGGGTGGCTGAGGGCGTGGACGACGAGGCGTCCGATGGTGAAGTACCGGCCATAGGCATCGCGGATGATCTCGGGGTATGCGAGCAGAGCTTCCTCGCGTGCATGCGCGGTGGGTTGCGCGAACGCCCGGGTGACCGCTTCGGCTGCCAGGCGTCCGGACTCCATCGCGTAGTCGATACCTTCGCCGCTCAGGGGATTGATCATTCCGCCGGCATCACCGGTGAGAAGCAGACCGCGTGTGTAGAGCGGACGGCGGTTGAGGCCGGCGGGAAGAGGCGCTCCGCGCAGTGGACTGAGAGCGTGGGCTTCGTCGAAGTGCCCGGTGGAGGCAAGGCGCACGGTCCACTCTCTGAAGAGCTGTCGGTGGTCGACCTTGGGTTTGAGTCCGATGTGGAAGGTGCCCAGGCCCACGTTGAAGGCGCCGCTGCCGACGGGAAAGACCCACCCGTATCCGAACGGCATGTACGTTCGATTACGGGAGTCGCGCGTCTCCAGGTCGAGCCAGGCCTCCAACAGGTCCTCGTCATGGTGCGGCGCCGTGTAGTAGCGGCGCACGGCCACACCCATGGGTCGGTCCTTGCGTTGCTGGAGACCGAGCGCAACGGCCAAGCGGCTCGACGCACCGTCGGCAGCGACCACCAACGGCGCCCGGTAGGTGCGAGTGGTGCCGTCCTGCTGAGCGATCACGCCGCCGATACGGCCGGTCGTGGGGTCGACGAGGGGCTCGGTGACCTTGGTTCCTTCAAGCAGGAGCGCGCCGCTCGCCACGGCCTTCGTTGCGAGCAGGTGATCGAGATCCATGCGGCTGCGTACGAGCCCGAAGTCAGGGAAGGGCCCTTCACCGGGCCAGGGCATCTCCACAGTCGTGCCGGAGCCGTGAACCCGCAGGCCCCGCGTTCTGATCCAGCCATCTCCGCCGATGCCGAGGCCCAGGTCGACGAGCTCCTTCACGGCGCGCGGGGTGAGGCCGTCTCCACAGATCTTGTCCCGCGGGAAGACGGCCTTCTCCAGCAGCAGGACATCGTGGCCTGCCAGCGCCAGGTAGTGAGCGGCGGTACAGCCGGCCGGACCCGCGCCGACAACGATGACATCCGCCGAATGGCGCTGTGGGGATGAGCTCATGAAACCTTCCTCTGTTGCAACGAGCCATGAGGCGCAAGGGCTTCCCATCTGTACCCACGGCTGACAACTTCGACCACCCGTCTTCCGCGCGAAGCCTCGTCACACCGTCACTTCGCAGCAGTGCTGCGAAGGGGGCCCTGGAGATTCCGCGCTGCCGTCGCTCCTACGTCGACGAAATCCTGGATGCGTCCTGTCGACCAGATGGCGATCCAGGCCGTCGTGACGAGGCGTCCCTAGGCGGCCATCACTCGGGGTGGGCGTCATGGCTGTCGTAACCGGAAGCCACCGCGGTGAGTCACGGCCGGAAAGGCCGGGCCGGAGGCCGCGGACGTGCAGATCACCGCTGCCTCAGTCTCGTCGGCGCGACCAGAGGCGCGCGGCGACAGGGGCGGGCGTCAGACCGAGCCGTGGAGGTTCTTGGCGGTCGGTGACGTCTTCACCGTGGCCGGGTCGGGGTAGGTCCCCAGGAGCCGGTCGGCGCTGGCCGTCGTGGTGACCGTGAACCAGTAGTGCTCGTTCTTGTAGTGATGCAGCCGATGGTTGCGCCAGATGGCTTTGTAGGCCCTGCTCCGGGGCCGGTAGTCACTGTGGATCAGGTAGTGCGTCCACTCGTAGACGAGCCCGGTCACCGCCACGGTGACCATGAAGGTCAGGGCCTGGCCCAGGCGCGGGAAGGCGATGAGGGCCACGGTGTTGTAGCCGGCGATGACCCAGACGAGCGCTCTCCAGGGGATGAAGACCAGAGGGACGTCGCGTGGGTCGACATGGTGTTCGCGGTGTTTCCTCGCCAGGAGGGTGTCCAGGACGACGCCGGCGACCTTGCGCGGACGCCAGTGCAGTATGAAGACGTGTATCAGCCATTCGAGGAGCGGGAACAGCAGGATCAGGACGAGCGGGGCGTAGGCGTCGTCGGCGCGCCAGTCCCCCAGGACGATCCGGCAGGCAAGCACGGTCACCAATGTGGCGCTGATCATCCAGGGTGAGGGGTAGTTCCAGAACGCCCGGAACACGCTTCCCAGCGTGACGTCGGTCCGGCGTGGCGCCGACTGCGCCCTCTCGTCCGCTCGAACGCGGGCTTGGGCGGCCCGGTCCGAGGCCTCGTCGGTGGACGGCCGTATCCGCATGAGCGTTCTACGCAGGTTCATGGCTCTCCTCGAGTTGGTCGATGACGTCGATCAGGCCCTCGGTCGCCGGGCGCAGCAGCTGCTCGGCACGGGTGCGGGCGGCGGCAGCGTCGCCCTGGACGATCGCGTCGGTCAGGGCGGTGTAGGCGTCGGTCCGGTCCACCTCCGCGGCCATGACGTGGGCCAAGGCCTCCAGGGCGGGCTCGTAGGCGGCGCGGAGGCTGTTGAACATCAGGCGGAAGGTGACGGACTCGGCCGCGTCCGTGACGTGTTCCCAGAAGGTCAGGGCGTGCCGCTGCCTGTTCACGGGATCGGCGTCGGCATCGAGCGCCCGGACGGCTTCCTGCAGCGGGGCGGCGAGGGCCGGTCCTCTGCGTTGTGCAGCCAGTTCGGCGATCTTCGGGCCCACGTGAAGCCGCGCCTCCAGGATGCTGCGGGCGACTTTCAGGTCGATCTCGCCCCCGGCGAACAGGAGGCGAGGGAGCAGATCCAGGCCGCCCGCTCTTCGGATGTCCCGCACGGTGGTGGCGTCGCCCTGACGGACTTCCACCAGACCGGCATGCGCGAGTCGTTGCAGCGCTTCTCGTACGGCGGGACGTGAGACGCCGAGGACTTCCGCCAGGCGACGCTCGCTGGGGAGGCTTTCGCCGGGGGCGAGGCTGCCGCTCAGGAGCTCCCCGAAGAGCTGGTCGAACACTTCGTCGGGAACCGAGCGCCGGTTGACTGGTTGCAGAGGCATGCGGAGACCTTACGAGCCCGGTGGACTGGTGGTCTAGTGGTCAGACCAGTCGATCTGAAGTGCTCTGCTTTTCACACGTTGTGTCAGCCGGTGTGCTGTGCTTGCTCGTTCACCCTCGCCCGAGTTGGCAGGACCGCTCCCCTGCAGGTGCGAAGTGGGAGGGCGGTTCGTCGGTGAACGCATGGCCGGCGACGGGTCCTGCTCCCTCATCCGGTCCCGGGGAAGATCCCGCCACGGCCCCCGGTCCTGTTCTGGCGATTCTGCGGGCCGTGACCAGTCACCTGTGGCAAGCAGATGCGTGCGCCCGGGCGACAGCGGCAAGGCCCCGCCGATGGCGGGGCCTTGTGCTCGTCTGCCGCATCGTGTGAGCCGGCGGTTTGCCGGCGCCGGTCACAGACCGGCGATCTCCCTGGCCTTCTTCAGCACGGAGTCGAGCGCGTCGACCCCAGCGTTGCGCTGCCTCGCGCGCTCCGCCCGCTCCACCGGCACCAGCCGCGCGGCGGCGCGCACGGCGCAGGCGTCCGGGTCGCCGAAGGCAGTACGCGGGTGCTCCCCCGTCTCCGCGCAGTGCGCCGTGACGTCCTTGACGGCCTGGAGCACGACGTCCCGGGTCACGCCCGGCTGCATGGCCAGCCGAACCTGGAAACGCGCCATCCACTTCTCACGGTCCTTCTCCTTCGCCCCGTCCGTCGCCTGGTCCTTCTTCGCCATGTGCCCTCCCGCTTGATCGGCAGCCGTCCTTCATGAAGGGACGCCGGGGCATGGAAGCGGGTTGCGAAGCGGAAGTTGTGGGCAGCCTGGTCCCGGCGTCACCTCCCCCTCCAGGCACTGGTCGATGACCGCACGCGAGTCCCGATCCTGCTCCATCGCCTCGGCGTGGGGACGCACGCATCCCAACTCCACAGCACGTCGCGACTGTTGGGTAGAGCGGTGGTTCAAGCAAGGTAGTGGTCGGGGCCGTCACCCGAACCGCCAGGCGCTCACGATCCAGAAGACCGCGAACCCCGTCCACACGATCGCGAAGCCCCAGATCACAAGGTGTCCGCCGAACAGCGCCATCGCACCGAGCCAGGCGACCCCCGCGGCCACGAAAGGCCAGCCGAAGTTGGGGAAGGCGAGGAGGGCCGAGAGCCGTCCGCTCACCACTCCCCACGCGCCCCCCGCCAGGATCAGGCAGCCCAGCGCGAGCCACCACCAGACCCCGCTCTGGGAGGAGGGTGCGTAGGCATGGTTACGGCCGCGCACCTCCAGCCCCACGACCTCACCCCGCCATAACCGGACTTCGGCGCGATCCCCCTTCTTGACCTCGTCGTACGTCTCCGACCCCACCGCCAACCAGGCGGTGCGGTCGGGCCACTCCACCTCGACGTCGTAGTACCTCGTGCACGTCGTACCGCCTCCGCCGCCCCCGGTGGATACCCCACCGGTCGCCACCCCGCCCATGCTGCCGCCGGCGGTGGCCATCCCGCCGCCTCCGCCGATCGTCGTGATGCCCCCGCTCGTGCCGCCGCTCGAGCCGTTGGAGGTGCAGTGCTCGCCCGTCCGGCGGTCGAGCACCGTGCCCGCTTCGCGCCGCACGCACTCCTCACCGTCGCTCCCGCTCCCCTGCTGGCTCCCGACCTCGCAGACCGGCGCGTCGCGGTACACCATCGTCTCCCCGTACCCTTCGGCGACCTGCTGACCGCAGAAGAGGACTCCCCATCCGGCCGCGAGGACGACCAGTCCTCGTAACCAGCCGGGCAGCCGCCCGTCATACCGACTCCGCCCGTACCCCGTTGTTTTCACCCAGCCGTGATGCCCTTCCGACGGAGCCCCCATGCGCCGCGCCTCCCCTCCTCATGCGAGGGGGCCGCTATCGGGCCATGCCGGTCGGTCGGTCGCCGCAGAGGGAGTCGAGCCCAGGCTCGCGAAGAGCCCTCACCGCAGCTGCCTTGGGTCAGGTGAGGGCTTCACGGAGCCGGGACGCGATCTGCGCGCACTGTGCGGGCGGGAGGCTCAGTACACCGTTCTCGGACATGAGGCTGTGGAACTGCTGTTGCTCGTAGGGGACTCCGGGCGGAAGGCCTGCGATGTGCCAGTGCACGTGGGCGTTTCCCTCCTTCGCGCCGAGGGACAGCAGGTAGACGCGTTCCGGGGCGAGGACGGTTTCCACGGCCAGGGCGACCTTGCGCACGACGAGCATCATGCCGGTGTAGGCGTCTGCCGTGAAGCCGCTGACGACGTCCTCGACATGCTGTCTGGGGGCGACCAGCACCTTGCCCGGCAAGGTGGGCCACCGGTCCAGGAACGCGACGTGGTCGGCGTCTTCGTAGACCAGCTCGTGTGCGTAGTCCGGGTGGCCGTCGAGAATGGCGCATACAAAGCAGGGGCCGCGCCGAACCCGTTCGTCGTACGCGGCAAGGTCCATCGGCCTTCTGTCCGCTGGGCTCATGAAGATGCCTCCTTGGGCGGGCGGGCACGGGTCTGGGCTCTCCTACCGATGGAGCGGTGCGGCTCGGGCAGGTGTGCCCGACGCTCAGCTCGTGGTCGCGGGAATCATCGGATCCGGGCCCGAGGGCGACCCGGCCGCACCTGCCGGGTCCAGCTGCCTTGCTCTGGGAACTGCTTCCGCGGTGGGCGTACTGCACGCTCGGGCCAGCCCTCGTGGAGCCTTACCCTCCGTCATAGCGCCATTGTCAGTGCGCTATGAGGACCCTCTCGAAGAGGCAGTGCGCTCTCCACGTCCTCGCCGGAGACGGCCCCGAGGCCGGCACGGCCCCTGGCCTAGGCCTGGGCAACGTGGCTCTCACCCCGCCCGGCGTGGTCGCCGCCGTCGCGCGCGTGTTCAGCTCCGCCGTCCACGGACTCATCGCCACCCGGCTTCGGTCGGCACGGTCACCCTCGTCACCGGCGACCGGCTTCTCGTGACCACGGACCGCTCAGGTCGCACCGCTGCGACGACGCTTCATCGCGACGACGGCGGTCCTGCTGGGAAACCCGCCATGCCGGCCAGGACGTGTACGTCTACCCCGGCGGGGGCGCCGTGCCGCTCGCCGCGGGCCGCGTCGGCGAGGAAGCTCTTCGACGTCACGGGCCTGATCCGGCAGGGCCACGACGGCTCCCGGATCACGGCCCTGCCACTGGCCGCCGTCGCATCCTCCGTCGACGTCGCCCGCGCCGTCCCGGGCCCGGCGTTCCAGGCGGACGAGAAGAAGGCGTCGCCGGCTCCCCGCTGCCACCGACACGGGCCTGCTCGGCCGCCCTGAGGCCGTGTTCGATCCGGTAGCCGCCCGGTGTATCGCCGAAGGCCGCACGCCCAGATCCCGGACACGCCTCGCAAGGCGGTCGTCATGCCGTCCGGGAGGGCGATCGCGCGACCGTGACACAGAGGACCGCGTCGTCGGGCAGTACGGGCCCGTGTCCATTGCCCGACCGCGTCCTGGACGCCGCCCGTGCGGCGGATCGAGGTCCTCTCCGCGCACTCGGGGTCGGGTGGTGATCACCGCCCGCCTGCTGGAGCCGGGACGGAACGCGCCCTGCCGGATGTCTGTTCGCGGCGAGTACGTGGCCCGCCGCAATCCGTGCGTAACCGTGCGTGACGGCGACGGCGACGGTCAGGGAGGAGGGCGTACCCGAGGTAGCTCAATAGGCCGCAGAGGACCGGTCGCGGTCGGCCGAGCCCGGTGGTGGACACGATGGGCACGTCGGTGGGCGCCTCTCGGCGCCCCGGGCGGGGGACAGCCGATGGTGCCAAGGCGGACCTGAGTCCGCGGATCGTCGGATGCTGGTACACCTCCTTCGTGGACACCGGCGGCAGCCCAGGCTGCTTCCGAACTCACGCGATCGTGGAAGAAGGCACGGTCCGGAGGTACGGATTCCAGCCGTGCGACCTCCGAGAGAAGGCGGGTGAGGAGCTCCTCCACGGCGGCGGGGTCCACCTGATCGGTGCGCGCCGGGGCCACGGCGACGGGGGGTGTCGCCGTCATGTCGAGCGGCTTGCCTCTCATGAGGTCTCCCTGGACGGTGTCCGGTGTCTGCCGTCCCGCCTGCTGGACTCAGGCCCTTCGTGCTGTCCGGGGGCCGAGGCGGGACGCCCATACAGATGATTCGTTGCCGACGCCGGGAGGTATGTACCGCCTCAGGGACTTCTCGCGTCCCGTCCCGGCGAGGAGGGGCCGTCCCTCCCCCGGACGTACGATGAGGGCACGGACACCAACCTCCCGAACAGCCATGTCGAGGGCACCATGACCGACCCCTTCGGCTTCCTCCACATACCTCGGCGACCGCCGCCCTCCAGGCCCGCCGACGAACGCGTCGGAGACTGGAACGAGGTGCACGCGGGCCAGCCGCTGTTGCCCGTGGTGTCCGACCAGGCCCGTCGCTGTATGGACTGCGGAGTGCCCTTCTGCCACGGCGGCTGCCCGCTCGGCAACCTCATACCGGAGTGGAACGTGTACGCCGCCCACGGCGACTGGGCCACGGCCTCCGAACGGCTCCACGCCACCAACAACTTCCCCGACTTCACAGGCCGGCTCTGTCCTGCTCCCTGCGAGGACGCCTGTGTGCTCGCTCTGACCGGCGAACCGGTGACGATCAAGAACATCGAGCAGGCGATCGCCGACCAGGCGTGGGCTCACGCGTACGTGCGTCCCTTGCGGCCGGCTCGGCTCTCAGGCCGCTCGGTCGCCGTCGTGGGATCCGGGCCGGCGGGACTCGCGGCGGCTCAACAGCTCACCCGTGCGGGGCACGCGGTCACGGTCTACGAACGGGCCGACCGTGTCGGCGGGCTCCTCCGCTACGGCATCCCCGACTTCAAGATGTCGAAGGACCGACTGGACTCCAGGATCAGGCAGATGGAGGAGGAAGGCACGCGATTCCGCCCCGGTGTCGACGTCGGCCATGACCTGGACACGGCCCGTATGAAGGCCGCGTACGACGCTGTGGTCGTCGCCACCGGAGCGACGGAGCCGCGTGAAATCTGCTGCCCAGGGCGTGAGTTGGGAGGCATCCACCACGCCATGGAGTACCTCACGGCCGCCAACCGCTCCGCCGGACCCTGCCCCGTACCCGTACCCCCGGCGCTCTCCGCACGAGGCAAGGACGTCGTCATCGTCGGTGGAGGCGACACGGGCTCCGACTGCCTCGGCACCGCCCTGCGGCAGGGCGCGTCATCCGTCGTCCAGATGGACATCAACCCGCTGCCGGGCAACGACCGTACAGCCGACGAGCCATGGCCGCTCGTCCATCCGAAGGTCTACCGGATGTCCCACGCCCACGAGGAGGCGTGCGCCCGCGACGGCAGCGACCCCCGGGCCTTCTCCTCCGTCACCGTTCGCTTCGACGGTGACGTGTCGGGAGAGGTCGTGTCCGTGGTGCTGAACGAGGTCGAACCCGCGGACAGACGCCCTCGCCCCGGCACGGCCCGCGTCCTTCCGGCCCAACTGGTGCTGCTCGCGCTCGGATTCCGCGGCCCTCGCCATGATCCGGGCCTGATCGGCCCCCTGGGCCTCGCGCCCGACGCCGGGGGAACCTTCGCGCGCACCCCCGGCTTCGCCGCGCTCTCGTCATCAGCGACGGCACCGCCGGAAGCGGAGGAAACGGCAGGCGTGTTCGTCGCCGGTGACGCCGGGCGCGGTCCGTCCCTCGTCGTCTGGGCGATCGCGGAGGGCAGGGCGGCCGCGGCCGCGACGGACCGCTACCTGCGCGGCGTCACCGAGCTTCCAGCTCCCATCCGGGCCACGGACCGTCCGCTCGCGTGACACATCGATCGGCGCCTCCGGTCGGCGATCCGGCCTGTCCAGGCAGGCCCGCCGGGCATCGTCCTCGAGCCACGCGCGTGGCATCCGTGGGGAAGCACGTCCGTGTGGCGGCGGTGACGAACAACCCGTAGGCCCTGGCCCGGCATCCCTCGGCCAGAGGGATGCCGGGCCGTCGGCCCATGTGGTGCGGGCGCCACGCCTCTTACTTGGGCATCAGGACGGTGTCGATGATGTACACGTTGGCGTTCGCGGTCCTGACGTTGCCGCACACCACCGAGGCGGTGTCGTTGACCTTGTAGGACTCACCGGAGCCGGTGGTCGTGATCATGCCCTTCTGCAGCGTCTCGAAGGAGCCGTTCTCCAGCTGCTCGGGGGTCAGCTTCTGGCCGACCACGTGGTAGGTGAGGATGTCGGTGAGCATGGCCTTGTCGGCGAGGACCTTGTCGAGATCGGCCTTCGGGATCTTCGCGAAGGCTTCGTCGGTCGGGGCGAACACGGTGATGTTCTCGGCGTTGTTCAGGGTGTCGACGAGGCCGGCCTGCGTGACCGCGGCGACCAGGGTGGACAGGGCCGGGTTGTTCGACGCGGCCGTGGCGACCGGGTCCTTGGCCATGCCGTCGAAGGAGCCCGCGCCCTCCTTGGGGACACCGGCACAGGCAGGACCGAAGGGCTGGTCCGTCGTCGCCGCGTCGCCCGTCGGCGTCGCGCTCGACTTGCCCGGGTCACCGGCCGCCTCGCTGGAGGCGGCCTTGGTGTCGCTGCCGGAGTCGGAGCAGGCTGCCAGCGAGAGGGGCAGCAGCGCTGCGGCGGTGACGGCGACGGCGGTGCGGCGGATGCGCATGCTGTTCATGATCAGGTTCTCCTTGAGGGTCGCTTCTCGGGTCCGAGAGGGTGGGTGGTTGTGCCGGACGCCCGTCCAGAAGTGGGCCGGTCCGGTGGTCTCAGAGGACGGTGACGAAGACGCTGTGCAGGCCGCTCGCTCCGTCGGGGACGGTCCGGGTCCGCCGCTCGGTCTGTACGGCTCCCGTACCGTCGGTGGCGCGGACGGTGACGGTGCGTCCGCCGGGAGTGGCGTTCCAGGGGAAGGACCACTGGCGCCAGGTGTCGACGGTGTCCTGGGCCGCGAGGTCGGCTTCCCGCCACGGGCCGTCGTCGATGCGGACCTCGACCCGGTCGATGCCTCGGCGCTGGGCCCACGCGACCCCGGCGACCACGACCCTGCCGGCGGCCGGGCGGGCGAAGGGCTTGGGGGTGTCGATACGCGACTGGGTCTTGATCGGGGCCCGACGTGCCCACATGCGCTTGACCCAGTAGGGGTCGTAGGCGTCGAAGGTGGTGAGTTCGATGTCCTCGATCCACTTGCAGGCCGAGACGTACCCGTACAGGCCGGGGACGATCATGCGTACGGGAAAGCCGTGATCGAAGGGCAGGGGCTCGCCGTTCATGCCGACGGCGAGCAGGGCGTCGCGACCGTCCATGAGGTCCTCGACCGGTGACCCCAGCGTCATGCCGTCCACGGAACGGGCCACCAGCTGATCGGAGCGGCCACCCTTCGACGGGGGCTGCACACCGCATTCGGCGAGCAGGGCGGCCAGCTGGACGCCCAGCCAGCGGGCGTTGCCCACATAGGGGCCGCCGACCTCGTTGGAGACGCAGGTCAGGGTGATGTCGCGTTCGACGAGGGGGCGGGCGAGGAGCTGGTCGAGGGTGTAGGTACGAGGGCGGGCGACGTCCTTGCCGTGGATGCGCAGCCTCCAGGTGGCGGCGTCCACCTTGGGGACGACGAGGGCGGTGTCGACACGGTAGAAGTCACGGTTGGACGTGGTGAAGGCGCTGATCCCCGGCACCTTGAGCCGCGCTCCGGCCGGAACGGGACGCGCGGGCGAGGCGGGGGTGGGCAGGTCGAGGCTGTCGCGGGAGGCCACGGCCGACCGGCCGCGCTGTCCGGACAGGAAGCGTCCCAGCGCGCCCGCTCCGGTGGCGGCCGTGGCGGTCAGGGCCACGGCGGTGAGGAACCCCCGTCGGCTCCCGCCGCCCCCGGGACCCACTGGCTCCGACGGCGAGCCCGCAGCGGTAGCCCGGCCCACCAGGACGTACAGCACGCAGGCACCGGCCAACGCCCCGGCCACCGAGGGCAGTGCGTCAGTGGTGCCCTGGGAGTCGGGTCGCCCCAGGGCAGCGACCGCGCCGACGATCCCGAACACCAGGACCCCCGCCGCACCCGCACGGCGGTGGCGCACGGCCAGGATGCCCAGGAGGAGCGCGAAGAGCGCCAGCAGGACGAAGATGCCGAGCTGGAGGACGAACTTGTCCCTCTCCCCGAACGTACGGATCGCGAAGTCCTTCACCGAGACCGGTGTCCGGTCGATCACCGCGCCCCCGACGACCGTCACCGGGCCGGCCGGCGGTCGCACCGCACCGGCGACCAGCTCGGCCACGGCCAGCGCCGTGAACGCGGCCAGCAGGCCGGCGAGCGCGCCCGGCCCGGCCCGGAGGATGATGTTGCGGAGGCGAGTCACACGTCTGATTCGGTGGCGGCCGTCCGGTGGATTGGCGCCTCATCCGAACGAGTGACGATTGGTCCTCGGGGGCGCTCAGGTACGCGGCCCGTCCGGGCTGAGCAAGGGTCACCGGTCCGCGCCGCCCTGTGCGGGCAACGGACCGGTGACCGTCGGCGGTGCGTCAGGCGTTGACGCAGGTGTTGCCGAAGGACGGGTTCAGCAGGCCGACGACACTCACGGTGTTCCCGCAGGCGTTGACCGGCACATGGACCGGCACCTGGATCAGGTTGCCCGACCCGACACCGGGCGAGTACGCGGCCACGCCATGCGCGCCCGCATCGGCAGCGGCCATCGACGCACCGCCGACCACCACGGCGCCGGCCGCCACGACTACCGCCACGCTCTTGCGCACACGTACACGAACCATTGCGACTACCTCCAAGGGAGAACTCCACCGCCGCGTGGAAGGCCCGCGCGGACGGTGAGGGACCGGTGAACTCTCGCCGTCCCCTCGCCCTGCCCTTCGCAGCCCCCTGCGCGCCGGCTGGGTCACAGCAGCCTGTTTCCCTCGAAAGGGCGAACCATGAGTTCCCGTGGTGACCGGGAAAGCGCTCCCATCCGCACGCGCGTCCGCTACGAAGAACGTTTCAGACACACCACAAGGCTCTGTGACCGGACCGCCCTGGAAGGCGGCCCACACCCGCTCGACCGACAAGGACCATCATGCGAGGGACACCCCGCCCCCAGCCGGCCTCCCCGGGACGCCGCTTCGCCCGGACGCCACAGCCGGAGCCCGGCCGGTGAACCGACCACTCCCGTTCGGTGCCGTCGGCGGCACCAGCCGCAGCGACCTGGCTGAGGTGATGCAGAAGGTCGCCCGCGGTGACAAGCAGGCGTTCTCCGTCCTCTACGACGCGGTCGCCTCCACGGTCTTCGGGATCGTGATCAAAGTCGTACGTGACCGAGCCCAGTCGGAGGAGGTGGCCCAGGAGGTGATGATCGACCTGTGGCGGCAGGCTGCCCGCTACCGGCCCGAAGCGGGCAGCGTCACCACCTGGGCCGCGACGATCGCCCACCGGAGAGCCGTGGACCGGGTCCGTTCCGCCCAGGCGGCCGCAGACCGCGAACAGGCGCAGGCCGCCCGCGACCACCACACGGCTTTCGACGAGGTCTCGGAACAGGTCGAGACCCGAATGGAGAGCGAGCAGGTACGCCGATGCATGCGTGGCCTGACCGAACTCCAGCGCCAGGCAGTGACCCTGGCCTACTACCGGGGCCTGACCTACCGTGAGGTCGCCGAAGCCCTGCGCACACCGCTTCCCACGATCAAGACACGCATGCGCGACGGACTCATCCGGCTCCGCGACTGCATGGGGGTGACCACATGAAACATCACCGCGAAGACGTCCACAGCCTCGTCGCCGCCTACGCCCTGAGCGCCCTGGACCCCGAAGAGCGGGCGATGTTCACCGCGCATCTCCCGGAGTGCGAGGCATGTCGGCAGGAGGCGGCCGAGTTCGAGGCCACCGCGGCCCGCCTGGCGGCGGCCACGGCCCAGGTGCCGCCGACGGCGATGAAGCAGCGGACTCTGACCGCGGTCGACGGCGTCCGCCAGTTGCCCCCGCGCATCGCCGGAACGGCGCCGGCCGCCGTCTTCGGCGGCGCTCTGCGACTCAGGGTCGTGCCCCTGGCGCTGGCCGCCTGCCTTGCCGCCGCCGCATCGTTCGCCGGTCTGGCCGCGTGGCAGCACCAGGAGAGCGAGCGACTCCAGGAGCAGGCCCGGCAGGTCGAACAGCGCATCGACGACATCAGCGGCGTTCTGGCGGCCCCCGACGCCCGCACGGTCCACGGACGGGCCGGGAACGGAGCCCTCACCACCGTCGTCGCATCCGATCGGCAGAACAAGGCGGTGTTCACCGCCACCGGACTGCCTGCACCGGCGGCCGGGAAGACCTACCAACTGTGGCTGGACCACCGGGGCACCATGCGCCCTGCCGGGTTCATCCACCAGGACGGCACCGTCCTCATCGACGGCGACACCGCGGACGCCGCCGCGGTCGGCCTCACCCTCGAACCCTCCGGGGGATCGGCGCAACCCACGACACCACCACTGCTCTTGATGCCCCTGTCCACCTGACAGCTCGCGTCCGCAGGCCGGCATCTGGCTATGTCCTCCTTCTCGGGCGGCGTTTGTCGATGGCGACGGATGGCACTGCGGCGGCAGATCGAAGATCCAAGGCAATGAGATGTGATGTCGCCTGCGTGTGCGATGAGGTGCTTGTTGTTCAGTCCCAGTCAGCTGCGGGTTGGCTGACCCAGCCGCCCCTATGCGCGGATTGGACGTAGTCCTCGGGCGCCTGGGGAAGACAGGCCACGCATTGCGGAGAGCATGCGTTGACCAGGAGGGGCAGGACGTCCGTGGCCACGCGCAAGGAGATCCAGGCCGGGTGGAGCCCGCCTTGCTCTATTGGTCGGTCGCAGACGCTGCATGATGAGACGGCTGTCGTGCCCCAGCGGCGTGCGTCCAAGTCTGTTGTGTCGAGGTCTGCGACCGAGCTGCGGGCGGGCGCAAGCCGGGGGAACGGTGCCCGCAGCTTGTAGTTTCCGAACAGAGAACGCGTGCTGACCGTGCTCCTCATGAGCCGGGTGCATCTGGTGATTTCGTAGGGGAACCAGTGCAGCCGGTAGGAGGTGTAAGGGGTGAACTCCTCCAGGCTGCTCATCGACCCGATTTCCGGTGGGAGTCGGACGAGGTTGCTGCCGTAGAGCACGAGGTGCTTGACCGCCGTCAGCTTGCCGATGGCCGGCGGCAGAGTGACGACCTGCCGCCGTTCCTCGGGGCTGAGCTCAACAAGGGGACGGAACTCTTCCCGGCCGTCGGCGGCCGCCTCATCGATGAGCTCAAGTAGGTGCTGCCAGCCCGGAGCCGAGGTGTCCTGAAGCTCGGTGTGGAACCCGACGCGAGCGCGCGGGTGCGGCTTGCGCTGGTCGAAGCAGCGGCAGGTCTCCTGGCAGGACTCGCGTCCAGCCGGATCTGCGCCGGACGATTCGCCCCACCGGTTCACGAAAAGCTGCTGCTCTCCCTCATCCACCATGACCGCCAACATACGGGCGCTCTCCTCGAATGGCCCAGCGTTTTGGGGAAGAACTGCTGGTCAGCCAACCTCGGCCCGATCAGCCTGGGCTTTGGTGTGGACGAGGCGGTAGGACTCGGTTCCGGTCTGGATGATGTTCCCGCCGAAGGTGAGGCGGTCGACAATGGCCCCGCAGAGCCGGGGTCGGTGAACGTCTTGGTCCCGCCTCCGAACGATTCGTTCGGGCGATCGCAACACTGTTCTTTCCTCCCGCTCCGTCAGAACCTGGAAGAGGAGCTCGGCGCCACGGCGGTCGAGTTCCATGGATCCGAGTTCGTCGATGCAGAGGAGGTCGACGCGGCCGTAGCGGGCGATGGTCTTGGTCAGCTGCTTCTCATCGGCGGCCTCGACGAGCTCGTTCACGAGCTTCGTCGCGAGGGTGTAGCGGACCCGGTGGCCCTTCATCGCGGCCTCGGTGCCCAGGGCGATCAGCAGGTGGGACTTTCCGGTCCGGGAGTCGCCGATCAGGCAGAGCGGCTGGCCTTTGCGGACCCACTCGCACGTGGCCAGCGTGTGGATGGCCGCCGGGTCGACGTTCGGGTTGGCGTCGAGGTCGAAGGCCCGCAGGAACTTGTCGCGGGGGCAGGCGGCGGCTTTGATCCGGCGCTCGGACCGGCGTCGGGCCCGGTCGTCGCACTCGGACATCAGCAGCTCGGCCAAGAAGCCTCGGTAGGACATCTGCTCGCGGGAAGCCGCGGCCGCGAGGTCGGGGAACTGGCTTCGGATGGTGGGCAGCCGCAGCATGCCTGGTCGATGGCGGTGGTGGCGGCTTCTTCGGTGATTTCGCGCTGGCGCGGGAGGGTCGTGACGCTTCTACCTGGCTGGCGCCTTGGCCACCGGTCCGGCAGCGGTGGAGCAGTTGGTCGTAGGCGGCCACCGAGGGCAGAGGCCGGGTGTCGGGCGGTAGGTGGGTCAGCCGGTGGTCGGCGAGGAAGGTCACCATCGCGTGTTCCTCGACCGCCGGGGCAGGTGGCGCGGGTGCCGGAGCGGGTGGCGCTGGGCAGTCGCCCTTGGCGGCCCTTCGGGCCTCCAGCGCGACCGCGTCAGCGGTCAGGGCGCCGCCATCGGCTCGTGATGCGGCCGGACACCACACCCCGGATCAGGTTTGCTGGACGTGCCCCCGCTCACTGGCCGGCCGGGATCCGGTTGGGATCGCGTCGCGCGAGGCGACGGTGCCCGCATCGCGGGCTGACGAAGCGGACCAGCAACACACATGGCGCAAATGCGCACATTCTATGACTGTGGCCCAACTGGATGTCATGATCAGGCACACCACAGTGCGCGTTCTGCTTCCAGTGACTGCCGTCGAGCCGTCGTCCTGTTCGTCACGGCGACTCCCCGCGGGGAACCCCCTTGAGCAGCGGAAAGGACTGGTGTGAAGCCCATGGGACCGAGCATTGACTACAGGGCGTTGTTCGCGGCCACGCCCAGTCCCTACCTCGTGGTGGGTCCTGACCTGGTGATCGTCGACGTGAATGACGCGTACCTGCGCGCCACCGGTCGGAGCAGGTCGGACCTGGTGGGTCAGTACATCTTCGACGCCTTCCCGGACAACCCGGCGGACGCTACCGCGGACGGGGTGCGGAACCTGGGCGCCTCGCTGCACCGTGCCCTGCAGTCGAAGGAGCCGGACACGATGGCGGTGCAGAAGTACGACATCCCTGTCGTGTCCCGGCCCGGGACGTTCGAGGAGCGGTGGTGGTCGCCGATCAACACCCCCGTGTTGGGCCCGGACGGGCAGGTGGCGTGGATCATCCACCGGGTGGAGGACGTGACCGAGTTCGTCCGCTCACGACCGGCCCGCCCCGCAGGCGGACCGCTGGGCAGACGGGAGGTGATGGAGGCCGAGTTGTACGCGCGGGCGCGGGTGCTGCAGAGGTTGAACGAGGAGCTGCGGCAGGCGCATGCTCGGGAGCGGCAGGTCGCCGTCGCCTTGCAGGAGGCGATGCTGCACTCACCCGACCTGGAGGGGCACGAGAACGTCGCGGTGCGCTACTTGCCTGCGGTCGGGTCGCTGAACGTGTGCGGCGACTGGTACGACGTCGTGGATCTGCCCGACGGCTCCTTCGGTGTCGCGGTCGGTGACGTCGTCGGCCACGGGCTGGAAGCCGCCGCCGTCATGGGCATGCTTCGCAGCGCGCTGAGTGCCGCCGTCCGGGCCCTTGCCGAGCCGGCCAAGTCGCTTGAGGTCCTCGGTCTGTACGCCCGATCGGTCGACGGCGCGCTGGCGACCACCGCTGTCCAGGCCGTGATCGACACCCGCCGCCAGTGGATCTCCTACAGCAGCGCCGGACACCCGCCACCCGTCCTGGTGCACCGCGACGGCACCTGCGACCTGCTGGACCAGGCCACCGATCCCCCGCTGGGCGCCCGCCCCGAACACGTCCCCCGCCCCCAGGCCACCCAGCCCTACGCGTCCGGTGACATCCTCGTCCTGTACACGGACGGCCTCATCGAACGCCGCGACGAGGACATCGACGTCAGCCTCCTCCGCCTCACCGACACCCTCGCCCGTCACGCCCGTATGAGCCCCGATCGCCTCGCCGACGCCACGCTGGCCCAACTCGGCGTGGCCGGCGGCGCGCGAGACGACATCGCGCTGATCGCCGTGCGCCTTTGACGGCTCGCGCCGAGGCCGCGGTGCGCGAGATCAGTCCTGATCGGCGGTCAAGGGGGAGACCGGGCGCTCGAAGAAGGTCTCCAGCACCACCGTGGCCCGAGTCCCGCTGACTCCATCGATCGCGTAGATCCTGCGCAGTACGTCCTGCAGCTGCTCGGTGGTCGCGGTCCTGACCTTCACCAGGACCGATGCGCTGCCCGCAATGACGTGTGCCTCCAGGATCTCGGGGAGCGCAGCGAAACTCTCGGCGGAATCTCCCATCCAGGACGTCGAGTCGACCGTCACGTAGGCCAGGACGGCGCCACCGACCGCCGCCGGATCCACTTCGGCCGCGGTGCGTCGGATCACGCCGCGCTCTCGCAGCTTCCGTACGCGTTCATGGGCGGCACCGGCCGAGAGGCCTACGGCCTGGCCGAGCGCGGCGTAGGACCGGGTGGCGTCCTGCTGCAGGTGTGCCAGCAGGGAGCGATCGATGTGATCCACAACTCTCCATTCGAACCGACCTTGCCCTGACCATATCCCATCTCGCATTCTTCCTGATGTGCCGAAGACTGTTCGGCGTATGCCTGGATGGGGAGGACCAGCATGTCCAGTGAGCGTCCCGCGCTGTACGAAATGTTCGACGACCGGTTTCGCACCGGCCGGTGCATGAACGGCGATGAAGGCCTGGAGGTCCTGTACACCGGCTGCCGCTGGGCCGAAGGACCCCTCTACCTGCCCGCCTGGCGGCAGTTGGTCTGGAGCGACATCCCCAACGACCGGATGCTGCGTTGGGACGAGGAGACCGGGGCAGTCGGCGTCTTCCGTCGCTCCGCCGGTCACACCAATGGCAACACCCTGGACCGCCAGGGCCGACTCGTCACCTGCGAGCAGGGCAACCGCAGGGTGACAAGGACCGAGCACGACGGCACGCTCACGGTCCTGGCCGACCGCTGGCAGGGCAAGCGTCTGAACAGCCCGAACGACGCTGCGGTCAAGTCCGACGGCTCCATCTGGTTCTCCGACCCCGACTTCGGCATCACCAGCGACTACGAGGGCCATCGCGCGCAGAGCGAGATCGGCTCCAACAACGTCTACCGCATCGACCCGGCCACCGGTGAAGTACGACTGGTCGCCGACTGCTTCGGCGCCCCGAACGGGCTCGTCTTCTCGCCGGACGAGCGGCAGCTCTTCGTCTCCGACACACGGGCGGGCTTCATACGGGTCTTCGACGTAGCCGACGACGGCACACTGTCCCACGGCGAGATCTTCGCCGAGGCCGGAGCCCGCGGGACCGCCCGCTTCGACAACCTCCGCTTCGACGACGGCGGCCGGCTCTGGGTGGCCGCCATGGACGACGGAGTCCACTGCTACGACCCCGACGGCACTCTGATCGGGCGGCTCATCGTCCCGGAGACAGTCGCCAACATCGCCTGGGGCGGCGCCAAACGCAACCGCCTCTTCATCGCTGCGGAGACCAGCCTCTACTCGGTGGTCATGGGCGTCACGGGCACCCATCCGACCGGCCCCGGGCGCAGGCCCTGGCTGGATGCGGAGTCCCGGTGACCTTGTCGAACAGCGGGGACCGGGCGAGGCGTCACCGCTCCGCACGCGGAGGAAGGCCCGGTTCGGAGCGGGGTGGGGCGGGGCGTCGCTCTTCCTGTGCAGGCGACCTGACGGTTCATCACCACCGCGGTCGCTGACGAGGGAACCACCCGCCGCACCGACAGCGGCGGGTGCGCTCCGCCCCCGTCGCACGCCACTCGACGGGAACGGCTGTGCGATCATCTAGTGCACGATCATGGGGAATCCGGATCTCGAAGAGCGAGGAGTGCGGAGTGAGCGCGGGCGGGGGGCGGGGCGGTTCTGCCGTGCCCGATGAGGAGTGGGAGCGGTTCCTCCGGGACTCCGTGGCCGGAACGGCGGACGCGCCCAGGGAACCGTCGGCTCGGGAACGTAGCAGTGCCCGGGAGTCACCCGGGCGGCCCGTCGGCGGACCACCGGCGTGGCGCGCGTCCGCACCGGCCCGGCCCCGCCGAAAGGGGAAGGGATGGTACGTCGCCGGTATGGTCGCCGCGGTGGCGGTGCTGGCCGCCTCGCTGACGCCCGGACTCCTCACCGACTGGTTCGGCGCGGGCGACATCAAGCCGCTGGCCGTGGAATCGGAGCACCCCGACCAGGCACCCCCACCGGAGACCCCGCGCCGTCCGACGCTCGACGAGCCGTTCCTCGGCTCGCCGGCGGCGCGATGGGCGGACGGCGCGGCGGGTGTCGGCATTCCGCGCCCCAAGGCGACGGGCTGGATGAGCAGCGACCAGGTCGGGCGCGCGCTGGAGCGGACGCGGGACTTCCTCTCCTGGTCGAACCTGGACCGGCAGGTGCTCGAAGGTAAGCATCCCGCGAGGGCGATCGCCCTGATCAACCCTCACCAGCAGGACGTCCGGACCTTCCTGGGCTCCGCGTTCCGCAAGCCCGACCGGGAGAGCGACCCCGTCCTGCTCTTCAGCCGGTTCGACCCGTCCACCACCCGTCTCGTCGGTGACACGGTGAAGACCCGCGGCCGGCTCTCCTTCGAAGAAGGACCTCGGGGCTCGGTGCGGGTCACGGGGGACGTCACGTACGTCTACCCCGTCGTCCGTGCGGAGGCCGGCAGCGAGAAGGTCGTACGGACGATCGTGCGGCGCGAGGTGGTCGTCAGCTGGGACGATCCCGCGAAGATCGTCACCGAGCCGGGGACGTTCTCCCTCGTCTCGTACAAGGTCGACATGACCAACGGCGGCTGCGGCCCGGTCACCGGCTTCCTCTCCCCCGACTTCGACCGGTCGAGCACGGACGCGGAGACGAACGGATCGGTCGTGGACCCCTACGATCGCAGCACGTCGATGGCCGACCGCACCGATCCGGCCGGGGGATGCGGAACCGCGACGCGGTCGTAGCCCCACCCGCGCCTACGCGTCTTCCGGAGCCTCCGTGAAGCCGGATCCCGGGGCGAGACCGGCTCTGGCTCATCGCCGGTTGGTCTTCAGCCGGACGAGTCGTCTTGGCGGATGGCGATCAGGCGGTAGGCGTTCGTCAGTCGTAGTCGGGCGGCGAGCGGGCGCGCCGCTGTTCGGTCCAGGGTGGTGGCCGTCAGGAGCAGGGGTACCCCGGCGAGCAGTACGGCCGTCCTCGCCGCCCGGCGCCAGGCTTTGGGCGGTTTGGGCAGCCACGGCAGGTCCTCCCGAGGGGCCGACGCGTCCAGGGCGACCCATGTGGCGGCCACCAGGTCGACCGCGTCGTGCGCCTCGGTGTGTTCCTCCGCCAGGACCGTGAAGCCCGTCTCGGTCAGCCGGCGGCGCAGGTTGGCCGCCGGTGCGAGATGCAGGTGCTGCGGCTGGAGCCAGGGCAGCCACCAGCGGCCCAGCAGCCTCGCGAACCGGCTCTCGGGATCAGGTACGTCGATCACCAGCAGTCCCCCCGGCCGCAGCACGGTGTGTGCGGCTTCCAGCTCGCGCTGGGGGTCTGTGGAGTGCTCCAGGTAGTGGAACATGCTCACCACGTCGTACGAGCCGGCCATGCCTCCGGCCAGTGCGGGGAACGCCCCCCGGTAGCCCGCGCGTACACGGCCTGCGCGTTCGGCGAGCTCCGCACCCTCGGAGTGGTCCAGTCCGTCGAATGTCACCGCCGGGAGCTCGACTTGGGCGGTTGCGCAGAAGTGGCCGTGCCCGGTGCCGACGTCCAGCCACTCGGCGGCTCCCGCGAGGTAGGGCCGTACCGAGGCAGCCCGGGAGTGGTAGGCCGCCGTGCGCCCGCCGAACAGGCCGCCGAGGCGCTCCTCGCCGAGGCCGTCGTAGAAGTCCCGGTAGTAGAAGGCGAGTCCGCGTTCGTTCAGCCGGGGATTCTGGAAAACGTGCCCGCAGTCGTGGCAGCGGTCGAGGACGAAGACGCCGGGCTTGTGCTGGAGCAGGTCCGTGGTGCGCAGGCGCTCGCCGAGCCGGGTCGAGCCGCACCAGGGGCACAGGTCGGCGCGCGGTGCGAAGAAGGCGGCCGTGCCGTCGGCCAGTTCCTTCTCGTACGCGGCGCGCAGCGCGGCCACCTGGAGCGTACGGGCCTTGCGTGACGCGGAGCTCATGCGTCCTCCTTGCGGCCGTCGGCCAGTCGTTCCAGGTGACGGGCGGCTGCCGGGGCGCCGCCTGCTTCGCGGAAGGCCCGCGCGATCGTGCGGGCCGCGGCCCTGGGGCGTGGGTCGTGCAGGACGGTGTCGACGGCCGCGCCGATCGTGTCCGCGGAGGCCCGGCCGAAGCGGATCCGTACGCCTGCCCCGGCGTCGGCCACCTGCGCGGCGACCACCGGCTGGTCGTCGCGGATGGGCGCGACCACCAGGGGGACGCCGTGCCACAGCGCCTCGCACACGGTGTTGTGCCCCGCGTGGCAGACGACGGCGTCGGCGCGAGCGAGCAACTCCAGCTGGGGGACCACGGGCAGGGCGATGACATCCCCTCCCCCATCCTCGGGATCCTCGGGTCCGGTGGCGAGCGTGCCTTCCGGGTCGACCACGACGGCCTGCACCCGGTCCGAGCGGGCCCGCAGCGCCTGTGCCGCCCGGTCCAGGAAACGCGCCCCCGCGTCGGGGTTGGCGGTGCCCAGGGTGACCAGGACCAGCGACCGCTCCGGATCGAGCCTCTCCCAGGGGAAGGCGGAGGAGGGCCGGGCGGTCAGGGACGGGCCGACCCAGCGCACCCGCCCGCCGCCCCGTGCGGGGGGTCCGGCCAGCTCCGGTGTGCTGAAGGCGAGCACGAGGTGCGGGGAGAAGCGCGGGTCACCGCTTCCCGTCGGATCGCCGATCCGGGCGCGCAGCTCACGCAGCAGGGCCGCGTTCCAGGCGGCGACATGGGGCATGGACGCCAGCGCGTCGGTGAACTCGGCCGAGGTCGTCGCCGAAGTGGCCCACGGCAGCCCGAGGTCCTCGGCGACGAGGGCCCCCGCAAGCGCCTGTTGGTCGGCGACGACCACGTCCGGCCGGAAGTCGTCGACCGCCTGCCGTACGCCGGGGGCCATCGCCTCGGCGAGCGGGACGAGGAAACGCTCCCACAGGAAGCGCAGCGCCTCCGGGCCGCGTATCTCCGCCGGCCGGGCGGTGTCCGGTTCCGATCCCGGGCCTGCGGCGCCGGCCGGCGGGCACGGGTGGACGGCCGCGTCCCGGCCCGCGAGGCGGCGCACGAGGGCGGGCTCGCCCGCCCATGCCACCTGGTGGCCCCTGGAGGTGAGTGCGGCCGCGACCCCCACTGCCGGGTTGATGTGTCCGACCAGCGGCGGTACGACGAACAGGAAGCGGCTCACCGGGCACGCACCGTCCGGGCCGCGACCGGCCGGGAGCGCCGGCCGACCCAGTCCAGGACGAGATCGCGTACCCGGCCGGGCGCCTCCACCAGAACCGAGTGCTGGTGGCCGGGGAGCGACTCCGTCTCACAGTGCGGCAGCAGTGATCGCATCCGGGGTGCCTGCGCGGCGAGGTCGGAGTCGGCGCCGTAGAGGGCGAGGACCGGGCAGCGGATCGCGCGGAGGTCGTCGTCGTCGAGGACCGCGCTCGCCGGGATGTCCTGGGCGAGGGTGGTGTCGCGGACGAGCCGTCCCGCCGACTTCGCCAACCGGGCGGTGTGGCCGCCGTGGTGGGTGGCGATCCAGTCGAGGGCGGCGCTTTCGTTCACGCTCATCTCGTGGCGGACCCTCTCCAGCAGCCCGGCGAGCTTGGCCGCCCAGGACGGTGTGGCGGGCTCCGACTCGATCACCACCATGCCGGCCACCCGCTCGGGCCGGCGCAGCGCGTACCCGAACGCGACCGTACCGCCGTAGGAGTTGCCCACCAGGTGCACGGGGGTGCGGACGTGGAGCCGGTCCAGGAGCGTATCCAGGTCGTCGACGAACGCCCCGAGCGTGTAGCCCCGCTCCGGGCGCCCGCTGCGGCCGTGGCCCCGGTGGTCGTACATGATCACGTCCAGGCCGGCCGCCGCGAAGGCCGGCGCGACGGTGAAGTAGTAGCTGGCGAGGCTGTCGGTGAGAAGCCCGTGGAGCAGGACGACGGTGGTGTCCGGGACTGCGGCCGCTCCGAAGATGGAGGCGGTGGGGCGGACCAGGCGCTGGTCGGAGGCGGAGAGGCGGGCGGCGGCCAGGCGCTGGACGTGCAGCCGGACGTCGCCGGTGTCGACGATCGCCATGGCTCAGTCACGCCCCTCGGCCTTCAGGCACAGGCAGACGTGTTCGACGAGCCGGCCCACGCTGAGCTCGATGATCTCGTCCAGCTCCATGGAGGCCACGAACTCGGCGAAGTTGACCGCACTGCCGTAGCGCTCCTGGAGCAGTCCGGCGAGCGTCACGAGGTCGATGCTCTCCAGTTCGAGGTCGCGGCCGAACCTGGTCTCCATCGTGACCTCGGTGTCGCCGAGTTCGTACTCCTCCAGGACCTGTTCGATCATGCCCGTCAGTTCGGCGAGGACCGCTGCCTCGTCGGTAGCCGGGGAGGGCTCTGAGCCGGAGGGCTGGGTGGTGGTCACGTCTGGTCCCTCTCGTCACGGATGGTGCCCGTCCCCGGCTGCTCCGGGTCCGGGCCGGTGGTCCAGGCCACGACGTACGCGCGCGGCGGCAACCCGGGGGGATTGGCGACCCGTTCGCACCTCACCCGGTACGTACGGGCCGGCGCGTCCGGCGTGCGCACGGTCACGGTCAGCCGGAACGCTCCCGCGCGGGTCACCTCGAAGTCGCGGGGCCGCCCGCCCAATCCGGTGCCCTCGGCCTTGGCGACGGCCTCCTTCGCCGCCCAGAAGCGGGTGAACCACAGCGCCGCCGCTTCCCCGTCGACAGTCTGCCGGGCCGCCAGCAGCTCCTGTTCGGCCGGCGAGAGCACGGTGGCGACGGTCGCGAGGGCGGGGTCGGCGACCTCCTCGATGTCGATGCCCAGGCCGCGCCGCGCGGCGCCCGGGCCCTCGTTGGCGTCCGGTGGCCGCTGCCGGGCGATGGCGACACCGGCCTCGGCGCAGTGGGCGATCGACACGTCCAGCGGCGGGAGCTCCCGGCCGTGGCGTCCGGTGACGTACGGCCGTCCCGACTCCTCGTTGCCGACGAGGAGTTCGGCGGGGTAGACGGGACCCTCGCCGCCCGCCCAGAGCAGGCGGCGTACGGAGTCCTTGGCCGCGATCCGGCCGAGCAGCCACTGCCGGCGGCGCCGCGGCGGCCTCTCGGCGTACGCCGAACGTTCGGGGCCGCCCAGCGCGTTGCGCATGATCAGCTCCCGTGAGGCGAGGTCCGGCCAGCGCTCGAAGACCAGCGACCACCCGCCGGGGCGGGCCGTGGAAAGGGTGTTGCGGTCCGGGAACCGCTCCACGGGCCGGGTGTGGGGGTCGTTGTCGAAGCGCCGGTCCTGCCAGCCGGTCAGCTGCGCCCACACCCGCCCGGAGACGGTGAGCACCGCGTCGGCTTCGAGCACCGTGTCCGTGAGCGACACGATCCGGATCACGCACTCCACCGGTGTGCCGGGGGCCGGGTGCGGGCCGAAGAAGCGCATGTGCCGCATCCGCACGGGGAAGACCACGGTGCGTTCGGTGTGCGTCGCCATGATCCAGTAGCCGAGCACCTGCCCCACGTTGTCCAGCAGGGCGCCCGGTGCGGGCGGGGTGGTCAGCGTGGCGCGGACGTGCCGGTCGCCGATCGCGGAGAGCCGGGTCATGCCCCGGTACGACGGGCCGTGGAACATCCACCGCTCGTCGTAGACCTGCTCGGCGGTGTGCAGGGGCACACGCTCCGAGGCGGGGGCGGGACCCTGCGGCGCGGGGGGCGCCTGGGGGTGGCGGGCGGCCAGCTCCACCACCGCGCGGGCGTGGGGGCCGAACGACACCGCGACCCGGTCCGGCCCCCGTGGCGTCACGGTGACGGGCACGTCCACGGGGTCGGCGGCCGTGAGCCACCGGTCGAAACACGCGTCGTGCACCGCCACGGCCACACTGCCCGGTACGGAGCGCTCGGCCGCCTCCATCACGTGCGCCACGATCGTCGTGGCGGGCGCCACGGGCCAACGGTCGGCGACGTCGGGCCAGTCGGCACGCTGGGGGAAGAAGCAGTGGTCCAGCAGATACGGCATCCGGTCCACGTCGACCCGTACCTGCTCGTGCCGGACGGCGCCGGAAGCGTCCGCGGGGGTCGACGCGGGCGCGGGCGCTGTGGTCACGGGCCTCACGGACGGGGTGGGCGATGCGGTCACGGGCCCCATGGGCCCGGCGGCCTGCGGTGGCGGGCGACGTACCGAATCCGGGGACGGCTGAGCCGCGCGCGCTGCGGAGATCAGGGTCGCGGCCGTCTGCGCGGTCTCGCGCAGCAGGGCCGTCAGTTCGGCCGCCATCGGTGACACCGACGCGGCCGGCGCGAGGGCGGCGGCCGGATCGCGGGTCAGCGCGGCCGAGAGTGCGGGGTCCGGTGGCAGGTTCACCAGCGCGCCGCCGAGGTCGAGGCGGATGCGCTCCCGAGCGGGCTCGCGGGAGCGCACGGTAGACGGGGCGCCAACGGCGGGGGGCCCGGGTGCGTCCAGAACGTGGGGGTCGGTCTCGGCGCCGGCCGTCCACAACGCGGTGGCCACCCGTCGGAGCTGCTCCAGCCCGGAGCGGTGCGGGGAGTTGGCGGCGACGACCAGGTGGTCGCGCGCGGCCAGGGTGTCACCGACGAGGGAGCCCAGCTGGCCCGGCCCTGCTTGTACGAAGACGCGGAAGCCTTCCTCGTACAGGGCCTCGGTCAGGGCGCGGAAGCGGACCGGTTCGAGGAGGTGGCGGACGAACAGGGCGCGGACGGCGGCCTCTTCCGTGGGGAAGGGCGCCGCTGTCGTCCCCGACCAGACCGGTACGTGCGGGGCCCGCAGTCGCATCCCGTCGGCGGCCTCCTTGAAGGGCCCCAGGCACGGTTCGAGCATCGGCGTGTGGAACCCGGAGCGGAACGGCAGGACGCGCACGAGGACTCCCTCGGCGCGTAACCCGGCCGCGAACGTCTCCACGGCCTCCGGCGGCCCGCACACCATCGACTGGTTCGGGGAGTTGTCGTGGGAGAGGACGACGGACGGGTGCCCGCCGCCGGCCAGGACTCGGGTCACCCGGTCCGCGTGGGCGCCGACGGCGGCGTACGCGAGGTCGGCGGCGCGTACCGTCTCGGGGTCGAGGGCGGCCATGAAGGCATCGACGGCCGCCTCCTCGTACAGTCCGCCGACAGCCATGGCGGTCCATTCGCCGACGCTGTGTCCTGCGACGGCGTCGGGCACGACGCCGATGCGGCGCAGGGCGGTGGCGAGCAGCCGTCCGACGGCGACGACACCGAGCCCGTGCCTGCCGAGGCCGCCGACGGGCTCGCGGACGTGGTCGTCGGAGTGCGGCAGCGGGGCGGCGAGCGGTGGCCGGGGCAGCCCGAAGTGGTCGGCGATGTCGTCGACGCGGGGCACGAACTCCCCTTCCAGGCCGGGGAAGAGGAACGCGGTCCTGCCCGGGAAGGCGTCGCCGAGGAGCGGGCGGGGACGGAACCAGACGTCGTTGCGACCGTGCCACGCCTCGCCCTTGGCGATGACGCGGCGGGCCAGAGCGAGCCGCTTGGGCGTGGGACCGACGATGCCCAGCCGTACGGGTCCGGCCGTACTCGCGACACCGGCGGCACCGTCGCCGGGCCGGGTCTGCCGGTCGGGGGCGTCGAGCAGGGCACCGAGCGCCTCGGGCGTCGCCGCACTCAGGAGCAGCACGGGTTCCCGCTCCCTGACCACGGCCGGACGGCCGGCCGCGGCAACGTGGGGTACCGCCGTGGCGGAAGGGCCGCCGGAGCCGGCGGGTGCCTGTTCGAGGACGACGTGCGCGTTGATGCCGCCGAAGCCGAAGGCGTTCACCGCGGCCCTGCGCGGGCGCCCGGGCGGACTCACCCAGGGGGCCGCCTGGGCGAGCGGGAGGAAGCGGGTCGCGGCCAGTGCCGGGTGGGGTTCCTCGCAATGCAGGGTGGGCAGCAGTGTGCCGTGGTGGACGGCGAGGGCGGCCTTGACCAGTCCCGCGACGCCGGCCGCCGGCATCGCGTGCCCGATCATGGACTTCACCGAGCCGATCACCGCCCGGTCCCCGGGTTCCGCCGGGGCCGCAGGATCGGCCGGGTCCGTTCCGGAAGGCTGCGGGGGCGTCCCGAACACCTCCCGGAGCGTGGCCAGTTCGGCGGCGTCTCCGGCAGGCGTGCCGGTGCCGTGGGCCTCCAGCAGGCCGAGGGAGCCCGGCTCGGCGGGATCGAGGCCGGCGGCCCGCCACGCCGCGCGGACCGCCCGGGTCTGCCCGGCGGGGTCGGGATTGACCAGCCCCGAGGTGCGGCCGTCGCTGCTGACGCCGGTGCCCCGGATCACGGCGTAGACGCGGTCGCCGTCGCGCTCGGCGTCGGCGAGGCGCTTGAGGACCACCACGCCGGTGCCCTCGCCGATGAGGATGCCGTCGGCGCTCCGGTGGAAGGGCCGGATGCGCTCGCTGGGCGAGAGCGCGCGCAGCTGCGAGAAGACGCTCCACAAGGTGATGTCGTGGCAGTGGTGCACTCCCCCGGCCAGCATCACGTCACAGCGTCCGGAGACGAGCGCGGCGACCGCCTGGTCCACGGCGAGCAGCGACGAGGCGCACGCGGCGTCGATCGTGTACGCCGGGCCGCGCAGGTCGAGACGGTTGGCGACCCGGGACGCGGCGAGGTTGGGCACCAGACCGATGGCGTCCTCCGGCCGGCCGGGACCGAGGCGATCGGTGAACGCCTCCCGTACGCGCTCCAGTTGATCCGCGCCCAGGCCGGGCACGAGATCGCCGAGTGTGCGAACGAGCTGCTGTGCCGTACGGACCCGCTGGTCGAGGCGGACCAGGCCGGGCGTGAGGTAGCCGCCTCGGCCGAGGACGATGCCGACCCGGTCGCGGTCGGGCAGCCGTTCCGCGCCGCCCGCGTCCGCGAGGGCGTTCGCGGCGACGTGCAGGGCGATCAGCTGGTCCGGCTCGGTGCCGGGCACCGAGTGCGGCATGATGCCGAACCGGGTGACGTCGACTTCCGCGACGGCGTCGACGAAGCCGCCGCGCCGGCAGTACACCCGGTCGGCCGCGGCCGGTTCGGAGGCGCTGCCCGGGTGGTAGTAGTCGCGGTCCCAGCGTCCTGGGGGCACGTCGCCGATCGTGTCGACGCCGGCGGTGAGGTTGTGCCAGTACGTCGCCAGGTCGGGGGCGCCCGGCAGCATCACCGCCATGCCGGTGATGGCGACGGGCGCGTGGGCGGCGCCCGCATAGGGTTCGCGGGAGCGGGGTTGGTGGCCGGCGCCCGCGTGCGCGGCCCCTCGGTGAGCGGGGAGGCCCATCTCACCACTCCGCGGCGGTGTGGACGACCGAGCGGAACGTCTCCTCACCCCAGGCGAGTTCCCGCAGCAGGGCCAGGGCGCCCTCCTCCGGATCGATGAGCGTGATCCCGCGCTGCGCGTAGTGGCGGACCAGCTCGGGACCGACCATGCCCGCGTGGTCCTCGGACGGCGCCCACGGGCCCCAGTGGACCGTCAGCGCACGCTGCCCCGTCCGCGCGGCCCAGGCCGCGCCGAGTGTTTCCAGAGCGTCGTTGGCGGCCGCGTAGTCGGCCTGGCCGCGGTTGCCGAGTACGGCGGCGATGCTGCCGAACAGCACGGCGAAGGACGGCGGTCGGGGCAGCTGTTCCACGGCGGCGAGCAGCGCCGTCGCGCTCTCGGTCTTCGTGCCGTAGACCCGCCCGAACGACTCGGGGGTCTTCTCCTCCATCAGCCGGTCCTCAAGGATCCCGGCGGCGTGGATCACGCCGTCGACGCGGCCGTGCTCGACATGGATCTCCTTGACCGCCTGGAGCACTGCGGCCGCGTCCCGGCAGTCCACGCTGCGGTAGCGGGCCCGGCTGCCCGCGGCGACCAGCGCGTCCAGCGTCGCGGTCACCTCGCGCTGGGCGAGGATCAGGTCGGCGGCGCGGTCGATCGCTGCGGCGGTGTCGTAACGGCCGGTCCCCGCGAGCACGGCCCGCAGGGCGGCCCGGTCGGGGGCCCCCGCGGTCTCCGGGTCCTCCGGTCCCTTCGGTGCCGGAGTGCGCCCCAGGATCTCGATCCGGCACCGGGAGGCGGTCGCGAGGACGCCCACGCACCGCGCGGTGATGCCACGGGCCCCTCCGACGACGACCACGACGCTGTCCCGGTCCAGGCCCAGCGCCAGGGCCTCGGCGGCGCCCTCCCCGGAGGGACCAGCGCCCGTGGCACCGAGCGCGCCGAGCGGCGCGGCGGTCAGTTCGGGAGCGAACCGCCCGGCCTGTGTGCGCAGGACGACGGGGAGGGCATCGTCCGCGAGGAGTTCGGCCAGGAGGGCGTCCGCCGCGTCGGCGGCAGCCGCGTGCGCCCCCGGGTCCAGGACGACGCAGCGCACACCCACGGCCGGGTACTCGCGAGCGGCGGTCCGCAGGAGCCCGTCCACCCCGGCGGCCCTGACCCCGGCCGCAGCGCGGGCGAGGAGCAGCCGCCTCGGTCCGCGCCGTAGGACGTCCCGTACGAGCGGGAACCCGGTCGGCAGGAACGGAGCACCGTCCTCCCCGAGAGCCGAGAGGACGACGACGCCGTCCATGGGCCCGTCCGCCTCGACCGGAGCCTGCTCGGCCCCGAGGACGACCGCCTCGGCGCCGAGCCGGGTCAGGCGGCCGGACAGTTCCGCCGCGATGCCGCGGAAGCCGCCGGTGCCGTCGCCCAGCAGCGCGTACCGCGACCCGGTGAGCCCGGCCGCCCCCGGCCCGGCCTCGGGCTCCGGTGCGGGCACCGTCAGCATCCGTAAGCGGCGGGGAGCGGCGATGCGGGGCCGGTCTCCCGGACCACCGTCGGGCGCCGGGGCCTCGCCCGGCGCAGGGCCGGTGGCCGGACCGGCAACGGCGACGGCGTCGGCCGTTCCTCCGCCGGAGAGATCGGCGGCGCGGGTCGCTTCATCGCCGGAGAGACCGGCGGCGCGGGCGAACATCCAGTGCGCGATCGCCGAGGCGGTCCGGGCACGGGTCAGCTCCTCCAGCTCCGCGTCGTCCAGGGCGGCCGGGACGGAAGCCCCGGAGCCGCCCAGCCGTCTGGCCAGCTCACCGGCGATCTCGGCGCGCTTGATGGAGTCGACGCTCAGGTCGGCCTCCAGGTCGAGGTCGGGTTCCACCATGTCCAGGGGGTAGCCGGTGCGCTCGCTGATCAGTTCCAGGACCGTGCGCAGCACCCCCTCCTCGGTGAGAGCCTCGGCCGTGGCGCTTTCGGCCGCTGCCGGAGGCGTGAGTGCCTGTGGTGAGTCGGGGGTGGGCGGCGCGAGCGTGGCGTACGGGAGGCCTTCCGGCGTGTGAGGTTCCGTCGGCTCTCCCCCGAGGGGTCTCTCCCGCGGGGCGGTGCCGAAGTAGGCGAGCAGGACGTCGCGTTGTGCCGAGATCATGTCCCTGCTGGTCCGGAGGAACTCGGCGACAAGGGCGTCCGCCTCACCGGCCGGCGGCTGACCGGGGTTCGTTGTCACGGGGGTCTCCACGACTCGTCTGGCCGGCGCGAGGGCGCCGGGGAGCGGATCGCCGGACGCGGTGCGGACGAGATGTCCGTCCACCGTCCAGCCTGCGCGGCGCGGTGCGGATGTCCGGTCGATGTCGATGTCGACTGCGTCCCGGCCTCGGAACATCCAGTCCGTCACCACCGGCAGCCCGGCGGCGGCGAGCCGGGCGAGAGCTTCCAGGAGGCCGGGAAGGCCGCTGTCGGCTCGTGGCTCGCAGGCCACGACACGGTGCGGGCGCCCGCCGAGGATGTCGGCGACGAGCCGGGTCAGGACGCTGCCGGGCCCCACCTCGACGAAGGTGCGCGCGCCGGCCTCGTACATCGCCTCGATCTGCTGCACGAAGCGAACGGGTGCGCCGATCTGGGCGGCGAGTTCGTCGCGTACGGCGTCGGGATCGAGCCCGTAGGGGCGGGCGGTGCGGTTCGCCCAAACGGGGAACTCCGGTGATCTCAGCGGCTGTTGCTCCAGGACCCGGCGGAAGGCCGGACCGGCGGCGGCGAGCAGCGGGCTGTGGAAGGCGCACGCGACCGGCAGCCGCTTCGCGCCGTGACCGGCGTCGCGCAGCCGCCCCAGCGCCGCCTCGACGGCGGCCGTCGGGCCGGACAGGACGCTCTGCCGGGGAGCGTTGTGGTTGGCGACGACAAGGCCGTCCGGCAGCGACTTGCCGAGAGCGGCCTGGATCTCCACGGGGGTGGCGGCGACGGCGGCCATGGCACCGGGATCGTCGCCGGCCGCACCGAGGACGGCCGCGGCGCGCGCGGCGCTGAGACCGGGCAGGGCGTCGGGGTCGAGGACACCTGCCGCACACAGGGCGACCAGCTCGCCGTAGCTGTGGCCGGCGGCCAGGTCCGGGTGGACACCGGCGCGGGTCAGGAGCTCGTACGCGGCGAGTTCGACGATGCCCAGGGCAGGTTGGGCCGCCCGGGTGTCGGTCAGGTCCTGCCGGGCGCGCTCCCGCGCCGCGTCGTCGAAGGCGGCGGGCGGATAGAGGGCCTGGGGGACGCGGGGGCCGCCGGCGTCGAGCAGGCGTCCGAACTCGGGGAAGGCCGTGAACAGATGCGCGGACATCCCCGGGCGCTGGCTGCCCTGCCCCGGGAACAGGAACGCCGTGAGGCCGGGGTCGACCGCCTCCTCCGCCGCGAGGTGGACGCCAAGAGGCGGGCCACCCGGCGTGGTCGACGACCGGCCCCCCGCGGCGACACCACTCCGTGCGGAGAGGCGGGCATCTCCCGCCCCGGCCCCGTCGGACGCCCCGGCCCCGTCGGACGCCCCGGTCGCCGTGGACGATCCGGCATCCTTGGCGTCGAAGGCATCGAGCGTGTGCCCGAGCCGCAGGCACAGGCCGGCCACGTCATGGGCGACGAACGCGGCGCGCACGGGTCCGTTGGCCCGCCCCGCGCGGTGCGAGGCGGTGGCGGCCAGGTCGCGCAGCCGCCACGGAGCGGTTCCGGCCTCGGCCGCGGTGGCGAGGTCGAGCAGTTCGGCGACCGCACGGCGGGCGGCCGCGCGCGTGGCGCCCCGGAAGGTGAACAGCTCCGCCGGCCAGACATCCCTGCCGTGGACCGGCGGAGGCCCTTCGCCTCCGTGCGCGGCGAGGACGACGTGGAAGTTGGTCCCGCCGAAGCCGAAGGCGCTCAGGCCCGCGAACCGCCGCTCCGGCGCGGCGGGCCAGGGCAGCGCCTCCCGGTGGAAGACGAACGGAGACTCGCCCTCCTTCCCTACGTAGAGCGGCCGCTCCAGATGCAGCGTGGGAGGTCGTACGCCGGTGTGCAGGGCGAGCGCGGTCTTGATGAGCCCGGCCAGGCCCGCGGCGCACTTGGTGTGCCCGATCTGCGACTTCACCGACCCCAGGACGCACGCGCCGCGCTCGGCACCCGCCTCGTCGAACACCTCGGTGAGTACGCCCAGTTCCGTACGGTCGCCCACGACGGTGCCGGTGCCGTGCGCCTCCACCAGGGTGACCTGCGAGGGCGAGACTCCGGCGTTGCGGTAGGCGCGTTCCAGAGCGGCGCGCTGGCCCTCGGGGCGCGGGGCGGTCAGCCCGAGGGAGCGCCCGTCGCTGGAGCTGCCGACCCCTTTGATGACGCCGTAGACGCGGTCGCCGTCGCGTTCGGCGTCCGCGAGGCGCTTCAGCACGACGCAGGCGACGCCCTCGCCGAGGGCGATCCCGTCGGCTTTCTCGTCGAAGGGCCGGGAGCGGCCGGTGGGCGAGAGCGCGTGCACGGAGGTGAACAGGGCGTAGTCGTTGATGCCGTTGTGCAGGTCGGCGCCGCCGCACAGCATCAGGTCACTGGTGCCGACCACCAGTTCCTTGCAGGCGGCGTCGACGGCGGCCAGGGAGGAGGCGCAGGCGGCGTCGACGGTGTAGTTGGCTCCGCGCAGGTCGAGGCGGTTGGCCACCCGGCCGGAGATGACGTTGGCGAGCATGCCGGGGAAGGAGTCCTCGGTGAGCCGCGGCAACTGCTCGTCCAGCTCGGCGGGGACGTGACCGTAGTAGGAGGGGAGCACCGCCCGCAGGGTGGCGGCGTTGGCGAGGTCGCTGCCCGCTTCGGCACCGAAGACGACACCGGTCCGCGTGCGGTCGAAGGCCCGCCCCTCCTCCCCGTACCCGGCGTCCTCCAGGGCGCGCCGGGCGGTTTCGAGGGCGAGGAGCTGTACGGGCTCGATGCTGCCCAGCGAGGCCGGGGGGATCCCGTACCGCAGCGGGTCGAAGGGGATACGGGGCAGGAATCCGCCCCACTTGGAGGCGCTCGCGGCCTCTGGCTCCGGGGAGTGGTGCACGGCGGGGTCCCAGCGCTCCGGCGGCACTTCGGTGACGGCGTCGTGCCCGTCGAGGACGAGCGCCCAGTAGGCGGCCAGGTCCGGTGCCTGCGGGAACATGCAGGCCATGCCCACGATCGCCACGTCGAGCGGTGCGGGTGCGGGCGTCGGAGCCGTGGCGGTGTCCGCACCGGGTGCGAGGCAGCCTCGTAGCTGGGCCGAGCGCCGGCGGACGAGGTCGGCGGCGCCGTCGGTGACGGACGCGTGCAGGGCGGCGATCGTGGTGGTCGCGGTGCGCAGTACCGCCACCTCGCCCGCCATGAACATCCCCTCGGCGTACTGGCGGGACTCGTCCACGGGCGCCAGGACTCCGGCCGTGGTGCGTTCGACGCCCTTGCTGGCGATGCGCAGCCTCCCGACGTTGAGGCGTTCCAGCCGCTCCCACACCTCGCGGCCGGGGAGGCCCTCGGCGCGCAGGGCGGCCTCCGCGTCGCGGAAACCGTCGCTGAACGGGCTGGGCACGCAGCGGGTCGCGTGCCCGGGGGCGGTGCGCAGCAGCGCGGTCCGCTCGGCGGCGAGGACCTGCCGTTGGAAGAGCGGCTGCACGGCGCCGCACGCGACGGCTTCCTCGGTGAACAGATAGGCGGTACCCATCAGGACGCCCACCGCGCAGCCACGTGCGGAGAGAGGGGCGGCAAGGGCGGCGACCATGGCCGCGGAGCGCGCGTCGTGGACGCCGCCGGCGAACAGCACCTCGACGCCGGCACCGTCCGGAGCCCCGCCTTCGGCTCGGTCCATCCAGTCGCCGATCACGGCCAGTTGGGCTTCCCAGAGCGGGAAGCTGTTACGGGGGCCGACGTGGCCACCGCATTCGGCGCCCTCGAAGACGAACCGCCGGGCGCCCTGCTCCAGATATTGGCGCAGCAGTCCGGGCGAGGGTACGTGCAGGAAGGCCTTGATGCCGTCGGCCTCCAGGTCCCGCGCCTGCGAGGGCCGGCCTCCGGCGATGATCACGTGTGTGGGCCGGTGGGCGCGTACGGCCTCCAGCTGGGCGGTACGGGTCTCCTCGGGGGCGAAGCCGAGCACGCCGACGCCCCAGGGGCGGCCGGCCAGAGAGGCTCCCGCCTCGGCCAGCAGGGCGTGGGACCGGTCACGGCCGGCGAGGGCCAGGGCCAGGAAGGGCAGGCCCCCGCCGTCGGACACCGCCCGGGCGAAGTCGGTGCCGTCGCTGACACGGGTCATGGGGCCCTGGGCGATCGGCAGGCGGGTGCCCAGGGCGCGGCTCATGGGCGACCCGGAACGCAGGAGGTCCGCGACGCCGTCCCCTTCGACGGCGGCCGACACCGCCTCGGTGACGGCGCGGACGGCGCCCGCGGCGTCGCGGAAGCGGTCGGCGAATCGGGCCGCGAGGAAAGCGTCCTGGCCCACCGGCAGCAGTTGCCGCTCCGGGTCCCGGCCGCCGAGGAGGGCCGCCACTCGCTTCGGATCGCCGGACACGTCATCCGCGGACAGGCCCCCGGGAACGCGGCGGCGCAGGAATCGGTGGCCGGCCAGGACGGTGGTCTCGGAGCCGTCCGTCCCGCGCAGCACGGACGCGACGTTCGGGGGAACCGCCGACTCGGCGAGGAGCGCGAGCTGGGTGTCGAGCACCACCCCTGCGGCCCCGCCCACCACGGCGGCGGCGGCCGTGCCGGGCGCCATGCCGCCCCAGGCCCACACCGGCGGACCGTCGGGGCCGACCAGGTCGAGGAGCTGCTGGAGCAGGACGAAGGTGCCGAGTTCGCCGATCCGCCCGCCGCACTCGCTGCCGCGGGCGATCAGACCGTGGACGCCCACGTCCAGGGCGGCCCGGGCCTCGTCCGCACCGGTCACCTCGGCCAGTACGCGCACACCGTCGGGCACATGGCCGGGCCTCCAGGCGGCTCCGGCGCCGAGGACCACGGTGTGCGGCAACACGCCGCCGCGCACCAGGCTGTCGACGGGTAATCGGCACCACGGCCCGACGCGGACCCCGTGCCGTGCGGGAAGCCACCTGCGCAGGTCGCCCCACGCCTCCCGCGCCGCGCGGTCCCCGGTCCCCAGGTCCAGCACGCCGAGCCCCCCGCCGCGCGTGACGGCGGCCGCGAGCCGCGCGTCGGGCTCACCGAAAGGAGTCAATCCGATGACCAGGTCCAGGACGTGCTCTGCCGACGTCATAATTCTCCGAATGTGCGATGCATTGCCCGGGAATGAATTTCGGTCAAACAAAAGAGCCGAACGAAGGCATGGGGTCGCGCGGGCCCGCAACGGGAAGTCGGGCCGTTCGGTGGACGCAGCGAAACTAGCGGCAAGTTACTGAAGGGTCAACGCCGCTGCCCTGATCCGGAGCGTGCTCCACGCCGGCCGAAGTGCTGCCACAGGACGGCCAATTCGAAAAGCAAGGCTCCGCGTCCCACACACCGCGGGCAATGAAGGGCGCGAATTCATAGCACACCCAGATGCTCGACCACGCCGAAAGTACTGGCCAGTAGGTCACCCCGGACACGGCGCCGCTCGTGGCTCTGTCCGATTCTCACCCACGACACACGCCCCCCTCTGGGATCGGCCCACGCCGAGCTGTGCCGACCGAGCTCTCCAGCTCGGTCTCCGCGCCCGACACCACGCCGAACGCCCACGCTCGACGGCTCGGCGAGCTCCGCGCCGACGGCACAAGGCCCCCGCTCCGCGGTCGCGGAGCGGGGGCCTTGTATCAGGGGCAGCGGGTCGGTCAGGCCGCTCCGGCCGTCCGGGGCGCCGGGCGGAACGCCGTTCGTGCCGCCGCGCCGCAAGCGGCGGCGACGCAGAGCGCGACCGCGGCCATGAGCGCCCCGATCACGGTGTCCGGTCCCGGGTCCTGGGCGACCGCGTTGGCCAGGGCCTTCCCGGCGATGGCGAGCTGCCCCAGAGCGACGACGGCCGTCCAGCCGACCACGAGGGAGCGGGGCGCGCGCTCCCGAACGGAGTGGAGGGCCAGCAGGGCCGCGGCTCCGACCAGGGCCACGGTCACGGCCGCGACGAGGAGCAGCGCCGCGGCGCCGCCGAGGGCGGCGCTCTCGGTGTGGTCCAGCTCCCCGGTGTCCGGGGGCAGCACGCTGAACGCGACCTCCATCAGCACCAGGTAGGCCGCCTCCAGGAGGAGGAGGGCCGGGGCCAGGCGCCGGGTGACGAAGGACATCGTGCGTTGCTCCTCAAAGCCGTTCATTCTCGATGATCCACAGGTTGTCCCGCTTCTGCGCATTGAAGCACGCGTAGCGGCTGCGGATGCCGGACCCCTTGCCACCGGTCCCTCTGCGCCGGGTGCAGCTGGGCCGTCAGGCGCGGCAGCGCAGCATCTCGAACGCCGGGTTGGCGCGGTAGTCCGCCCAGAACGCGTCACCAAGCGCGGCGACGCCGGCGGGCGACACCTTCGTCGGCACCCACGTGATCTCGCTGAACCCCGCCTCGGTCAGACACGTCTCGAACACCTCCCGGCGCGCCAGGCCGGCGGTGAAGGGGATCGGCGCCCCCTCCAGCAACGCGGTGATCCTCACCCGCGGCCCGGTGCCACCTCCTCGCCCGTCAGCTCGGTGAGGAACCCGCACGGGCGCGGCGACGGCCCGGAGAAGTCGTAGTCCGGGGTCTGATGGAGCATGAAGAACTCGCCGCCACTCCTCAGGTTTTCGTGCACCTTGCGGCACAGGTGCTCGAATTGGGGCACCGTCTCGGCGCAGTTGAGGAACATCACCGCCGTGGCCACGTCGAACGCCTCCTGTGCCGGCGACAGGTCGGCCACATCGCCGACCTCGTAGCGCACACCCAGGGGCGCGGCCCACTCGATGCCCTCCGCGGCGCGGATCATCTCGCCGGAAACGTCGATCCCGAACACGTCCACCGCGCCGCGCCGCTTCAGCTCACGGCTGTAGAAGCCGGTACCGCAGGCCAGATCGATGACCTTCTTGCCGGTGACGTCCCCGACCATGCCGAGAAGGCTCGGCGCCTCCACGTACCGGGCCAACGGCAAGGCCTTGAACCCCTCGAACGCCTCACCGATCTCGTCGTACGTCTCCTGCGCGCTCATCGCAGGCTCCTCCCGTAGGGTGTCCCTGTCCCGGACATCCGGCAGTCTCTCCGCATACGACAGCGCACCCGCACCGGCAGAACACACAAAGATCAGGCAGCGCATCCGGCAGCCACACGAAGCCTCGCAATTCCCGGCGGACGGATGGGCGCGGCGGGACGTCACGGGGGTAGGAGAGCAGGTATGGACAGCGCCCTCTGGCTCATCGTGGCCGTGGTTCTCGTGTTCGCGGTCGCGGGTTTCGCGGCCGTTCTGCTCGTACGTGTCTTCCGGGCTCGCAAACTGCTGCAGGACGCCGGCGTCCCGTTGCAGCACAAGGCCCTGTTCTGGGCGGCGGTGGTGTACACGATCTCGCCCATCGACCTGATTCCGGATCCGGTCTACCTGGACGACATCGGCGTACTCCTGGTCGCCCTGCGGGCGCTGCACGCGGCGGCCGCCAAGACCGGGGATACACCAGACCGGCTCACCCGCCCCGAGGCCTAGTGAGTCACCCGGTTCGCTCGAACGTCTCGCGAGCGCGCCATCGCCCCACGACGGTCGCAGGCGCCCCGGTCGGTGGCGGACCAGGCCGGCGCCCGGGCCCGCGCAGACGACAGGGGCCTAGAACCCGAGGCCCGACCGGACCTGGCTCGCCACGCGGTTCGCGAGGGCTCCCACGTCGATCTGGGGGACGATCCACTGGATGTCCCGCGCCTCGGGGAGGCGCAGTGGCTGGTCGGACTGGTAGTGGAAGGGGGCGATCAGACCGAACTCCAGGCCGGTGGCGTAGGAGTAGGACGCCAGCTGGTAGGGGAAGCGCCAGGTGCCGCCGACGGCCGCCTCGATGAGGATGTCGGCCTCGATGCGGAGAGTCAGAACCGGCTGCACGCTGATGCGGGCCAGAGTGTCGAAGCTCAGGACCCCCTTCGCGTAGGCGAGCCGGGCACTGGCGTCGAGACCTCCGCGCAGCAGAACGCCACCGGTCAGGGTGATGCCGCCGGTGGCGCTGGCGATGGCCACGGACGCGCCGATGCCGGCGCGCACGAACATCTCGAGTCCCGCTTCGGCGGGCAGCACGAGGCGTGCCTCCGCAGCGAGTTCGGCGTTCATGTCCTCTTCGAGGGGGTTGAACGCGCCACGGATGACCATGTCCCGGATCTCGCCCGGGCCGAAGCGGTAGAAGACGGCCAGACCGCCGCCGATGCGGGCGACCAGGCCGACCGCCCCGATGCCGAGGGGGATCGCGAAGATCGGGATGTCGGGCAGGCTGTGGCGGAACAACTCATGGCGGGCGCCGCGCGGTTCGAGGAAGCGGTACGGCGGGAAGCGCAGCTCGCCGGAGACGCGGAGCTTCCGGTCCCTGCCGTACTCGACACCGACGGTGCCGACCAGACCGGGGCGGATCGTCAGGCTGCCTGTGCCGCGGCCGCTGATCCGGCCGTCCTCGTCCAGGTGCGCGTCGAGCCGCCCGGCGAAACGGCCGCGTCTGAGTTCGACGGATCCGTCGCCGCTGAAGTGTCCCTCCCGGTAGCGCAGGGCGATCTCGCCCTCGGCGCCGAGCAGGGCGAACGTGGTGCGGGCCCCTCCGGTGACACGCTCGCCGTCGTAGGTCACCGCGACGTTCACCGGGCGCAGGCCCGGGACCTTCAGGAGGGCCTCTCCGCCGTAGAGGATCCGGTCCCCCGACCTGCGGACGGTGAGCCGGGCGTTGCTCTCGCCGGGGAGCATCACGTCGACCCAGCCGCCGACCCGCCACGCGCCGCCGCCGACGTCGAGCCGCACCTCACCGCCGCGCACGAGCCCGGAGGGTTTCGACGCCCGCGCGACGAAGAAGCCGGTGAGCCCGGTCGCGGGGCGGTACTCCACGTCGCCGGTCGCCTCGTCGAGCCCGGGGACGCGCCCGGCCAGCCGGCCCTTGGCGAACAGCCCCTGCGGGTCCACGCCCGCCTCCAGCCGTCCGGTGACCCAGGAGCCGAGGGCGAACGCCACATGTCCGGTCGCCTGGAGCTGCGGGGCGATGCTCAGTGCGAGGGCGGCCTCGGTGACCTTGAACGGCGGCAGGGACAGCTTGTCCGCGGGCGCCTGCGCCGAGCCGCGGAAGCCGCTGCGGTCCCAGTCCACGGTGATCGGGACCCGGGAGAGCAGCGGAACGCTCGGGGTGAGGTTCCCGTGGCCTTCGAGGCCCTGCTCCGTCGAGGACAGGGTGAGCCTGCCGGTGGACAGGTACGGGTAGAGGAAGCGGATCTCCTGCTTCCCGCCGCGCAGTGCCAGGGTGCCGGTCGTGAAGGGGTCCTTCACGTCCAGCGCGAGTTGCTTGTCCTCGGCCTTGGGGATGCGGATGGGCAGTCGGCTGCCCCCTCGCACCGGGTGCGCGTCGGAGTCGATCCACGCGGTGACGGTGTGCGCGCCCTTGCCCGACGACGGCCGCGTGAGTCTCTCCAGCGTGACGCCCGCGATCAGTTCTCGTGCGGCGCGGTTCTCCGGGACGGCACTGGTCTCGATCTCGTCGTGGCCGTCGCCGGCCGGCTTGTCCGGTACCCGCAGGTCCTGCCGGCTCGGTCCGCTGACGAGGGGATAGCGCTTGTACGCCGCCCAGGCGTCGGCGGACTTCTTCAGGTCCTCCGCGTCGGGCCGTCTCCCGGCCTTCAGGTCGGCCTCGGCGGTGAAGTGCACCTGGAGCGCCGACAGGGCCTTGCGGGACGCGAAGGGCGGATCGAGCGGCCGTACCGCCTTGGAGTACCTGTTGGGCTGGTCGGCGCTGCCGAACCACAGGACGACGTAGTCGGGCCGCTTGCGTCCCTTGGCGCTCAGCGCGTCCGAGACGGAGCCGGCGGCCTGCTGCACGTGGCGGGCGATGGTCCGGCCGCTGTCCTCGTTGTCGGGTCCGTCGTGCGGGGCCAGGTTCTCGGGCACGTTGGTGCCACCGAGCTGGAGCTCGACGACGTGGTCGATCTGCGACTGCACGGAGTTGACGTACGGATCGAACTCCGCGCCCTTCGCGTGGGCGTCTCCACCGGCCTCCCGCCACCATGCGGGGGCCTGGTCCTTGGGCCACTGCATCCGCAGCAGCCACAGCCTGCGCAGTTCCTTCGTGGATGCCCGCTTCTCCCAGAGGCCCGAACTCGGGCGGCTCCCGGACATCTTGACGACGGCCTGGAGCCCCTGGGCCTTGGCGACGGCGTCGTACGCCTCCTTCCACGGGCCCTTGGACTCCGGGACGACGAAGGTGCCCAGGTTGACGCGGATCATGCCGGCCGGGTCCCCCGGAGAGCGCTGCTCCTCCCGGACGGTGCGCTGCCCGTCCGCGTAGTCGACGGTGTACTGGTCCTTGGCCTCCAGCGGGGTCCAGCTCATGTCGGCTCGGCCGAGGAAGGGCGCGGAGGGCCGCTCCCACCGCCATGCGGCGGGCAACGGCTCGCCACGCGCATGGAACGCGGACGCCGTGTGCGCCTGCTGTTCCAGGCGCGCGTCGGCATCCGGCGGGGCCACCGACGGGTGGGCGCGCAGAAAGCCCGGCGCCGAGGGGTGGCCGCCGTGCTGGGCGACGTGGGCCAGCTCGTGGGCGATGAGGGAACGGCCGCGGCGCGACAGCGGATCGTACGCGCCCTGCGCGAAGACGACGTCGTTCCCCACGGTGTAGGCGAGCGCACCCAGTTCGCCCGTCGCCCGCTCCGCCTCGGGACCCACGTGCACCCGCACCGGGGAGAAGTCGTGGCCGTAGCTCGTGGACATCTGGTCCCGCACGCCCGGTTCCAGTGGCGCGCCCGGTCCCTGGAGGCCCGAGGCCGCGGTGCTGTGCGCGATGTCGGTCATGACGGGACCCAGCCGCGGATCTCGGTGGCGGCCAAGGGGCGTTCGAGCTTGTCGCACTCGATCCTGGCGGCGTCGAGGACATGGCACATGCCGACGGGTGCGCCCTCGTCGGCGGCGAGGAACGCGGCGTGCAGGGCCAGCTGGGCGATGGTGCCGCCGCTGACCGCGAGTTGGGCCAGCCGGGCAGGGTCGAGACCGTCGGTGGGGACGCCCGGCGGGAACGCCCCGGCCCACAGCCGGGCACGCTGCTCGGCGTCCGGGAAGGGGAACGTCACGACGAACCGCATCCGGCGGACGAAGGCGGGGTCGATCGCCTCGCGGGCGTTGGTGGTGAGGATCGCGATGCCACGGAAGGTCTCGAGGCGTTGCAGCAGGTACGACACCTCCAGGTTGGCGTAACGGTCCCGGCTGTCCCGTACCTGGGTGCGCTTGGCGAAGAGGGCGTCGCCCTCGTCGAAGAGCAGCACGGACCCCGTCTCGGCCGCGTCGAAGAGCCGGGCGAGGTGCTTCTCCGTCTCACCGATGTATTTGCTCACGACCTGGCTGAGATCCGCCGCGATGACGTCGAAGCCCAGTTCGTGGGCGACCGCCTCGGCGGCCGTGGTCTTGCCGGTGCCGCTCGGGCCGGCGAACAGCGCGGTGACCGCGAGGCCGCGGCCGCGCTCGGCGTACCCCCATTCGCCGTGCACCCGCCGGCGCCGCCGGACGTGTGCGAGGAGCGCGCGCAGCGAACGGTTCGCCTGATCGGGCAGGACCAGCCCGTCGAGCCCGGCCACCGGGCGGCGTACGGTCGCGAGGCCGTGCAACGGCCGTTCGGCGACGGCCCGGCAGGCGGTCGCGACGTCGGCGGCCGAGGTGCCCGCCGCTCCCGGGTTGCCGTCTCCGTGGGCGGCGGCGAGCCGTCCTGAGCGCTCCACGGCCAGCGCGATGCCCGCCGGAGTGAGCGGATGCCGCTCGGCGAGTTCGGCCGGGTCGTCGGTCAGGCGCGCGTCGCGCAGTGCGGCGGCGAAGAGGTCCCGGCGTTCGCCCGCCGAGGCGGGCGGCAGCCGCAGCACCGGAAGGTCGATGCCGAGCGGTGCCTCGTCGGCCGACAGGACGGCGGGGACGCCGAGGGGCGCTCCCGCGGTCAGGAGCCGCATGCAGCGCGGCAGGGACTCGACGGTCCCCTCGACGAGCAGCAGCCGTGGCCCGAGCCCGGCCTCGCGGGCGAGCAATCGCGTCAGTGTGTCCATGGCGGGTGCGGTGTCGGGCAGGTCGAGGCCGTCGACGGCGAGGACCGTGAGCCCGATCCGCTCGGCGGCGTCGACCGCCGCCTGGCGGCGGGTGAGCCGGTCCTCGCCGGTGAGCAGGCAGCCCTCCGTGCCGGGCGCGGGGCGGACCAGCGCGGCCAGGGACGCCACGACGGCCCCCTGCCCGGGAGCCAGTCGGCACACCGGAGCGACGAGGCGGGCGCGCCCCGCCAGCCGGTCGTCCGTCGTGTCGGCACCCAACAGGGCGTGCAGGACGCGCTCGTCGACGGCGAGGGGCAGCCGCGAGAGGCCACCGAACTCGGTGGGCGGCAGCTGCGCCGGTAGGTCGAGCAGGCGCCAGCCCCGCAGCGGTGCGTCGGGCAGCAGGGCGCTCCAGTGCGCGTCCGGCAGCTCGGCCAGGGCCCGGGCGAAGGTGACCGGCCCGGTCGCCGTCGGCATGCCCAGTTCGGGGGCGGCGGCCGCGACCAGCACGTCCCGCTCGAAGGCGGTGAGGGTGAACAGGCCGCTGAGCCGGTCGAGGGCCGTGGGCAGGCCTGTCGTCTTCCGGACCTCGGCGGCGAGGAGCTCGGCGGCACGGGCCGGTTCGTCCGCGTCGTCCGGGCGGGCGTCGAGACGGGCCGCCGCGGCGGCGGCCACCAGGGCGAGGTGTTGCTGGTTGTCGTGGGCCCAGGCTCGGTCGCGAGCGTCCGCGTCGACCCGGGGTTCGGTGTCGGAGAGGGTCACAGGGTCACCACCGGGAGGACGTACAGGCCGTGGGAGTCCAGGCCTGGGATGCTGCGCGCGCCGTCGACCTCGAGCGTCACGCGGTACGGGCCCGCGGGTGCGTCGGTCACCGCGAAGTCCACCTGTTCGGTCGGGGGTTGGCCGGGGGGAAGCTCGGCCACGAGGGCGAGCGACACCGCCGAGCCGGGCGTCGTGGCGTCGAGCAGGAGCCTGACCCGGTGGCCGTGCCCGAGCGGCGGGACGACGGCCGCGGTGACGGTTCCCGTACGCAGTCCGGGCTGGTGGCCCGTGCCGGTGGTGGCGGTGACCGTGCCGAGGGTGGGCACCACCAGAATGACGACGGGCGGGCTCACCTGGGCCGGAGGGGTCGTGGACAGGGTGGGGTGTGCCGGCGGTCCGCTCCGGCGGACGGCGACCCGACGGCGACCGGGTGCGAGGGCCGGGGACGGGAGGATGAGATGGGTGTCGTCCACGGCTGTGGCACCGGTGACGACGACGCCGTCGACCAGCACCTCGCTCGTCTCCCCCTCGCGGGCGGAGAGGGCGTGTCCGTGGAGATGGAGATCGGGCATGGGCGCGGCGGCCCGGACGGGAGCGCCCCTGCCTTCGGGCCCCGCGGCGCCGTCGAGGCGTGGCGGGGTGAAGGGGGCGGCACCGGCGATGAGGGTACGGACCGGGAGCACCGCGCCGGGGTCTCCGTCGCCGTCCACGAGTACGGGGCCCGCGGTGACGGCGAGCGTCACGGTGAAGGACGCGGGTGGGAACAGGGCCCACAGGCGGGTGAGTTCGTCGGTCGAGAGTGCCTCGGGTGTGACGCGGACCGGCTCGTCGGCCTGGGCCAGATCGCTGCCGTCGATCTCGGGGTGATCCGCCTCGGCCTCGGCGAGGAGGCTGTCCGTGAGGTACGGGACGGTGTGCAGGGCGGCAGCGGTCCTGGCCAGGAGCTGCTGCGTCTGCCATTCGTCGGCGCCGCGGAAGGTGAACAGATAGTGCAGGTCGAGCGCTGCCCTCGGCTTCTGCCGGAGGTGGCCTGCGGAGGAGCGGGTGGGCAGGTCGGCGAGGGACAGGGTCGCGTTGCGCGTGACCCGGTACATATGGACGCCGACGCGGGCCTGGTCCCCGGTGCTGTCGAGCGGGCCGGGGGCGACGATCGGCCCGGGGGTGATCCCGAGCCCGTTCACGGCCTTCTGTACGAGGGTGGTGAGGGCGGCGGTGACGGCGGCGACCGCCAGGGGGTTGCTCATCGGGCGCTCACCACTGCGGGCTGAGGTCGTCGAGGTCGGTGTACCACTGCTCGATGCCGTTGATCAGGCTCGCGGTGATCTCGGCGACGGTCTGTTCTTCCTGGTCGAGGGCGGTGGGAAGACCGTCCACGTAGCCCTGCAGTGTGTCGTCCTGCTGGGCCGCGGTCTGCACCGCTTCGTCGCCGATCACCACGCGCATCGCGGTGAGTTCGGCCTTGGCGTCCGTTTCGGCGCTCTGCGCGGCCAGGACGAGCGCGTCGAGTTCTCGCCGGACCTGCTCGATGAGGCCGTACAGGGCTGCGTCCACCAGGTCGGGGTCGTGGTCGCGCGCCTCGTCGAGCCGTGGCACGACCACGATCATCCCCGGCCGCAGCCGGTCGAGGTCGAGGCCTGGATTTGCCTCTCGGATCGCCTGCGCGGCCTGCTCCTTGGCGGCCTTGGGCGTTCTGGCCTTCACGAGTCGGGAGACCAGGGCGGCGACGGTCTTCTCCTGCTCGACGACGACGATCGGCATCGGTGTGGGGTCCTTCCGGCGATGGGGTCGGGGCGTTCGGACACCCGGGGGAGCGGACGCTCCCCCGGGGTGGTGGGGGCACCGGAGCCGCTGTCAGTGCACGCCCTCGACGTTGAGGGTCAGCCACTTGAAGTCGATGGAGTGATCCGGGTCCATGGGGTCGTACGGGCTGATGCCGCCGCTCGTGATGTTGCCGAGCACGGCGACGTAGTCCGGCTCGACGTCGAAGTGGATCGACGGCATGCCGCCCCTGGCACGGTTGCCGGTCACGGTCGCGGTCGTGGCCCGCACGGTGAGCGCGGTCGGGTCCGAGTCGCCGTGCTGGCGGAACTGGTTGGCGGAGACGACGGCGTCCTTCGCCACGTCGATCAGCGCTGCGGGGTATTGGGCGGCACCGGTGAAGGTGTTGGCGGTGACGACAGCGCTGACGTCGTCCGACGCGTGGCCGAACGCGGCGTCGGGGCCGATGAGGTACGCGAACCTTTTCCCGACGACGGAGATGTACCGGCCGATGTGCGCCGTGCGGCCGCTCCGACGCGCGTCGTCCTGGGGATCGTCGCCCACCAGCAGGCCGCTCCACGCATTGTGGGTGTCGTGATCGACGTCCTCGGGGATCCGCCGGCAGACATTGCTCTCGATCGTGGTGCGGTCGAAGACGGAGACGTGGATGCCGAGGAGCCGGTCGACCTCCATCGGATCGGACGAGCCGATCTTCTCGACGCTGTTGCCGTGGATGCGGGACTCCCGGCAGGCCAGCACAGCCACCGCGGTCCTGCGGTCCGGGTAGCCGCCCTCCTGCCCCTCCCGCTCCTCCGTGCCGTCCTTTCCGTCCTTGCCTTTCCTGCCCTTTTGGCGATTCACGCGCTCCTGCTGGTCCTCCTGACCGCCGCCGAGATCGGTGGTGAGACCGGAGACCGTGTTGGATGCGACCAGCGCATGGGTCGCCCCGACGACGCGGATGCCGTCGGTGCCGTCGGCCAGGTTCCACTGGTGCGTGGTGATGTCCCGGACGGTGTTGCCGACGATCACGGCGTCGGCGAGCCTGCCGCGCCCCTTGACCACGATGCCCCCGTCGGCGGCCCCTTCGATCGTGTTGCGCGAGACGTCGAGGTCGCCGGTCGGCACCCGGACGAGGACGCCCACGCCGTCGATCCGCGTGATGCGGTTGCCCAACACGCGAGTGGTGCCGCGCAGCACACCGGACACGCCGTCGCGCACCTCGACCCCGTTGCCCGAGCCGGTCTCCGGGTCCGGGTTGCCGGTGATCGTGTTGTCCCGGACGGTGTATCCGCTCGCGCCGATCTCGACGCCGTCCCCCATGGCCTGTACATGGTTGTCGACGATGTCGAAGGAGGCCCACGGGGAGAGGGCCCCGAGCAACCGCAGACTCGCGCCCTGCGCGTACAGCACCGTGTTGCCCCGGATGGTGTTGCGCTGGACGTGGGCGACGCTGCTGCCGAAGTCCACACCCGTCCACCAGCACATCAGGAGATTCCCGCTGATCTCCAGATCGGCCGTCAACAGATGCGCCTGGATGCCGCCGCCTTCGTCGTCCAGGTGCTCCCGGGCCGCGATTCCGATGCGGCTGACAAGGTCGCAGTCCTGGACGCGCGTGCGCAGGCATGCGCCGGACAACTCGATGGCGGGGCCCTGGCCGCTCCCTTCCCCGCCACCCACGATCAGCACGGTGAGCCGCCGAACGGTGACCTCGGCCGTGACGCCGAGCCCGATGCCGGGGCGGTAGCTGGTCGAGATCAGCGCGAAGTCCTCCAGCGTGACGAAGGTCGAACGGCCGATGTCGAAGCCGCCGCGCTCCGCGATGAGCAGAGTGCCGACGCCCTGACCGCGGACACGTACCGACCGGGCGTCCCGCATCCGTACCGGATCCTCGCCGAGGTGGTAGACGCCCGCTGCGAGACAGACGGTGCCTCCGTCCTCGGAGACCAGGTCGACCGCGTCCTGCACGGTCATGGCACCGCTGGCGTGCGATTCGGGGGTGACACAGACGGTGCAGTCGCCACAGTGGCCACCGGTCGGCCACAGGGTGCGGCAGTCGTGCGCCTCGGAGGGGAAGGTGACGACGGCGAGGCGGGCGTAGTGGTGGTGAACGCCCAACGGGGGTGCTTCGTCGAGCTTCTCGACGGTGGCGGTGGCCGTGCGCGCGGTGAAGATCCAGTGGTCACCCGTACGGAAGACCCCGCCGGGGGCGTCGAGCGTCACGGTGATGCCGTGTTCCAGGACGACGGGCACGCCGCCCGGCGGCACCGTGATGACCCCCGGGGAGCTCGCGTCGTCGAGATCCTGGATGGTGTCGCCGTCTCCGTTCTTGATCGTGCCCGACTGGTCCCACCGTCGGATCCGCAGATTCCGCCGGAGCGCCTCGTCGGTCGTGGTGGGCAGGTCGCCCGGCAGCGCAGGGCTGAAGGAGACCGTCCCGTCGCCGTGCACCGTGGTGATCCGGCGCATCTCCCCCGGCTGCTCGTCGAGTTCCCGGTGGTCGTCGAGGATCTCCACCCAGTCGTTCTCCCGCAGGCCGAGCACCGCGTCGCGGCCCAGGTGCTCGGGTCGCAGTCGGTCGGGGGCCACGACCTCGACGACCCGCATGGCGACGGAGCCGTTGTCGCGGGACCACGCGAAGGTGGCGGTGCCGGCGGCTCCGCCGTCGTGGATCTCGACCCGGTAGGCCTGGTTCTCGAGCCCGCGGTAGTCGCCGCTGGGCGGCAGCGAGCAGGGGTCGTCGGCGGCCGCCACCGTGACCGTGTCGGTGGTGAGCCGCCCCGCCGAGGGGGTGAGGACCTCGGACCAGCCGGGGATGGACTCGTCCTCGGTGCTGCAGTCGATGTCGGGGGTGTCGGGCTCGTGCACGCGCACCCGCCACACGGTCTGGGTGCGGGCAGTGGTGTCGACCCCCACCGCCTCCTCGACGAGGTCCGGCGCCTGGAGCGGGGTGACCTCGCGCTGCCACACGTCCAGGTAGACGAGATGGGTGCCGGAGGTGGGCAGGTCCTTCGGGGCGGGCCAGTAGGGCTGGTCCGTGTACGGGGTGTCCTCCGTCAGCGCGGGCTCGGCCAGCACGGGGTCGAAGTAGGTGTCCCCCACGCCGTGGTTCTCGGCGAGCAGGCCGTCCACGTACATCCGGCCGCGGCCGATGGTGATGCCGTCCTCCGAAGGGGTGATCAGGAAGGCGTCGGGGGTCGTACGGGGGACCACGGCGACATCCGAGGACGCCTCCGAGGGTCCGGGGCTCCCGAGGTCGGCGGCGGTGGCGCGCAGGCGGCGGTCGAAGATCGCCACGAACTCGTTCCAGTCGGAGTCGAGCAGCAGTCGGCCCTGCTGCATGACGACGCCGGAGTGGTCGCGCAGCGCGTCGAACCGGACGCGGCTCAGATCGGCTCCCATGGGGAGGCCTCCTTGCTCAGGTCGCGTAGAAGAAGGCCGCTTCGAGTCCGAAGCGGAGGTACTCGTCGAGCCGCAGCAGGAGATCGCTCTCCCGTCGCGGGGTGAACAGCAGATGGGTCGCGCCCATCTCGCTCTCGTCGTCGGCACCACGCCGGATGGTGTCCGGCGTGGCGGTGCCGAGCTGGGCGTACGCGGGGTCGCCGTACCGGAGCGAGGTGAAGTGGGGGCGGGTGGCGCGGCGGATACCGGGTGGGTCGGCGGGGTCGGGGCGGCAGCGGTAGCGGCGGCCCGTGCGCGAGCCCTCGGGCACATAGCTGAAACGCAGGCACCCCTGCTGGCGGCGGCGGGCCCACACGGCGGCCTCCCGGGTGTCGCCCGGGGCGAGTTCGGCGACGAGCAAGGAGTTGGAGGCGTCGAGCTCGACGGCGTGGATGCCACCGATGACGGTGCATTCGCGCAGGTGGAGGCGGCCGCCGGGCTCGGTGCCCGCTCCCGTGGCCTGCGCGGCCGTGTCGGGGACGGTGAGTGGGCCGCCGTCAGCCGGCTCGGAACGCCCGCAGAAGGCGATCGCCGTCGGAGCGGAGGCGTCGACGACGCAGTCGGTGAGGGTGATGTCGGCTCCTTCGACGGCGACGATCGGGCCGAGGACGCACCGGGTGAGCCGCACGCTGGCGAAGGGGTCGAGGATGAGCAGGGAGGCCCGTTCGGGGTGGGCCGGCTCGCCTTCCTCGGTCCGGCTCTGGCCGGGCACCAGGGTGCAGTCGCGCAGCTCCACGGTGCGGTTGCCTCCGTCGCCCTGGTCCTCCAGGACGACGGGTCCGCCGGTGATCAGGAGCCCGTCGAGGACGACTTCGGTGCGCGGGCCCATCGCGAGGCGCAGGCCGTCCGGGACGACGACCGTGGGGCGGGTGGCGTCGTCGGCGCGTACCCAGACGGACGTGTCGGGGTTGCCCGCACCGGCAGTGGTGGTGCGGACGGTGTGCAGGTCCGCGTACCGGTCCGAGTCGGTGATGCGCAGCGTGCCGCCGTCGGCGAGTCCGTCGAGGAGGGACTGCTGTGCCTCGCCGTCGGCGACCTCCCGGTAGGGACGCGGGGGCGCCGCCTCGCCCCGCGCCGAACCTCGGGCGCCCAGCGGCACGGCGAGGCCGTAGTGGTGGGTGGCGACCGGCTTGGTGGTCGCGGGGAGGGCCGTACCGAAGTACACGCGGCCCAGTTCGGGGTCGACCGCGACCTTGCCCGCGGTCGGTTCGTGCGCCCACGCGCCACCGCCGCCGGGCAGGTCCGACAGGTCGCAGACGGTGACATCGGATGAGGGTACGGGGGTGAAGTCCCAGGCGCCGACGGCGGTGCGCACCCCCTGGGACAGCGACAGGCTGCGTCCGTCTCCGTAGAGGGCGTCGAGGCGGAGGGCCATCCGGCGACGGGTCAGCGGGAGGGGGACGTTCTCCGGTTCGGCGAGGTGGGTGATCTCCTCCTCGGTGCGTGGAGCAGCGAAGAGCGTCGCGTCGCTGCCCAGCGTGTCGAAGCGGTAGCGGCGCCGGTCACCCGGGGCGTGTGGGGTGAGCGGGGTGCGGTTCAGCCGCACGGCTTCGGTGCGCCAGAGGAAGATGCCGACGTTGGGGATGGCGTACCGCCCGGCGCGGCGGGGCGGGGCAGCGCTGACGGCACGGACGTCGGCGGTGTGGGCGAGGTCGTCGAAGGCGCCGTTCATCCGCGTGCCCCACGACAGCGCCTCCGGATCGCGCATGCTGGGGGTGGCCTGCGCGTGCGGTCGGGTGTGGTTCATGTACTGGGTCGTCACGAGGCGTTCGAAGAACTCGACGGCGCGGGCCGGCCAGCCCGTGACGTCCCGGGCCAGCTGTTCCAGCGCGGCGGCGGTGCCCTTGCGGCGCCGGTAGGCGATGGTGTGGGCCACCTCGGCACGTGGCGAGCGGACCTTCTGCGCCACTCCGTGCAGCAGGCGGTAGCCGATGAGGTCGCCGATGTAGGGCGCCACCCAGGGCGCGCAGGTCTCGATGAACTGGTCGTCGTAGAGCTGCTCCAGGTCCTCTTCCAGGACCTCCAGCTGGGTGGCGAGGACGTCGACGAACTCCCGCAGTGCCGCGTCCCGCTCCGCGTCGCGCAGGCGGTAGACCGCCGGCAGCAGGGCGTAGAGCCGGTCGGCGGCGGTGGGTTCGGGCTGGGCTGTGGTCACGGCATCTCCTCCAGCCGGTCGAACGGGGCTTCGGCGAGGGCGAGCAGCTCCGCTGCGACCGCCCGGCCGTGGGCGTCCACGGACGCCCCCGCGGCGGGGAGGCGGTTCTGCAGGCCAGGTTCCTCGCGGTACAGCAGGTCCAGGTCCACGGCGACGACGCCCGGCACGCTCGCCGCGACGGCCACCACCTGCGAGCGGTGGACGGGCGCGGCCAGTCCGCGAACGAGCGGCGCGTACGCCGCACGCAACGCGGCCTCGACGGCGGCGAGCACGGCCTTCGTCTCCCGTGCGGGGGCCACCCGCACGGTGAGGGCCAGCCGGAACCGCGGCTGACGGGCCGACAGGACCTCGACGCGGGCCAGCGGGTCGCCGTACCGGCGCAGGGCGGCGGTGAGGTCGGCGACGGTGGTGTCGGGGGCGGCCGCGCCGTCGGGGCCGCAAAGGCTGACGACGATGGTCCGCCCGGTCCGCAGCCGCAGCACGTCGGCCCGGGCGAGCGAGATCCCGGCGAAGGCGAGCGCGAAGTCGGCGTAGTCGCGCAGTGAGACGGCCCGGCCGAGGGTACGGGTGGCGAGCGGCACGGAGGCCCGGGCGTGCGCCTCGTCCTCGGGGTCGACCCCGCCGTCGGCGGCGACCGGATTGGTGACGGCCTTGACGCCGAGGGGGCGGTCCATGAGCAGGGAGAGCCGGTCGGCCGGCAGATTGCCGGCCAGGCCGAGGCCCTTGCGGTACGTGGCACGGACGTTGTGCGATCCCGAGGGGAGGCGCGCGCCGCGTACGCCGTCTCCGAACGCCACCACCACGGACCCGTCGGGTTCGTCCCGGGTGGTGAAGACCCGGTCGCCCGCCTCGGCCCCGTGCAGGGTGGGCCGTTCTCGCCAGGCGACCTCGTCGGCCCGGACGGTGAGCGTCGAGGCGAAGCCCTGCGGGGTGTCGGCGCGGACGTGGGTGAGCGGGCCGTGCAGGAGCGGCATGGTCTGGAAGGGGCGGCGGGCGTCACCGTCGCCGAGGACCTGGTGCACGGTCTCGCCGTGGGTGGCCTTCACGACGTTCCCGAAGAGCACGGTGCTCGCGCGTTCGTAGTGGTGGCGGGGCGGTGCGGTCAGCGTGATGCGGGTACGGTCGCCCTCGTCCCGTACGGAGTCGAGAAGGACGACGACCTCGGTCGCCTGTTCCTCGGTCCCGCCGTCGAGGCGGCCCGACAGGACGAGCCGGCGCCCGGGGAGCATGGCGGTCGCGTCGCCCTCGACGAGGAAGGAGTCGGTGGTGACGGGGTCGGGGTCGGGTGCCTCGACGACGGTGAGGGGTTCGGAGACGGCGAAGACGGTCACGTCGCGAGGTGACTCGAACGGGGGTCCGTCGGCACGGGTCCTGCGCGAAGGGCGCTGTTCGCCCTGCAGCTTCAGACGGGTGACGGTGCCCGACACGGCGAACTCCGAGCGGGAGAACTCGGTGCGGTCCACCACCTTGTAGAGCTCCCGGTAGAAAGGGATGTCCTCGTTCGCCTGTTCCTGTTCCTGGGACACGACCACGTGTTCCTGGGACAGGACCACCCAGGACCCGACCACGACGTCGGGTTGTGATCCGTCGAGGTCGACGACGGTGAGGGGTTCCCCGAATTCGGAGATTTCGGTGACCGCCTCGAACTTCGGCCACTCCAGGTCGCTCGCCGCACCCCCGTGGACCGACGCGTATCCGGTGCGGAATTCGGCGTTCATCGCGGCCCACACCGGCGCGTTGTGGCCGAACACCCGCAGCCGCTTGCGCAGCACGAAGACGTCCGGCTGATCCGCGGGCGGGTTGTACGGGGCGTCCGATCCGAGTCCCCGGTCCCAGCGGACGTGCGTACGCCGGTGCGGCGGGTCCGGCTCGACGCCGGTCACCAGCCGTACGTCCCACCTGTCGTGCGCCAGGTCGTCGCTCGCGAAGAGGATCGCGTCGCCGGTCCGGACGGGAAGCGTGTCGCCGGCGAACCAGGCGTCGACGCTGTCCTTGACCGGTGGACGAGGCGTGGTGGGGACGATCGGCAGGGCGTTCCACGCGGCGTGCGCGAAAAGCTCCTCCACCGTCTCGAAGAGCTGCGGCAGTTCGCCGGGGCCCGGCACGCTCTGGACCCTGAGCCCGATGGGCAGGTCGACGGCCGCGGGGGGTGACGGCGGGATGAGACCGGGGTCGGGGGGAAGTCCGGTCGGCTGCGCGGCCTGTGGGGGCTTCTCCAGGGAGAAGGCGAGGTGCGTCTCGGCGGCGACACCGGGCGCCGGCCGGTAGGCGACGAGCCGGCCGAGTTCCTGGAGCGAGACGCGTTCGGTGGCCGTGCGGAGGTACGACTCGTTGGCGAGACGCTCGTTGTAGAAGGTCAGGACGTCGCAGGCGACCGCCCAGGCGTCGATCAGGGCGATCGTCGGGTCGCCGGCGTCGCGGGTGAGGAGCCGGTTCAGCCGGGGGCGGCTCGGGTCGGAGAGGGCGGTGACCATGCTCGACCGGAAGTCACCGTGGACGCCGCTGCGGTACGCGATCTCGGGGAGTCCGGGCCGGTTGCCGAGTGTGCCGGGGGTGCGCGCGGAGGTGCCCGAGCAGCAGCCGCAGGTTCCGTCGTCGCCGACGAGGGTGGTGTCGGTCACCGGCCGCCTCCCAGGGTGAGGTCGAGCATGCCGCGCTCGGGGAAGTTCGGGTCGTTGTCCAGGCGGGCGATCTCCAGGCGCCCCATCGCCAGGACACCGCTGTCGAGGCCGCTGGTCTCCGGGAGGCGCTGTCGTTGGAAGGTGTGGACGTCCACCGACTCGACTCCGGGCACGGCGTGCACCTCGGCGAGGACGGTGGACAGGTGCACCGGCTGGCCGAAGGTGAGGCGGTCGGGGTGGAACAGGCCGCGGCCGCCGCCCGGCAGGGTGGAGTCGCCGAGCCGGGCGAGCACCGCGACCCCGACGTCGGACCGCAGATGGGTGCGCTCCACGCACACCCGCAGCCCGATCTCCAGCGGTACGAACACGGGGCCGTCCACCTCCAGGTCGTAACCGGCCAGTCGGTACCGTTCGAGCCGGGCGCGCAGCTCCCGCTCGAAGGGGGCGTCGACGGGCTTTCCGCCCCGCCGGTCCGCGGTGACGAACACGCTGTGCCAGGAGCCCGTCCACCGGAGGGTCGCGGCCGCGCGCTGGACGGCGCCGACCCGTTCCGTCACCTCGGCCCAGTCCGCCTCGGTCACCGCGCGTTCCTGCACGGCGAAGGCCCGGGGCGCGTCGCGGCGGATCTCCTCCGGGGATTCGGGGTCGGTGCCGCCCACGGCGGGCAGCGGGTTGCGCACCCAGACGACGCCGCCGGTGTCCGTCACGGCGTGGGCGATCGACTCGGCACCCACGTTGCCCGCGCGGCCGTTGCCCACCCGGTACCGGGCGTAGAACCGTGTGCCCTCCTTGGGGCGCATCCCGTGTTCGTCGTCCCCGAAGCGCAGCCGTACGGTCCCGTCGTGTTCGGCCTCGACGGTGAATTCCGTGGCCGCCGCCGCGCTGTCCAGCAGATCGGGCCGCACCTGCCAGTACCGGAAGTCGCCGCCGAGCTCACCGTAGAGGTCGATGGCCGGACGCGCCTCGCGGGGCGCGGCGGCGCGGACGGCCGACGCGGGGGCGCGCTGTTCCGACACCAGCAGCTGGTCCCACATGAGGACGACCCGCAGGACGGTCGTGCCGTCGCTGATCGACCAGACCGGGTCGGCGCCCCGGACGGTGACCGTCTCGCCCGTCGGCTGGCGCTCGTGGGAGCGCAGCAGCGTCCGGAGCGCGTCGTCGTAGGTGAGCGCGGTCAGCTCGGCCAGCAGGGCGGGTGTGGCGACGTGCTGGAACAGGATCGCTGCGGGGTGCGCGACGGCGTGGGTGAGGGGGCCGCGGGCGAGCGTGGGGCGGTAGCGGGCCGGTACCGGTCCGGGCGGGGTGGTCCCGCCCTGGCCGGGTCGGTCCACCCGGCTCAGGCGGGGTCCCGGCACGGGTCCGAGGGGTTCGCCGGGGGCGTCCGTTCCGGGGACGGTCCGCCCGTGGTCGGCGAGGACGATGTTCCCCCAGGCGCGCGCGGTCTCCAGGGCGCCCTCGACGACACCGAGGCAGAGCGGGAACGGCAGGGCGTCCTCCTCGTGCCAGACGATCTCGGTCACGGGCAGCGGATCGGCCGTCTGGGGATCCTCGAACAGGCCGCCCACCGGGTCCTCGGAGCCTCGGACGTCGACGAGGCGGACGGCCCAACGGCGGGTCGGGTCGGCGTCGGCGGGCTTTCCGGTGGTCGGCGACACGGTTTCGGCGAGCACCAGCACGTCCCCGGCCCTCAGCTGCGGGTGGGCTCCGCGCAGGGTCGCGGACGTCGCCCCCATGGGCAGGCAGCAGCCCTGGTCGCCCCAGGTGTGGAAGCGCATCTCGGCCAGATCGGCGTGGAGTACGGCCGGGTCGACGGTCTCGAAGACGACCGGCTGCGCCGCGAGCGCCGACCGGTGCTCCTGGGACCCCGTCTTCATCACCGCCGGTAGGTCCGGGACCGTGGTCAGCAGCGGAGTGCCTGCGGGGAGCTCCACCGCCGCTCCCTCCTCGACGCCGATCCGCACCCAGACGCGGGCGTTGCTTCCCTCGTGCACGCGGTAGTCGACGAGCCGGGCGTGCCGGCGGAGCGAGATCCGGCTGCGGGCGGTCCCGAGGTATGCCTCGGTCGCCACCGCGTCCTGACGGTAGGACAGCTCGTCCGCGACGTAGGCGAGGACTTCCACCAGGACCGTTCCGACGTCGGCCGGGTTGCGCTCGGTCCACTCGGGTGCGAGCAGCGAGATCCGGTCCAGCATCAGCCGCCGGAACCCCTGGTAGTCCTTGGCGAGGTAGTCGATGGCGGGGGTGACGGACGGCTCGGGCGGGCAGGTGTCGGCCGGGGCGCAGTCGAAGTCGCTCGGGCACTCGACCTTGAACGCGAACTCGGCCTCGGCCAGTAGCGGGTCGAATCCGGCGGGCGGCAGGTCCGATTCGGGGCCGGAGACGAGCCGGAGCCGGTAGGTGGAGAAGTCCCCGCGCTGTTCCGTGCGGACGACGATCACCTGGTCGGGTTCGTCGATGCCGACGAGCAGTTCGGGCGGTACGTCGCCGCTGTCGCCCATGGCGGCCCACTCGACGGTCACGGCCGGGATGCGTTCACCGCCCTCGACGACGATGTTGTCCCGGTCGAGTCCGGTGGGCACGGACCGCACCAGCCGGACGTACAGGACGCGTTGGCGCAGCTCGGGGGTGGGCGCGGCGGTGTCGAGGACCTCGACGTACTCGATGCCGTTGAGGTCGCTCAGGGCGCCCGCCTGCTGGAGTGCGAGCAGGCGGCGCGGCTTCTGGCACGGGAAGCGGGTCATGGGCGGCCGCCGGAGGTACGGACGGTGGCGACCGCGCGGGTGCGGGTGCGCAGGACCACGTACGAGACGGTGACCAGCAGAGCGGAGTCGACGGCCTCCACCTCGACGCCGTCGGCGGTCAGGACGTGGCCGAGGTGCTGTTCGAGGGCGCTCTGCACGAGGTACTGCGTGGTCGCCGCCGCCTCGGGGCCGCCCGGTTCGAAGACGAGCTGCAGGAGACCCGCCCCGAAACCGGGCCGCATCACCCGCTCTCCGGGCGAGGTGAGCAGCAGCTGCTCGATCATGTCCCGCACGTGCTCGTCCGGATCGGTCGTCGCCGTGCGGCCGCTGCCGCCGATGTCGTAGGGGTGATCGATGGTCATGACGCCTCCCTCATGAGGCGATGGCCCGGGTCTGGGCGGCCAGCGGGGTGAGTGGGGTGCCGGTGGGGGTGCACACCGAGCTGCCGGACTGCAGGGCGACCGGTTGGCCGCCCGCCAGCACCCGTACCGCGCCGGCGAGCCACTGGGCTGTGACGCAGGGCGGGGTGGGGGTGCCGGTCAGCCCGCATGCGGCCACGACGTACGGGGTGGCCAGGGTCACGACGGGCTGCCCCGAGACCGTCACCCGGGGGAAGGGCGTGGTCGGCGTGGCCTGTCCGGCGTGGGTGCACAGGACGGTGGCGCCGAGGTGGAGGATCGGTCCGGGCATCGGTCACACCACCGTCAGCGCGCCGAGGTTGATGTCGGTGGTCGGCCCGGTCAGGGAGATGGTGGCGCCCTTGCCGTTGCTGATGACGATGCCGACGTCGCTGACCGAGATCATGGCTCCGGTCGCCGTGGTGATCAGGATTCCCCCCGTCGGGCCGGGTGCGTCGCTGATCACCAGGCCGTTCTTCAGCGTGGTCTGCAGGGTGATGCCGGCGATGCCGGGCGGCACCGCGTGGGACAGCAGGGGGACCTCGGCCGGGCTGCCCCAGTAGCCGCCGACCCAGACGGGGTGGTCGGCGTCGCCGTGCTCGTACTCGATCCAGACCCCGGAGCCGATGGGCGGCACGGTGAAGACACCGGTGTTGATCCCGGCGAGCGGCAGGCAGGGCATCGCCCACGAGGACACGCTCGGCGAGACGTCGGGGACGAGGGCCTGGATCCGGCCCATCCTCAGGGGGTCGACGTTGTTGGCGACGGTGCCGCGGTACTTGCCGACGTAGCCGGTCACGGGGGCGGTCCTGGCCTGGGTCATACCGGCACCGCCGGGACGGTGGAGACGACGCCGTTGCGGGCGAGCGAGAACGTCTGGGTGTACGCGCCGCGCCGGATGTCGTGCGTCACGCGGGTGACGTAGTAGAGCCCGTCGAAGGCGGTACCGGCGCCGCGTACGCCGACCAGTCTGCGTGAGCGCAGCACATGGCCGTACTTCGCGACGTCGAGGGTGCCGGTGCCGAACACGGCGTCGGAGTGCTGGGCGGCGTGGGCGACGCCCTTCATCACGGCCGCGAGCGGACTGAGGTTCGCGGTGTCCGTCATACGGTGCAGCTTCGGCGGGATCGGCGGGACGAGGCCCAGCGGTGGCCGGATGGGGGCCACGTCGGGGATGGGCAGGTTCAGCGGGGCCTTGCTCGTGCGTTCCTGGATCGCGACGATGGGAAGCTCCCTCTTCTCCTTGTCGAAGGTGAAGTTCAGGGTGGCGACGTTGTCGTGGGCGGCGTCGAGACCGACGTTGAGCGCGGGCTGCGGCGCTCCGAGCCGGATCTCCGGTCCCCAGTACGCCTTGCTCACGCCGGGCACCGGTCCGGGTTCGATGTAGAAGACGTGGCCGACCTCCTTGGCGAGGGCCGTGACGTAGGCGTAGTCGGTGCCCTGGTGGACGGGGATGCGGTCGACCGGGATCGGCACGTCCTCCAGGAGGCTGGGGATCACGAGCGGCGCGCAGCCCAGTGCCGCGTACTTCGAGAGGACGGTCAGGGCGCGCACCGCCGGCGACATCGCCGGGTAGGGCAGGCCGTCGAACGGCACGAGGTCCATGACGCAGGTGAGGTCCTTGCCCTTCACGTGGAGCACCGACGTGGGGCCGGCCGCCGTCATGTCCTGGTGCGTCACGACACCGTCGACGAGGACCTCGGTGACGCCCCGCACCGTGACCGCGACGACGCAGCGGAACACCGGTACGGAGACCGGGAAGAACGCCTGGACCGGGGAGTCCTTGGGGATCGAGAAGGTCAGCTCGAAGCCGCTCTGCGCCTCGCCGGAGCCGCTCTCGACCTTGAGGCCGGTCAGCGCGTCGATGACGAAGCGCGGCGCGGGCACGGGGACGGCGGGGCCGAGGAACAGCTGCAGCCGTACGGGTCCCGGGGGCAGGTCACGCATCGGCCGCTCCGGGCACGCCCTCGGCGAGGGTGATGCGCAGCCGGCGACCCGGCGGCAGTGTCATCCGGGCCGGGTCGATCACCCCGTTGGCGTCGGCGAGCCGCCACCACAGCTCCGGATCGCCGAGCAGGCCGGCGGCGAGCAGGTCGCGGCGGTCGCCGGCCACGGTCGCGTACTCGTGGAGCAGCGCGAAGCGTTCCGGAGCGGGGCACAGCCGGCGGCGGAAGTACGGGACGGGCGGGGCGGGTTCTTCGCCGGGGCCGGTGGGTCGCAGGTGGGCGGTGACGCCGACCGTGGCGTAGCGGCTGGTCGACGGGAGCGAGACGGTGGGCACGGCACCGGCCGCGAGGAGTGCCTGGAGCGGGTCGGGCATCTCAGATCACCTCCAGTCCGAGGGCGGACAGGGCGGCAGAGCCGCCGCGGGCGGCCAGCGCTTCCTTGTTGCGCAGATGGCTCATGAAGAGCGCTCCGCCGCGGTGGCCGAACCCGAGGTCATCGACGGACAGGACGCGCATGCCGAGGGTGACCTTGGCGCGGATCGGGTTGAGCGAGGTGTCGAAGGCCTCCTCGGCGATCGACAGCTCGGTCACGCGGACCGGCAGGACGCGCTGCCGGCTCCATACGAACAGCGTCAACGGTGTCTCCATGGGAAGGACTTCGAGCACTCCCCTGGCTGCCAGGGCGTCGTTGGCCGCGAGGGCGGTGGCCCGTGGGTTGACCAGCAGCTCCAGGGCGGCGAGCTGCGGATGGATGCCGAACTCGACCGTGCTGCGGTTGTCGGTCGGGAACTCGAGCCGGTCCGTCGCGTCGATCTCCGCCTCCAGGCGCAGCGTCTCGACCGCGACGCCCTTCAGTCGCAGCGCCTGCCCGGTGTCTCCGCCCGCGGCCTGGACGGCGACGGTACGGGTGAGGGCGTCCGGGTTGTACTGGAGCGCGATCGTCCGCAGGGCGCGACCGGAGGTCACGTCCACCTCGACGAGGCCGCCCTTGACGACACGGGGCGAGATCACCGTGCACCTCCCAGGGCCGTCCAGATCGCCGTCGCGGCCTGCGCCCCGAGCGCGGCGGCGCTCGGTGCGGGGATACGGGCGGGCCGGGGGCGCACCACGGGGACGGTGCCTCCGGTGAGGCCGGCGGGGTCGGCGCCGGCCGCGAGCGCGCCGAGCTCCCGCTCCAGACCGGACACCACCGATCCGGCCTGGGCCGGCGTCAGGCCGCGCAGCACGATCTCGTCGACGACGATCCGCACCCTCGGCGCCCCGGCGCTCATCGCGTGTCCCCGGTGCCGCGGAGGAAGTCGCCGAGGGACAGCGTGCCGGCGCTCGCTCCCGGCCCGCCCGGGAAGGCGCCGTCCGGCTCCGGTGGGACGGGCGCGTGCGCGGCCGGGGGGACGGCACGGATCTCGACCCTGCCGATGCTGATGGTGACGGCCGACGCCGGTTCCGCGACGGCGACGACGGGCGGAAGCGCGGCGTGACGGGGAACCACGGTCGGCGGTACGGGTGGTGGAGTCGGTACGGGTCGGGCGACGGGCACCGCGACTGCGTCCCCGCCGCGCGTCGGTCGCACGCCGCCTTGGTCGGGTGCCGCGGCGCGTCGGCGTGGTCGGAGCTCGTCCGGCTCCTGGTCACCGGCCAGGACCCGGGGGGTGCTGCCCTCGGTCACGGCGGAAGGCCGTAGGGCCGGTGCGCCTGCCGGTAGGGCCTCGGCGATCGCGGACGGCGAGGGAACCGGGGTGGCCAGCGGCGGCCGTGACGGCACGGCGGACCGGTCCTCGGCGCTCCGCGCGACGCCGGTGGGCTCGTGCGACGGGGTGTCGGCGACGAGGGCCGGTGGAGTCGGAGTCACGGGGGCGGGCCGGACGACCGGTGGCGAGCCGTGCGGCGCGACCGTGGGCAGGGCGAGGGAGGCGTCGTCGGCAGGGCCCCGGTCCCTCCCGGTTCCCCGGCCGGCCTCCTCACCGTCCCGCGGAGGCGCGCCCGGAACGCGTACTCCCTCGGAAGTGGCGTCCTCACCGGTCCCGGCGCGTTCCCGGGAAGGCCGTTCGGCTGCGGGAGGGGGCGGCAGGAGCGGGACGGTGGCCGGACGGTGGCGCCGCCCGGAGGCCCGGGTGGCGAGCCGCAGCAGCAGATCGGTCATGGCAGCTCCCCGGTGACGATGCGGACGTAGTGCTCCCGACGCGGCTCGCTCAGCGCGAGCACGTCGGTCTCGGACCAGCCGTAGGCGCGGGCGAGCGCGTCGACCTCCATCAGCAACTGCCGTCCACGGGACTCGACCTCGGCCCATACGAACGCGGCCACGTCGAAGTCGGCGGTGAACGCGTGCTCGCAGTCGGGACACCTGAGGTCGACCAGCAGGTCGGCGAGCGGGTCCGCGGACGCCATGGCCTCGGTCAACGCCTCGCGCACCGCGGCGGGGAGACCGTCGGCGGCGCGGACCACCGGGCGATCCTCGTGCCGCAGGCTCAGCAGGCATCGCTCCAGCAGCAGCACCGCGCCGCGGTCCGGGTCGTCCGCCTCGGGCCCCTCGGCCACCGCCTGGAGATCGCGGTACGAGGGGCATCGCCAGTCCACCGCGTATCCGCCGTGCAGCAGGGGCGGTGGGGAGTCGACGATCTTGTCCTCCAGAGCGAGCAGTGCGTCGGTCGTGGCCTGGAATTCCACCGTCGCGTGGCAGCCCGGGCAGCCGACCGTGGCCGCCATCCGGGGGCCGGCCAGCGCGTTCCGCAGCCGCAGCAGCAGCGCGGTGACGCGACCGACGGGCCGTTCTGCCAGCGGGACGCGGACCGTGCCGGTGCAGGTCCCGTCGTCGGCCGCGGTGGCCAGGGCGAGGGCACGCGTCTCCGGTGAGGTGTCCCGGGACTCGTCCCACAGCCGCAGCACGTCGCCGGCGGACAGTGCGCGCACATCCACTCCTACGGCTCGACGAACGAGGGCTCTTGCGGCTCGACGACGTCCACGTCCCGCTCCCAGCCCTCGTGTTCGAGCTTGAGGGTCTGGATGGCCACGGCGTTGGCGTTGGAGTCGAGTTCAGGAAGGGACTGGAACTCGGAGACCCAGGCGCGGAAGACCTTGTACGCGAGGACGAGCTGGCCCGCCTCGTTGTACAGCTCGATGATCAGGTCCTTGCGGAAGTCCTTGAGGGAGACCTCGGCGCCGAGCCCGGAGCCGAAGTTCCAGACCTTGTTGGCCCACTGCTCGAACTCGACGTCGTGGGTCACCCCGCGGGTGAGAGTGATCGCCTCGTACTTCGTGCGGCCCGGTGACTTGCGCGCGGTGGAGGGGTCGGCGCCGTCGCGGTGCTCGACGACCTCGGTTGTGCGCTTGAGGGCGCTCACCTTGCTGACGCCGGCGACGAAGCGGCCGTCCCATTTCACGCGGAACTTGAAGTTCTTGTACGGATCGAAGCGCTGTGCGTTGACGCTGAACTGTGCCATGGGGTCGGCTCCTAGGCGGGGATCTGGCCGGCGATCTGCTGCAGGCGGAGGACGACGAACTCGGCGGGCTTGAGCGGAGCGAAGCCGACGAGGATGTTGACGACGCCGAGGTTGATGTCGGTCTGGGTGGTGGTCGTCGCGTCGCACTTGACGAAGTACGCCTCGCGGGCGGTCTTGCCCTGGAAGGTGCCCTGCCGGAAGAGGGTGTTGAGGAAGGCGCCGATGTTCAGACGGAGCTGGGCCCACAGGGGCTCGTCGTTCGGTTCGAAGACCGCCCACTGGATGCCGCGGAAGAGGCTCTCCTCGATGAACAGGGCGGTGCGGCGCACCGGTAGGTACTTCCATTCCGAGGCGATCCGGTCCGCGCCGTTGCGGGTGCGGGCCCCCCAGACCACGTGCCCCGCGCCGGGTGCCAGCCGAAGGCAGTTCACCGCGACCGGGTTGAGCAGCCCGATCTCGCCTTCGGTCAGCGGCACCGACAGCTCGGTCACCCCGGACAGGGTCGCGTCGAGCCCGGCCGGAGCTTTCCACACTCCCCGGGTGGCGTCGGTCCGTGCGATCACACCGGCGACGGCCCCGGAGGGGGCGAAACGCATGACCTGGTTGTCGCGGAGGGGATCCGGCTGCCTGATCGCGGGGAAGTAGACGGCGGCGTTCTTGCTGCTGGTGAACGTCGCCGCGCCGGACACGGCCGGCGCCGCGGAGGTCCAGCCCTGGGGCGGGTCGAGCACGACGACGGCGCGGCGCTTCTCGGCGTAGGCGACGGCTGCCGTCACGATCGCGGGATCGACGTCACGATCGCCCGGATCACCGCTGCCCGAGTAGGGCGGGATGACGAGCAGATTGAAGAGATCGGCGTGCTCGAGGGCGAAGAGCCCCTTCTTCTCCGTCTCGAAGTTGGCTCCGACGATGTCCGCGGCGGCGATGGCACCGCCGTCGCCGCCTCCCGAGGCGTTGGCCTCCACCGGGGAGTTGTTCTGCGGCGAGGTGGGGAGCGACACGGTCGGGTCGGTCCGGACGAGCGTGGACTCGGCCGCGAGCACGAGGTCCACGCGGCGGGCCGCGCCGAGCGCGTAGGAGACGTTGCGGAAGACCTCCTTGATCCCGGTTGCCGAGTCGACGACGGTCAGGTTGAACATCGTTGGGTCCTTCGACCCGTCGGCGTTCGTCCGGACGTCGTTGTCCACGGTCACCTTCAGCTTCGCCCCCCAGGCTCCGGGCGAGGCCGCGTTGAGCTTCAGCCTCTTGTTCCCGCTGCCGATGCTGATGGTGGCGGTGTCGTCGGAGGCAGCGGCGTGGACCCGTACGACGAGGGCGGTGCCACCGCCCTGTTGGAAGAAGTCCCTTACGGAGTAGCCCAGATGGCTCTCCGACCAGAGGCCGCCGAAGGTGCGCTCGAAGTCGGCGTAGGACGTCAGCGTGACGGGCTTGTGGAGCGGGCCGCGCAGGGCACGGCCGACGAACGCGGTGATCGAGGTGGGGACACCGGTGATCGTGCGCACGCCGCTGGACAGCTCTTCCACGTACACGCCGGGGTAGGACAATTGCACCGGCATCTGCTTTTCCCTCCGCCAGGTCGTCTGTTGTGCATGGCTTATCCCGTACGTGTCACCACGGCGTCACCGCTCGATCACCGGCCGAATCTCGCGGAGCGACGATCTGTCCCCTTGCCATCGCCGTCAGCCGTGCGGAGGGCCGCAGCCCCAGCTCCGCGTCGAGCAGTCTGCGGAACCACTCGTAGTGCCGGACCGCGTCGACGGCGTTCCCCTCGGAGAGGTGCACGGCGATGACCGCCCTGCTGGCGCTCTCCCGCAGCGGCTCCAGGCGGACGGCCTCGAAGGCCAGCTCCAGAGCGCCGGCGTGGCAGCCCTGCACGGCCATGCGTTGGGCTGCCGCCTCCAGTGCGTGCAGCCGGAGTTGGCGGGTGTGCTCCTGCTCGAGCAGAACCCACTCGTCGTACCACCCCGGCAGCAGCTCCCCGGCCCTGAGCAGCCAGGCGTAACCGTCGTCGTCCGCCGGCGGCGGCTGGGCGCCGGCGGACGGTCGCAGTATCAGCCTGACGCGGTTGGTGAACTCCCGGTGGTCGACGACCGTGTCCGGTGCCAGGGCGACGTTCATCCCGTGGGCGACCACCAGGTTGGGTGTCGCCCGGTTCACCCGCCACACGGCGGTCCGCAGGCTGGCCAGCGACTTTTCCTCGGGCGCCTCGGGCCACAGCGCGGCGGCGGCCACCGATCGGTTGGCGCCGATCCGCAGCGCGAGATAGGCGACGAGTCGCTGCCCGCTCGGCGGCACGGCGACGGCACGGCCGGCGCACAGCACTGCGAACCCGTCGAGGAGCCGGATGGTGGTGGGAGGGGAGGCGACGCTCGGTACGGACATGAGGTTCCTCACGCAGGGTGATGATCGAGCGATTCGATCGCAGAACGTAGCCGAGAGGCGGTGGGTACGAGCGGACGACGCGACCACGCAACCGCCCCTGGCGGGATGCCAAGAGGCCTCACGACCCGGCCCTCAGGCATCCGGATCGCGGGTCGGGTGTCGACGTACCGGGTGAAGCGTTTCCGAGGGATCAAGTTGACGATCCGTCGCGTAACCACTGCTCAACGCGGCTTCGCCCGGCGCGACTTCCGTACGCGCTCGCGTCGCACGAGGAAGGTCGGGGTCTTCAGTCCTGGGGTGGCAGAAGGGGGCCGAGTGGGCCCAGGTCGAGGTTGAGGTCGGCGAGCGTGTAGCCGTGCTCGGCGCAGAGGTCGGCCAGGGCGTCGTGCAGGGCCATCAGCGTGGCGCCCAGCTCCTCCTCCTGGTCGTCGGTGAGGTCGCCCGCGTCGACGCGGCGCAGGGCCTGCCTCTCGATGAGCTGACGCACCAGCTCCACCAGCGTGAGGACCAGTTTGAGGAGGTCCTCCTCCACCGACTCACGATCGGCACGGATGCGGCGTGCCGGACGCGCCGGTTCGCCGGCTCGGGCGGCGGGCGGTGCCTGAACGAGGCGGAACGCGTCGCCCAGCGTGGCACCGACCTCGCGCAAGGGCGGGGAGGTGTGCCGCCGGGCGTCGGGGAGCGCGTCCGTGTCCGGGGAGGCTTCGCGCTCCCTCCGCGCCCCGCCCTCCTCTGTCACGCCTGCCTCCGGTCCACTGTCGTGAACGGGTCCGACTCCGCGTCCACGGACACGATCAGGGCCCTGAGCGAGATGCGGACTAGGTCGATGTCGGCGATCGACAGCACGATGTCGCCGGAGAGGACCACTCCCCCGCTGAGCAGCCTGTCGAGCAGATCGACCAAGGCCACCTGGCGGCCGGGCAGGGACTCGGTGGGCCGTGAGACGGTCATGGCGCTCGCCCCTCCCTGTCGGCGGAAGGCTGCTGCGCGGCGGACGGCTGGGAGGCTGACGGCTCGGAGGCGGGCGGCGGCGGCATGGCGAAGGAGTACGGGGCCCATGGCCCGGTCACCTCGATGCGTACGCCGTCGACGTCCTCCACCACCCCGGCGAGCGCGCTCCGGAACTCGTCGGCCTGGTCGGCCGGGACGAGGTAGGCGTCGTTGAGGACGTTCTCCTCCGGGCCCGCCAGTTCGCCTCGTTGAGCCGGGTGGCGTACGCGGTGGGTGCTGAACCGGGAGGCCAGAGCCTCGACGCGTTCGGCGGCGCGCTCGGCCAGCTCGTACCGGCTCTCCTGTGCGCGGTGCTGTGCCCTGCGGCTTCGGAGATACGCCTTGCCGGGGCTGAGAGGAGCGGCGTCCGGGGAGTCGGCGGGACTCCCGCCACCCTCGGGAGGTCCCGTGGGAGTGACGTACAGCTTGACGCCCAACTCGCTCCGGCCGTGCAGCAGGGAGAGCCGCTCGACGAAGGCATGCCGCTGGGCGGCGAGAGCCTTCCGGGCGCGGCCGTCGCTCTGGTACACGGTGGCCATCCGCAGCGGGAGGACGGTGTCGTGGCGGGCGACCGACTGGACGACTTCGTGATGGGCGCGGGCGACGCCTTCCAGCCACTCCAGATCCTCGAAACGTTCCTTCAGGGTCGGTTCGTCGAATTCCTCCGGCGAGACGCGGCTGGTGACGAACGCGACGGCATCAGGACTGCCCGGAACTGTGTCGGTGCCGGTACCGGTGTCGGTGTCGGTGTCCGCGTCCGGTTCGCGCTCACCGAGGAGGAACACGGGCGCTCCTGAGATGCCGCGGACGCCGGTGAGGGATTCGCGCAACGCCCGCGTGTCCGCAGCGACGGCGTAGACGTAGGTGAGTCCGTCCTGACCGTTCATGTCTCACGCCCTCGCGGCGCTCGGCGGCGGGGCCGTGGTCCGTCTTCCTGCCCCTCCTCCGTGGCCGTCCCGGTGTCCGTGTCCTCCTCCGCGTCGGACGGCTCCCGACCGGTGTCCAGCGAGTCACGCCTCAACTCCTCCAACTCCGCCCGGAGTCGCCGGTTCTCCTCCGCGAGGGGGCCACCGGTGTGCTTCGAGGAGAGCGACGGATCGTGCTCCCACCAGTCGATGCCCATCTCCTTCGCTTTGTCCACGGAAGCGACCACGATCCGCAGCTTGATCGTCAGCAGTTCGATGTCGAGCAGGTTGATGCGGATGTCCCCGGCGATGACGATGCCCTTGTCGAGGACGCGCTCCAGGATGTCCGCGAGATTGGCGGACGAACCCGGTCCGTACGGCACCGGTGCCGCGCGGGAGGGAACGGACCCGAACCGGTCGGGCAGGGGCTCAGACACGACACCGTCCTCGATTCCCGGTCATGACATCCCCTGCCGATAGGCCGTGATCTCATCCAGCCGGTCGATCAGCTCGTCCTCGCGCTGATCGAACGTGTCCTGATCGATCTCCCCGCGCACGAGCCGGCCCTCCAGCTCCGCCAGCTCCCGCCAGATGGGAGCGGGGTCGTAGTACTCCTCCTCGGCCTTCTCCGTCACGCGCTCGGCGACCCAGACGACGCCGCGCACCGGGGCGAGAGGGAGGGTGAGCAACTGTGTCAGCAGTCCCATCCCGGTCGTTCTCCTTTCCGCATCGCTACCGGCCGCGAGGTGGCGGACGTCGTCACTGTACGAAGCTGTACGGTGGCAGAGGGCCGCTGAGCCGGCACTCCACGCCGCCGTCGATCTCACGGGCGATGTTCGACTGAGCCGTCAGGAAGTCGTCCTTGCGGTCGTCGGGGATCAGCAGGGAGAGGTTGAGGAAGTCATTGCCGGACGCCGGCCGCACGTTGTGCTCACGGGCGAACGGGAGAAGTGCCTCGACCAGCCCGGACGCCAGAGCATCCTGCCTTTCCTGAACCTGTGTCGCCACCAGTCGTCCGAGGGCCAACGGCAGCTGTGGATCCTGGTCCCCCGCCCGTATCCGCTCGTTGAGCTCCCGGGCTTCGGGCGATTCCCACAGGATCTGCCGCAGGAGCACCTCCTCGTCCTGGGAGGCTCTCAGGTGGTACTCGGCGCATCCGTCGAGCCGTTCGAGCGTGGCAAGGTAGACGTCCGCGTCCCTGCGGAGCACCTCCAGCACCGACGAGTCGTCGTCGGCGGTGTAGCCGAACTGCAGGGGCAGGACGGGGCCGTCCCGCATCAGGCGTTCCTGCACTTCCTGGTGCGTCAGCAGGTCACGTCGCTTGGGCCGGATCACCTCGGAGATGTCGCTGACCACCGCGCACAGCGACTCGGAGGCGACGGTGCGCACCGGAGAGGGATCGGATCCGACGCCGGGCAGTTCCTTCAGGTCGAGCGGGTGGTTCTGCGCGGTGATCGCGTAGACGTAGAGGGCCATCGGTCACTCCTTGTCCCGGCGCGTCGACCGTCGGGCCGGCCGCTTCCGCCTGGGAGCGGGCTCCTCCTCCGGCTGCTCCTCTTCCGGTTCCTCGTCGGGCTCCTCTTCCTCGTCGCTGCCGGACCCGGTCAGGGACTCCTTCACCGCGTCGACCGCCCCGCTGAGCGCGCCCTTGGACTTACCGTGGGCCCCGCCCTCCATCATGCCTCCGACGACCTCGGGGAGCTGGGCCGGTGCCTTGCGGCCCGCCTCGAGGTCGAGCCTGTTGCATGCTTCGGCGAAGCGCAGGTACGTGTCCACGCTGGCCACGACGATGCGGGCGTCGATCTTGATGATCTCGATGCCCACCAGTGAGACGCGCACGAAGATGTCGATCACCAGACCGCGGTCCAGTATGAGCTCCAGGACGTCGTAGAGACTGCTGGAGCTCCCACCGCCCCTGCTGACTGGGCCGCCGCTCTGCGGCACCATGGTCATGGCGCCTCCCTTCACGGCCAACCGGTCTCAGGCCGGCCGATCGATCATTCCGCGGTTGTAGCGACGAGTCCGTTCGAAGGAGATCAACGCGCCTTCTTCGTCCAGCGCCACCTTGTAACTGGCCAGCACACTCGTCGTGTCGGGGATGCGCTCCAGTTCCACCACCTCCACCTGTGCCTCCCACCCCGACTCGGTGGGTTTGAGCGAGGAGACGGATTCGGGCGGTCTGCCGAGCAGCTTCGCGAGTTGGCCTGCGGCCGAACTCATCGCCGAGGCCGCGTCGACCTTCTTTTTCGCCCGGCTCGGCGCAGAGCGCCGGCGAGCGGGTGGGCGCTCCTGCCGTCCGTCGTCGGCGGCACGAGAGGCAGCCCGTCGAGGGCGAGCCGGGTCTGCTGCGGCCATATGTCACTTCCAGAGGACGTACCGCCATTAGAGGCTAGAATTTCATCTTATAGGGGTAAATGTCATGCCCGGGAGCTCCAGCTCCCTACCGCCCGAGCGGCGGCCTATTGCGGGTGACGGTGCGGTTGCGCGGCCCGGACCTGGAGCCCCGTTCGAGGGGACGGTGGGCCGCAGACGCCCGGTGAAGGGACAGGTCATGCAGGACACGACCAAGATCGCCCTCGCGGCCGCGGTGGCCGGGGGCTACGTACTGGGACGGACGAAGAAGGGTCGCCTCGCCTTCACCGTGGCGACCTACCTGGCGGGCCGGCGCTTCGGCCTCGAGCCGAAGCAGCTCGTGACGCAGGGTCTGAGCATGCTCAAGGACATTCCGCAGGTCGCGGAGATAGGCGATCAGCTGCGGGGCGAGGCCCTGGATGCCGGCCGTCAGGCGCTCAGTGCGGCGGCCAACCGCAAGCTCACCGACCTCGCCGACTCGCTCCACGAGCGCACGTTGGCGATCGGCAGCAGCGACGAGGACGAAGGGCGTCCCGAGGACGAGGAAGAGGGCGAAGAGGAGTACGAGGACGACGAGTTGGAGGATGAGGAGGAGCCCGAAGAGGAGGAAGAGGAGCCCGAGGAAGAGGAGCCCGAGGAAGAGGAGCCCGAGGAAGAGGAGCCGGAGGAAGAGGAGCCGGAGGAACCGGAGGAAAAGGAAGAGGAGCCCGAGGAGGAAGAGCCCGAGGAAGAAGAGCCGGAGGAAGAAGAACCCGAGGAAGAGGAGCCGGAGGAAGAAGAGCCGGAGAAGCAACCGTCACGCCGGCCCCGAAGCAGGACGTCCTCGGAGTCCCGTACACGTAAGGCATCACAGGGCCGCCGCACCACCAAGTCGGCCACCCCCGCCAAGAAGTCAGCCCCTCCGGCCAAGAAGTCAGCCGCTCCGTCGAAGAAGTCAGCTGCGAAGAAGACCGCCGCGAAGAAGCCGGCTGCGAAGAAGACGGCGGCACCGAGGAAGACGGCAGCCAAGAAGAGCAGTGCGTCCGCGAAGAAGACCGCTCCCGCGAAGAAGACCGCCAAGTCCGCGCCCGCGAAGAAGACGACGGCGCGCAAGACGGCAGCGAAGAAGGCGCCCGCCAAGAAGGCGCCCGCCAAGAAGGCGCCCGCGAAGAAGACCGCGGCCAGGAAGACGACGGCACGCAAGTCGGCAGCGAAGAAGACGGCAGCGCGCAAGCCGTCGACGCGGAGGTAGGTCATGGCATCGGAAGACCGCAGCCAGAAGAAGGAGTCCGGCTCCGGGATGGAGCGGCTGTTCAGCGAACTGGGCGACTTCCTCACGGCCCAGACCGGCCAACTGGCCGAAAAGGCCACCGACAAGCTCGGGGACGTCACCGACCAGCTCAACGACGTGGCCGAGGGCAGCGGCAAACTCACGGACATCGGCGGTCGCATGCTCAAGGGGGACTCGCCGGTCAAAGCGATCGTGGGACAGCAGTTCGGTGCCATGAAGGACAAGGTCACCGATGCCGCGTCGAACCTGTTCGGCAAGGGCAAGGGCAAGCGGAAGAGCGGGAGTCAGAAGATCACCAGCATCGTCGAGACGATGGACGTGGGCGCTCCGCTCCGCAGGGTCTACGACCACTGGACCCAGTACGAGGACTTCAGCGGATTCACCAAGGGCGTGCGCGACGTCTCGCAGGGCGACGAGACCACCAGCGACTGGAAGGTCAAGGTGGGGCCGTCGACCCGTAGTTGGAAGGCGACCGTCCAGGAGCAGGTCCCCGACGACTGCATCGTCTGGACCTCCGAGGGAGCCAAGGGCTCGACGAGAGGCTGCGTCAGCTTCCACGAGCTCGGACCGTCCCTCACCCGGGTCCTCCTCACCGTCGAGTACTACCCCTCGGGCTTCTTCGAGAAGACAGGAAACCTCTGGCGCGCCCAGGGCCGCCGGCTGCGGCTGGACATGAAGCACTTCCGCCGTCACGTCACGCTCACCGACGACGAGCCGGAAGGGTGGCGCGGAGAGATCCGCGACGGCGAAGTGGTCCGCACGCACGAGGAGGCTCTCGAGGCGGAGGAAGCGGAAAAGGAAGAGGGCGAACCCGGCGAGGAGGAAGACGAGTACGAAGAAGGGCAGGAGCCTGAGGAGGGCTACGAGGACGAGGACGAGGAGGGCTACGACGGCGAGGAGGAGGACGAGGACGCCGAGCCCGAGGAGGAGTACGAGGAGGAGGACGAAGACGAGGACGAAGAGGGTTACGCGGACGAAGACGAGGACGAAGACGCCGACGAGGACGAGGACGAGGACGAGGACGAAGAAGAAGAGACAGTCGGTCGCCGCCGGCGTCGGCGCTGATTCCTTCTCCCGTTTTCCCCGTCGCACTGCCGATCCCCACGGCAGAGGAGCGGCCGTTCAAGGGCCGCTCCTCTGCCGTGGGGATCGGGCTACCACCGGATGCGTGGTCCGGTTCGGCGGGCCGGTCAGTGCTTCAGCGTGTCCTTGGCTTTCTGAGCGGTCTGCTTCGCGTCGGCAGCGGCCTGCTCCGCCCGCCCCTTCATCTCCAGGCTTTCGTTCCCGGTCGCCTTGCCCGTGGTCTCCTTAACCTTGCCCTTGGTGGACTTCGCCATGTTCTTGGCCTTCTTGCCTCCGGCCATGACCGTCACCTTTCCCTGACCATTCGTGGAGCACCCGTCGTCCGGCGGGCGCCTCTGTTCGGCTACCCCCAGCACCTTTCCATACGCCTGATTCACTCGCATTTCTGCACGTACATCAGGGTTCGGATCAATGTCTGGGCGGCCCGCTGCCCTGGCGCGCCGAGCGCGTCCCGGGCAGCGGGATGACGACGGTGCGAGGCCGCGGGGGATCAGCGCTCTCAGCGCTTGAAGGCGTCCTTGCCCTTCTCTTTGGCCTCCCGGGCCTTGCCGCGTGACTCCAGAGCGGTGCCCTTCGCGGTTGTGGCCTTGTCGCCATGCACGCGACTGGTCTTCCTCATCGCCTTGCCGAGCATCTGCTCGGCCTTGGCCTTGGCCTTCTCCTTGGCGCTCATGCCGGTCCTTTCCTCGGCGGTCTCATCCAGCCCCTACCCGCGACCCAGCAGCAGAATCGGCAGTTCCGCGTACGAATTGTCCCGGGACGCCTTCCCGGCTGCCGACGCGCCGTTCTCGGGCCCTGAGACCCTCCTCGCGGCGCGACGCGGCCCCGGGCGGCGGCGGCGCCCGGGGCCTCCGGTCCGGGGCCGGCCCGGAGCTCCTCACGTGCCCGGTCGGCCCAGGGGGCTGGTGTCGACGCCTCGGAGCAGTTCCGCCGCGTCCTCGTACACGGCCGCGGCTCCCGCCTTCTCCAGTTCGCCGCGGGACGTACCGCCGGTGAGGAGGGCGACGCAAGGCAGTCCGGCCCGGCCGGCGGCCTCGATGTCCCACACCGTGTCGCCGACGAAGACGGCGTTCTCCGCATCCGCCCCCACCTTCTCCAGAGCCCGTTCCACCAGGTCGGGGGCGGGTTTCGTGGAGTCCACATCGCTGCCGGCGGTGGCCGCCGCGATCACCTCGTCGGCGTCGAGCGCACGCCGGATCGCGGCCACCTCGTCCTCGGACGCCGAGCTGGCCAGGACCACTGTCCAGCCCCGGGCGGCCGTGGCCCTCAGCAGGTCGGCCGCTCCTTCGAACGGGCGGAGGACGTCGTACCAGACCGCGTAGAGCGTCCCGTGCGCGTCGGCGAGCGACGCGTCCTCCGAGCGCGACCGGTTGGAACCGAGGAGCTCGTCGAGGATCCGGTCGGCGCCCATCCCGATCGCCCGGTGGATCCGTGCCATGGGGACCTCGTGGCCGTGTTGCCGCAAGGCCTGCCACCAGGCGAGCGTGTGCAGGTACGTGGTGTCCACGAGCGTGCCGTCGAGGTCGAACAGAGCCGCGCTCGGCCGTTCCTGTCCCGTGTGTGCAGGCATACCGGTCTCCTGTCTCTGTGCCGCTGCGGGTGCCCGTTCGGGGTGTCATGATGCGCTCGATCAGCGCCCCGCTCACTGCCCGCTCGCTCAGGGCCGGAAGAGCACCTTCACCGCCCCGTCGCTCTTCTTCTGGAACATCTCGTAGGCGGACGGTGCCTCGGCCAGCGGGAGCCGGTGCGTGGCGAACGAGTCGACGCCGAGCGGATCGTCGTCGCCGAGCAGCGGCAGAAGGTCGTCGACCCAGCGGCGGACGTTGGCCTGTCCCATCCGCAGCTGGATCTGCTTGTCGAACATCGCCAGCAGCGGCATCGGGTCCGCCATCCCTCCGTACACGCCGACGACGGAGATGGTGCCGCCCCGGCGTACGAGCTCCACCGCGAGGTACAGGGCGGACAGCCGGTCGACGCCGAACCTGCGCATGAGCCGCGACGCGAGTGCGTCGGGCAGGAACCCGACCATCGCGTGCAGCCCCTTGGCGAGGGGCGCGCCATGAGCCTCCATGCCCACGGCGTCCACGACCGCGTCCGGGCCCCGGCCGTCGGTGAGGTCGAGCACACGGTCGACGAGTCCGTCGCTGTCGGCGGACAGGTCGAGAGTGTGGACTCCACGGGCCGCGGCGCGCGCGAGGCGCTCAGGGACCAGGTCGACCCCGATGACGGTCTCCGCGCCCTGGTGCAATGCGATCCGGGCGGCCATGTCGCCGATCGGCCCGAGCCCGAGTACGGCGACGGATCCTCCGGGCGGGATGTCCGCGTACGCCACGGCCTGCCACGCCGTCGGCAGCACGTCCGACAAGTAGACGAAGCGGTCGTCGGGCGGTCCCGTCGGCACGGGTATCGGCAACTGGTCGCCGAACGGGACCCGTAGGTACTCCGCCTGACCGCCCGGCACCTGCCCGTACAGCTTGGTGTAGCCGAACAGCGCGGCACCCGAGCCGTACTCGTGCACCTGCGTCGTCTCGCACTGAGAGTGCAGGCCCCGCGTGCACATCGCGCACGTACCGCAGGAGATGTTGAAGGGTACGACGACGCGGCTGCCGCTCCGCAGGTTCCGCACCTCGGGGCCCACCTCCTCGACCAGGCCCATGGGTTCGTGACCGAGGATGTCCCCCGCGTCGAGGAACGGCCCGAGCACCTCGTACAGATGGAGGTCGGAGCCGCACAGCCCGGTGGTCGTGATCTTCACGATCACGTCGGTCGGCTTCTCGATCACGGGATCGGGCACCGACTCCACGGACACGTTGCGCTTGCCTTGCCATGTCACGGCCTTCACCGATCCACCTCCCGGAGTCACCGCGCGACTGCCCCGGTCGGATCCCGCCATGCACGGCCGCGGCGCGCGCCGGCGTCAGGTGACGGGTTCGGGGGGCGGTATCGGACCGGGCAGCGGGCCGGGATGCGGATGTGGCTCGGGCCGCGGCCCGGGCTGCGGCCGGGGGTCGGGTTCCGGCTGCGGCGGCGCCGGCGGCACGGGATCGGGCCCGCCCGGCGAGGGAACGGGACCGGGGAGCGGCCCCGGCTGGGGGCCGGGACCGGGGCCCGGTGCGGGGGTGGGACTCGGTGGTACGGGATCGTTGGGAGGCGTGCCCGTGGTGACCACCTCGCTCGGAACGGGCCTGGGCAGGGGCCCCGCCGGCCCAGGCGAGGCCGGGAGTGCTGCCGCGGACGGTGACGCGCCGTCCCCTGCGGGGGACGGCTGGTGATTGCTGACGACTCCACTCATGCGTCTACGCGTGCCCGCGAGCCTCCTGTCCATGCCGGGGGCGCGCATCGCGGAGTGGAGTCGCGCTGCGTCGACGGCCCTGTGGGGCGGGGAGACATACTGGATGTGTGCCCTGGCCAACGCCGAACCTCGGCAGATTGCGCGAGCGGGCCGGTGAGTCTCTGCTCTACCGGGTCGCGGGCCCCGAGGCGCATCAGAAGCGTGCGCGCATCCACGGCACGCCCGGGCCCCGCTGGTTCGGCCCCGACCGTCCCGTACGGCTCGTACACGCGGACGCCTCGATGTACATCGGCGGCCTGGCGGCCCTCCTGCTCCAGTCGCTGCACCCGACCGCCATGGCGGCCGTCGCGGCGCACTCCGGATTCCAGGGGGACCCGTGGGGCCGTCTCCAGCGGACGAGCACGTTCCTGGCCGTGACGACGTTCGGCACGAGTGCGGACGCGGAGCGGGCAGTGATCCGGGTCCGGGAGGTGCATGGGCGGATCCACGGCACGACGGATGCCGGGACGCCGTACAGCGCCTCGGATCCGCATCTGCTCACCTGGGTGCACGTCGCCGAGACGGAATGCTTCCTGCGGGCCTACCAGCGGTACGGGAGGCATCCGCTGGCCCCGTCCGGGGAGGACGGGTACGTGACCGACATGGCGCGGGTCGCGCGGAGCCTGGGCGCCGAACGCCCGCCCGAGACGCGGGCCGAACTCACCGCTCGGCTCACCGCGTACCGCCCCGAGCTGCGCGCCACCCGGGAATCGCGCGAGGCGGCGCGCTATCTGCTGTCCGACCCTCCGCTGCCGGCCCTTGCCCGCCTTCCGTACGGGTTCCTGGCGGCCGCGGCGGTCGACCTGCTGCCCACCTGGGCGAGGGACTGGCTGGATCCGCCCCCCGCCACGCGCGTCCTGCTGCCGCTGGCACGGCCCGGAGGTCGCGCGATCACCACCACCGTCCGCTGGGCCATGTCCTCCGTGCCACCGGCACAGGCGGGCCTGCGACAGGATCCCGAGTAGCCGGGGTTCGCCCCGCGGACCCGGGGCGGCCCACCGTCGGCACGCGTACGGTGCGGCTACCGCGGGCAGGGGTTCGCCGCGCGTCAGACAGCTCGCCAGATGTTGTCGAAGGCCGCCTGTTCGACGTCCCGGCGCTGCCGTACGGCCGCCAGCTCCAGCTCCGCGTCGCCGACGGCGGCCAGCACCGCCTCCACGCCCTCCGGGAGGTCGGCGGAGTCGGCGGTGTCCGCTGCGGACTCGTCGTGGTCTCCGATGGCCGCCGCGAGAGCGGTGAGTACGGGCTCCCGCGCTGTCAGGCGGTCGGCCGCGCGGTGGCGCGCGGCCGAATCGACGAGTTCCGGCTCGCCCTCTGCCTTGAACGGCGTCCAGCGGCTGCGCTGCCGCGTGAGGAGCCCCTCCGCCTCCAGCGCCGTCAGATAGGCCGCGGCCAGGTCACGGCCGCGCCGCCAGAGCCAGTCGTCCACCGTTTCGTACGGCTCCTCCCGTACCAGCGCCGACGCGGCGGCCTGCAACAGCGCGTCCTCGGGTACGCGCTCGTCGGCCGGCACGATGTGATCGCCGTCCAGGGCGACGGCCCGGGCGGTGATCAGATCGATCAACTCGGCTCCCGCGAGCGCGAGGGACAGCTCACCTCGGTCCACCGTGCGACCGGATGCCGCGTCCAGAGCGGTGAACAGTATGTCGCGCGGTGTGGTCATGGGTCAGCTCCTGTTGTCGGCGGGCGAGAACCGGGGCGGCCGGCGCGGCGTCCACGCACTCACCCCTTCCCGCCGGCGGCGAGTCGCACGAGATCGGTTCTGAAGTCTACGTCCGCGGTGCTGCGTTCGGCGCGTGTGACGTTGCCGCCGAACTGGTGGTCGTGGCCGGTCCGGGCGTGGTCGGTGTACCGCCGCGGCCGTGCGAGCGGGGCGGTCGTGCGCGGCATCCGGAAAAACTTCGGCCGGAGGTGAATCCTCTCCGGACCTTCCCGCCTCCTATCTCTGTACCGGCCGAACGGGCCGGCAGAACCAGGAGGAAACACGATGATGGTGACGGGCCTCGTAGTGATCGGAGTCCTGCTCGTGGGCGCGTGCAGCTGGCACCTGATGCGGCGCTACAAGAGCCGCACCTGACCAGCACCTGCCCACGGGCCCTTCCGGAGATGAGCACCATGCCCCCACGCTTCACCTGGCCGGACGAGCGGCTGATCAAGGCCGCTCAGGACGGCGACGTCACCTCGCTCACCACCGTCGTCATGGAATCGCAGCCTCATGTGCGCAAGTTCGCCAGGGCGCTGTGTGCCTCGCCGCAGGACGCGGAGGACGCGGCGCAGGAGGCGCTGATCATCCTCTACCGGAAGATCGGCACCCTGCGGGCCACCGGCGCTCTCGCCTCGTGGATGTTCCGGATCGTGCGCAACGAATGCCTCCGGCAGGTACGGCTGTTCGTCTCGCGGGGCGACGGGGCGTCAACCGAGGGGGACCTGTCCGCGGAGCCGTCCGCCGAGGAGGCGGTGCTGCACCGGCTGGAGGTGGAGCGGCTCGCGGCCGCGGTCAGCGCCCTTCCGCGTGACCAACGGCAGGTCCTGATCATGCGGGATGTCCAGGGGCTGCCCGGCAAGACCGTCGCGCGTTCGCTCGGTCTGAGCGACGCCGCGATGAAATCGCGGCTGCACAGGGCGCGTGCGGCACTGCGTCAGTCACTGGCAGCAACCGACCACGCCATCGACCCATCAGCCGGAGGGGACTCACCACCGTGACCGAGACCATCGAGAGCACCGAGACCACCACCGTGAAGCCGTCGCACTCCGCGGCGCCCGAGAGGGACTTCGCCAGCAAGTCCGTCCCACGCCACCTGGCGCGCGGCGCCATCGGCTTCGGTCTGATCATCTGCTCGGTCGCCCTGGTACCCGTCGTCGGCCCGGCCAATCTGCTGGCGGCACCGTTGGCACTGATCGCCTTCCGGGGCTGCCCCACCTGCTGGATGGTCGGCCTGGCGCAGACCGTCTCCCGTGGCCGGCTGGAGCGCCAGTGCGTGGACGGCGTCTGCTCGCTCACCAAGGCCCCTGCCCGCCTCCTCACCCCACCCGAAAGGTGATGGTCAGAGGTCGCAGGCCCGGCCGGTTCGTCGTGCGCAGCACCGCCTCGCCCTGGCCGGCGGCGCGGACGTCCCAGGCCCGGAAGCCCGGGTCGGTCTCGTACTCGACCGGTACGAGGACGATCGCTGTGCCGTCGACGGCGGGGGCGGCCTCCCGCCAACGGCCGGAGAGGTGCAGTTGGGTGGTGCCGCCGCGGCGGAGGGCGAAGGTGCGGCCTGCGTCCTCCTGGGTGAGCACGCCCGGGGCAGCCGGCACCGGTGTGCCGGTCGTCTTCTCGGGAGCGGGGGTGGGGGTGGACGCGGACGTCGCCGTACGGGTCGGCGCGGGCGGACGGTCCGGCGGGGAGGCGTCGTCGGTGCAGGCGGCCGCCGCCACCCCCAGGAGCAGGGCGGCGGCGGCGCGCGGCAGGAGCGTCGCCCTTGTCATACCAGCGGGATGTTGATGCAGGTCAGAACAGCCGCCTGGGCCGAGAGCTGCTGCCGGGTGGCATGAGGGTCGAGGCGTACCTTCTCGGCCTTCTGCACGGCCTCCAGGAAGGGGGTGTCCGGCTTCAAGTCGCTGTCGGTGTCGACGAGTTCGTTCGCTTCGAAGGCGCCGTTGGCGAAGTTCAGCCATGCGGCGAGCAGTTGGCGGTCGAGGGAGCGCTTCGGGTCCAGCGACAGGTTCAGGAAGAGCACGTCCGCGGCCTTGCCCTGGGTGGAGACGTCGACCTTCTCGGAGAACACCGCGCTCGCGTGCTGGACGATCTTCAGATAGCAGTCCAGCGTCGCCTTGCCGAGCCCCGTGAGGTCGCCCGTCAGGTATTTGACGTACCAGAGGTCGGCGAGCAGGGACAGCGGCGCGTTGCCCTGGACGATGACCGGCATCCGGTCGGTCCCCGTACCACCGTCGTCGTCACGTGCCGTGAAGGACAGGTCGTACAGGCAGGGCTTCGTGTACGTGTGGGGCCGGGCGTCCGTCAGGTCGCGCGGCTGGACGCTGGGGCTCCGGGCGGGGTCGGGGTCGGGCGGGTTGACCAGCGAGGTGGTCGTGGTGACCGGTGTGCCGTCGCCCCACGCCCAGCTCATGGTCTCGTCGTCGCTGCCGGGGTCCGTGACCCGGGCGGTGTAGCGCGTCTCCTCGCCCGCGTGGACGACGAGTGTCCGGCCACCCGCGAGCGGCACGGCACGGGCCTTGTCGACGGCGACGGTCGGGTCGGTGTTGGCGACGGTGATCGCGGCCTCGCGGCAGGTCGTGGTGTCGTCGTCGCTGCCGCAGACCTTCACGGTGAAGGTGCCGTCGTCTCCGAAGACGAGTTCGCGGGTGAAGGTGAGGGTGGCGTCGGGACGGTTGTTCTCCAGCTGTCCGGGCAAGGGGACGGGCGTGCCGTCGCCGGGATCGATGGTGGCGGTGAGCGGGTCGAGCCAGCCCGGGTCGGTGACCGTCCCGGCGACGGTGAGCTTGCCGCCCTCCTCACGCGGGCCTTGGACGGTGAAGGTCACCGCCGGCGCCACGTTGCCGACGGTCACGGTCGCCGTGTCGGTGTCCGCCCCCGCGGCGTTGCCGACGCGCAGGCCGACGGTGTACGTACCGTCCTGGCCGACGCGGTCGAAGAGCGGGCTGACACCGGTCGCGTCGTCGTACGCGCCGTCGCCGTCGAAGTCCCAGCTGTAGCTGCCGCCGCCTCCGGGGACGGCGGAGCCGCTAGCGTCGAGCCGTACGTCGGCGCCTTCCTTGGTCGTGTACGGCCCGCCCGCGTCGGCGGCGGGCCGGCAGCTCGCGGGGTGGTCGATCGCCGGAACGGCCTGCGTCTGGCTCGGCGAGGTGGCGCTCGCGCCCATGCCGCGACGCGCGAACACGCCCCACAGCAGGCACTGGTTGGCGCCGCCGTGGTTGGCCCGGTCGGCGGCGAGGATGCCGTCACGGGCGTCCAGGAAGTCCGGTGTGGAAGGCGTCTGCTTCATGCCGTCGACCATCAGCTGCTCGTGGCGCTGCTTTCCGGTGGCGTAGCCGTACGCGCCGACGAGCGCCGTGCGCATGTCCCACATGGTGGTGGCCCAGATCTCGCCGTCGGCGTGCACCTGGCAGCTGCCGTCGTCGCAGAGGTCGGCATAGGTCAGGTCACTGTTGTCGTACGCGACCCGGCGTACGCCGGTGGCCCGGCCGTTGTTGTACTCGCCGTACACCGGGTCGTTCCACATCGAGGTGGCCACCGCGTCGCCCCAGCCCTCGCCGAGCGCGCCGGTCTGCGCACCGTTGCCCAGGTCGCCGCCGCCGACGAGCCGGTGGGACAGGCCGTGGCTGTACTCATGGGCGATGGTGTCGCCGTTCATGGCCCGGTGCATGTTGTGGTTGTTGCAGGAGGCCCGTCCGACGAAGAGCCGCATCGTCGGGTTCTGGCCGTCGTCGGGGGTGCCGAAGTTCGCGTTGCAGGCGGAGTCGCCACTGGCGTCGAAGTCGACGTAGACCTGGACGCGGTCGCTGCCCGCGCCGCCGTTGCCGAGGTTGTCCTCCTGGAAGTTGCCCGACGCCTCGTCGAAGCCGAGCGCGAAGAGATGGTCGTGCATACGGTTGGCGTAGTAGAAGGCCTGGGTGACGACCGCGTCCCGGTCGGTGGTGAGATCGGTGCCGCCGCTGGTGCGGAACGCGTCCGTGAAGGTGTGGTCGAAGTGCTGGTAGGCCGGGTCTCCGGCGGCCGGTGTCTGGGGCTGGTAGCCGAGCGTCCCCTGGCCGTCGACGTCCTGGGAGACTTCGGCGTTGTTGCCCGTGGTGACCCTGCCGGTGACCCAGGAGCGGCCGAGGCCGCTGAAGGGGACGGTCGTCGCGCTGCCGAGGGTGGGGTTCTGGTCGGTGAAGACCCGGCCCTCGGGGCCCTCGTTGCTGGTGAGGTCGGTGCGCAGGAGGACGGCACCGTTCCCGGCGTCGACGACGGTGTCGTACAGGTGGTGGTTGTCGGCGGTGAGCGTGGTCCGCCAGGCCGGGCGGGCGGTGCCGTCGGCGAGCGGGAAGGTGACCCGGGTGGCGGTCGCGGTCGCGGCGCCGTCGGTGTCGGTGTTGCCGGCGGCGGTGGTGGACGGCGTGTCGCTGCCGACGGAGGCCGCGGCCCGGTCCAGCGCGGCGCTCTTGTCGAGGGCCACCGGCCCGGTGGCGCGGGCGCCCGGGACGAGGCTGCCGGTGACGGTGAGGATACGGCCGGCCGAGTCGACGGCCACCGAGAGGCGAGCCCCGTGGACCGGGACGCCCCGGTCGCTCTGGCCGACGAAGACATGCCGTACGCCGTTGTGCCCGGTGCGGTACGACCGGACGACGGAGAGGGCGTCCAGGTCGGCGGCGGAGAGACCGTAGAGGTCCGCGTGGCCGCGTATGTGGTCAAGCGCGAGGGTGCGCGGGTCGGTGGTGCTGGTGGCGGTGAGCGCGTTGCGGCCCTGCGGAGTGACGAGCCTCGGCGTGCCGAACCGGCTCCAGCGGATCGCCGTGCCGTCGAGTTCCTGTGCGGCGCGCAGCTGACCGGCCGTGGGTTCGACGCGCTTGTCACCGCGTACGTCGACGTCCGGGTACGGCAGATCCGTCTGTTCCTGGGTCGGCCTTGCCTGATTTCCGCGTGGCTCTTCGGCTGTGGCGGCCGACGGCGTCGACGCGACCGCCGGCAGTGCGAGCATGAGCGCTCCGATGAGCAGTGATCGTGCACGCGTCGATAAGCGTGTGGGTGGCATCGCTCTTTCCCCCGTCCGTCGGCTTCCTGACTCGGACCGGGGCCACGGTATGTGCACATGACAAGTCAGCGGAAGGGTGCATGCCGCCCGCGCCGCCGGTCGAGTCCGTCCGACGGGGGCATCCGACGGGGGCGCCCTACGGGGGCATCCAGCTCGGCCGGGGCGGGGCGCGCATGCCCCGACCCCCGAACACGGTGTGTGGTCAGGTCAGTTCGTACGGCCCTCCCACGCCCGCGTGAACAGCGTGGGCAACGGGGCGGAGGGCACCGCGGCCATGTGGCTCGTCGACCGGTGCTCCCTGGCCAGCGGCAACAGTCCGAGCTTGGCCACCTCGACCGGGAGGCGCGGCGGCTTCCGCTCCTGCCAGGCGCCCGGCACGAAGAGGGAACGGCCCGCCCGCGGCCTGCCGGCGCGCAGCACTCGGCCCGACGCACCCAGTTCGGCCTCGGCCGCCTTGAAGCGGGCGGGCTTCCACCCGGTCCACGCCTTGACGTTGCGGTCCGTCGGGTCCGGCAGGGCGAGCAGCATCAGATGGAGCGCCGCGGCGTCCTCGCTCAGTCCGAACTCCTTGGCGCACTCCTCGACGAGATGCGGCACGGAGCGCGTGGGGTCCTGCTCCCAGCCCTGAAGGCGCTCGCCGTCGGCGGCGAGGTGCTCGCCGAGCGCGGCGAAGTCGTCGCTCAGCAGCAGCCGAAGGTCCGCGAGTGCGGGCAGCCCGGAGGGGCTGGGCAGCCACTGGGAGGGCAGTACGGAGTCGAGATACGCCTCCAGGCTCTCCAGCAGCGGATCGTCGGGCCCCTTCAGCGCGGCGGGATCCACGCACAGGTGCCGCATGTCGTGCGTCGCGTCGGCCACCTCGGTCACCGCCGGATGAGCGGTGAGCGCCTCGGTGGAAGGAGGCGGCCCCATCAGGTAGTTGCTCTGCAAGGAGAAGAGCCTGAGGGGCTCGGTGACCGTGGCCCGCTCCTCGCACAGCCTGGCGATCGCCGCGCCGACCGCGCAGCGGATCGGATCGCCGGCCGGGGTGCGGTAGGCGATCCAGGCAGCGATCCTGGGAAGGGCCAGCAGCTGGGGTTCTCCCACCAGGCCCGCACCATGGTGGTCCAGGCAGTGCGCACCCATGGCGACGCGGCCCAGCAGGGCGGGCAGCCGCAGATGGGGCCACCACGTGGGGTTCCCCTGGAGCAGCTCCCGGGACAGGGCCGCCTCACCCTTGGGCGGGAGCGTCTCCTTGGTCGCGAGGGGCAGAAGTGCGGTGGGCACGGGCAGGGGGCTGCCCAGCTCGTCGTGCCACCACGCGGCGGCGCGGTCCACGTCGGGCCCGGTGGTCCACAGCTGCTCGGGGTCGTCGGGGAGGAGCTTGTCGTAGAACGTGGCGATGAACTGGGGGTCGAGCACGGATGTCAGTGCGTCCACCGCCTGATCCGCCTCACTCCACCGGATCTTCCAGGCCTCCACGTCGGCGGAGGGGTGACGGGACAGGTAGTTGTCCGTCGTCAACTGGTGCGGCGCGCAGGAGACGTGTGCCATCAGCAGCACGGTGGCCTCGGCCCGGGAGAGGCCCAACCGCTCGGCGAAGGCTTCGGCGAGCTCCGGACGGACCGGTGCAGGGCCGTGCTCGCGGTACAGCACGACGAATCGCGCGAACCAGTCGGCCGGCCGCGCCGGCTCAAGCACTTCCGCATGCGTGAGCGTCACACCGGCGGAAGCCAGCGGGCCGTCCTCGGCGAAGGAGCCCTCGGGGGCGTACTCCCACAGGATCCGCAGGGGCTTGGTCCCTCCCCCGGCCAGTACGAAGGTGACGGACGTCGCCGTCCGGTAGACCTTCCCCTCGGCGAGGGCCTGGATGTCTGTACGGTCCTCGGGCGCCTCGCAGCGGAGGAATCGCCAGCGGCCCGGTTCACCGGACACAACGGGGTGGTCGGCGTACGTCAGCAGCGACCGTGCGGCCGAGCTGCCCGGCCTGGAGGAGACGGCACACAGGGCGAGTGGCACGGCGAAGGCGTGCGCCGACCGGAACAGGTCGTAGCGGAAAGCGCCGTCGAACGCGGTGGTGGCCTGCCGGAGATCACCTCCCCAGACGGCAGTCCCTCGCGTCGCAAGACGCACCATCCGGCGGCCGATCCCGGTGAAGGGCTCTTCCCGCTCGGCATCGGAGGCCCGCGTCGCGTCGTCCGCGTCGGGGGTGAAGCGGCGGACGAGCCGCTCAAGCCCGGCCCGGCAGTTGACGGCCATGACCACGGAACGGGCGGCGAGACTGCTGATCGGTTCGCCCAGCTGCGGCAGCGCTTCCAGGATCGGTCCGCGATTGGGGCCCCGGACTCCCTCCCGGTCGACGCCGTAGGGCTGGAGCCTGCCCAGCACCTCCTCCACCTGCGCACGCGAGACGGTGTCGGGCAGCTCGGCCATCAGCAGCGGTACGACGTCCACCGCCGCGAACTCCGCAGCGGCGTCCGCGTCCTTGAGGAGCAGGTCCACCGCAACGCCCACGTGGACGAAACGGCCGAGCAGGAGCACCAGCTCCTCGAAGTCGACCCCGGCACGGAGCTTCGCCCGCTCGCGGTCGCACCAGGCACGGATCTCCTCGTGCCCGATCGGGTTGTCGAACAGCTCAGGGATCTTCTCCCAGCCCTTGGTCTCGTGCGGCTGGTACCAACTGTTGCTCGCCAGGGCCTTGGTGGTCATCTCCAGATCTGTGCGCACCCGTGCGCGCAGCTCGCGGGCGAAGCGCTCGTCCGCCTGGAGATGCTCCAACTTCGGCCGGCGGCCGAGCATGAGGTCGTACAGCTGTGACGGGCCGAGGAGCTCCGGCGGATCGGCGACGGGCGCGCCGTGCTCCAGCAGGAGGTCGATCAGGTCGAGAGGGGTCCGCGCGTCGCCTCGATCGCCGAATGTCCGGTAGTGGAACTCCACCGGGACACCGTCGGCCGCCAGCCGCGGCGCGATCTCCTCGGCGAGCTCGTACATGACGGGCCAGAGGCCGTTCCGGTGGCTGTTCGTCCGGACGCAGTCGGAGAACCAGACGGCGGCCTCACCCGCGGGCAGCCCCTCGGCCTCACCGGTGAGCCGTGCCAGCGCACCGGTGCGCTCCAGCAACGCCCGCCACAGTGTGGCGCTGCCGCCGAAGTGCCTCGGACGCAGCTTCAGCACCTGGTGGACCGCCGTGGAGGCGTGTTCGCCCAGGAGGTCCATGGCCCGGCCCTTGAGGCAGTCGGTCCAGAACTTGTCGTCGGACAGGGAGACACCGCCGACGGCGAACATCTCGCCGAGCAGTGTGGCCAGTTCCCTGTCGGGCTCGAGGCCGGCCGCCTTGGCGATCTTGCGGACGTCGACGGCCAGCTGCGGGTACACCTCGGACGACGCCTGGACGCGTCGGATCGCCACCCTGCGGAAGCGGTCGAGGTCTGCCTCGGTCGCCACCCCTTTGACCGCCAGTTCGCCGGCCCAGGCACGCAGGACCGTGACCGAGAGGGCTTCGCCGTCCGCGTATGCGAGGTAGCGGCCGAGCAGCCACTCCTTGTCGACCTTGCGCGCCTGTACGCGCTCGGCCTTGCGGGCCCTCCCGAACCAGGCGCCGGCCGCCACCGGGTCACTGCGCCGCAGGGCGTAGTCGGCCATCTCGTCGAGCAGAGTCATCAGCAGGGCGGGAGCCGACTCGTCCATGCCATGGAGGACCTGGTCGATGTCCGTCTTGAAGACATAGCGCCACTCGAGCGTGCATGACTTCAGAGCGAGGATCGTTGCGGTCGCCAGTTCCTCAGAGCCCGGATGGGCGGCGATGACCCGCTCGGGAAACGGCAGAGCGCCGTCGGACGGATCCGGTATGCCGGTGGAGAAGAAGCCGTCCGGCTCCCAGTGCTCCTGGCGCATCATGCGGTCGCGATACGGGATGAGTTGCTCGGGGAGCAGCTGGGTCAGTGTGAGGCCGTCGAAGCCCGTGTACGTGCGGGCCCACAGGCCGCCGTCGCCCAGCCCTTCGGTGAGGTCGACCTGCTCGACCTCCAGCGCCTCCCGCCACAGCGGATCGGCATCGGCCAGTGCACGCGGCACGCCCGCCCCCGTCGTCGCCCAGGCGCGCGCCTGCCGACGGCACTCCTCACGCTGCTCCCGCAGATGCTTCCGCGCCTCCATCAGCGCGACGATCCCCGGAGCGCCGGCGATGGGACCGGGAAACTCCTTCAGCTTCCGCCCCCGTGGATTGCGGTAGACGACGTCCAGATCGTCCGTCAGTTCTGCTGTATAGCCGTTCTTTTCGACACGCGTGCCCATGTGTCCGTCTCCCCGTGGTGCTCATCGACGACCACACGCTACGCGGTACCACTGACATCGCCGCAGGCTCGTCGGCCGGTGAACGCCGAGGAGGGCGGGCCCGGCAGCGCCGGGGCGCGCCTTCCCGCCCGCGCGAACGCCGGTGCGTGCGCCCCGGCGCACCACCACCCGTGAGTACCACCGCCCGAACAGTCGTGGCTTTTCGTTTCTGCCGTCACGTTCGAGTGCACCGCCGGTCCGGCGACTCGGCCCGCTCCCAGCGGATCGAATCTGTCTCGCACTCAAGGAGCCCACCCTCGCGGTCGACTTCTCCGCGGAGATCTCGGGTGACACGGGTGTGGAGGGATGCGTCGGCGTCATCGCCAAGAGCATCATGACGAACGCGGCCTTCCTCGGGGAGAAGGTGTTCGCGGGCGTGGCCCGCAACGAGGACACCGGGGACTTCGAGCTGTACGTGACCAAGCCCTACCTGGAGAACGGCATGTTCGTGGTCCACTTCCGCAAGTCGTCGTGACGGACGGCTGACGGTTGGGCGCCCTGACCTGCGAACGCCCCTGAGGACGGAGCCCGGGGCTGGGTCAGGTCAGGTCGGCCAGGTCAGGTCCCGTCGGTCAGGTCAGCCGAACCAGACGACCAGGCGGACGTTCTCGTCGCCGTACTCGGCCGCCAGCCCACGCATCGAGGCCCACACCGGCGCCCAATCGCCGTCCGGCGGAACGATCATCCCGGCCGTGAGGACCACCGGACGGTACACCGCGCCGTGCAGACGCATCTCGCCGCCCGGCGGCCATTCGGAAGGGAAGAGGTCCTCGCCGAAGAGCTCCTCCGCCGCGTCGAGCACCTCGAGCGGCGCCCAGGGCACGTCGTGCAGGGCGAGCTCGCCGTCCTGCCCCGGTCGCCACTCGCCCACACGGCTCCCGTGGGGGCGGTCGCAGAGCGGCGCGCCCCAGTCGACCGCCGCGATCTCGGCCCAGGTCGCGTACGAGTGGCTGTGGTTCAATTCGTCGTACTCCTTGGGCACCTCGTCGCAGGCGTCCTCCGGCCACCCCCGCCCGTCGAACAGTGGCCGGTCCACCCCGAGGGCCCCGCCGTACCCGAAGAGGCACTCGCGTGCGGTCCGCGCCTTCCCGAGTTCGAAGTCGAGCAGATCGACCTCCATCTCCCATGCCCCGCCCGCCGTACGGACCTCGATCAGTCCGTCGATGTACGTCCCCATGGACGCCGATGCTAAGGGGGTCACGTCGGTCGACCCGCACGGGTCCCCGCGGCGCCGCCCCCTCAGTGGGCGTGGGCCTCGCCCGGGGTCCGCGGGGGTTGTGGTGTGCCCGCGTGGTGGGTTCCGTGGCCGTCGTGGCCCGGGATCGTGCCGTCCGGTTTGGCCACCAGGAAGAGACCGGCCATGCCCATGTCGGAGTGGCTCTGGACGTGGCAGTGGTACATCCAGGCACCCGCCCCCACGTGCTCGCCCGCGATGATCTGGAAGCCGAACGAGTCCGCGGGGCCGGTGATCTTGTTGTCGATGACCCGGCTCACGTCGTCCGGGCCGGCGAGCAGCCCCGTGCGGTTGTCGGCCCAGCGATGACCGTGCACGTGGAACGTGTGGTAGTACTCGCCGTGCGTGATCATGATGATCTCCACCCGGTCGCCCACCGTGGCGGAGAAGTTGGGCGGGTCGGCCGCCGGCCGGTTGTTGATCGTCATGTCGTTGAAGACGATCGTGAACTGCTTGTCCGGGAGGATGTCGCCCTTGCGGCGCACCACCAGGCCGCCGTAGAGGCCTTTGCGGATGCCTCCGGTGCCGTGGTCCGTGCCCACCACGTGGTCGTGGTAGTGCCAGTACCCGGCGCTGCCGGGGCGCCACGAGCCGTCGGGGCGGCGGCCGGGGGCATGGGTACGCCAGGTGTACGTGCGGCCGGCGCCCGGTTCGACGTGGCTGCGGCTCATCCTCGTACCGTCGTTGTCGATGTCGTAGTCGACACCGTGCGGGTGCAGGCTCACCGGGACGTCCATCAGGTTCTCGAACTCGATGTGGAGCGTGTCGCCCTCGTTGAGCTCGATCAGCGGGCCGGGCACGGTGGCCTTGCCCTTCTCCAGGCCGTACCCCATCCGCCCGTCGGCCAACTTCTCGGCGAACAGCTTGAGATGGCGTATCTGCCCGCCTGCCGGGGCAGTTCTCAGTGTGGCTGCCGTGCCGGATGTGGCGCTTGAGGCGGAGGCGAGCGACAACGATGTCACGCCCGTCGCGGCGACGGCCCCGCCTGCGAGCAGGCGACGGTTGAAGCTGCGTCTGTCCATGTCGAACTCTCCGCTTCTCGGTGGAGATTGACGGGGTGAAGGCCCCCTGGGGACGGCCCACACGGTAGCGGGACGACTCTCGTTTCTCCACACCCAGGACAAAGTTCGTCCTGTTGTGGTCATAGGTATTGGCGAACCGCGCAAAGGGGTCTAGCTTCAACGGCTGTCGTTGTGACCTCAGAGGGATGGGTGACCCATGAAGCGCACACCACATCACCAATCGAGATCAAGAACGGGCTTGGCGGTGGCGGCACTTGGGGCAGCGGCCCTCACCGCATCCCTGCTCGGCGGAGACCCCGCCTCGGCCAGACCGTATCCGGATCCCCCGTCGACCACCGCTGCGACAACGTTGTCGCTCCCGTCTCCGCCCGGCGGTGCGAACGTACGCGTGCTCGTCTTCCACGGCTCGGCGACCGCCGAGCCGCCGACGGTCGACGCGGGCATCGCGGCCGTCGAGAGCATCGGGCTGACCGGTCCGGCCGCCGGACGCTTCCGCACCGAGGCCACCGACGACCCGGCCGTCTTCACGGATGCAAGGCGGCTCGGCCGGTTCAACGCCGTGGTGTTCCTGACCGGGGGCGGAGATGTGCTCGACCCGGAGCAGGAGGCCGGCCTGGAGGCCTACATGGAGGCGGGCGGCGGATTCGTCGGCGTCCACGAGGCGGCCCGCACCGAGCCGTACTCCACCTGGTTCACCGGCCTGGTCGGCGCCCGGCCCACCGGCGCCCCGAGCGCCACGCAGCGCGCGGTGGTGGAGGTCGGCGACCGACAGCATCCGGCCACCACGTCCCTTCCGCTGGAGTGGAAACGGCCCGACAAGTGGTTCAACTGGGACCGCAACCCGTCCGGCACCGTGCACACCGTGGCGCGGGTCCGCGAGTCCTCGTTCCAGCCCGTGGCCAAGCCGAACGGCTGGGACCACCCGGTGTCCTGGTGCCGTGACTACGACGGCGGGCGGTCCTTCTACACCGCCATGGGCGGCACCGTCGACAGTTACGCCGAGACGGACTTCCGCGAGCATCTGCGCGGCGCGATCGCCTGGACCGCCAGGATCTCCCAGGCGGACTGCAAGGCGACCATCGACGCCAACTACACCGCCGAACGCGTCACCAAGCCCAATCAGCCCGGCCAGAACGACCAGATCGGCGAGCCGCACGGCCTGGTCGCCGCTCCCGACGGGCGCATCCTGTACATCGGCCGCGGCGGCGCCGATTCCAGCGTTCCGGTGGTCACCGACTGGAACAACCCGGACATCGGCAAGGGTAGCGGCGAGATCCACGTCTACGACCCGAAGACCGAGCAGGTCACCAGGGCGGGCGCACTCACCGTGTTCGGCAACAAGGGTGGCGGCGACGAACTGGTCAAGAACGAGGAAGGGTTGCTCGGCATCGAGCTCGACCCCGACTTCTTGACCAACGGCTGGGTGTACCTGCACTACACACCGCACTCCCGGATCGACCGCGACGCGCACATGGGCGAGCGCCGGGTCTCCCGCTTCACCCTCGACCCGGCGACGAACAAGCTCGACCTGGCAAGCGAGAAGGTGCTGCTGAGCTGGCCGGTCCAGATCCACAGCTGCTGCCACGCGGGCGGCGGGATGGCCTGGGACTCCAAGGGCAACCTCTACATCGCCACCGGCGACACCAACTCCTCAGGATCCAGTGGTGGTTACTCGGGCAACAACCCCGCCCCGAACTTCCGGGGCGTCTCCTTCGCGGACGCGCGCCGCACCGCCGGCAACACCAACAACCTCAACGGCAAGATCCTGCGGATCCACCCCGAGGACGACGGCACCTACACCCTCCCCGAAGGCAATCTCTTCACCGGTGAGGAGACCGACGAGGGCGGCGGCAAGACGCGTGGCGAGATCTACGTGATGGGCGTACGCAACCCGGCACGCATCTCCGTCGACAGGAAGACCGACATCCTCTACGCGGGCTGGGTCGGCCCCGACGCGGGCGCGCCGTCGACGATCTGGGGACCGGCCAAGTACGACACGTTCGCCGCGATCACCAAGGCGGGGAACCATGGCTGGCCGTACTGCATGGGCAACAAGCAGCCCTACCGGGACCGCGGCCCGACCGATCCGAGCAAGCCGCTCGGCTGGTACGACTGCAACGCGCCGAAGAACGAGTCGCCGAACAACGACGGTCTCGTGAACCTGCCGCCGGTCACGTCGAACACCATCTGGTACTCGCCCCAGGGCGGCGGCGTCGACTACCCGAGGGACGCGAACGGCGTCCCGAGCTACAAGCAGGAGGAGCAGAAGCTGCTGCTCCCCTGGCTCAAGGGCGGCGGGCAGGCCACCATGAACGGTCCGCTCTACCGCTACGACGCGGCGAGCGACTCGGCCGTGAAATGGCCGTCGTACTGGGACGGCAAGTGGTTCGTCGGGGACTTCTACGACGGGGAGCAGCCGCGGCACGCCGTGCTGACCGACCCGAGGACCGTGGGCAAGGGCGGCCTGCCCGTGCACGCCGAGTCCTTGAAGAAGATCATCCCGGTCGGGCAGGGCGGTATCCGCAACCTGATGGACTGGAAGTTCGCCCCGGACGGTTCGCTGTACGTCCTCGACTACGGGCGGGGCTTCTTCACCTCGCACCCCGACTCCGCGCTGTGGCGCGTGACCTACAAGGGCGGCGGGGCCACCCCGGCCGCGGACCAACTGGCACGGAAGGCGGCGCGGTGATCATGAGACACAGAGGCGGGAGGCTGTGGGCGGCCCTGCTGGCCGCGGTGGCGATGATCGTCGGGCTGACCTCGGCGTCCGCGTACGGCAGGAGCGAGGACGGACGGCGGTCCGCCGCGGCCCAGGTGCTGACCTGGAAGGCCGGCGACCCGATCGACCGCTATCTGGAGTTCCCCACCACGGCGGTGGCCGGCGCCACGACCATCGTCTTCGAGAACAGCGCGGCCACCGGCAACACGACCGGCATGCCGCACACACTGACGTTCGACGTCTCCGACCCCGAGTACAACAACGACGTCCCGCTCAACATCCTGGCCAACCCGAGCGACGCGAACGGCGGCCGGCACACGGCCGAGGTGACGCTGACGCCGGGCCGGTACCTCTTCAAGTGCACCATTCCCGGGCACGGCCAGATGCAGGGCATCCTGACGGTCACCGAGGGCGGCGGCGAGGACACCACCGCGCCGGAGACCACCGCGAAGGTGGAGGGCGACCGCAACGCCGACGGTGCGTACGTCGGCCAGGCGACGGTCACGCTCGGCGCGACGGACGCGGGGTCGGGCGTCGACAGGGTCGAGTACGCGGTCGGTGCCGACGGCCCGTGGCAGCCGTACACCGTCCCGGTCGTCGTCGACCGGGTCGGCACGCACGCGATCCGTTACCGGGCGAGCGACAAGGCGGGCAACACGGCAGCAGAGAAGACCGCCGCGTTCACGGTCGTCGCGCCGCCGACGGACGACACGACGGCGCCGGAGACCTCGGCGACCGTGACCGGGGAACAGGACGACCAGGGCCGCTATCTCGACATGGCCACGGTGACGGTGACCGCGTCCGACACCGGCTCGGGCGTCAACACCATGGAGTACGCGATCGGTGACGGCGCCTGGCAGCGGTACACCGCCCCCGTGATGGTGCACCAGGCGGGCACCCACACCGTCCGCTACAAGGCGAGCGACAAGGCCGGCAACACGGCCCCCGAGAAGTCCGTCGACTTCACGGTCGTGACGCAGCCCGATCCCGACACCACCGCCCCCGAGGCGTCCGCCTCCGTCGCCGGCGTGCGCAACTCGGACGGCGCGTACATCACCAGCGCCACGGTCACGCTCTCCGCGACCGACGCGGACTCGGGCGTCGACCGGATCGAGTACTCGCTCGACGGCGGTCCGTACCTCGCGTACACCACGCCGGTGATCGTCGATCGCGTCGGCCACCACACGGTGCTGTACCGGGCGACGGACAAGGCGGGCAACACCTCCGCGGCGCGGAGCACGGCCTTCACCGTCGCCGAGGGCGGCGGGGTGCCGGCTCCCGACTGTCCTGAGTTCGACGAGCGGTCGACCGTCATCGTCGGGACCGTCGACACCGGCGTCCCGAACCGTATGACGAACAGCCGCTGCACCGTCAACGAGCTCATCGAGGACGAGAAGGACTGGTCCTCGCACGCGCTGTTCCTCAAGCACGTGGACACGGTCGTCGACCGGCTGCTCGCCGACGGCGTCATCGACACCCGCGAGCACAGGAAGATCTACCGCGCCGCCAAGCAGTCGGGCATCGGCAAGCCGGGCCAGACCGAGGGCTACCGCGACCTGTTCGACGGCACCGCCGCGAGCTTCTCGAAGTGGCAGCACGTCGGCGGTGGCAGGTTCGCGCTGAGCGCGGACGGGGCCATGACCAGCAGCACCACGGTGCCGGGCATGGGCATGCTGTGGTTCCCGCAGCGGCAGTACGGCGACTTCTCGCTCAAGCTCCAGTGGCGCGACGACGCCCCCGGCACCGGCAACGCCAACGGCGGTGTCTTCGTGCGCTTCCCCTACGTCCACGACAACCCCGAGGAGACCCGACCGGAGTGGGTCGCCATCAAGTACGGCCATGAGATCCAGGTCCTCGACCGGCCCGACGGCGACATGTACAAGACGGGCTCGGTCTACGGCTTCGACCGCGTGGGCCTCGCCGGTGCCGGGGTGACGCCCAAGGGCACGTGGAACGACTACGAGATCCGCGTGGAGGGCCAGCACTACTCGGTCTTCCGCAACGGCAAGCTGATCAACGAGTTCGACAACACCGGTGGTCAGGTCTTCCAGCCACCGCGTGGCGACGACCCGGGCACGGACGGCCGGCGCTACGCCTCCGGCTACATCGGCCTCCAGGTCCACGGGACGACGGACGTCATCTCGTACCGCAACATCCGGGTGAAGGAGTTGTAACCGCTCCGCGCTGTACGGGCCCCTCTCCCCCAAGCCGGGGGGAGGGGCCCCTGCCGTGCTCAGGTGGGCAGGTTCTGTTCCGCCCAGACCACCTTGCCGGTCACGGTGCGGCACGAGCCCCACCGGCGGCACAACATGTTGATCAGCTGGAGCCCCCGGCCGCCCTCGTCGCTCAGGTCCGCGTGCTGGATCTGGGGCAGGTCCGGGCCCGTGTCCGAGACCTCCACGACGAGCCGTTCGCCGCGCAGGAGCCGGAGCCGGCCGGGCCCGTTGCCGTAGCGCAGGGCGTTGCCCACGAGTTCGGAGACGACGAGTTCGCAGACGTCGGCGAGCTCCGTCAGATCCCAGGCGGCGAGCTGGTCCGTGACCAGGCCCCGGGCGACGGAGGCGGCGCGCCCTTCCCGCGGCAGCTGCCATTCGCGCATGTCGTCCGGGGTGCGGGAGGCCGTCGTCGCGACGAGGAGCACCGCCTCGTCGAACCGGGGGGCGTCTGCGGGGGCGCACCCGATCAGATCACCCCGTTCGAGGGCCTCGGCGGGCAGGCCACGGGCCGCCGCCCGCAGGCGCTCCAGCTGATGGTCCAGGTCGGCGTGGCGGGACTTCACGAAGCCGTCCGTGTACATGACCAGGTGGCCGCCGGCCGGGACCTTCAGCAGGATCGGGTCGTACGGGATCACTCCGGCGCCGAGCGGCGCGCCGATGGGTACGTCCACGAACTCGGCGGAGCCCTGTGCGTCGAGGAGCAGCGGGGGCAGATGCCCGGCGCTGGCGAGGGTGTACGTGTCGTCGGCCGGGTCGAAGACCGCGCAGAGGAAGGTGGCGACCTGCTCGTCCTCCAGGTCACGCGTGGCGAGGTCGAGGCGGGCGAGCACGCGCTCCGGAGCCATGTCGAGGGTCATCAGGGTGCGGGCGACCGCCCGCAGGCGCCCCATGGTGGCGGCGGCGGGCAGCCCGTGGCCCATGACGTCGCCCACCATGAGGGCCGTCCGTCCTCCGGGGAGGGCCATGACGTCGTACCAGTCCCCGCCGACCCCGTGGTGGGCCGTCGCGGGAGCGTACTCGGCGTGGACGCGCAGCCCCGGTGTCACGGGGGTCGCGCGCGGCAGCAGCGTGCGCTGCAAGGTGACGACGTGCTCGCGCTCACGCCCGTACAGCCGGGCGTTGTCGATGTAGACGGCGGCCTGGGAGGCCAGTTGCTCCGCCAGTGCGAGGTCCGTGGAGGAGAACGGGGGCGTTCCGCGGCCGCGTACGAAGTCGGCGCTGCCGAGCAGAAGGCCGCGGGCGATCAGCGGTACGGCGAGGTAGCTGTGCACTCCCGCGGCGCGCATCTTCGCGGCGGCGCTCGCCGTCGGAGCGACCTTGACGAAGTCGTCGTCCCTCATACGGCTCACCAGCACCGGTCTGCCTTGGCGCAGGCAGTACCGGTGCAGCAGCGTCTCGTGGGCCTGCTCGGTCCGGACGAAGGTCTCGCCCACCGGGGTGGGTTCCAGGGAGGACAGCGACTCGACGGCGGACAGCGCGGTGGCCCGCATGAGCGGAACGCCCGTGCCCGTCCACCGCGAGCCCTCCTCGCCCCGCAGGACACTCTCCAGGATGTCGACGGCGGCCCCGTCGGCGAAGCCCGGCACGGTGAACTCGGCCAGCTCCTGGGCGGTGCGCTCCAGGTCCAGGGTGGTACCGATCCTGGAACCGGCGGAATTCAGCCAGGCGAGCCTGCCGCGCGTGGTGATCCGGTCGAGGGGGACCTCGCCCACGCTCCGGCTGCCGACCCTCCCGCGGGCACCGGCCGAACGGTGCACCGAGGCGCCCTGTCCGGCTGAGGCGCGGATGGTCAGGCGCCGTCTCCCGTTGCCACCGTTCACTCTTTCGGCCTCCAGACAGGAACTCGACCGCTGCTGGTGCACATCATGCACCGGGCTCCGCGTCGCGGCCGATCGGGTCGCGCCGGACGGCCGGTCGGCCTGTACTGCGTGGGGCCCCGCGGGAGGTCGGCGCGGCCGGTATGCCGGCTAGACGCCGGTCTGTCCGTCGACGAGCTCACGCACGATGTCGAGGTGCCCGTTGTGGCGGGACGTCTCTTCGATGAGGTGGAGGATCACCCAGCGGAGGTCCACGTGGCGGCCGCCGCTGATGGGTCGCTCGGCCGTCGCGTTCAGATCGAGGCCGGAGACCAGGCGACGGTACCGGGCGCTCTGCTCCTCGTACTCGGCGAGAAGTCGGGGCAACGGGATGTCCACCGCGATCCGCATCTCGGGGTCGGGGTCGTCGTCGGTCGCCTCCGTGAGGGGCCCGACGTGTTCCTCCCCGAGGAACACCACCTGCATCCAGTAGTACTCGACCCACCGCAGATGGTTGATCAGCCCGCACATCGTCATCAGCGGCGAGCTCGGGAGCGGGGCCTTGCGGGCGTCTTCCGCGGACACGCCCTCGCATTTGGCGCGGGCGGTGTCACGGGCGTAGTCGAGGAAGGTGGTCAGCTGCGTGCGCTCGTCCCAGGTGGGAGGCGTATCGGTTCGTCGCGTCATCGCGGGAAGTGTGCCGCAGCGCAGGGAGGGTGTCGAGAGAATAACGTTCTCGCCCTCCGACGACAGGAGCCCAGGTCGCGGCACCACAACTCCACCCACCCGTGCGGCCCTTCTCCTGCCACGGCCCGCCCGGGACGATCACGGCTTCCTCGGAGGGTCGCCCGTACCGCTACTCGGTCCGTATCGCGTCGGCCGGGACCTCGAAGACGAGGTCGAGCCCGTCGTGCTCGTTCCCGCGCTCGCCGACCCGGCTGAATCCGAAGCCGGCGATGGTGGCCAGGGAGGCGGTGTTGTCGGATCGGATGGTGGCCCGCACGGTCCTGACACCGGGTTCGGCGGCGGCCCTGGCGAGCAGCGCCCGCAGCATGGCGCGGGCGTAGCCCTGGCGGCGGTACTCGGGCGCGACGGTGTAGCCGACCTCGACCACTCCGGCGTCGTCCGGCGGCCCGTGGAACCCGGCGTCGCCGACGACCGTACCGTCCGGCTCGGACACGGCGGCCCGCGCGATCCAGGGCGCGGCAGAGGGGTCCTTGGTGAGCTGGTCCGCACGATAGCCGAAGATCCAGCGGGACCGTTCGCTGACGAAGTACTCGTGGAGGGCGACACCGGCCTCCGCGCTGCCGCCGGCGAGGTCACCGTCGGCAAGCGCGCGCAGGGCCGTGGCGCTGAGCTCGACGAAGCGGACGCGTCTGGGGAGGGAGAGAGTTTCGTTGTCCATCGCGGAGATGCTCACCCGGCGCGGGGCGCCTGTCCACCGCTTTACGTCCTCGGCCGATCGAGGAGCCGCGCCCGTCGGCGGCTGTCAGGCAACGGCCTCTGCCTGGGCTTTGCGGGCGAGCAGGTGAACCTCCCGGAACTGCCGGCGGTCCGTGGGCTGAGGCTCGCGAACCATCCGGGCCACCTCGGCGAGCCCGGACGTGCGCAGCATCGCGGCGAGGTGATCCGGGCACCACCGATAGGCCGGCGTGACGGCGTGATCGAGGACCTGCGTCGTGCCGGACGGGACGTCGCTCGCCCAGAAGCCGAGCAGCAGGTGCCCGCCGGGCGCCAGCACACGGTGGAACTCGGCCAGGACGGGGGCGAGTTCCTGCGGCGGCGTGTGGATGATGGACCAGCGGGAGAGTACGCCGCCCAGCACGCCGTCGGCGATGTCCAGGGCGGCCATCGAGCCCACGTCGAACCGCAGGCTCGGATAGGCCTTTCGAGCCAGCTTGATCATCACAGGAGCGACGTCGACACCGAACGCCTCCAGCCCCAGCCCGTCCAGGTGAGCGGTGATGTGGCCGGGCCCGCACCCCAGGTCCGCGACCGGGCCGTCCCCACTCGCACGTACGGCCTCGGCGAAGGCCCCCAGGATCGCACGGTCCAGAGGGCTGTCCCGCAGCGAGTCGCGGAACAGGCTCGCATAGGTAGGAGCAGCGGTGTCGTAGGCCTCACGGGTGGCAGTGAGGGCATCGTGTTCGACCATGCTCGCGACAGTAGCTCCTGGCGCTGACATGAGCCGGAAGACGCCGTCGGACCCTGCCGCCGGGCCGGGACGTGGATCAGTCATCATTGCCGCAGACCAGACCGGACCGGGGGCGGGCGGTCGTTCCCGCGCGCCGCGTGGGGCGGCCCGTCGCCGGGCAGATCCACGGGGGCGTTGATGCGGGGCGACAGCGACAAGGTGCTGCTGGATGTGCTGGCCGGCTCGGCCGGCACCGCGCCCGACCAGGGGATCGTCCATGTGCACGGCGGCGGCGGCGAGCGGACCGTCACCCATCGCGCGCTGCTCGCCGACGCGCTGTGCGTCGCGGGAGGGTTCCTCGACGCGGGTCTCGCGCCGGGCAGCCCTGTGGTGCTGCCGGCGGAGCGGAGCGAGGAGTTCCTGCCGCTGTTCTGGGGCGCTGTCGCCGCAGGGCTCGTACCGGTGCCACTCGCCCCGGACGTACGGCGGGTGCTGCCCGTCCGGGACTTCCTCGGGCAGCCCCCGGTGGCCCTCGGCCCGTCCACCGCGCCGCTGCTCGACGCCCTGCCCGACTCCGTACGCCCCCTGACGCTCGACGAGCTGCGGAACCATCCCGCTCCGCACCGGCTGCCGGAGCGGGCGCCGGACGACGTGGCGTTCCTGCAGTTCTCCTCGGGCAGTACGGGAGCGCCCAAGGGGGTCGAACTGACGCACGCGGCCGTACTGGCCAATCTGGCGCAGATCCGGGCCGCCGCCGGCATCACCTCCGAGGACGTGCTGGCCACCTGGATGCCGTACTTCCACGACATGGGCCTCATCGGCACACACCTCGTCCCGCTGTCGGCCGGGATCAAGCAGGTCCGGCTCGAACCCCTGACCTTCGCCAAGCGGCCCGAGCGGTGGCTGGAGGCGGCGGCCCGGCACGGGGCGACCCTGCTCTCGGCCGCCAACTTCGCCCTGGCCCTCGTCGAACGACGCGTACCGGAGGACACCCTCGCCCGTCTCGACCTCACGCGTGTACGGATGATCCTGGTCGGCGCGGAACCGATCTCACCGGCCGTGTGGCGCGCCTTCGTCCGGCGCATGCGGCCCACGGGGCTCGCGGCGGACGCGCCACAGCCGGTGTACGGCCTCGCCGAGGCGACGCTGGCCGTCACCTTCCCGCCCCCCGGCGAGGTGGCGCGACCGCTCGTCCTGGACCGCGCGGCGCTCAGCCGCGGGCTGGCCGTGGACACCGCGCCCGGGCCGGACGCGGTCGAGCTGATGGACGTGGGAAGCCCCGTGCCCGGGTGCACGGTACGCATCACGGACGACGGAGGCGAGGCGGTCGAGAACCGACGCGTCGGCCACATCGAGGTCGGCGGGCCGCAGGTGGCCCGTGGCTACCACCGCGCTCCGGAGGCGACGGCGGGCGCCTTCGTCGACGGGTGGCTGCGCACCGGCGACATGGGTTTCCTGCGCGAGGGGCGGCTCTGCGTGACGGGCCGGTCCAAGGACGTCGTCTTCGTCGACGGGCGTACGTTCCACGCGGCGGATCTCGAAGAGGTGGCCGTGGGCACTCCCGGTCTCGGGCGGTGCCCGGTCGCGGTCGTGGGCTCCACCGATCCCGCGGGCGGCGGTGAGCGCGTGGTCGTCTTCCTCGCCCCCGCGCCGCCTCTCGCCGCCCTGTCCCCCACGGTCCTGCGCGAGGTCGGGGCTCGGGTCCGCGAGGCCCTGGGGCACGACGACGTACGGGTGTTGGCGATGCCCGTACGGGGGTTCCCACGGACGACCAGCGGAAAGGTCCGGCGCGGGGCGCTGCGCGAACGCTTCGAGGGCGGGGAGTATCCGGAGATCGCGGAGCGGGGTGCCACCGGGGTGGTGGGGGGCGGATCCGAAGCCGCCGGGGCCGCGGTCCCGGCGGGAAGGACCGGAACGCCCCCCGCGGAGAGGCAGGAGGACCTCACCGCGCGAGACGGTATCGCGCCGTCGCGCGCGCCCCGCTCCCGACGGGACGTCGAGACCGTCGTGCGCCGCGTCTGGACACTGGCCCTCGGGCGGCCGGTGGAGGAGATCGGTCTCCATGACGACTTCCGTGCGCTCGGGGGCTCGTCGCTCAAGGCCATGGAGGTACTCGCCGCCCTCGAGGACGAGTTCGGCGTGGCGCTGCGTCCCTCCGACATACGCGACCACGCCACGGTGGCCGCCCTCGCCGGGCTGATCCTCACCTCGGAGCGCCCCGACAGCCAGGATTCGGACGGGTGCCCGGCGCAGGGCGCACGGGCGGACGGACGCCGCTCGCCCGCTCACACCGCACCCGGGCCGGGACAGGCCCACGGCGCCGCCGGGCCCGTCGTCGCCGTGACCGGCCTCGCCTGCCGCTTCCCCGGTGCCGACACCCCGGAGGCGTTCTGGGACCGGCTCGTCGACGGCTACGACGCCGTCAGCGGCGTACCGGACGGTCGGTGGCCGGATCCGTCGGACGGCAACGGTCGGTCGGGCGCGTTCCTCGATGAGCCCGCCGGATTCGACGCGGGGTTCTTCGGCATCGGGGAGGACGAGGCCCTGGCCACCGATCCCCAGGCGCGGATCCTTCTGGAGCTTGCGCACGAGGCCCTGGAGCGAGCGGGTCATGCGGGCGCGCGACGGCACGGCCGCCGGGTGGGCGTGTTCGTCGCGGCCGGGGACAGCGGCTACCGGAAGGTGCTCGAACAGGCCACCGGCGGCGGGGAGTTGCCCGCCGCGGCGCTGACCGGGAACCTGCCCAACATGCTCGCCGCCCGCGTCGCGCACTGTCTGGACCTGACCGGCCCCGCGCTCGCGGTCGACACCGCGTGCTCCTCGGCGCTGGTCGCGCTGCACCTGGCGCGCCGCAGCCTCCAGGCCGGTGAGTGCGACGTGGCGGTCGTCGGCGGCGTGCACCTCAATCTGACGCCGACGGCGTACGCGCTGCTCGAGAAGGCGCAGGCGCTGTCCCCGACCGGCCGGTGTCACGCGTTCGGTGCGGCGGCCGACGGTTTCGTGCCCGGGGAGGGCGGCGCCGCCCTCGTCCTGACCCGGCTCGACGAGGCGGAGCGGGCCGGTGACCCGGTCCTCGCGGTCCTCCGCGGCACCGCCGTGAACAACGACGGCCGCTCGCTGAGCCTGATGGCCCCCAATCCCCTGACGCAGCGTGAGGTCATCACGCAGGCGTACCGCGACGCGGGCGTCGACCCCGAGAGCGTGTCGTACGTGGAGGCGCACGGCACGGGTACGCCGATCGGCGATCCCGTCGAGGTGCGCTCGCTCGCGCACGCTTTTCCGCCGCGCGCCGACGGGCGTCTCCGGCTGCTCGGCTCCGTCAAGACCAATGTCGGTCATCTGCTCAATGCCGCCGGCATGCCGAGCCTGGTGAAGGTGGTCCTCGCACTGGGTCATCGGCGCCTGGCCCCGTCCCCGCTCCAGGGGGCGCCTGCGCCCGCGCTCGACCTGGCCGGTGCCGGTTTCGCCCTGGTGGAGGAGGTGCGGGACTGGGAGGAACCGGGCCCGCTCGTCGCGGGAGTCAACGCGTTCGGTTTCGGCGGCACCAACGCCCATGCCGTACTGGAGGAGGCCCCCGCCCGGCCCGAGGAGAATCGGACGCCGTCGGGTGGCCCTCGGCTGCTCACCCTGTCGGCACATGGGCGGGACGCACTGCGCGCCGCCGCTGCCGGTCTCGCGGACCATCTTCGTGACCACCCCGGCCTCGACGAGGGCGATGTCTGCGCCGCGGTCGCCGCGGCGCGGGACGAGGGGCCCGACCGTCTCGCCGTCGTCGCCGAGGGAGATCTCGCCGCACGACTAGATGCCCGCCTCGATGGTCGTGTCGATGGCCGTCGCACCGCTCCTCTCGATACCCGTCTCGCCGCCCCTCTCGACGCCCGTCGCGATTCCTCCGGTGACGATCCGGGCGGCGAGGCCGTCCGCTCCCGGGCGCGGCTGGTCCTGCTGCTGCCCGGGCAGGGCGTACGCCCTCACGGTCAGGCCCGCGCCCTGTACGCGGACGCGCCCGTCTTCCGGGAAGCGCTCGACGAGGCGTCCGACCACGTCGGCGTGATCGGCGGACGCGGCCTCGCCGCCTGGTGCCTCGACCCCGACGTGTCACCCGACTCGCTCGCCCGAACCGACATCGCCCAGCCGCTCCTCGTCGCCTACGGGGTCGCCCTCGCCCGCCAGGTGCGGGCCTGGGGTATCACGCCGGACGCGGTCGCCGGGCACAGCGTCGGCGAGATCGCCGCCGCGTGCGTCGCCGGGACGCTCTCGCTCGCCGACGCCGTACGGTTCGCGGCCGAACGCGGTCGGCTGATGGCGGAGTTGTGCGCACCTGGCGCCATGGCGGCGGTCCGCTGCGACGAGGAGACGGCCGCCGCCCTGGTGGCCGACGCGCGGGGCGCGCTGAGCGTGGCCGCGGTCAACGGTCCCGACCAGGTCGTCCTGGCCGGCACCGAGGCGGCCGTCGAGCACGCGGTCGCCGGGCTGTCGGCCCGTGGCGTCGCGGCACGGCGGCTCGCGGTGTCCCGGGCCTTCCACTCGCCCCTGATGGATCCGGCCCTCCCACCGCTCGCCGAAGCCGCCGGGGCGATCACGCTCCGGCCATCGACGACACCTCTGATCAGTACGGTCACCGCGTCGTGGCAGCCCGTCCTCGGTTCGGCCTATCTGCGAGTCCATGCCCGGCAGCCGGTCCGCTTCGGCGCGGCCGTGGAGCGCCTGCTCGGCGACGGTTACGACACGTTCGTCGAGCTCGGCGCCGACTCCCTCAGCGGTCCCGTACGTTCCGTCGCCGCGGCGCACCCTCGCGGAGCCGGAGCGCTCGTGCTCGCCGCCGGGAACCGGGGCGGCGCGCGGGGACTGCTCGAGACCGTGGGCCGGCTCTGGCAGCGGGGCGTACCTCTGGACCGTACGGCCATGGATGCCGGCCGCGCCCGGATCTCCGTACCGACGTACCCCTTCCAGCGGCGTCGCCACTGGCCGGCCGCCGCTACCCAACCCCGGCCGCTGCTGCACCGGTTCGGCTGGGGAGATGCCCCGCTGACCGTCGGCTCCGGGCCGCGTACCGTCCTCCTGTCCGGACCGGACTCGCCGCTCGCCCGCGCGTTCGCCGACCGGCTCACGGGGCGGGGTGTCACGGTCCGGCGGCCCGGGGACGCGCTCTCCGACGGCGCGCCGGCCCCTACGGCAGCCGTGCTGCTCGCGGGTCCCGCGGTGGAGCCGGAATCCGCCGCCGCGCTCGACGCGGCGCACCGCGCCATGGTGAGCGAGCTCCAGGATCTGCTGCCGCACCTCGCGCACCACCGCCCGCGCGTGCTCGTCGTCACCGAGGACGTCCATGTCACCGGCGCCGGACCGGAACGTCCTCGCCCGACGCAAGCGGTGCTGACGGGCATGGCGTTGGCGCTGCCCGAGGAGTTGCCGGGCGTCGCTGCTCACAGCGTCGACCTTTCCTCCATGGACGGGATCGACGCGCGCCTCGACGCGCTCGACCTCGAACTCGCTGCCCGTCCGGCGCAGTCGGGCGAGGAAACCGTCCAGGCCGCCATCGCCTGGCGGGACGGGCGACGCCTCGGCCGGACCGCCGCGCCGGTCGCCACGGACGCGGCCGCTCAGTCGCCGGAGGCAGCGCTGCCGGCGGACGGCGTGTATCTGATCACCGGAGGCGCCGGTGGGGTCGGTGGCGCACTGGCCCGTGATCTGGCGGCACGGGGTCGACCGACCCTGGTGCTGACCGGCCGCTCGGTCGAGCCGCCGTCCGGGCTGCTGGCCGAACTCAGGGCGCTCGGCGCCACCGTGGCGTACCGCGCTGCCGATGTCTCCCGTGAGGCCGACGTCGACGCGCTGCTGGCCGGTCTGCCGCGTCTCGACGTCCTGGTCCACGCGGCCGGGGTGGTCCGGCCCGGCACTCTGCGGGCGAAGGCGCCGGATGAGGTGGCCGAGGTCCTGGCCGCCAAGACGCGCGGCACGGCGCTGCTCGCGCGCGGCCTCCGCAAGCACGACCTGCGCCCCTCCCTGTGCGTGGCCTTTTCCTCGGTCGCCTCGGTGCTGCCGGGCCTGGCGGGGGCGATCGGCGACTACGCCGCCGCCAACGCCTACCTCGACGCCTTCGCCGCCGCGGAGTGCGCGGCCGGCCGGCCCTGGCAGTCGGTCAACTTCGCGGCGTTCGCCGATACGGGATTGTCTGCCGGAGCGGGACTCGGTGCGGGTTCCGCCGCGGGTGCGGGCGGTGCCGGTGCTGGTGCTGGTGTCGGTCCTGGTGCGGGTGTCGGTGCTGGTGCGGGTGCTGGTGCTGGTGTCGGTCCTGGTCCTGGCGCGGGAGGTGGTTCGGGTGCCGGGTTCGATGCCGGTACGGAACTCCCCGCCGCCACCGAGCCGATGGCCGACGCCGGGCTCCAGGCCCCGCCGCGCCCCCTCGCGACGGCCACGCCCGCCCCGTACGCAGGGCGCGGGCCCGCGCCGCTGGCGACCGGTGCGGCGCTGGAAGCCCTGCGGTGGGCCTGCGGCACCGATGCCGCCCAGCTGATGGTCGCCGACCTGGCCTCGACCCCCTCACGCCGTGTCCCGACCGGCGCCGACAGCGTCGTATCCGCGTACCGGAACACCACCCGGCCGCCCGCACCCACCACCTCTCGCCCCCCGCTGGCCGGAACGGATCGCGGCTCCAGCCTGTCGGACGTCCTGCGGCAGCTGCTGTCCGAGGCACTCCTCGTGTCTGCGGACGACCTGGGTGACGACGTACCGCTGCTCGGCCTGGGCCTGGACTCGCTCATGGCCGTCGATCTCGTGAAGCGGCTGGAGAAGGAGCTCGCTCGCTCCCTGCCCATCACCTTGTTCTTCGAGCACCGGACTCTGGGGGAACTCGCCCGCCATCTCGGCTCCGAGGACCTCTCCCCCGCCCAGGACTCCGCAGCACGACCGGCGGTGAAGGCGGCGGCGGCCGAGGTCGGCGTCCCCTTCTCCCTGACGCCGGTGCAGCTCGCCTTCCACACCCAGGGCGGGCTGTACCCGGATGTCGCCGCCTACGGATACGTGACGCAGGACGTCCGCGGCCCCCTCGACGCCGGCCTTCTCGGCGTCGCGCTCGCGCGGCTCGCCGACCGCCACCCGATGCTGCGCATACGGATCCACCCCGGGCAGCCGGCGCCCACGCAAGTGGCCGTGGAGCCCGTCGGCGACGACCGGGCACCTGACTGGTACGAGGTCCGTGACCTGCCCGGCATCCGCTCCGTCGAGGACGAGCTGGCGGACCTCGAAGAGGCCTTGCGCAACCGCCCGTTCGACCTCGCCACCGAGGCTCCCGTCCGCGCCGTCCTCGCCCGCACGGCGGACGCCGAAGCCGCCCGTGTCGTACTCGTCGTACATCATGCAGCCGCCGACGGGTTCAGCCTGAACATCCTCGGCGAGGAGCTCTGGACCCTCTACACGGCACTGTCGCGAGGTCGCTCCCCGGAACTCCCGCCGCTCACCACGCACTTCGCCGCGTACACCGCGTGCGAAGCGGCGGAACGGTCGGAGGCCGCCCTCGCCGAGGACCGGGCGTACTGGCGTGAGGTGCTCGCCCACAGGGGCGAACCGCTCGCGCTCCCGTACGACGGGGATCCGCTCGCTCTCCCCGAACCCCCGCTCCTCGCCCACCAGGTGGCCCCAGGGACCGACCTGACGGCCGGGCTTCGGGAGGTGGCCGCCGCACACGAGGTGTCTCTGTTCCACCTCCTGCTCGCGGCCTACGCGCGCTGCCTGTCGCGGTGGGGCGGCGGACGGGAGGACGTGTCCGTCAACGTGGCGCGAGCCCGCCGCGAGACCAGGCTGCCCGGTGTCGAGCGGCTGGTCGGGCCGCTGGCCGACACCCTGCCGATCCCTGTCCACGTCGGCCCCGACGACTCGGCGCTCACGCTCGCGGCACGGCTGCGCGACGCGTGGCCCGAGGCAGAGCGCCACGGCCGGCTCACAAGTCAGGACCTCGCCCGGCTGCTGCCCGCGGACGGGGCCGGACCGCGTACGGCAGGGCCCGCGTCGTTCAGCTTCGCGCGGTTCCCGGTCTCCCTCGACCCCGACTGCCCGGTCGAGGTCCGCCCGACGTCAGCCGGAACCGCCTCCGCCGCCACCCGGCTCAGCCTGCTGTGCTGGGAGTCCGACGGGGCACTGTCCTTCTCCTGGAACTTCCCGGCTCGGCTCTTCGGCCGGGCCACGATCGCCCGGCTGGCCGAGGAGCACCTGGCCGAACTCGTCACGGCGGTGGCCGCCGAGGCAGCCACCGCCGTGTCCGTCCCCGCCGGGCGGGCACCCGTCCCTGCCCGGCGGGCACCCGTCCCTGCTTCGCGCATGCCCGCCCCCGGCGCCGCCCATGCCCCGGCCCTCACACATGAGTCGTCGGACATCGTCGCCCGCGTTCTCGCGCAGTTCGGCGCGACACCGGACGCGGTGGCCGTCGACACAGGCGACGGCGGCGGCGTCACGTACGCCGAACTGGACCGGGCGTCCGGTGCGCTCGCCGCCCGTCTGCGCGCCCACGGCGTCGCCCCGGGTGACCTGGTGGGCCTCTTGACCGAACCGGGCGCCGACGCCGTGGCGGGCGTGGTCGGCATCCTGCGGGCCGGTGCGGGCTGGATTCCGTTGGACGCCGCCCATCCCCCCGCCCGTCTGGCGGACCAGCTGGAGCGGTCCCGTACCCGCGTGCTGGTCTGCCATGCGGCGACTCGCTCGACAGCGGCAGAGCTCGCCTCCGACTCCGGGCTCACCCTCGTCGCGGCCGACGGACCTTCCTCCGAGCCCGAGCCGTGGTCTCCTCGGTCCGACCATACGGACGTTCCGGCCCCGGACCCCGACTCCGTCGCGTACGTGATCTTCACCTCCGGCTCCACCGGGCGCCCCAAGGCGGTCCCGATCACCCGTCGTTCGATGAGCAACTATCTCGACTGGGCGCTGGCGACCTTCGGGTACGGCAAGGGTGACCGGCTCGCTCAGACGGCGTCGCTCTGCTTCGACGCGTCGGTACGCCAACTCCTCGCGCCGCTGATGGTCGGGGCCACGGTGGTCACCCTCCCGCGGCAGCTGCTCCGGGACCCCGAGACTCTCCTCGACCGGGTCGAGCAGGCCCGGATATCGGTGTGGAGTTCGGTGCCGAGCCTGTGGTCGCGCCTTCTGGAGGCCGCCGAGACACGCGTACGGGACGGCGCGCCGGCGCCGGACCTGTCGGCCCTGCGCTGGATCCACGTCGGCGGCGAGGCGCTTCCGCCCGCCCATGTGCGCCGCTGGTACGACCTGTTCGGGCCCGGGCACCGGATAGCCAACCTTTACGGGCCCACCGAGGCCACCATCAACGCCACGTTCCACATCATCGACTCGCGCCCCGCCGACGACGTTCGGGCGCTGCCCATCGGCACGCCCCTCACCGGCACGGAGGTCGACGTGGTGACGGCGGACGGTCGGCGGTGCGCACCGGGTGAGCCCGGCGAGCTGCTCATCGGGGGTGTCGGTCTCACACCCGGCTATCTGCACCAACCGGAGCTGACCGAAGCGGCGTTCACGGAACGCGACGGTCGCCGCTGGTACCGCAGCGGGGACCGGGTCCGGCGGGACGAGGACGGCGTCCTCGACTTCCTCGGGCGGCTCGACGACCAGGTGAAGATCCGCGGGCACCGGGTGGAGTTGGGCGAGATCGAGTCGGTGCTGCTGACGCATCCGGCGGTGGCGCGTGCCGCCGTGGTGCACAGGGACGAACGGCTGAGCGCCTTCGTCCAGTGCAGGCCGGGCGTCGCGACGCCCGATTCCACCGCTCTGCGCGCCCATCTGGCGCTCACGCTGCCGGAGTACATGCTCCCGGCCCGGATCCACCTGGTCGACGATCTGCCACTCACGGGGACCGGGAAGATCGACCGCGGCCGACTGACGGCACAAGCACCGGCGACGGTGACGGTGCCCGTGCCGGTGTCTCCGTCCGTCGATGCCATGGCCGAACGGACGCTCCCTGCGACGCCGACCGAGGTCCTGCTGGCCCGTGTCTGGTCCGAGCTCCTCGACGGTGAGGACGTCCGGCGCGAGGACGACTTCTTCGCCCTGGGAGGCGACTCCCTGCTCGTCCTCCAGGTGTTCGCGCGGCTGCGGGAGGAGGTCCCGGCGCTGCCCAGGCCCACGGCCGTGTACACCCATCGCACACTGGCCGCGCTCGCCGCCGCGATCGACAGCGCGGCCGACGACATCCACGCCGGACCCAGCGGCACGGCGGTCGGCCGATCGGCTGACGGGCCGACTGAGCGGCCGGCCGACCGATCGACTGTCCGGCCGACTGACCGGCCTACGGATGGGCCGACGGTCGGGCCGATCGGCGGGGACGACGTACACGCTCACGGTCCTTCGCCGTTCCCGCTCGCCCCCTCCCAGCGCGGGTTCCTCCTCGCGGAGGCCATGGCGCCCGGGTCCCACACGGCATGGCTCGCGTGTCTGCGGGTCGACGGCCCTCTGCGACCCGAGCTGTTCCAGCGGGCTGTGGACGCCTGCGTCGTACGCCACCCGATGCTGCGGACCGTGTTCCCCGCCGGTGCACGTCCGCCGATCCAGCAGGAACTGCCGCCCACGCTGCGGCTCCCGGTCGACTTCGAGACCCTCGCCGAACCCGGCCTCCTCGCCGCACGGCTCGCCGAGGAACGGGAGCGCCGTTTCGAGTCCTGGGCGTGGCCGCTGCTGCGTCTTCGCCTGCTCACGCTCGGGCCCGACGAGCACGCGCTCGTCGTCCATGCCCACCACCTCATCGGCGACGGCTACAGCGTGGCGCTGCTCGGCCGAGAACTGCTCGCCGGCTACGACCGTCTGGTACGGGGCGAGTCCGCCGAACTTCCGCCGCTGCGGGGCACCTTCCGGGACCACGTGGCCCTGCAAGCACACGTGACATCCTCCGGCGCCCCGGTCAGGGCCCGCATCGACGCGCCCTATCGACGCCCGGTTCTCGGGGTCCACGGCGGGAGCGGGACGCCCGACAGGGGCCGCGGAGCACACCCGTACCATTCGGCCGGATTCACCCTGGACGCGAACCAGGTCGCGGCCCTGCGCCGGATCGCCACGTCGGCGAGTTCGACACTCTTCGCCCCGGTCCTCACCGCGTACTACCGGACGCTGGCCGCCGCGACGGGGCAGCAGGATCTGATCCTCGGCCTTGCCGTCTCCGGCCGCGACGACGGCCAGCCGGACGCCCACCTGGTGTTCGGCCCGTACGCCGCCGCCGTACCGGTGCGGCCGGGTCCGCTGTCGGGGGAGGGGGCGAACCGTACGTTCGGCGAGGACCTGCGTGCGGTCGTGGCCGAGGTCGAGTCGTCCCGTACGCAGGGAGTTCACGTGCCCCCGAGGGGCGGCGGGCTGCCGGCGACCGCCCAGTTCTTCTTCACCTTCCTGGACTTCTCGGCCCTCGGTCCGCTGAGCGGCGACACGTTGGGGGTGCGGTGGGACGACTCCGACGCCGTCCTCGCGCCGCCTCCGGTGGGGACGGACACGTTCCTGGCGGTGCGGCCGGTCGGAGAGGGGGAGTTGAGGGTGACGCTGCGCGCGTCCACCGCCGCGTTCCCGGACGAGTCGGCGTTCGCATCGTTCACCGGCGCGCTACGGAAGGAGCTGACCGAGGCTGCGCACACTGCGGCACGCCCGCGCGTGACGACGACGGCCCACCGCGGTCCGCAGCCGGCGACGAAAGTCCTGGACTCCGCGCTCATCGGATACCTTCCGCCGCCGAGTCAGCTCACGGCACTCGCGTCGCAGGGCTCACGCGGCGCGCTCGGGCCGCTAGGAGCGCTCAGCCCGCTCGGCTCGCTCGGCCCGCTCGGCGGATCGGGGGCCGAGGCGGCGGCGCGTGAACACGTACGTCGGCTGCTCTTCCCGGACGGACGTCCGCGACTCGTGGAGGAGGTCGACACGCCGCTTGGCCGGTCCGGTTTCGTCTGCCTTCCGCTGTTCGCCGACGAGCTGGCGTCGACGTCCGACCTCGCGGCGCGCACTGCCCGGGCGGTCGAGTACGCGTCGACCCTGGGCGCGCGCTGTGTCTCGCTCGCGGGCATGATCCCGTCTCTCACCGCGTACGGCTTCGAGGTCCTGCGCGGGACGGACACCCCGACGGCTCTCACGACGGGGCATGCGGCGACCGCGGTGTCCGTGGTCAAGACCGTGCACGCCGCGCTCGCCCGTACGGGCCGTGAGCTCGCCGACCTCGTCGTGGCCGTCGCCGGCCTGGGCTCCATCGGCGGCTCGTCCCTCGAACTGCTCCTGACCCTCGCCCCCGAGCCGCCCGCCCGGCTGCTCCTGTGCGACGTTGCGGGGAGCGCGCCACGCCTGCGGAAGCTGGCGGAGGACCTGGAGACGCGCGGCCTGGCCCGGAACGTCGAGGTCCACGAGTCAGGTCCGACGCTACCGGCCGCGGTGTACGAGGCCGACCTCCTGGTCACTGCCGTGAGCGGGGGCGGCGCGGTGCTCGACGTGCCGAGGCTCGGGCCCGGTGCGATCGTCGTCGACGACTCGTTCCCGCACTGCTTCGACACCGCGGCGGCCCTGGCCCGCATGCGGGAGCGGCGCGACGTCCTGATCGTCGGCGGCGGCCTGCTGTCCGTCGGCCCGGTGGAACGCCGGACGGCTCCGGGGCTCCCCCAGGCGGCAGCGGAGGGGTACGCGGCGCGGACATGGCTTCCCGGCACGATCGCCTCATGCCGTCTGGAGTCCCTGCTCCACGCGATCGACCCCGAACTCCCCCTGGTCCACGGTCTGGTGGACGCCAAGCTCGCGCTGGCGCACTGGCGAGGCATGGAAGCAGCCGGCATCGAGGCGGGCCCCCTGCATCTACTCGGCCACGCCGTGGCCACTCAGGACGGCGACCTCGACAACTTCCCGCCTCCGGGGACCCCCTCGGTCATCTGCCGAAAGGAGAGCCTCTGAGAAGTGCGTACTTCGGTTGACGCCTGGCGTGCTGGAACGGACGTGGTATGCCAGGCCGGCGAAAAGCAGATGCCCGGGCACGAGCCGTGCAGGCCGGATGCCCATGTGCGCCTTGTCGTCCGGTTTCTACTGACCGCCGTTCCGCGCCGAAGCACCCCATGCCTGAGGGGGAGATAAAGTCATGACCGAACGCGACGTCATCCTCAACGAGCTCGCGCAGGGACTGCGCCCGATGACAGAGGGCGTCGAATGGTTCGACGCACTCGGCTCCGAGGAGCAGTCCACGGTCTTGCTGTTCCTGCGCCACCACTGTGTCCAGGCGCGCGCCGTCACCGAAGACGGACCTGAGGCCATCCGCCGGGCCGGGCTTCGTCCGACACACACGCCTGCAGTGCTGATCACACGCGGCCGGATCGATCACCAGTTGGGGAAGATCGCCTCGCTCACCCCTCTCGACGAACGCCGCAAGGCGTTCCGGCTACTGGTCGCGGTGCTCGCGATCGCCGACGAACGACGACGCGAACGCTTCTGCTCCGACGGGTGCGGCCACTGGTGGCACGGGTTGACCGCCGCCGACTGATTCCGTCGGCCGCCGACCGTCGCGGCCTCCTCTGGGTGTGGGTGATCCGGAGGTTGAAGGAACGTCTCTGCGCTCGGCGTCATCAGAGAGGGCAACGGCTCGCGTTCCAGAACCCGCCTCCTCCGAGGGCATCGGATACGGGTACTGAGCTTGCCGTTTCCGGCCCGTGGGCGGCGGGTCGGCGGACCTGGGTTTCGGTGCCGCGAAGACGCTGGCCAGGGTGCTCAGGCGGAACCCGGTGCACCGGGCGATGTCGAACAGCTCGGCCAGGGGCCACATGAAGGCAAGTCGAGTCGGGCAGCTCCTCAGTCCTCGGGGTCGCGCAGGCCGACGCAGTCGTAGGCCCAAAAGACGTCTGAGTAGACGAAGGTGCCCGTCATCCACGGCTCGTGGGCGGACAACCGGGCGACCTGAAAAGCGGCTTCAGGGATACGCAGCGACGGCGAACGGAAGCCCACCGCGCTGGCACCCTCGAAGCCGCGCGTGCCGTAGTAGTGCGGCGAACCCTCCAGGAACACCAACGGCACGCCCTGGCTGTCGGCCGCCTCGAGGGCGTGGGCGATGAGCCGCGACCCGATGCCCTGACGCTGGAACTCCGGGACCACGCCCAGCGGTGACAGCGACAGGACGTCCACGATCCGGCGCGGAGCGTCCAACCGCGTCGCGCTCAGCAGGACATGCCCGACGACCCGGTCATCGACGACAGCGACAAAGGACATCGGCGGCAATGCAGCCTCCGCAACGCGAAGTGCCTCCACGAGCCCGGGAACCCGATCGCTGTCACCGAAGGCGCGCGTGTGAACCTCGCGCACATCTCGGTGATCGTCAGCGGTCTCTTGCCGGATCACCAGCCCGGCACCACCGGGAGCGATCCGGGAGCCTTCAGGCGCATCGTGTGACGTCATGGCCGCGAGGGTAGATCGCGGGGCGGCTCATGCGCGAGGCAATTGCGCACCGGGGCGTCACGCCGAGGGCGCCCGGACCGGCGGCCCTCAGGCCATGCCGCCCGCCCGTCTCAGGCCACGGACGCTCGCTTTGGATCGACGGGGTCGATCGCCTGCTCATCGAAACGGGCTTCAAGTGCCTCGAGTCCCATCTCCCGACGGAAATCCTTCTCCGCTTCGGTGATCGGCAACAGCCACAGGATGCGGGCATGGGCTCCGCCTTCCCAGGCGCAGACCTCGAAGTCGGGTCCGAAGGGATACGGCAGGCTCACCAGATAGTGGTCGCAGTCGGAGTCATCGATCCACGGTCGGCCGATGGGGACGGTGTGTCCGACGTCGAGTCGCTGGTGCACCGGTCCGCAGTGGTAGTACGCGTTGACAGTGACGCTCTCCAGGTTGATCCATTCGTCGCGCGGCGCCGCGAGAAAGAACTCCGTGCCATGGCCGTCGAACTGACTCGCCTCCCAACAGCCCGACGTCACATACAGCCACCAGTCGCCTGGATACGCGGGATGAATCCGGAACACCCGGAATCCGGGCACGCGATCCTCGATGGGCCCATCCACACCTTGGACCTCATCGATGACGCGACCCGGGAGTGTCCGACGGAGGTGATCGAGAAGAGCAGCGCGTGCGGCATTGTCCGGCATCCGATCATGATGCCCGAGGCCGCCGCAGCCCATCAGCTGGGGTCAGCGCCTTCCTGATCACAGGGCCTTCGCACGGTGCCCTCGATGGTCGACGACGGGTCCTCGGGATCGCCGACCCATGCCGCCGGGCAGCGGAACGGTCAGGCTGCGCGGCAGAGTGCCGACGGGACGGGCGCGGCCGTGGTGCGGGCTACCGTCGCGGGGGCGGGGGCGGGGGTCGCGGACTGCGAGCGGTTGCGGGCGAAGACGACGAGGCGCAGGATCGCGAACCGCGCGACACCGGCGAGCGCGGAGGCGGACAGGTAGACGACCTGTTCCAGCACCGCACCGGGCGCCGCGACCAACAGCTGAAGGACCAGCATCGCCACGCAGGTCATCGCGTAACCGGCCGCCGCAGATCCGGCCGACTGGACATGCTGGCGCCAGGTCGCCCGCCCGCCCGCGCCGAAGGTGAAGCGGGCGTGCAGCTCGGTGGCGAGGAGCGTGGAGACCACGGTGATCAGGGCGTTGGCCAGGACCCAGGGGATCCAGGAGGCGAGCGCCGTCACCGCGAAGCTGGAGGCCAGCCCCACCCCGCCGCCGCAGACCACGAAGCGCGCGAAGGCGGCGAAGGCGCCTGGTGCCGCGTGCCGCCGGCTCTGCACTGTCTCCATGGTCCGACCCCTTTTGATGGCTACCCCGCGAAACGCGCACTCCCCTCGGCCTGCGAGGCCGGGGCGCGCTCTCCATGATGCCATCATGGCGCATTGATGGCGCCATTGCGAGCCATATTTGGCGCCGGGTGGCTCTTCTGGTTTCGACTTCGGAATGACATTGCAGGTCAGATGCCATATCGTTCCGGCGCCAGTGCGACCAAATCAGGCGCCGTGATGGGATGTGGACTGCTCATCGATGCCAGCAAGGGGAAGCAATGGCAGACGTTCACGGAGGCCCGGGGGTGGCAGCGGGTCCGCTACCGACGCGAGCCCTCACCCTCGAGGCCGGGCGAGCCCGGCAACTCCTCGCGGCCGGCGAGTGGCGCCTCTCGCCGGCGGACGCCGAGGCCGCGGACCGCGTCCTCGCCCGCCTCACCGCCCCGCTCCCGACCCGGCAAGGCGAAGCGGCGCGGACTCGGGCGACGGACCGGGACCGGAGACTGCAACGCATCTTCCGGACGGCCGTCCACCATCTCGACGCAGGCGCGGTCAGCCCGCCCCTCGCCGCCCTGCTGGCCGCGGTCGCCCGCGCCCTGACGGCCTGGCAGGCGTCTCCGAACCCATCGCCCGCGGCGGCGGCTCCGAGGTACGGAATCGCGCCAGGGACGGCGCAGGGCGCGGCGCCACCGACCGAGGCGGGCGAAGCTCTGCTGCCTGACCTGGCCTCGCTGTTCACCACCCTCGCCGCGACCGGCGCGCCCGGAGGTGTCCCGGTCACACCGTCGGCAGAGCCCTGGCAGGTCCGGTACGAGGGCGGATTCCGCCGCTACGGCAGACCCGCGCCGGGGGTGTGGACGGCTGAGACCGTCGCCTGCCCAGGGTGCGGACGCAAGGACGGCCCGTGGACCGTGACCTGCGACTGGCGTCGGGTCACGCTGGGCTGCCCGTGCGGGGTGGCGAGTGACGGGCACGGGCTCTCGCTCTCCGAGACCTGGCTCGTACTGCCGGAGGTCTGACGGGGCATCCGTGCCGGTTCATGTCGCGCGAGGCGGTCGGTCCGGACAGCGCGGCGTCCGACCCATCCAGACCGCCGGCCGCACCCGATCCCTCAGGGCGAGCCCGGCGTCCGGCGTCAGCGTCGCACCAGTTCGTCCGCCAGGAGGTCCATCAGCAGGCCGTCGTGCCAGGTGCCGTCCGCACCCCGCTCGTACCGGCGCATCACGCCGACCTCGCGGAAACCGACCTTCCCGTAGCAGCGGATCGCCGCCGCGTTGTCTGCGGCGGGATCGATCACGAGCCGGTGGTAGCCGTGATCGTCGACGAGGTGCGCGGCCAGGGCGCGCACGGCGTCGGTGCCCAGGCCGATGCCGTGCACCGAAGGGTCGAGGAAGAGGTCGATGCCGGCGTGCCGGTAGTCGGGCTCGTCCTCGGAGTACCACTGGATCATCCCGACGATCCTGCCCTCGTGACGGATCGTCAGGCAGCGGACATCGGGGTCGTCCAGGTCGGCGGCGACCTCCGCCGCCAGGTCCTCCTCGCCGCGCCATCGCTCCCGTACCTCCGGTGTGGCCCGGATGGCCGCGAGGGCCGGGACGTCCTCGGCGACAGCGGTGCGGAGGACGACGGAGGCGCCGTACAGCTCGGTCATGTCCCGGACTCTACGCCCCGACACCCGGCGTCTCCCTCCCTGCCTGCACCTCGCCCCGCGCGGGGTCCGGAACCGCGCCGTGCTCCTGCTCAGGTCGGACGGCCCGGGCCGGAAATCATCATCAGGGATCAGTCGGAGAGCGCCGGGCGGCACCATGCTGGCGTTCATGGCAGACGAACTCGGCGCACTCGCGCAGTGCACCGCGGACCGGCTCACCGCACAGCACGTCGGCGTGGTGGTGGCCGCTGTCGCCGGCGACGACGTCACGATCAGGGGTGCGGGCCGCACGGCCACGGACCACGGCGGTACTCCGGGCCCGGACACGCTGTTCGAGATCGGCTCGGTGACCAAGACCTTCACCGCGCTCGCCCTGGCGCGGATGGTGACGACAGGAACCGTGCGGCTCGACGACCCGCTGTCCGAGCTCCTGCCCCACGGCACGACGGTGCCGACGCGGAACGACGAGACGATCACCCTGCGGCATCTGGCCACCCACACCTCGGGGCTGCCCCGTCTGCCCAAGGGCATGCTGCTCAAGGCGCTGTTGCGTCCCGGCACACCGGATCCGTACGCCGACTGCACAGCCGACGTCCTGCTGTCCGGCCTGGCCCGCACCCGCCTCGGCGCCACCCCGGGCCGGCGGTTCCGATACTCGAACCTCGGAGCGGGCCTCCTCGGCCTGGCTCTCGCCCATAGGTCCGGTACGGATTACGAGCGGCTGATCACGGACCTGATCTGCGCCCCGCTCGGCATGACGGACACGACGGTGACGGTGGACGGCTCCCGTACGGCGAGAGCGGCGCAGGGACACGATCACCGCCGACGGCCCCGTCCGCCCTGGCACCTGGCCGACCTGGCCGGGGCGGGGGCGCTGCGCTCGACGGCGGCCGACCTGGTCACGTACCTCAGGGCCCAGTGGGACGAGGCGCCCGCCGCACTCGCGGAGGCGGTCCGTCTCACCCGGGAGGTCGAGCACCGCCGGAGCCCCTTCGCCTGGGTGCACCTCGGTTGGATGGCGCACCGGCTCCACCCCCGCCAGGGCGGCCACGTCCAGATCTGGCACAACGGCGGTACTGGCGGCTTCAGTTCCTTCGCGGGCTTCGACCCCGAGAAGGGCGTCGCCGTGGCCGTCCTGAGCAACACCCGGCGTACGGTGGACAAACCGGCGTTCGAACTCCTGCGTACGTTGCAGGCATCGCACTCCTGAGATCATCTCCCCGCCTGAGACCCGCACTGCCAGCCCCCGCGCGACGGTCTGCCTTCCGAGCTCGGGCCCTCGCGCACCTGGGCCTCACGCGAAGCGCTTGTCGTAGATCCAGTTCCAGCGCGCCACCAGGACGAGTGCCCACACCAGCGACCCCGGCGCCCACCGTCCGGCGAAGGCGGCGAGGAGCAGCGGCGCCGCGACCATGGGCAGCCCGACCGCCACGATCCACCGGGTGCCCCGCCCCGACAGCGCGCCGGCCAGCGCCCCGACACCCAGGAACACGGCGATGGCGCCGCACATCAGCCAGCGCATCCCATGCGGCAGCCGCCCCTCCGCGTGCTCCACCGCCGCGCCGAGCGCGGCGGCCAGGGAGGCGAGGGCTCCCGTCGTCACGCAGTGCAGGGGCAGCGAGAACCGGGGTGGCAGCACTCCGGATCCGAGGAGAGGCACCCCGCTCGACCGGCGTACCGCCAGCGACCACAGCGCCAGCAGCAGCGCGAACGACCCCACCGCCAGGGTGCACAGCTTCGCGTTCCACTCGGCCTCGGAGGCCGCGTCCACACTCTGCGCGATGCCTTCACCGAGCACGATCAGGGTGAACAGGCCGAGCCGCTCGTCCAGGTGCCGCGGATCGAAACGGGCGGCCCGGGGAAGCGCGCCGGTCGCCTCGCGGCTCCGGTGGTGCTCTCCCTGATCCTTCTGGAGCTGCTCCATGACCCGGTTCCTCGACAGGGCGAACGTGAAGCCCAGATCGATGAGGAGCCCGCCCGCCCACAGCCAGTACCGGTCGGGCGCCTCGGCCCACAGCGAGACGATCCATGGCACGACGCCGGCCGAGAGCTGCGCCATCGGCCAGTCCGCCGGTACCTCGCCCCGCGCCTGCCACACCCGCGAGGCGAGCAGGCGGACGAGGACATAGGCCAGGGCGAAGGCGTCCGCGTGCTCCGAGCGGATCTCCGGCACGGCCGCGGCCATGACCGCGAGCCCGAACATCCCGGTGAGCACGGTGCGGGTGTGCACCTTGTCCGCCGCCACGTTCCCGTACGTCGTGAAGCACATCCACGCCGTCCAGAACGCCAGGTAGAGCACGCCGTACAGGGCGAGGTCGGCGTAGCCGGGGGTGCCGTGCAGCAGGTGCGCCAACTGGGCGACGCCGGCGACGGCGATCAGGTCGAAGAACAACTCCAACCACGAGGCGTGCCGTTCGGACTCGCCGGTGGAGTCCGGGGGTCGGGCGGACGCTGCGGCAGGCTGAACGGTCATGACGGTGAGTATCGGACGAATCACCCGCGAGTCCCGGGCGGTGCGCCGCTCGCCGCGCCGTTGTGGCCTAATGACAGGACCCGGGCGCGGCCGTCTCGGCTCACGGGGTCGCGGCCCGACGGACCAGGAGCGATGAGGGATCGATGACGCTGAACGAGGGACGCCGGGTGCGGCTGGTGGCCGAACTGAGGCTGACCGGCTCGTTGGCCGTGGCCGAGGATCCCCACGTCCGCGCGGACGCCTCCGCCGACGGGGACTCCTCGGAGAGCGGAGGCGCCGTCACCGGTTCCCTGTCCCTGGGGGCCGGGATCGAGGGCATCGTCGAGCGGGTCTACTCGTACGAGAACGATCAGAGTCACGAGGTCCGCGAGTACATCCGGCTCACGTCGCTCCTCGACGACTTCGGCCACCAGATGCCCGTGGGGAGCCGAGGCCGACTCGAGGAGCAGGTCGCCTCGTTGGAGCCCGCATGGCAGGCGTACCAACGGCAGAAGGACCGCGTGACGGTCCGTGTGCGCCTCGACAGCGGCTTCGTCCTCGATGACGTACCCGAGGAACTCTTCACCGCCCTCTGACCACCATTCCGGGAGTGTCTCGGCGGTTACGGACGGGGCGACAGCTGACGGCGGGTCGGGGTGGTGGTCCGCCGACTCCGCGTCGCCCGAACGGTGGCGATCTTGTGGTGGAACGTCCCCGCCGCCCGCATCCTGAACACGTCGCACAGGTCCATGGAGGTGTCTCCTCTCCCGGGCGGGGCACACGAAGGAGACGCCCGACCGGAGAGGGAGTCATGAGCGGGGAATCGAATCCGGCCACCGTGCCCGGCTCCACCGGCACCGTGACCACCGCCGTGCCGGCCCGCCTGGACCGCCTGCCGTGGTCACGCTGGCACTGGATGATCGTGATCGGTCTCGGCACCGTCTGGATCCTGGACGGACTCGAGGTCACGATCGTCGGAAACATCGCCGGCCGCCTCGCCGAGGAGGGCAGCGGTCTGGACATCACGGCCGCCCAGGTCACCGGAACCGCCGCCGCCCTCTACGTGGCGGGCGCGTGTTCCGGAGCCCTGTTCTTCGGCTGGCTGACCGACCGTTACGGCCGCAAGAAGCTCTTCATGGTCACGCTCGCGGTCTACCTCGCGGCGACCGCGCTCACCGCGCTGTCGTTCGAGTCCTGGTGGTTCTTCCTCTGCCGCTTCTTCACGGGCTTCGGCATCGGGGGCGAGTACGCGGCCATCAACTCCGCGATCGACGAGCTGATCCCGTCCACGTACCGCGGCCGGGTCGATCTGATCATCAACGGCAGCTACTGGCTCGGAGCCATCGGCGGCGCCCTGCTCTCCATCGTGATGCTGGACACCGACATCTTCGCGATCGACATGGGCTGGCGGCTCAGCTTCGCCCTCGGAGTGGTCCTCGGGCTGGTGATCCTGCTGGTCCGGCGGAACGTGCCGGAGAGTCCACGCTGGCAGTTCATCCACGGCCGTGGCGAGGCCGCCGAGAAACTGGTGTCCTCGGTCGAGCGGGACATCGAGCGCGAGCACGGCCGACCGCTGCCTCCACCGCAGTCCGAGATCACCATCCACGAGCGCCGCAGCATCGGATTCGGGCTGATCGCGAGGACGGTCTTCACCCGCTATCCGCGCCGTGCCGTGCTCGGCCTGTCGCTCTTCGTCGGCCAGGCGTTCCTCTACAACGCCATCACCTTCGGCTTCGGCACGATCCTCACCACGTTCTTCGACGTGCCGACGGGCCACACGGGCTACTACTTCGCCGTCATCGCCGCCGGAAACTTCCTGGGCCCCCTGTTCCTGGGCAAGCTGTTCGACACGGTCGGTCGCCGCGTCATGATCTCGTCCACGTACATCCTGTCGGGTGTGCTGCTGTTCGGTACGGCATGGCTCTTCGGCAGCGGTGTGCTCACCGCCTCCACGCTCACCGCCTGCTGGTGCGTGGTGCTGTTCTTCGCGTCGGCCGGCGCGTCGAGCGCGTACCTGACCGTCTCGGAGGTCTTCCCGATGGAGACCCGGGCGATGGCCATCGCGTTCTTCTACGCCATCGGTACGGCCGCCGGCGGCATCAGCGGCCCCTTGATCTTCGCCAGTCTCACCGAGTCGGGGGTCCCGTCCGAGACGGTCCTGGCCTTCCAGATCGGCGCGGGCCTGATGTGCGCGGCCGGCCTCGTGGCCGCGTTCCTCGCCGTGAAGGCGGAACGCCGGTCCCTGGAGGACATCGCGGAGCCGCTGTCGGTGGCGCACGGCACGGATTCCACGAAGCCGACGCGTGGCACGACGGGCTCGACGGGCAACGGCACGCAGGGGCCTCCCTCGGGCGACGCCCCCACCTTGTAGTGGCCTCGGCGCCCGCCTGGCCAGGACAGCGTGCGGCCGAGCGGGAATACTTGAGCGTGCGGGGGACCAGAGGCGAACCGAGGCGGTCGTCATGAGTCACCCCGCGGATGACCAGCGCATACTTGCCGAGATCGAGCAGGACCTCAGCCGCGACGATCCGGCGCTCGTGGCCTTGGTGGACGCGCTCAACCAGCAGTTCCCCAAGCAACCGACGACGCCGCCCGGCGAGGTCCACGCCTCGCGGCGACATCGCGCGCGTGTCGTGGCAGCGGTCGTCCTGGCCGTCATCGCCATCCTGGGGCTGATCCTGATCGCCGTCCTGAGCGCCCCGTCCACACCCCCCGACCTGAACGACGGACTCCCCTCGACCTGGTGACCGGTCGCACATCGGGTACGACGGTCGCAGTGAAGCGACCGCAGAACGGCGGGGAGGAGCGTGCGGCATCGCCGGGCGGTACGGCTCGACGGCCGCGTCCCGAGCGGAACTCCTGCTGAACGGGGCCCAGTCGAGCCCGGTCGCTTCGCGTAAGCGGGACCACGGCGGCTGACGACCGGTTGATGCCGCGTCGGCCTCCGCCGACGTGCGTCGGTCGAGGAGCAGCCCCGTTGTGTTCTCGCGGCCCTCCACGAGGCCGCTGTCTCCGGGCCCCGCACGGCCGTCGCCCCCTGCCGAGCGCGTCACCGGCTTCCCGCCGCCCAGCCGGCCTCCTCCGCCGGCCATGCCCGGGCCACGACGTCGTCGGGGCCGCACGCAAGCCCTCCTCCGCCCTGACCGCCGCCGCCCCAGGTCGGCGCAGACCTCGCGCACACCCCCTCCGGGTTCGGCCAAGAGCGTCGCGGCCCTCGCTTCAGCCCGCCCGAACTGGTCTGCTCGTCATGCCCGTTCGGCCCGCGCGATGCCCAGAGGAGCGAGTTCGGGCTCCCCCCGCGACGCCTTTCCGTGCGTCGCCGACGGCTCGTCGCCAGACGGCCGGTTCCTGGTATGGACCTGACAAGGCGTTCCCGTTAGCGTGGCGTCCTGAAGCGTTCTGAGAGCGCTCTCATGCGTTCGACTCCCCCACGCCTGGAGGCTTCGTGAAACGCACCATCAGACCCCTGCCCGCCGCCTTCGCGGCCCTGCTGATCACCGTCGGCCTCGGCGCCGCCCATGCCGTACCGGCGCAGGCCGCTCCCCCGCCCGTGCCGCCCTCCGCATCCGCCGGGCTCCTGGACGCCATGCGGCGGGATCTCGGCCTGACGGCCGAGCAGGCCGAGGAACGACTGCGGGCCGAGAAGGCCGCGACGGGCGTCGAGGAGGACGCTCGCCGGGCCGCGGGCCCCGACTACGGCGGTTCGTGGTTCGACCCGGCGGCCGGGCGGCTCGTCGTCGCGCTCACCGACCGGTCCGAAGAGGCCGAGGTACGCGCGTCGGGCGCCGAGACTCGGCTGGTCCGGCACAGTGCCGCCGCTCTGGACCGGGCCAAGTCCCGGCTGGACGCGCTCGCCGCCCCGGCGGGCGTCGCCGGCTGGCACGTCGACCCACGGGCCAACAGCGTCGTCGTCACCGTCGTACGGTCCGAGCGTTCCGCACCCGCCGTACGCTCCTTCGTCGAGCGGGCCCGCGCGACCGCTCCCGTCACCGTCGCCGAGGCGGCCCAGGCGCCACGCACGTACGCCGCCGGAACCGTCGGCGGCGACCCGTACTACACCGGTAACGTCCGCTGCTCCATCGGCTTCTCCGTGCACGGCGGATTCGTGACGGCCGGTCACTGCGGGCGGGCCGGGGCCGCGGTGCGCGGCTGGGACGGCTCCGCGATGGGTACGTTCCAGGGCTCGTCGTTCCCCGGCGACGACTACGCCTACGTGAGCATCCACAGCGGCTGGTGGACCGTGCCCGTCGTCCTCGGCTGGGGTACCGTCCCTGATCGGCTCGTCCGCGGCTCCGCGGTGGCGCCGGTGGGCGCGTCGATCTGCCGCTCGGGCTCCACGACGCGGTGGCACTGCGGCACCGTCCTCGCGACGAACGAGACGGTCAACTACAGCCAGGGCGCCGTCCACCAGATGACCAAGACCAGCGTCTGCGCCGAGGGCGGCGACTCGGGTGGCGCGTTCATCAGCGGGGACCAGGCGCAGGGCGTCACGTCCGGCGGTTGGGGCAACTGCTCGTCCGGCGGCGAGACGTGGTTCCAGCCGGTCAACGAGATCCTCGGCCGGTACGGCCTGACCCTGCACACCGCCTGACAGGCCGTCGACAAGCCTCAGGGCCTCTGGGCCTCCCTGGAGCGGACGCCGTTCCAGGGAGGCCCGTGGGCGACCACGGCCGGGCTGCGGTCGGCGGTCGGCGGTGCCAGGCCTCGGGTATCAGGCGTCACTCCGGCTCACGCACCGCCTCCACCGCCTCCCGGACGTCCGCGTGCGCGTCGTCCGCCAGCGCGTCCAGCAGCTCACCGACCCCCGGGGTGGACCAACCGGCGACCGCCCACACCAGGTCCTCCCGCACCCCTGGGTCGGGGTGGGCGGCGAGGGGGGTCAGCCGGTCGAGCGGGCCCCGGCGGCGCATGCCGAGCCAGTGCAGTGCCTCCCGCAGCACCGCCGGGTCTCCCGGGTCCCCGGCCGCCGCGACCCTGGCGAGCAGCACCCGGACCGGTGGCGGCGGGCCGTCCAGCGGGTGCGGCAGCCGCTCTCGCAGGCGCCGTGCCCCGTGCCCTCCGCGCACCCGGCAGCCGAAGCAGGTGCAGGGGCGCGTGCCGTGCGCGTCCGGTCGGTACCGCCAGCCCGCCACCTGTGGCGCGGTGCGTATCCGGTGCACCTCGCGCGGCCGGATCGCCCGGGGTACGAACACTTCCCACCCACGCGGATCGTCCAGTGCGGCGATCCGTTTCACCGCCTGGGCAGCGGGAACGGTGAATTGGGTGTGCCGCGCCCGGTCCGCGTAGTGCCCGACGAGTACGTCCTCGCCGTCGTCCAGCCGTACGTGGACGGCCACGAGCCCGCCCCTGCTGCCGAACCGGGCCAGTTCACGCAGCCACTGGTGGGTGAGGGTGTACGACGGCAGCACCGGGAAGCAGTAGACGCCGCGCGCGTCGCCCTGTCCGTGGCTCACCGCCCGGATCCCGGACCGCCTGATACGCGGCGCGTTCGCCGCCGACGTCACATGCACGAACATCGCCATGCCCCGGCATGTTAGGCGACCGCTCCCAGACCCACGTCGGCAGCCGATCGGCAGCAGTGACGGGCACCCCGCAGCTTCCGGGCGAGCCGACGCCGGCCGGGCTAGCCGGACGCGCCGGACGCGCCGGGGCGGGTGATGCTGGTGGTATGGGTGGCGTTCCCAAGCTGCGGCTGCCGGCCGCCTACGCGGCGGCGGCGCGGCGGTCGGTGCGGGTCACGCTCGCCGCGAGCGCCGGCTTCTACCTGTTCCTGTACGGCTTCGACTCCTCCGTCGCCGCCACCTACGCGCTCTTCGCCGCCGTCTCGATGGCCGGTCTGTCGCACATCCCCGGCACCGGGCGACAGCGGGCCGCGGTCCTGCTGCCCGCGGTGCCCGTCTGCTGGGTGCTGATCACGATCGGCACGTATCTCTCCGTACGGACGTGGAGCGCCGCAGTCGGCATGCTGGTCATCGGCTTCGTGCTGGCCTTCGTCGCCGTGGGCGGCCCCCGCCCGGCCGGCGCCGCGCCGGGGCTGCAGTTGATGTACATCCTGCCGTCCTTCCCGCCGTACGACCCCGGTTCGCTCGGCGATCGACTGGTGGGCGCCACAGTCGGTCTCGCCCTGCTGATCCTCGCCGAGACGTTCCTGCTGCCCGATCCACCACCGACCGTTCCCTACCGGGAGCGCGCCGCCCGGGCCGCCGACTGCGCGGAGCGCTTCGCCGACGCGCTGGCCTCTCCGCCGTACGCGCTCTCCGACGCGACCCTGCGCACGGCGCGACCACTCAGCAACGGCCTGCGGTCCTCGCAGGTTCCGGAGGCCGAGCGGCCCGCGGGGCCGAGCGTACGGGACCGGGCCCTGGCCCACACCGGGCTCGCGGCCCGCACATTGCTGGCGCGGCTGGCCATGCTCCAGCCGTTGCCCGGCAGCCCCCCGCCGACGGAGACCGGGCTGGACGTGCTGCGCGCCGTACGGGACAGCTCACGGGAGACCGCGGACCGTTTGCGGGGCGGGCGGTCCGGAACGGCCGCGCACGCCGAGCTGTGGCGGGTGCGGCAGGCCTTGGCGGCGGAGCCCCCGGACGGGGATGCCGTGCCCGCCGAGCTGCGCCGCCATGCGGCGGCCCTGGAGGTGGCCGACGCCGCGCTGGCGATGTCCACCGCCGCGGACATCGCCGTACGGGGGCGGGCGGCCGCGGCGACAGCGGCGCCAGGGCGGTTCTGGTACGCGCGGATGCGGGCGCCCGCGCTGTGGTGGCGGCGGCTGACAGGTCATCTGGGGCAGCGGTCCGTCTTCTTCCAGAACGCCGTCCGCATCAGCCTGGCGCTGGCCGCAGCCAGGGCCATCGCCGGCCTCGACACGCTCCCGCACGGCTTCTGGCTGCTCCTCGCCACTCTCACCCTGACCCGGACGACGGCCCGGGAAACGAGGAGCACGGTGCGGGTCGCGCTCACCGGCACCCTCGTCGGTGCGCTCGTCGCCGCCACGCTGCTGGCGCTCGTCGGGACGGACACAGAGGTGTACGCGGCCGCGCTGCCCCCGTTGATGCTGGTCACCTTCACCCTGGGCCCGGTGAAGGGCGTGGGCTGGTCGCAGGCGATGTTCACGGTCGTCATCGCCCTGGTCTTCGCACAGCTGGCACCCGCGACCTGGCAGCTCGCGGAGTTCCGGCTCCTGGACGTACTGGCGGGCAGCGCGATCGGCGCCGTGTTCGGGCTGCTCGCCTGGCCCCGGGGCGCCCATGACGAGCTGCGGCGCGCGGTGGCGACCCTGCTGCGCCGCGCCGCGGAGACCGCGGTGGAGACGACCGCCCAGGTCGCGGCCGGCGGAACACGCGTACCGCTGCTGACCGCTCCGGGGCACCGGTCTCTGCAACACGCGCTGATCATGGCGGAGGCGGCGTACGCGCAGTACCAGAGTGAGCCGAAGGGGTTGGCGGTGCCCTCCGGCCGATACGACTGGCAGGCCACGCTCATGGCCGGCCACCACACGCTGTGGGGCGCCGATCGGCTGCTCGTACCGCCCGAGCCGGTCGTCGTACCGCCGCTGGACCGGGATCCGAGCGAGGCGGTCACCCGGATCGGCGACCGGGTGGCGGCGGGCATGCTCCTGGTCTCCGCGCGCATGGACCCGACCGGCGACACCCCGGACACCCCCGTGCCGCTCCGGGCCCGGACCTTCGACGACTTCTCGGCCGAACCGCCGGGCGCACCCTGGCAGTACTACGCGGCGGTGTCGTGGCTGGACTCGCTGGTGACGGACCTGGAACGGATCACGGGCGAGCTCGGGGAAAGGAGGGATCGGGACAGCGCGGCGGCCACGGCGGCGGAAACACCCGACCGGGGTACGGAAACCTCCGGAAGCGGCCCGGACCGGCCGGACGGCGGAACGGGCGCGACGACGGGCCCTTGAGGCGCACATGGCCCACCGGCGGCGCCACGACGGGAGTCGACTCCGCCGAGGGGGATACCGTGGGTGACGTGGCCGACTCCGTGCGCCCCCTCCCCCTCCTCTTCCTCGACGTCGACGGACCGCTCATTCCCTTCGGAGCGGCGCCGGGTGAGTACCCGACGTACGAGGGTGGCCCCGCGCTGCGGGAGACCGCCGCGAACCCGCTTCTGGCCAGGATCGATCCCGCGCACGGGCCTCGGCTCGCGGCGCTGCCCTGCGCGCTGGTGTGGGCCACGACCTGGATGTCCGACGCGAACGACTGCGTCGCGCCACGTCTGGGTCTGCCCCGTCTGCCCGTCGTGAACTGGCCCGAGCCGTCCCCGGTGGACGAGCGGGACGAGCGGAACGGTCTGCACTGGAAGACCCGCGCGCTGGCCGGCTGGGCAGCGGGGCGCCCGTTCGTCTGGGTCGACGACGAGATCACCGACCGCGATCGCGCCTGGATCGCCGCCCACCACCAGGGTCGGGCGCTGCTCCACCGGGTCGATCCGCGTCGGGGTCTCACGGACGCCGATTTCGCCGCGCTCCAGGCGTGGTCGGAGCGGGCGAGCGCGCTCGGCCGCCCGCCGACGACCCTGCCCGGGTGACACCCCGGACGCTTCGCGAGACGTCGGATATCGGCCGTACCCGTCCGCTGGGGGGCGATTGGACGGCCCGCGCGCTACCCTCCGGCGCATGATTGGCATGAGCATGCTGCGGTTGGGAGCACGTGGGCGCTTCCGTACCACCGCACCGGCATCCGGCCCACGGACCGCCCACGCCGCTTCCCTGCGAAGAACCGGGCGGTATTCCTTCGTACTCCTCCTCCTGCTGACCCTCCTGGGCACACCGACTCTCGCGACCGCCTCGGCCCCGGCGGGCGCCCCCTCCGCCGGAACCCGGGCCGCCGGAGCCCCTGTCGCCGCAACCCAGGCCGTCGGGACCCCCGTCGGGGCCGCCTCGGCGGCCGCACGTTGGGGCGACCGCCGCCTCGACGAGGTCTCCTTCCTCACCACCCACAACGCGTTCACCAACTACGAGGACTCCCGCTGGAGTTCGGTGAACCAGTCCGAGTCGATCCGTGCCCAGCTGAACAACGGCGTCCGCGGCCTGAGCCTGGACACGCACTGGTACGAGCGCAGCACCTGGCTGTGCGTCATCAGCTTCGGCAGCGACTGCTACCCCAGCGACGTGTACCTGTGCCACGGCGACTGCAAGACCTTCGCCGGGGCCACGTACGCCCTTCCCCGGCAGTCCTTCCACGGCTCCATGCAGACCGTGGTGGACTTCCTCGCCGCCAACCCCCAGGAGGTCGTGACCGTCTTCCTCGAGGACTACGTCAGCGCCGACCAGCTGCGGAACTCCCTGAGCAGGGTCAGGGGGCTGTCCGAGCTGCTCTTCCGGCCCGACGCGTGGAACGTACGGCAGCAGGGCTGGCCCAAGGTCGCCGACCTCGTCACGGCCGGGAAGCGGCTGCTGATCTTCTCCGACCGTCCGGACCGTGAGCACCTGGGCGTCATGCACGACCGGGCCTGGACGGTCAGCAACTTCTGGAGCCTCGGCGACATGGGCAACGACCTCGCCTGCGTCACCCGCTGGTCCGACGTGCCCCTGGACCGCCAGGAGCCCGGGTTCCGGCGGCTGTTCACGATGAGCCACCACCGCAACGTACCCACGGTCCTCACGGCGGCCCTCGACAACGGCGCCAAGCTGCGGAACCGGATCGCCGAGCGATGCCGGCCCGCTGCCGGGGGCCGCGACCCGAACTTCGTCTCCGTCGACTTCCACCGCCTCTCGGACAACAGCGGTCACACACCTGCCTCGATCGTCGCGGAGCTCAACGCGCGCCCCTGACGTACGACCGACCCCGGGGATCCGCCCGACCGGCCGCCGGTCGGGCGGATCCCCCGCCCCTCCCCGGCAGGTGTGGTTACCGGCTTCGGACGATCCCGGCAGGCATGCTGAGGGACAGGATCGCGGAAGGGGATCGAGTGACCGAGCATGCGCGGTCGGGGGAACCGTCCGAGGCGGAGGCCGGCACCCTTGCCAGCCGGCTCAAGGAGCGCATCTACGCGACGATCACGATGATTGCCGTGATCGTGGGTCTGACCGCCGGTCATGCCGGACCGGCGGGGGCGGGGGCGACCGTCGTGACGACGGCGCTCGCGCTGTGGCTGGCCGCGTTCACGGCGGACCAACAGGCTCACCGCACGGTGCACCGCAGCTTCGCGACGGGCAGCGAACTGCGCCGCATGCTCTACGTCAGCAGCCCGCTCCTCTCCTGCGCGGTGGCCCCGGGCGTGATGATCGCCCTCTCCGCGCTCGGAGCCATGAGCCTCCACACGGCGCTCCTGACGGCGGCGGGGCTGGCCATCGCCTCGCTCTTCCTCTGGGGCTTCATCGGCGGCCTGCGCATGGGCGGCGGCCGGCTCCTCGCCCTGATCGCGGGCGCCGTCGACGCGGCGATCGGCGTGGCCATCGCCCTGGTGAAGGCCGGCGCCGGCCATTGACCCGCCGAGGCCCGGCCGAACGGACGGGAGAGCTCCACAGTCCACCCCCACCAGGCCATACACACTGTGCGAGGCTTTGGCCATGAGTGTGTGCCACGTGTGGTTCTTCGCCCGTCCGGCCGGCATGCTGCAACTGCGCGGGATCTGTCTGCCGCTGTGGGGCGACGTACTGCCGAAGGCCCCGGCGGAAGACTGGCAGGAGACGAACCGCCGCATCGCGCAGGCCTTGGCGGCCGAGGGAGGAACGGCCCACGTCGTCTGGACGACCCCGAAACCGGCCGATGTTGTCCCGTCCCGCGGCACGGCCTGCTCGGGTCGCGGTCAGGTGCGGCGGCGCTGCCACGCGCCGCTGCGCCAGGCGCGGTTGACCACCACGTCGGCGGTCGGCCGGACGAAGCAGTCGTCACATCCCAGCTCGCCCGCCCACCGGTACCCGTGGCCTTCGAGGAAGCGCCGTACGTCCGCCCGGACCGGTAGCCAGTTGTGCTCGACGGTGAGCACGCGGACGTCGAACTCGTCGAAGGGGAAGCTCTGCAGGAGGACGAGTTCGGCGCCCTCGGTGTCCAGGCTCCAGTAGTCGACGACCGGGGGCGCGCCGTACTCGCGCAGCACGGAGCGGACGGTCCGCGCCGGTCGGCGCACGGTCGGCGGCGGCAGGTCGGGGGCGGTGCCGAGCATTCGGCGCGCGCAGTCCAGCAGGGCGGGGTGGTACTCGTCGAGGATGCCGCCGACCGTGCCGGCCTCGACGAAGTCGACGTCACCCGGCTCGTCGTAGAGGCAGCAGTTCACACTCTGGCAGCGGCGGTTCCGTACGAGCTCCGCGTAGAGCCGGGGATTCGGCTCTACGCAGATCCCGGACCAGCCGTAGGCGGTCTCCAGCAGGTGGGTGTTGCTGGCGTCCACACCGTCGGAGGCTCCGGAGTCGAGGAAGAACCCTCCGCGCATCCCGTTCAGCGCTTGGAGCACGAACAGGTCCTGGCCGTACTGCGAGCTCATCCGCGTCCCGAACGGGCGCGGGCGAACGCGCCCGAGCGCCAGGCGGCAGCCGCACCTCCGGCTCCCCGGACGCCTGAGCCGTGGTCGCCCTGCGGGTTGCGGTGGTGGACGTCGTCGGCGCGTTCGCCGTACAGCATCGTGATGTTGATCCGACGGTTCTCGTAGCCGGGCCGGAACCGGATGCCGTCGGTGCCGTGGAAAAGGTCCGAGTTGAAGAGGATGGCCCTGTTGGCCCGGTAGGGGATCCGGACGGCTCCTACCTGGCGGGTCTCCAGGTAGGAGCCGATGATGTCGGGCCGTCCGTTGTACGTGTCGAAGTCCCAGTCGGGTGGCGCGTCGGCGCGGTGCACGATCAGGCCGCCGCTGCCGGGGTCGAGGTTCGCCTCGGTGGGGGTGATCCAGAAGTTGACGTTGACGGCCGCGAAGTCGGCGTGGGTGTGGCCCGACCGGGGCAGTTCGGCGCCGTTCTTGAAGGCCCACAGTTGCCGGAGAGGGTAGCGGTCGCCGATGACCTGGGGCAGTGCGTCCGCCAGTTCCTCGGCGATCTGCAACAGCAGCGGGCAGTTGAAGCCGTCCCGGAAGAACGCGCCGAGCCGGCCGTGGGCGTATCGGTTGGCCGACCAGACGGTCGATTCCAGGCAGAAGGCGCGGAGGCTCGTGAGCGCCTCCGGCGTGAGCAGGTCGTCGATCACGACCACGCCGCAGCCGTCACCGAGATAGGCCTCCTGGACCTGCCGCCGGTCCCAGCCGTCGCCGAGCGCCCGGTCCAGCCGGGGCGCGGTACCGAGATGGAGCAGCCGGTTGTAGACGTGCCCGATGGCCTCCCGGTCCGCGTCGCTCAGCGGCACCTGCCCGAAGTCCCCCTGCGCGATGAGCCGTTCGGCGGTCGCCCGGTACGCCGCGATGACGGTGTCGTAGCCCTCGCCGAGCAGTCCGCGGCCACGGAGGTACCGCAGTTGCTCGATGTCGTGCGCCAGCTTGGCGACGGTGAGACGGGAGACGGGTGTCGGTCGCAGTGGCGCGCACGCCACCGACCGGCGTCCGTCCGCGTCGGCGCCGCTGCGCCAGCGGGCGAGGGCCAGCAACCGGCCCCACTCCCCCGCGGCGACGTAGTCCCGGGCGTCCATGGCCTGCCAGGCCATGCGGTCGAGCCACCCCAGATTCTCCTCGGTGGCGGTCTCGGGCCGCTGCCACATGTCGAGGCATGCGTCGCCGCGGCCGAGCCCGATCAGCTCGACCGTCCGTTCCCGGACACGGCTCTCGTCGCCCTCGGGCGCCCCGGGCCGTGCGGCATCGGCCCGGTCGGCCGCTTCGGCGGGGGTGGTCATGCGCCGTCGGGGTGGTCGAGCAGCCCGCGATCCCGCAGTTCCACGGAGTACCGCATGAGCGCCTCGAGCGCCACGGCCCCGGCCCCGTTCCCGAGGGTCCGGCCCGCCTCCTCGCGGCTCATGGCCAACGAGACGTGTGTACCACTCGACTCCGTCAGCGGATCCGTCCCGCCACCGCCCGTGGACATGTGCGTCCCACTCACCTCGGTGAGCGGATCGGCCTCCGCCGGCAAGGACACATGCGTACCACTCGACTCCGTCAGCGGATCCGTCCCGCTGCCACCGGTCGACATGTGGGTGCCGCTGACCTCGGTGGCCGTGGCGACGCCGAAGATGCTGCTGTCGGCGAGGACGTGAAGCAGGGACCCGTCGAACCCCACGACACCGGTGCCCTCGCCCGAGGTGGCGACCAGGGCGGTCACCACGTCCGCCGCCCCGTTGTCGATCACCGCCCGCCCGAAGTCGGCGAGTCCGGAGCCCGGCTCCAGGCGGTTCCGGCGGAGCTGTCGCGCGAAGTCCCGGATCCAGCGGACGAGTCCCGGGTTGGACATGACCGCGTGGATGAGCCGGTTGGTGTCCTCCGCCTGACGCCGCTCCAGTCGCTCGCCCCGTACGTACTCCGCGAGGATCTGGGCCGGATCGGTGACGAACTGTTCCCGGAGGAGGAAGTCCGCAGCCATGGCCTTGAAGAGGGCCTCCACCCGTCGCGCTGCCGCGGCGTCGCTCAGTGACGCCTTCCCTCGCTCCTGGAGCTTCACGCCACGCCTGCTCTCACTCGTCACAACGCCGCCGCCCGCCCGCACACGGCTGGAATAGGCGGGGGCACGGCCGGAGCCCGACGGCGCCCGAACCGGAATGTATCCACCGTGCCGCGGTGAACAGCGCAGGCCGGACGGGTCACGACGGAAGATCCGCAGGTTGGCCTACTACTGGCGCGTGGCCGTCCCCGAGGAGCGTCCCCGCCCGCCCAGTCGCTGTCGCGGCCGGGCGGGCGGCGGACGGGCGGCGCGCAGGCGGGCCCGGGCGCCCCGTCAGCGGACGACGTCGAAGACCTGCTTCTGCAGGCCGTTGGCGTACACCTCGTGCTCGACCAGCTTCAGCTTCTGGGCGTCCTTGTCCGTGGCG
>NZ_JBVHGJ010000019.1:0-123121 GCF_055561875.1 Streptomyces sp. NPDC022552
GTCGAGGAGCAGGACGTCCTTGACCTCACCCTTCAGCACACCGGCCTGCAGGGCGGCACCGATGGCGACGACCTCGTCCGGGTTCACACCCTTGTGCGGGTCCTTGCCCGTCAACTCCCGTACCAGTTGGCTCACCGCTGGCATGCGCGTCGAACCGCCCACGAGGATCACATGGTCGACGTCGGACACGTCGACCTTGGCATCCCGTACCGCCTGGTGGAACGGCGTCTTGCAGCGCTCGAGCAGATCGGCCGTCAGCTGCTCGAACTGGGCACGCGTCAGCCTCTGGTCCAGGTGCAGCGGACCCTCGGCGGACGCGGTCACGTACGGCAGGTTGATGGCCGTCTCCGTCGCCGCGGACAGTTCGATCTTCGCCTTCTCGGCCGCCTCACGGAGACGCTGGAGTGCCATCTTGTCCTTGGCCAGGTCCACCCCGTACCCGTTCTTGAACTCCTTGACCAGGTGGTCCACGATCCGCTGGTCCCAGTCGTCACCACCGAGGTGCGTGTCGCCGTTGGTGGCCTTCACCTCGACAAGCCCTTCGCCGATCTCCAGGAGGGACACGTCGAACGTGCCGCCACCGAGGTCGAAGACGAGGATCGTCTGGTCGTTCTCCTTGTCGAGGCCGTAGGCGAGCGCGGCGGACGTCGGCTCGTTGATGATCCGCAGCACGTTGAGCCCGGCGATCTCCCCCGCCTCCTTCGTCGCCGTGCGCTGGCTGTCGTTGAAGTACGCGGGCACCGTGACGACGGCGTCCGTCACGTCCTCGCCCAGGTAGGCCTCCGCGTCGCGCTTCAGCTTCTGCAGCACCCGGGCCGAGATCTCCTGCGCCGTGTAGCGACGGCCGTCGATCTCGCCGCTCTCGGGGAAGCGCCAGTTCACGTCGCCGACGTGCCGCTTCACCGAGCGGGCGGTCCGCTCGACGTTGGTCACCGCCTGCCTCTTCGCGACGTCGCCGACCAGCACCTCGCCCTTCTTCGCGAAGGCGACCACGGACGGCGTCGTCCGGCCGCCCTCGGTGTTCGTGACGACCGTCGGTTCTCCGCCCTCCAGGACGGAGACCACCGAGTTCGTCGTTCCGAGGTCGATACCGACTGCGCGTGACATGGCCCTCTCCTCAGCCCGTCGTCCCCGTCTGGCACCTACCCATCCACGGCCCGATCATGGAGGGAGATGTCCCGACGGGGTCGACGATCAGAACGGTCGGTGAGGTGCGATGGCGCGGGTGACGGTGGACGGCGAATACATCGTCGTCCGGCTGTCCCCGCGCGAGAAGCTGGCCGCGCGCCGCCGCTCCGTACGGGTGCCGCTGACCTTTCTGCGCGAGGTACGGATCGAGCCCGACTGGTGGCGCGCGTTGCGCGGGGGCCGCGGCCGGGGCCTGTGGATCCCCGACCGGATCTGCGTGGGGATCCGGGTCCTGCCGGACGGCCGGGATTTCGCGGCGGTGAAGCCGGGCAGACCGGTCGTCTGCGTCGAGCTGCGCCGGGACGCGCCCTACGGTCGGCTGGCCGTCTCCGACCCCGATCCGGAGCGGGCGGTACGGGAACTCGGCCCGTACGTCCCCACGGACCTGCTGGAATGAGAGCGGGTGCCGGCGCTTCAGGCGGGACTGACGTTCTCGGCCTGGGGGCCCTTCGGACCCTGCACGACGCTGAACTCGACCTTCTGTCCTTCGGTGAGTTCGCGATAGCCGGTACTGGCGATGGCCGAGTAGTGGACGAAGACATCGGGGCCTCCGCCGTCCTGCTCGATGAAGCCGAAGCCCTTCTCGGCGTTGAACCACTTCACTGTTCCGGTGGCCATGGTGATCTCCTCGGCACTGACGAACACTTCCATCCTCTCTCGGCACGGGCCGGAAGTCCCGGCGGGTAGCGTGGCGGCATGGAACTCATCGGAGACATCACGGCCGACCGGCCCCTGCTCGTCCTTGCCGTCAAGGAAGAGGCTCAGTTCCTCGACACGGATCTGCCGATCCTGCTGACCGGCATGGGCAAGGTGAACGCGGCGACCTCGCTCGCCACCGTTCTGGGCCGGGGCCCGCGCCCTTCGGGCGTCGTCAACCTGGGGACGGCGGGGGCGCTGCGGCCGGGGTGGACGGGGACGCATGTGGTGGGCACGGTGATCCAGCACGATCTCGACGGGGAGCTGCTCGCGACGCTGACCGGTGAGACGTACGGGGCTCAGCTTTCCCTGCCGGGCGGCGGTGACGTGACTCTGGCGACCGGGGACGCCTTCATCTCGGACGAGGCCGCCCGGGCCCGGCTCGCGGCCCGTGCTCCGCTGGTCGACATGGAGGGCTACGCCCTCGCGACCGCGGCGGCCCTGGCCGGGGTGCCGATCCGGATCGTCAAGCACGTGAGCGACGAGGCGGGCGACGGGGCTGCCAGGAGCTGGCGGGAGTCGGTCGCCGAGTGTGCCCGGTCGCTGGCGCACTGGGCGGCGGAGAACACTCCGTACCGCTCCTAGCCTAGGGTTTGTCCGGCCGATCTTGCCCGGAGTCGGATGACGACTGCGTGCTCAAGCCGGTTGTTGGCCCGGTCGACGGTGTTGCGTTTCTTGTTCCGCTCTTCGTAGAAGCCCGGTGGTGCCTGCCGCGTGAGCCTTTGCTCAGGCGGGCGGCCTGACCGGGCTTCTCTGTGTGCCGGCCCGGCCCGCGAGCGGGGGCACGGATCGGTCTCTCACTTGCGCCGCGCCACGCGTGCGATACCTTGAACGCGTTCAATTGAACACGTTCAAGGCGAGGGGGCCGTCATGGAGGAATGCCAGGGAGTGTCCGCCCGGCAGGAGGCCTGGGCTGTTGCGGGGGTCGTGGCGGCAGGGGGTGCGTCGGTCCTGGGACTCCTGCTCGCCCCGTTCCTGGCTGGCGTCGTCGTGGTCAGCGCGGCAGCGGCAGCCGTGCCGCTGTTGGTGCGAGAGCAGCCGAAGGTACGTGCCCGGGCTTGCCTCGTCATCGGGACGGGCCTGCTGGTCTGGGCGCTGATCGGTGCAGTCATCGGCATGTTCCTGTTTCTGCCGGCGGCCCTGCTGCTGCTGGTCGCTGCCTTCGTGGACGCCGACAACCGCCCAGGTGCCTGGTGCGCGGTGACGGTGCCCCTCGCAGGCGCGCTCGCCTTCGCGTTGATCGCCCTCCCTTCGGACCCGGAGAACGAACCACCCCCGTACTTCAACGCGACCCTGGACAGCACCAGCCGGTTCCACGACCGGGAGTTCAATGAGCGTAAGGAACGACTGCGGGACTTCGGCGCCACTCGGATGCAGGTGGCCGAGAGCGCCGGGCTGCTCAAACTCCACGTGGACATGCCCGAAAGCTTCCCGGAAGGGCAGAGCCAGGACGGGCTCAGGGACGAGATCGCCCGGCTCCCAGGCGTCGTCGAGGTCCGCCTCTGTACGTTCCACACCTGCGATTGGTGAACACGAGACGTGGCCTGGCCCTGCGAAGCTGCCCCGTGTCGCCGCAGGCCGGCGGCTCGGCACCGTCGACCGGACAGGTCCTAGTCTAGGAGCTCGCCGGCTGCGCGCTCTGCGGGGATCCGGACGTGGATCCCGCCGCGGATCCCGACAGGGCCGCCGACGTCGAGGCCGCCGCGGTGTCCGACGCATCCGTGGGTCCGGTGGGTGCCGTCGGGCCGAAGCGCCGGCGGTACGCGGACGGGGAGAGTCCCGTCTCGCGGTTCATCAGGGCGCGCAGATTGGCGGCGGTGCCCAGTCCGCTCGCGCGGGCGACGACCTCGAAACGGGACTCGCCGCGCTCGATCAGCCGGCACGCCAGCGTCACCCTCTCTCCGGTGAGCCAGGCGAGCGGGGTGGTGCCGAGCTGCGCGCGGAACCGGCGGTGCAGCGTCGCCGCGCTGACCGCCGCGTGGGCCGCCAGGCCGGCGACGGTGAGCGGAGAGCCGAGACGTTCCTGCGCCCAGGCCAGGAGCGGGGCGAGGGACTCGTCGGGGGTCTCGGGAACCGGCCGTTCGACGAACTGCCGCTGCCCGCCGTCCCGGTGGGCCGCGAAGACCAGCCGGCGGCTGACCGCGTTGGCGGCCTCGGCGCCGTGGTCGCGGCGGACGACATGGAGTCCGAGGTCGAGGGCGGCGGCGCTGCCGGCGGCGGTGAGGATGTCGCCGTCGTCGACGAACAGGACGTCCGGTTCGAGGTGCACGGAGGGGAAGCGGGCGCGGAAGCTGTCGGCCCACTGCCAGTGGGCGGTGGCACGCCGGCCGTCGAGGACGCCCGCCTCGGCGAGGGTGAAGGCGCCGCTGCAGAAGCCGATCAGACGGGCGCCGCGGGCGTGGGCGCGGCGGACGGCGTCGAGCACGGCGGGCCGTCGTGGCACCTCGACGTCGGGACGGTTGGGCACTATGAGCGTGTCCGCGGTGTCGGCCGCTTCGAGCCCGGCGACGCCGGTGAGGGTGAAGAAGCCGTCGCGCATGAGCGTGTCGGGCTCGGGCGAGCAGAGCCGGAAGTCGTACAGATCGCGCCCGAGCTCGGGGCGGCGCAGACCGAAGACCTCGGTGGCACAGCCCAGTTCGAAGGGGTTGGAGTTGGCGTCGACGATCACGACGACTCGGTGCGCTCCGGGCTGCGAGGATCCTTGCGGCATATGCTATTTCTAGCACTCACGCTGGGTGACGGCCACGGGCCAGGATGGCCGCATGAGCCGGAAAACCGCTGAGAACAGCGCTCCCATCGCCCTGGCCACGGCCTTCGCGTCCTTCGAGGAGCTGTGGAGCCCTCGCATCGTGACGCGGGTGAACGACTACGACGTGCGCGTGGCGAAGGTGGCGGGCGAACACGTGTGGCACGCCCACGACGAGACCGACGAGTTCTTCCTGGTGGTCGAGGGCGAGCTGCACATCTCGTTGCGCGAGGACGGCGCGGAGCGGACGGTGGCCCTCCCCCGGGGTTCGGTCTTCACCGTCCCCAAGGGCGTGGAACACCGCCCCTACGCACCCTCCGGTGCGTCCATCCTGATGTTCGAGCCCACGGGCACCCTCTCGGTCGGCGACCGCCACGAGGAGATCCCCGACCACGTGGACGCGACGACGGGACACGTGCTGGACGCGTGATCCTCACAGGCGCGGAGGTGGGGTGACCGTCGGGCGGCCGGCGCACGGGGCGCTGTACCACGTCAGGAACGACGCCCTTTGCCCGGTTTTCCACGTTTCGAACGGGAGGTCCCCAGGCGTGCGCGCGCGTGGCCGCCGCCGCGTCCCGTGCGGGTGGCCGGTGGGCGGACCATCCTGGAGGGGTGGGCACCGCCCGGAGGCCGCGCGGCGGTGCGGGTGGTGCGCCCGTGCGCCCCCGATGCGGACGCGAGCGCCGGGTCACGTTCCGCACACGATGCCCACCGCGGGCTTCGAGGGAGGCGGGACACATGAGCGATTCCGAAGCAGGGTCAGGGACCGGGGCGGGCGCGGCGGCCGGCAAGGCTCGGTTCGAGGACATCTACGACCGGCCCGACCCACGGGCGTACTTCCGGCGCCTCGCACCGCTGGAGTACGAGATACCCCAGCAGGCACAGGGCGCGTTCCGGCGCGCGGCGGCCGAGCGGGACGGCGGGACGGTTCTCGACCTGTGCTGCTCGTACGGGATCAACGCGGCCCTGCTCAACCACGACGTCACGCTGGCCGAGTTGTACGCGCGCTACACCGACCCGGCGGTGAGCGGGCTGACGGCCGCCGAACTCGCCGTGGAGGACAAGGGGTTCTATGCGGCACGGCGGCGCTCGGACGCCGTGCCGGTCATCGGTCTCGACGTCGCGGGCAGCGCCCTGCGCTACGCCCGGGAGGTCGGGCTCCTCGACGACGCGTTCGCGGAGAACCTGGAGGAGGGCGCGGCGCCGAGCCCGCGACTGCGTGCCGCGATGGCGGACGTCGGCCTGATCACCCTGACCGGTGGCGGCAGCTACCTCACCCGGCGCACCTTCGCGGCACTCCTCGAATGGGCGGGCAGGCCGCTGCGGGTCAGCGCCTTCGTCCTGCGGACCGTGTCGTACGAGCCCATCGCCGAGTGCCTCGCCGCCTACGGCCTGCGGACCGTCTCCGACCCGTCGCGGACCTACCCGCAGCGGCTCTTCACGGACGCGCGCGAGCAGCGTTTCGCGATCGAGGCGGTACGGGAGCTGGGGGCGGATCCGGAGGGGCGCGAGTCGGCGGGCCGGTTCCACACGGTGCTGTACGAGTCGGTGCCGGAGGGGCCGCAGGCCCGGTAGGACCGCTCTCCAGGGCCGCCGTCCAGAGCCGCCGCCTAGGACTGCCGTACGACGAGCACGGCGGCGACGTCGTCGTCGACGCCGTGATCGGCATAGGCGTCCAGCTCGTCGTGGAGCAGGGCGGGGACGCGCTCACCCGGTTCGTCCACCCAGTGGCTCATCCGTTCCTCCAGGGGGTAGAAGGTGCCGGCCCGGTCGCGGGTCTCGCTCACGCCGTCGGTGTAGAGCAGCAGCCGGTCGCCCGGCGCGAAGGGCACCTCCTCCACGTGATGGCGGGCGTCGAGGAGGCCCGACAGGTTGACCGGGAGAGACGGGTCGGTGAAGGCCACGGGCCGTACGTCGGTGCCGTGCTGGAGGAGCGGAGCCGGGTGCCCGCAGCTCAGGAGACGCGCGACGGCTTCGAAGTCGGGGATCTCGACGAGGACGACGGTGGCGAAGCGTTCGGCGGCGTCGGAGTCGGGGTCCCAGGCTCCGTAGCGGCCGAGGCCCTCCTCCAGGCGGTCGGCGAGTGCGGGCAGGTCGGGCGCGTCGTTGACGGCGGCACGGAAGGAGCCGAGCAGGACGGACGCGGTCTCCACGGCGCCGAGGCCCTTGCCCTGGACGTCGCCCAGCATCAGCCGTACGCCGCCGGGGACGCGTACGGCCTCGTAGAAGTCACCACCGATCCGGGCCTTGGCCGCGGCCGCGACGTACAACAGATGGAGGTCGACGGGGCCGAGCCGCGGCGGGAGGGGGCGGAGAACGACGCGCTGGACGACCTCGGCGACGGCGGTCACCTCGCGCAGGTCCCGCTCGTAGCGGAGCCGGGCCCGGCTGACCCAGGCGGCGGCAGCGGTCACCAGGAGCAGGGCCACCTCGTTGGCGGCGATGTCGGGGTAGAACGGGTCGCCGCCGGCGAACCCGAGCACCGCGCCCAGGGCCATGGCCACCACACCGATGAGGATGGTTCCCCGGACGCTCCAGGTGACGGCGGCGAGGGCGGGCGCGGCCCCCAGGAGCCGGTCGTACCGTTCCTCGTCCGCGGTGACCAGGTCGGCCAGCACCGTCAGGGCCATGACCAGTAGCGGCAGGACCCGGCCGATGACGATCTGCGTGCGCGGCCGCGCCCAAGGGCCGCCACGGTGAGCACCAGAGGGCATTTCGTGATCGTACGCAGCGGGGGCGGCGCGGCCGGGGCGCCCGCGCCGCGCTGGCGTGTCCGGGCCGGGGGTTCAGGGCCGGGCGAGGGCTCAGGTCGAGGTCGAGAGACCACGGCCGGGGTTGAGGTGGGGTCAGGGCTGAGGCTCGGGTTGAGGCTGAGGGTCGGCTGTCGCCTCGGGACCGCCCGTGGGGGCGGGGCGGCCGGGAAGTGCGAGCGCGGCGGCGGCGCCGAGCGCCGCGAGGCCTGCCAAGACGAGAAGCGTGGTCCCCATCGCCGGTACGAAGCCCGAGTCCGGGTCGAGCGTCATCAGCAGGGTCGCGGCGGCGACGCCGAGCGCGGGGCCGATGTTCATGGCGGTCTGCTGGAGGCCGCCGGCGACTCCGGCGTCGGCCACGGAGGCCTGGTGCACGACGACGGCGGTGGCGGTGGCCATGACCGTGCCGAACCCGGCGCCCAGCAGTGCGAAGCAGACGCCGGTCGGTACCGCCGTGGCGGACTCGTCGAGCCGGGAGAGCAGGAGCACGCCGACGGCGAGCAGGGCCGCACCCCAGACGGTCGTGCGACGGGGGCCGAACCGGCGGTGCAGCAGGGCCGCGGCGGGCGCGCCGAGCACCATCAGGACGGCGAGGGGCAGCACCCACAGGCCGGTCGACAGCGGGTCGAGTCCGCGGACGTCCTGGAGGAAGTACGTCGCGACGAAGAGCGCCCCGAAGAGGACGGCCGAGGTCGCCAGCAGCGTGGCGAGCCCGGCCACGACGGGCCGCGACCGCAGGAGGGCGGGCGGCAGAAGGGGCCGGGCGGTACGCCTCTCGTGCCGGGCGAAGACCGCGCCGGACGCGACGGCGCCGCCGAGGGCGAGACCGGTCGCCGTCGTCCAGCCGGATGCCGGCACCGCGACGAGCACATGGACCAGACAGGCGAGCGTCACGGCGAGCAACACGGCGCCGGGCAGGTCGAGCGCCCCGCGCGAGCCGCCGGCCGCCGGCACCGTACCGCTCTCCCGGCTCCCCGGAGCCCCGTTCCCGGAGTCGCCCGCCGGGCACGTCGGCCCGGTGACGGCTGCCAGGAGGCCGATGGCCAGGGCCGGGATCGCCGTCAGGGCGAAGACCGAGCGCCAGCCGAAGGCGGTGACGAGGGCGCCGCCCACGAGCGGGCCCAACGCCGCCGCGAGACCGATCGCGCTCATGCGGAGGGCGATCGGCATGGCCAGGCGGTCGGGCGGGAAGGCCGCCCGGAGCATGCCCAGGGTGGCCGGCTGCAGGAGCGCTCCGAACACTCCCTGGAGTATCCGCAGGGCGATCACCCAGCCGATCCCCTGTGCGAGGGCGATGGCGGCCGAGGTGGCGGCGAAGCCGAGCGTGCCGAGGGCGAAGAGCCGCCGGTGGCCGTACGCGTCTCCCAGCCGGCCCGCGAAGACGAGGAGGCTCGCGACAGCAACGAGATACCCGGTGCTGGTCCACTGGACCGCGGCGAAGTCCGCGTGCAGATCCTGCTGGAGTGTGGGCTGGGCGATCGTGAGCAGGGTGCCGTCCAGGGCTACGACTGCCGCGCCCATGACGCTGCAGGCGAGGGTCACCCACCGCTGCCGTATCACTGCTCCCGCCCGGCGGGGCCGAGGTGCGCGTCGAGGGCGGCCCGGAGCAGCGGCTCGACGTCGTGGGTACACACGGCGAGCTGGAGGCTGCCCCACGCCCAGAGCTGGGCGATGCCGTGCAGGTTCGCCCAGAGCGCGGCCGCGACGACGGTCGGTTCCGGGGCGGCTCCAGGACGGGCGCGGGCGACGAGCCGGCCGAGGAGGCCGAAGAGCGGCAGGCTCGTCTCGCGCAGCCCGAGCCGTCCGCTCTCCAGCAGGTCGTGCCGGAACATCAGCTCGTACATGCCGCGCCGGGTCAGCGCGAAGTCGAGATGGGCGCGGGCGAGGGCGTCGAGCTGGGCCCGCGCGCCGTCGCGCGTCTCCGCCTCTTCCCCCACGGCGGCGCCGATCCGTCCCGCGAGCTCGGCGAAGCCCTCGCGGGCGATGGCCGACAGCAGGTCGAGGTGGGTCGGGAAGTACCGGCGGGGGGCGCCGTGGGAGACGCCGGCCCGCCGGGCGATCTCCCGGAGGGACAGCGCCTGCGCGCCTTCCGTGTGCACCAGCTCCACGCCGGTGTCGATCAGCCGGCCGCGCAGTCCGGCCTCGCTCTCTTCACTCATAGACACTGTCTACCATGTAGCCGTAGACAGTGTCTACGGACCCACCCGCATCAAGATCGAGAGCGCCCTCCGCTACACTGATCGACAGCGAAGGGGAGTAGCCCTGCGAACCGGTCGTCGACACACTGGAGCCCTCGGGTTCCCGGTGGCCGGGTCCGCGCGAAGGCGCGGACGGGCGAGACCTTCGGCCAGGCATTCGCCATGTCCGCATCCTGTGGGCGTGGTCCGTCATGCCGGGCCGAGTGGTTCTCCCCGTCGCCCGCCGTGGTGCCGTGCGGATCCCGGGCCCGGACCGAACAGAGAGCCCCGGTATGCACCTCGACCCCTTGGCGATCCTCACCGCCTTCGGGCTGATCTTCCTCGCCGAGCTGCCCGACAAGACGATGTTCGCGTCGCTCGCCATGGGCACGCGCATGCGTCCGCTGTACGTCTGGTTCGGCACGTCGACCGCGTTCGTCGCGCATGTCGCCATCGCCGTGGGAGCCGGCAGCCTCATCGGTCTGCTGCCCGACTGGATCGTCAAACTGATCTCGGCCCTGCTGTTCGCCTTCGGCGCCTTCATGCTGCTGCGCGGCGGGGGCGACGACGAGGACGACGAGGCGGGCGGCAAGGCGGTGACCGGGTTCTGGCCGGTCTGTTCGACCGCGTTCATGGCCGTCTTCATCAGCGAGTGGGGCGACCTGACGCAGATCACCACGGCCAACCTCGCCGCCACGAACGGCACCTGGTCCACGGCGATCGGCTCCGCCGCCGCCCTGATGAGCGTCTCGGCCCTCGCCCTGGTCGCGGGCCGCTTCATCGCCAAGCGCGTGCCGCTGAAGACGGTCCAGCGCATCGGCGGCCTGTGCATGGCGGCCCTGGCGATCTGGTCGCTGACCGAGATCTTCGTCGGCTGACCCCCTGGCCCTTCGGCGACACTCGCGCGCTGACCCGCGTGCCCCGGCCGGCCGACCGCCGGCGGGGGCGCGTGCCTCGGTCGTCGTGGGTCGACCTCGGCCACGAACACGGCGCGGCGAACCACAGGGGCTTCGGCCCGCTCGTCGGCAGGCGCACCGCCGACGAGCCGTCACCACTCGCGGGCGGCCACCAGCTCCTCCACGTCGGCGTCAGCGAACCCGTAGGCCGTGGCCACGAACCAGAAGTTCTCGGCGATCTCCTCGCGCGCGACGGTCTCGATCTCGCTCCCGGCCTCGTCGAAGTCCGCCTCCAGCGCGTTGAACTCCTCGGTGGCCACTTCCGTCAGCGCGTACAGCGCGGTCAGGTCGGCCGGCTGCTCCGCCTCGATCCGCTCGCAGAGTCTCAGCAGGATCGCCCGCCCCTTGTCGACGACGTGGTCCGGGTAGTACCCGTCCTCGTACAGCGCCTTGAGAAAGGCGTACCCCGCCACCTGCTCGTTCGTGATCGACATCTGGGTCCCTTTCCCGCGTGATCATCGGACGTCCCCATCGTGCACCACGCCACCGACAACGCCGCCCCGGTCAGAGCTCCTTCGGCCCGTAGAGCGCGGCGCGGGCCCCCGTGGCGAGGGCCCAGTAGCGGTCACCGAAGGACCAGTGCCACCACTCGGTCGGGTAGTTGACGAGCCCCGCTCCGGTCAGCGCGGCGCCCAGGATCACCCGGTGCCGACGCGCCTCGGCGGGGATGGCGGGGGCGGCGGTGTAGCAGGCGCCCTCGCTCTCCTCCGGGCTCGCGTTCATCCGGGTGCCCAGGTCCAGTTCGCGCCCGTCGGCGTCGGCCAGGGTGACGTCGACCGCCGAACCGGCGCTGTGCGGTGCGATCTCGGGCGGGGAGACGTAGCGGCTCGCGCCGGCGTGCAGTTCCGGTGCGGACCATTCCGGGTGGGCGGCGCGCAGTTCGGCGCCGTACTCCTCGAAGTACCTCCGCTGCAGCGACGGCGGCCTGTACCCCTCCACGTACAACAGGCGCAGCCCGTCCGGGAGTCGTGACTGTGCCACGAGCAGCCGTTCGAGGACGCCCTCCCGAAGGTGCGCGAAGGCGCCGGTTCCGTCGTGACAGCGGTTGTCGACCAGCAGCGCCTCGGCCTCCCTTACGTCCACGAGCCGTTCGCCGCACTCCTCGACCGGAAGGACGGCGATCCGAGGGTCCGACATCAGCGTGATCTCACTCATGGTCACCCGTTCGCAGTGATCGTCTGTGGCTTTCGGCGAGCCTAGCCGGGCCGGAATGCCACTCTGGAGGGACGGTCCGACGACGAGGGGTGGCCCTTGAGCACCGATCAGATCCATGAGGAACTGGACCGGCGTGCCGAGAAGACGGCCGCTCAGGTCGTCGCCTGGCGGCGCCATCTGCACCGGCACCCCGAACTGTCCAACCGTGAGGCCGGCACCGCCCGCCTGATCGCCGACCATCTCCGCTCCCTGGACCTGGACGAGGTCCGCACGGGCATCGCCGGGCACGGCGTGGTGGGGGTGCTGCGCGGTGGCAACGGGGCGGCCGAGGGCGGGCGGGTGGTGGCGCTGCGCGCGGACATCGACGCGCTGCCCGTCGAGGACCGGTGCGGTACGGACTTCGCCTCGCGGGTCGTCGACACCGACTACCCCGGGGGCCCCTTCCCTGTCTCGCACGCCTGCGGCCACGACTGCCACACCGCCATGCTCATGGGCGCCGCCACCGTGCTCTCCGGAGTGCGCGATCGGCTGCCGGGCACCGTGCTGTTCGTCTTCCAGCCCGCCGAGGAGGGTCCTCCGGTCGGCGAGCGCGGTGGGGCACGGGCGATGCTCGACGAGGGCGCGTGCGACGACCCGGTGCCGACGATGACGTTCGGGATGCATGTCACGCCCTATCCCAAGGGACACGTGGGGTACCGGGTGGGGAATCAGTACGGCGCCTCCACCCTGGTGAAGATCGTGGTCACGGGCAAGCAGGTGCACGGCTCGACACCCTGGCAGGGCGTGGACCCCATGCCGGCGGTGGGCGCGGTGCTGACCGGCATCGGACAGCTCTACCGGCAGGTCTCCGCGTTCGACCCGATCACGGTCTCCATCGGCCACATCGAGGACGTCGGCCGTTTCAACATCATCGGCCAGGCCGTCACCCTGTGGGGCACGGTCCGGTGCGCGGTCGAGTCGGACATGGCCGAGGTGCAGCGGCGGCTCACCACGCTCGCCGAGCACTCGGCCGCGGCGTACGGCGCCACGGCCACGGTCGAGTACCTGCAGGCGGTCCCACCAGTGCACAACAGCGCGGAGTGGGTCGCCGCGGGACTGCCGACGATCCGCCGGGTGGTCGGCGAGGAGCGGACGGTCGAGACCGGGGCGACGCTCGGATACGACGACGTGTCGGAGTTCATGAACCGCTTCGGCGGCCTGTACGTGATGCTGGGCGTCCAGGACGCCTCGCTGGGCGCGGACGGCCGCCCGGTCCCGCTGCCCGGCGGGCGCGGCCTGGTCACCAACCACAATCCGCACTTCTACGCCGACGACGACACCCTCGTCACCGGCGTCCGGCTGCACGCGCACATGGCGTACGACCATCTGACCGGCTCACTGGCCCCCTAGCCCCGAGTTGCGGCGCGCGTGACAGGCGAGAGGCTGGGACTGGACCCGCGTACCCGCCACCCCGTACCGCGTAGCCGCAGGGAGAGACGATGAGTGATCTCGCAGCCCTCGCCGACGAGCATCTGGCCGCCGCGCGCGCCGCGCCGCACGACCGCAGCGCCCAGGTGGTGATGCACGACGGCGTGCTCCGGCAGAGCGTGATCGCCCTGCTCGCGGGCGCGGCGCTCGACGAGCACACCGCGCCGCCCGCCGCGAGTCTGCAGGTGCTGCGGGGACGGGTGAAGCTGACGGCCCCGGGGTGGTCCGAGGAGTTGGCGGCGGGAGAGCTGAAGATCATCCCCAAGGAGCGGCACGGACTCACCGCTCTGGAGGATGCGGTCGTCCTGCTCACCGCCGTCATGGACTGATCCTGCGCCCGAGCGCTCACACGGTCTCGTCCAGGTCCTCGGCATAGTGCTCGATCGCGCTGCGGTACGTGCGTACCCCGGGGTCCTCGCTCGTGGCCGCGACCAGGCGGAGCAGCAGACGCGTCGACTCGTGGTGCTCGCCGGTGTTGTACAGGGCCATCGCCAGGAAGGTGCGCAGCGCGCCGTCGTCCGGGAACTCCTCGATGCCGCCGCGCAGGGTGGAGACGGCCTCCTCGTACCGGCCGAGGATGCGGAAGGTGCTGCCGAGGCCGAGGAGCGCGCCCCTGCGGTCCTCCGGGGAGAGCCCCTCGCCGGTCGTCGCCTTCAGTGCCCGCTCGTAGTAGGGGACGGCTTCGGCCTCCAGGCCGAGCACGTCGTGCGCCCACGCGGTCTGGTAGGCCACCTCCGCGTCGTCGGGGTGGCATGCGGCGAGCGCCACCAGGCGGTCCCGTGCCTCCTCCTGACGGCCCTGCTCGCGCAGTCCGACCGCCGCGGCCAGCAGACCGTCCCGTTCGCCGGCGCTCACGTGCCCGACGGAAGAGTCGGGGCCCGCGTCGGAGCCGGAGTCGGAGCCGTTCACGGGGCGTTCGTCGTTCTGGGAGTCGCTCATGGTCGCATCGTCGCAGGTCCTCCGGGAGTGCGGTGCGGCGGCTGCCAGATGACGGAACGCCACACTCCAGCCCGGTGGTTGTGGCGCCCGGCCCCATAGGTGGCACGCGTCGCCCGCCCCTAATCTCCCGGCCACCACCCCGACATGCCCTTGGCATGACCGAGCCGCCCGGGAGATCCCATGCGTCCACCCCACACACTCCGCCCCCGCGGACCGCGCCGGCCGGCAGCCCTGCTGCTGTTCGCCGCCGCGGCCCTGTTCCCGTCCGTGACACCCGCCGCGGCCGCCGCCCCCACGCCCGTACCCGGTGAGCTGCGGCCGTACGACGTCGATGCCGTCTACAGCTCCGGGATCTCGTCGGGCGGATACATGGCCACGCAGCTCCATGTGGCGTACTCCGGAACCTTCAGCGGCTCGGCGGTGTTCGCCTCGGGGCCGTACAACTGCGCCCAGAACGCGCTCGCCACCGCCCTCAACGCCTGCATGAACACCGTCCAGGACCTCCAGCTCGCACAACTGGAGCAGACCACGCGGAACTGGTCGGCGCAGGGGCTCGTCGACCCGGTCGCGAACCTCGCGGGCGACCCGGTGTACGTCTTCAGCGGCTCGGGCGACTCGACCGTGAAGCGCCCGGTGGCGGACGCGCTCGCCGACCACTACGGGCGGTTCGGCGCACGCGTCCAGTACAACCGGAGCACGGCGGCCGGTCACGCCTGGATCAGCCCGCTCGGCCCCAACTCCTGCACGGTCACGCAGAGTCCGTTCATCAACAACTGCGGCATCGACGCCGAGCGTGAACTCCTCGGCCACCTGCGGGGCTCCGTCGCCCCGCCCAGTACGACCCCCGGCGGCACGCTGATCCGGTTCGACCAGAACGTCTACGCCCCGGGCGGCGCCGCCGCGGCCCTGTCGCTGGACGACAACGGCTTCGTCTACGTGCCGAAGTCCTGCTCCGACGGCGCGTCCTGCTCCCTGATGGTGGCGCTGCACGGCTGCAAGCAGGGGTACGGGTACCAGGGCTTCGGGACCCAGTTCGTGGACAAGGCGTATCTGAACGAGTACGCCGACACCAACGAGATGATCGTGCTCTACCCGCAGGCGAAGGCGACGGCCACACTGGAGAACCCCAACGGCTGCTGGAACTGGTGGGGTTATCTCGGCGACTCCGCGCACGCCCGGCACGGGGGCAAGCAGATCGAGACGATCATGGGGATGGTACGCGCGCTGCGCGGCTCCACTCCCCCGCCCGTGACCGACCGGGTGACGCTGCCGAGCGTCGATGCCCAGGACGGTTACGTGAAGGCCTCCGGTGACGGCTCGGGTCCGACGGTGGGCACGCTGGAGGACACGTACGGGCTCGCGCTCGGCCGTGGCACGGACGCCAAGGTGAACCGGACACTGCTCTCCTTCGACACGTCGCAGATCCCGGCGGGCAAGGAGATCACGCGCGCGTATCTGACGGTGGCGCGCAGCAGCGGTGCGGGCGACCCCTGGGCATCCCCGGCGGGCAACCGGCTCCTGGCGGACGTGAGGACGGGCTGCTTCGGCGGGTGCGCCGTCGAGCCCTCGGACTGGTCGGCGCCCGCGACCGTGGCGGGCGGGGCACAGATCGCGGCGTTCTCCTCGGGCTCCGCGGCCTCCTCGGACCTGTCGGCCCCGGCGCTCGCCGCCCTCGACCGCAGCGGCACGACGCAGGTCCGGCTGCGCTTCGAGACGGCTCCCACCTCGAACGCGTACCTCTTCGTGAACAAGGACACGCCGGTGACGCTCACGGTCGAGTACCGCTGACCGGCGTACGTGCGCAGCGGCCCCCGCAGTTCGAACTGCGGGGGTGTTCCCCGTACCACCCCTGATGTAACGCCTGCTACATTTCCTGGCGTGACGCCAACTGACGCGCAGACACCGTGGCTGGTCCTGGTCCTCAAAGTGCCCGCCGATCCTTCCCGGCACCGCGTCGCCGTCTGGCGCGAGCTGCGCAAGGCCGGCGCTCTCTCCTTGGGGCAGGGTGTCTGGGCCGTACCGGACGTACCGGCCTTCGCCGACGGGGTACGGCGTGCGGTCGAGCTGACGAACACGGGTGGCGGCCAGGCCGTCACCCTGCGGGCGGCCGGGCGCTCGCCGGAGGACGCGTCGGGCCTCGAAGCGATGTTCACTGCCGCCCGCAGCGCCGACTGGGTCGAATTCCTGGCCGACTGCGGCAAGTTCGAGCAGGAGATCGCCAAGGAGATCCGCAACGAGAAATTCACCCTGGCCGAGCTCGAGGAGGAGGAGCAGAGCCTGGAGCGGCTGCGCCGCTGGCACCGGGACCTGACCGCGCGCGATGTCTTCGGGGCGCCCGAGGCGCGCGAGGCCGGCGAACGCCTCAAGCTGTGCACGGCGGTCTGCGAGGACTATGCCGAGCGTGTCTTCACGGCACTGCACGGCGGTCAGGAGGGCCAGGCATGAGCGAGGCGCCCCGCACCCCTCGTACACCCGCCGGATCCCCTGCGTCCCCGGCATCGGAGTCCGGCAGCGGTCGGGCCGCCGCGCCGAAGCGGTCCATGTGGCCGCTGTACGCGGCCGGGTTCACCACCGCGTTCGGCGCGCACGGCATCGCCGCCAACCTCGGCGGCTTCTCCGACGACGCCGTCACGTCCCTGCTCGTCCTCGGCGGTCTGCTCGCGCTGTACGACGGCGCCGAAGTCGTCCTCAAGCCCGTCTTCGGATCCCTGGCCGACAGGATCGGCGCGAAGCCGGTACTCCTCGGCGGCCTTGCCTTCTTCGCCGCCGCTTCCGCCCTGTACGCCGTCGCGGACAGCCCCGGCTGGCTGTGGGCCGCCCGTCTCGGTCAGGGCGCCGCGGCCTCCGCGTTCTCCCCGTCCGCCTCCGCGCTCGTCGCCCGCCTCAACCCGGCCGCGAAACGCGGCCGCGCGTTCGGCAGTTACGGCTTCTACAAGTCCATCGGCTACACCCTCGGCCCGCTCCTCGGCGGGCTCCTGGTCTGGGCCGGCGGGCTGCGTCTGCTCTTCACGGTCATGGCCGTGCTCGCCGCGGCCGTCGCGGTGTGGGCCGTGCTCGCCGTACCGGCCGTGCCGCCGCTGCCCAAGCAGCGCCAGACCCTCGCCGACCTCGCCCGTCGGCTGGCCGACCGCTCGTTCCTCGCCCCTACCGCCGCCCTGGCCGCCGCCACCGCCGCGCTGTCGGTCGGCGTCGGCTTCCTGCCCGTCTCCGGAGCCGTGGCCGGTCTCGGTACCGTCGCCACCGGCGCGGCCGTCTCCGTGCTGGCCGCCAGTGCCGCCGTCGTCCAGCCGTACGCCGGACACGCCCTGGACGCCGGCCGCCTCACCACGCGTACCGGCCTCGCCGTGGGACTCGCGGTCACCGCGGCCGGCCTGCTCTGCGCGACGCTGCCCGGCCTGGTCGGCGTCCTCTCCGCGGCGGTCCTCATCGGTGCGGGCACCGGGCTGATCACTCCCCTCGGCTTCACCGCCCTCGCGACCAGCACGCCCGAGGAGCGGATGGGCCAGACCATGGGGTCGGCCGAGCTCGGCCGCGAACTCGGCGACGCCGGAGGCCCCCTGCTGGTCGCCGCCGTCGCCACCGTCTCCACCCTCACGTACGGCTTCGCGGCCCTCGCCGTACTCCTGGCCGTCGGCCCGCTCCTCACCCTGGCGTCGCTCCGGCGCCGGAGCGACGCGGCACCTCGCTGAGCGGCAGGGAACCCGACTCACCCGATCGGCGGACCGGGTGGCCGGGACGTCACGGTCGGGGAGAGCCGCCGGGACCGTGAGCCGGGGCGGGGGTGCCCGCGCCGGCCACGCTCCGTAGCCGGGGTTCGGCGGGTGGGGACGCCCGGCAGCTGGTCGAGTGGTGGGAGCACTGACCGGACGTCGACGCACCTGGACGGCACCACATGACCATGTCTCCCTTCGGTTCCCTCGGTGGATCGGATCCGTTCAACGACCTTCTCAACCGCTTCTTCGGCATGTCACCGGCCGCCTCGCCCCCGGCCGTCCAGCGCGTGCCGATCGGCAGACTTCTGACGGATTCCGCGCGGGAACTGATCGGCCGGGCAACCGCGCGTGCCTCCGAGGACGGCAGCGCCGACCTGGACACGGAGCATCTGCTCTGGGCCTGCACCCAGATCGACCCGTCGCGCACCCTGCTCGCCCAGTCGGGCACCGACCCCGATCAGCTGGCCGCGTCGATCGCCGAGGCGCTGCCCGGCGCGAGCGGCCTCCCGTCGGCGGAGCCCGGGCTCACCCCGTCGGCCAAGCGCGTCCTGCTGCGCGCGTACGAGCACTCCCGGGAGTCGGGGGTCTCGTACATCGGCCCCGAACACATCCTCGGCGCACTCCTCGACGACCCGAACTCGGCGGCGGCGAAGCTGTTGACGGCGTACGGGACGGATGTCGGCGGTCTGCGTTCCACGGCCGAGCGCGCGGGGCGGCCCGACGGCGCGCCCACGGCCCGGCCGGAGAGCAGGACGCCCACGCTCGACGAGTACGGCCGGGATCTGACCGAGGAGGCGCGGGCGGGGAAGCTCGACCCCGTGGTGGGACGGGCCGAGGAGATCGAGCAGACCGTCGAGATCCTCTCCCGCCGCTCGAAGAACAACCCGGTGCTGATCGGCGAGCCGGGCGTGGGCAAGACCGCGATCGTGGAAGGGCTCGCCCAGCGGATCGTGGCGGGCGAGGTCCCCGAGACGCTGGAGGGCAAGCGGGTCATCGCCCTCGACCTGTCCGGGCTCGTCGCCGGGGCCCAGTACCGCGGCCAGTTCGAGGAACGGCTGAAGAACGTCATCGACGAGGTGAAGGCGGACGCGGACTCGACCGTGCTCTTCATCGACGAGCTGCACACCGTGGTCGGCGCGGGCGCGGCGGGCGAGGGCGCGATGGACGCGGGCAACATGCTGAAACCCGCGCTGGCCCGCGGTGAGCTGCACGTGGTCGGGGCCACGACGATCGACGAGTACCGGCGGTACGTGGAGAAGGACGCCGCCCTGGAGCGGCGCTTCCAGCCCGTGCTGATCCCCGAGCCCTCGGTGGAGGAGACGATCCAGATCCTGGAGGGGCTGCGGGACTCCTACGAGGCCCACCACCAGGTCCGTTACAGCGACGCGGCGCTCGTGGGCGCCGCCGAGCTCTCCGACCGCTACGTCCCGGACCGTTTCCTGCCGGACAAGGCGATCGATCTGATGGACCAGACCGGCGCCCGGGTGCGGTTGCGCTCGCTGGGCAAGTCGACCGCGGTGGTGGACCGCGAGGACCGGCTGGCGAAGCTGCGCCGCGAGAAGGACGAGGCCGTGGCCGCCGAGGACTTCGAGAAGGCGAACGAGCACAAGAACGAGATCGCGCGGATCGAGGCCGAAGTGGCCGGTCTCGTGGAGCGGCGCGAGGGCGTGATGGAGGTGACGGTCGACGACATCGCGGAGGTGCTGTCGCGCCGTACCGGTATCCCCGTCGCGCAGATGACCCAGAGCGAGAAGGAGAAGCTCCTCAAGCTGGAGGACGCCCTGCACAGCCGGGTGGTCGGTCAGGACGAGGCCGTCACGGCGATCGCGCAGGCCGTGCGCCGCAACCGGGCCGGCATGGGTGACCCGAACCGTCCGGTGGGCTCGTTCCTCTTCCTCGGTCCGACCGGTGTCGGCAAGACCGAGCTGGCGAAAGCGCTGGCGGAGCTGCTGTTCGGCGACGAGACGCGGATGGTCCGCTTCGACATGAGCGAGTTCCAGGAGAAGCACACCGTATCCCGGCTCGTCGGCGCGCCGCCCGGATACGTCGGCCATGAGGAGGCGGGCCAGCTTACCGAGAAGGTGCGCCGCCAGCCGTACAGCGTCCTGCTCTTCGACGAGGTGGAGAAGGCGCACCGGGACGTCTTCAACACCCTGCTCCAGGTCCTGGACGACGGCCGTCTGACGGACTCGCAGGGCAGGACGGTGGACTTCCGTCACTGTGTGGTCATCATGACGTCGAACATCGGCGCCCAGCGGATCCTGGCCCACCACGGCGATGTCTCGGAGATCCGCGACGATCTGAAGCAGGATCTGCGGGGTCACTTCACGCCGGAGTTCCTCAACCGCATCGACGAGACGATCATCTTCCACGGCCTGGGCGAGGACGATCTCGGCGACATCCTCGAGCTGCTGCTGCGCCAGAGCGAGCGCCGGGTCCGCGCCCAGGGGCTGGAACTTGAGGTGACCGAGGCGGCGAAGAAGCTGCTCGTCGCGCACGGTCACCAGCCGGAGTTCGGCGCGCGGCCGCTGCGCCGCACGATCCAGACGGAGCTGGACAACCGGATCGCCGACCTGCTCCTGGGCGGTGAGGCGGACCCCGGCGACACGATCGTGGCGGACGTTGTGAACGACGCGCTGGTGTGCCGGGTGAGATCCAAGCAGGACGCGTCGGCCTGACCGCGCCTCCCGCGCCCGCCACGCCCGCCACGCCCGCCGCGCCCGCCGCGCCCGCCGCGCCCGCCGCGCCCGCCGCGCTCCGCCGCGCCCGCCGCGCCCGCCGCGCCCGCCCACGAACCCCGCGGGGCCTGAAGAGTGCTGTCCTCCGCTTCAGGCCCCGCGGCCATGCGCCCCCTCGGCGCGGAGTCCGCCTGCCGGTGGCTCACTCGCCGCGCAGGGCCTCCGCGATCGTCAGGCGCGCGGCGCGGCGGGCGGGGATCAGGGCGCCCAGGACGGCGAGCGTGACGCCGGCCAGTGCCGGAAGGGCGAGCGTCGGGGCGGTCCAGACGTCGAGGACGGACCTCGGGAGGGTGACGAGTGCCGCCTCGGCCACCAGCGGTACGGCCACCCGATGGGCTGCCATCCCCAGCGGAACGCCGACGAGACCGCCGACCAGACCGAGCGCCGCCATCGATGTGACCACCATGGCGATCACCTGACGCGGGGTCATGCCGATCGACTTGAGCATGCCCATGTCCCGGCGGCGCTCGCGCGTGTTGAGGACGACGGTGTTGAAGACCCCGAGCGCCGCGACCGTGCCGAGCATCAGGGACAGGGCCGTGGAGAGGCTGATGACGGCGACGGTGAAGGAGGCGGGTTCGTTGAAGATGGGGTACAGACCCGGCCCTGCCGCCTGGTCCACCGCTTTCGCGTACGTCTGCGGCGTGGTGCCGGAGTCGAGCTTGATGTGGTAGCGGTACTGGTGAGTCTGCGGCCGGTAGTTCGCGTCGAGCCGCGTCAGCGTCCGCCGGTCGAGCAGCAGGCGGTCGGGCTCGTGGTTCATGAGCGATCCGACGATGGTCACCTCGGTCCGCTTCCCTGCCAGGCCCAGGGTGAGCCGGTCGCCCACCTTCCCGCCGGTCTGGTTCAGGAACTCCGAGGCGACGACGGTCTCCCCGGCACCCTTCAGCCACCGGCCGTCGACGAGCTGCTTCCCGTACCCGAGCGCCGCGTGGTCCCCGCGCAGGAAGAATCCGTCGACGGCATCCGCCTGTCCGGCCAGTGCGAGCGAGACGATCAGGTCGGGTGTCACCTCGGCCGCGCCGGGAGCGGAGCGCAGCAGCGCCTCCATCTCGGCGTCGCTCCGGTCCTTCGCCGTCTCCTCGTCGAAGAACGGGTTCGCCGGGCGCAGGGTGAGATCGACGTCCTGGTGCGAGGCCTCCGTCACCTTGACGACGGTGTCGGCGAGGCCGCTCGCGAAGGTCACCGTGAGCACGCCGAGCACGATCGCGGACAGCGTCAGTGCCGTGCGGCCGGGGCGGGCCAGCGGCAGGCCGAGGCCGAGGCTGACCGCGCGCGGCAGCCGCGTCCGGCTCAGCCGGCGCTGGATCCGCAGCCCGCGGCCGGTCCGACGCGGTGCGCTGCCCGCGCTGATCGCCTCGCTCGCGGAGAGCCGACGGGCCCGGAGCGCCGGGACGAGCGCGGCGAGGAGCACCACGAGCGGCATCCCGGTCAGCGCGGCGAGCTCCACTCGGAGGCTGATCCCCTCGATACGCATGCCGGTGCCCTGGAAGGCGCCCGAGAGCAGCGGGCGGGCAGCGAGGTCGCCGAGGGCGGTCCCGAGCACGCAGCCGATCACGGCCGGCAGGGACACCATCAGGAGGTAGACGGCCGTGACCTGACCGGGCGTGAAGCCCAGCGCCTTGAGCACACCGATGTGCCGGAAGCCGGAGACCACGGCGCCGCTCACGACGTTCGCCACGATCAGCACGGCGACCGCGAGACCGAGGAGACCGAAGACCAGGAGGAAGGGCACGTACGCGCCGGGTCCGGAGGCCACGGCGCGCTGGATGGTGAGGTACGAGTGCGAGGCGACGAGGGAGTCGGACGGGAGCGCGGAGTCGACCGTGGCGAGCCCGGCCGCCACGTCCGCGTCCGTCGCGTGGTCGGTGAAGCGGTAGAGCATCTCGGTCATGGTGGGGCCGAGCGCGTCGATCTGGTCCGGTGAGACCCAGCCGTCGGCGCTGTTGCTCAGGCTGTGCGCGTAGCCGACGACGGTGAGGACCGGCAGGCCGGGCACCTTGATCGTGTCGCCGAGCGGCGGGCCGGGGTGCTCCGCCTCGAAGGGCAGCAGGGCGGGCGCGGGCCGCGACTCGTTGACGACGATCTCCCCGGGGGCGGTCGCCCAGCGGCCCTGCCACAGGTCGACGCGGTCCACGTCCCCGCCGGGTCCGGAGCGGCCCACCACGTTGAAGGGGCCGACGTAGCGTGGCGAGTTGCCCTCGGGGATCTGGAGGACGGCCAGCGGGTACGGGCCTGCGGACGCCTCGACGCCTGGCGTCCCGGACGCCTCGGTCAGGCGCGCTTCCGTGACCTCGGCCGCGTCGTACGCGGCGACGGCGTGCGCCCCGCGCTGCTGGGCGAAGCCCTTTTCGAAGGGCCCCGAGGCCGCTTCGAGGAGGCCGAGTGCCACCACGATGGTGGCGGTGGAGAAGAGGACGACGAGGCCGATGACGAAGGTCTGCAGCCGGCGGCGCCGGACGGCCGCGCGCGAGGCGCGCCACACCGCGCTCATGCCGTGCGCTCCGCGCTGCGTTCGCCGGCCACCCGGCCGTCGACCATGTCGACGATCCGTCCGGCGCAGCGCTCCGCCATCCGCTCGTCGTGGGTGACCATGAGCAGGGTCTGGCCGATCTGGTTGAGGTCGAGGAGCAGGTCCATGATCTGTTCGCCGGCCCGGGTGTCGACGGCTCCGGTCGGCTCGTCCGCGAGGAGCAGGGCGGGCCGGTTCATCAACGCGCGGGCGACCGCGACCCGTTGGCGTTCCCCTCCGCTGAGCACGGCCGGGTAGGCGCCTCTGCGGTCGGCCATGCCGAGTTCGTCGAGGAGTTCGAGGGCGCGGCGGCGTGCCTGCGCCGCCGGTGTGCCGGTGAGCTGCGCGGCGAGGGCGACGTTGTCGAGGGCCGGCAGGTCGTCGAGCAGATTGAAGAACTGGAAGACCATGCCGATCCGGCGTCGCCGGAACAGGGCCAGTTCCTTCTCGTTCATGCCGGTGAGGTCGTCCCCGTGGACGAGCACCCTTCCGGAGGTGGGGCGGTCGAGTCCGGCGACCATGTTCAGCAGGGTGGACTTGCCGCAGCCCGAGGGCCCCATGACGGCGACTGCCTCGCCGCTGCGGATCTCCAGCGAGACCCCGTCCAGGGCGGTCGTCCCGCCGAACTCCTTGCGTATGCCGTCGAGTCGTACGACGGTCTGGCCCGTCCGGCCGGTGGCGGTGTCTCTCTCCGTGGTCATGGCAGGAAAACTACGATCCGGGGCGGGGCGTCGCATCACTCCCCCGAGGTATCCACGCGGCCCTGTCATCCTCGGGATGTACGCGGCTGCATCCCGGTGATGATGCGGATGACCTGGCGTTCTGCGAGGGTGAACACGTGGGTGGATCGTGGGTGGGCTGGTGGGCGACAGGTGTGGTGGTGGGGCTCGGGGCCGTCGCGGCATGGCTCGCGGTGGCGCTCGTACGGTGCCGGCGGCTGCAGCGCAGGACGCTGGAGGAGCGGCGCCTGCTGCTCGAACGGGAGCGGGAGAGCGCGGCCCGGATCGCGGTGGAGGACGAACGTGCCCGGATCGCCCGCGAGTTGCACGACATCGTCAGCCACAACGTGGCGCTGATGGTGGTGCAGGCGGGGGCGGCCCGCGAGGTGCTGGCCACGCTGCCGGAGGAGGCGGCGACGGCGATCGAGGCCGTCGAGTCGGCGGGTCGGGACACGATGACCGAGCTGCGTCATCTGCTGGGGCTGCTCGCGCCCTCGCAGAGCGGCGGGGACGAGCCGTACACGGCGGACCTCGCCCCGCAGCCGGGTCTCGGCAGGCTCGGTCCGCTGGTCGACCGGATCGCCTTCGCCGGGCTGCCGGTCGAGGTACGGATCTCGGGCGAGCCGCAGTCGTTGCCGACGGGCGTGGATGTGACGGCGTACCGGATCGTGCAGGAGGCGCTGACGAACGCGCTCAGGCACGGGGACGGGGAGAAGGCGGAGGTGTCGGTGCGGTACGGGGAGCGCTATGTGCGGGTGGAGGTGCTCAACAGCGGTCCGAGCGTTCTGACCGGCAGCGCCGCGCCGAAGCTGTCGCTCCGTGACCACGCGGGGGCGGGCCGGGGGCTGATCGGGCTGCGCGAGCGGGTCGCGGTGTACGGCGGGGAGTTGGACGCCCGGCGGCGCCTGGGCGGCGGCTACCGCGTCCGGGCCCGGATCCCGGTGGACGGCGCATGACGGCCGCCGGCGCGACACTGCTCCCCGGGGCGCCTCGCGTGTTGATCGCCGACGACCAGGCTCTGATCCGTACCGGATTCCGACTGATCCTGGCATCGCGCGGCATCGAGGTCGTCGGGGAGGCCTCGGACGGGGCCGAGGCGGTGGCGGAGGCCCGGCGGTTGCGCCCGGACGTGGTCCTGATGGACATCCGAATGCCGGGTACGGACGGGCTGGAGGCCGCTCGGCGCATCCTGGCGGAGTCGCCGAGCTGCAAGGTGCTGATGCTGACGACCTTCGACCTCGATCGGTACGTGTACGCGGCGCTGGCCCTGGGCGCGAGCGGGTTTCTGCTGAAGGACGTGACGCCGGAGCATCTCGCCGCGTCCGTACGGCTGGTGGACACGGGCGACGCGCTGCTCGCACCGTCGATCACCCGTCGTCTGGTCGAGCGGTTCGCGGGCGGCGATCGCGCTCCGGACGCCGGCGCCGGGACGGCGGTCCACCGCGATCTGGCGGCGCTCACGCCCCGGGAGCGGGAGGTGCTCACGCTGCTGGGCCGGGGGCTCTCCAACACGGAACTGGCCGAGGTGCTGACGCTGAGCGAGGCGACCGTGAAGACCCATGTGGCCCGGATCTTCGCCAAGTTGGCGCTGCGCGACCGGGCGCAGGCGGTGGTGCTCGCGTACGAGACGGGTCTGGTCACACCGGGCGGCTCGACGGAGGCATGAGCGGCCGGAAGCGGCGGGGCCGGGGCCCGGGGCTCGCCCGGCCCGGGCCCGTTGCGTCGTCCCGGCCGTGTCAGCGCGGCGGCTCCGGCAGCTCCTCGCCCGTCTCCAGCAGGGACTTGAGGCTGGAGATCATGGCCGGCCAGCCCTCGCCGATCATGCCGCGCATCGTGCCGTCGGGCTCCAGGTCGTCGTGGACGACGGTGAGCTTGACCATGTCCCCGGCCGGCTCGATGTCGAAGGTCACCTTCGAGCGGCGCTCCTTCGCGAGCTGTGCGTACACCTCGTCGCCGATCCCGACCGCTTCGGCCCACGCGGGCGTGAAGGTGTGCCAGGTGTAGGAGAGACGGCGGCCGGGCTCGGCCGCGAGAACGACCTGCTCGGGGTCGCTCGTCTTCCGGCCGCCCTCGTCCCAGACCATGGCGGATCCCGCGGTCCAGGTCGTCTCGAAGGCGACACCCCAGTAGCGCCGGGTGAAGTCAGGGTCGGTCAGGGCCTGCCAGAGCTGCTCGGGCGTGGTGCGGATGTAGGTGGTGTAGACGAACGCGTTGCTGTCCATCGGGTTCTGCTCCAATGCTGACTTCAGGTCGGCGAGCGCGGTGACGCGCTCGCGGGCGTACCGGCTGATCCAGCGGTCCCCGATGGCGTGGATCGGAGCGGCGTTCAGGTAGTGCAGCTTCTCCCGCCCGCGCCGCACCGTGACCACCAGCCCCGCCGCCTCCAGGAGCGCCAGATGCTTACTGACGGACTGCCGTGCCATGTCCAGACCCGCGCAGAGTTCACGCAGGGTCTGGCCGTTGCGGGCGTTCAGGCTGTCGAGCAGCCGTCGCCGACTGGCATCGGCCAGCGCCTTGAACACCTCGTCCATCGCCCCACCTCAACATGCAGCCGTTTGACTGCATCCAGGATAGGCAGCCACTTGGCTGCATGTCAACGACCGACCGCGCCGACGGGCCGCAGGGCCGCCACCACCAGGCCTTGCACCTCCTCCGCGGAGACGCCTCCGCCTCGCACCACCCGGTCGAGCACGAGCCCGTCCACACACGCGAGCAGCGCGAGCATGCGTCCCTCGGGGTCCTCGACCCCTTGGGCGGCGAGGAAGCGGCGGACCGCGTCTCGCCCCGGGTTCTCCCTTGGAACCAGGATTTCGCGGAGTTCGGGGTCCCGCACGCTCTCGACGGTGCAGGCGTAGCGGGCGAGGGAACGGCGCCTGCCCTCCCCGGAGAGCCGCGCGGCGACGAGCGCCGCGACCGCGCCTGCCAGTTCGGCGGCGGAGCGCAGCTCGCCGACGCGCTCCCCCGGCGCCCGCGGCTCGGCCTGGTCGAGCTCGACCAGGCGCCGGACCAGTGCGGTCAGCAGGGCCGAACGGGTGCGGTGGTACGCGGACGTGACGCCGACTGGACCCCGCACACCTCCCAGAGGCCACCGCGGGGACAATCTGTTGAATAGGTGCGAAACCACCTGATCAACGGTGCTGCTAGCGTGTCCGGATGTCCCTGAAGCACGCGGTCCTCGCAGCCCTCCTGGAGGGCGAGGCGTCCGGATACGACCTGGCCAAGATCTTCGACGTGTCCGTGGCCAACTTCTGGGCCGCCACGCCGCAGCAGCTCTACCGCGAGCTCGACCGGCTCTCCGAGGCCGGTCTGATCGCCGCCCGTGTCGTGGAGCAGGAACGGCGCCCCAACAAGCGCATGTTCTCCCTCACCGACGCGGGCCGGCAGGATCTCATGGCGTACACGGCCCAGCCGCCGCGCCCGACCGCCATCCGCGACGAGCTGATGGTCCAGGTTCAGGCGTGCGACGAGGGCGACACCGAAGCGGTGCGCGGCTTCGTCCAGGAGCGGATGGAGTGGGCGCGGGGCAAACTCGCCCGCTGGGAGCGGCTGCGGGAGTGGATGCTCGCCGGCCGTGACGAGGCCACGTACCTGCGCGAGGCCGAGCGGATCGGGCCGTATCTCACGCTGATGCGCGGCCGGTATCTCGAAGAGGAGAACCTGCGCTGGGGCGAGCAGGTGCTGGCGATCCTGGACCGGCGGCTCGCGGCCCGCCAGCGGGCCTGAGGCGGGGCGGCCCACCGGTGACGCGCGTTCCTACCCTGCGGTAGCGTCACCCGTCGACGACCGGACGGGCCGGTCGGAGACAAGGGGTGGGCCGGATGAACGTCGGTGACATCGTCGAGGACTTCACTCTTCCGGACGAGACGGGGAAGCCCCGATCGCTGGTCGATCTCGTCGCGGACGGGCCCATCGTCCTCTTCTTCTACCCGGCGGCCATGACCGCCGGGTGCACGGCCGAGGCCTGCCACTTCCGTGACCTGGCCGCCGAGTTCCGGGCGGCGGGAGCGCGCCCCGTCGGCATCAGCGCCGATGCCGTCGAGCGACAGCAGGAGTTCGCCGACCGCCACTCGCTCGGCTATCCGCTGCTCTCGGATCCGGAGGGCTCGATCCGCGACCGGTTCGGGGTGAAGCGGGGCTTCTCGCTCGCACCGACCAAGCGGGTCACGTTCGTCATAGACGAGAACCGGCGGATCCTCGAGGTGGTCCGCAGTGAGCTGCGGATGAGCGCGCACGCGGACCGCGCCCTGGCAGCGCTGAGGGCGCGCACGGCCTGATCGTGGATCCGATATCCGATATCCACGCTCCATGATCCAGACGCCTCGACATGCGAGCCGACAGGGGGTGGGCGACACTCGCTCTTACGCGCGGCCGACTGCGGCCGCCGCCGGAACGGAGCGCAGGAATGGACGACTACCCCCTCCTCAACGTCTTCTGGACCATGCTCTGGTTCTTCCTCTGGATCATGTGGCTGTTCCTGTTGTTCAAGGTCATCACCGACATCTTCCGGGACCATGAGCTGAACGGCTGGGCCAAGGCCGGCTGGCTGATCTTCTGCATCCTCCTCCCCTACCTCGGCGTGCTGATCTACGTGATCGCGCGCGGCAAGGGCATGAGCCGCCGGGACGTGAAGCAGGCCAAGGAGAACGAGGCCGCCTTCCAGCAGTACATCCGCAAGGCCGCGGGTACGGGCGGCGAAGGCACGGGCAGCAGCGTGGACGAACTCGCCCGGCTGGTGGAGCTCAAGGACAAGGGCGCCATCACGAACGAGGAGTTCGAGAGGGCGAAGGCCAAGGTCCTGTCCTGAGGAACGGCGCCGCCGACACAGCGGCTCCCGTTCCCTCCGGCTCGCTGCTGCGGGAGGTATGGGCCGAGCCGGGCCGACTGCCGGAGCTGCTGGCGATGTTCGCCCTGCGGCACATGGGCCCGTCGGCCGGCCGTGCCGTGGAGCGGCTGCGCCTGGAGCGTCCGGAGGCGACTCCCGCCGAACTCCGGGCCCTGGTCGCGGCGCGTACCCGGCGGGCAGTGACCGCCGAAGGGGCGTTCGTGGGCGGGCCGTTCATCGTGCTGATCCCCGTCGCGTTCTGCGGCGCGCTGCTGATCCAGGCGCGGTCGATCCTCGAACTGGCAGGCTTGGACGGTCGGGACACCACCGTCCGCGAACGCGCCGCCGAACTTCTGGTCCTGCAGGGGGTGTACGCGGACACGGCGGCCGCCGAGGCCGGCCTGCGCGCCCGGCCTGCACCCGCCGACGACACGCGGCCCCGCCCGGGCCGGATCGCCTCACTCTGGAACCTGACGATGCGGATGGCCCGCCTCCTCGGCATCCTCACACCGGACGACGGCGGTCGGGGCAGGCTCGCCCGGCTCGGCCAGTGGGCGCTCCTGGGCCTGGTGTTCCTGACCGGTCTCGTGGCGCCGCTGGTGTGGTTGCCGTACATGGGTGTCTCGTACCACCGCGCCACCACCCGACTGATGGATCGGGCCACCGTCTTCTACTTCGGCACCCGTGACCCGCGTCCACCCCGCACCGGCCGTCTCCAGCCGGAGATGGTGGCGTCCGCGCTGCGGGCGCTGGCGTCGATCGTCGTCCCGGTGGTGGCTGCGGCCCTGGTCCTCCTCACGGACCATGAGCTCGGCGGCGGCCGGTGGCCGCTGCTCGCCCTCGTCCTGGTGGCCGCTCCCGTGGTGGTGGGTGGCATGTGGCTCTGGAGCCACCACTCGAAGCGCCGCTCCCACTGACCCCCTTAATCAGCCTCCGACATACCTATTTGATACGGTCCCGGTGTGCGGTTGACGAAATTCACCGACCTGGCGCTGCGTGCCGTGATGCGTCTGGCGGTCCCGGGAACACCCGGCCAGGAGCCCGCGGTCACCACGCGCGAGGTGGCCGAGGTGATGGCCGTGCCCTACGCCCATATGGCGAAGGTCGTGACACGGCTCCAGCACCTCGGCGTCGTCGAGGCGCGGCGCGGACGCGGCGGCGGCCTCGTCCTGACCGAGACCGGGCGACGCGCCTCGGTGGGGTGGCTGGTCCGGACACTGGAGGGCGAGGAAGAGGTCGTCGACTGCGAGGGCGAGACCCCCTGCCCGCTGCGTGCGGCCTGCCGGCTGCGCGGCGCGCTGCGCCAGGCGCAGGAGGCGTTCTACGCGACACTCGATCCGCTGACCGTGGCGGACCTGGTCGAGTCACCCACGGGCCCGGTACTCGTGTCGCTGGGCATCCGGCACGGCGCCTGAGAACCCCCCTCACTCCCTCCAAGAGGCTTCACCCCCATCCCCCACTACCACTCCCCTCACGATTTTAAATACGTAGATCATCTACCAGATTATGAGCCCCGATGCTGTCCGAGCAGGCCACCCCCGTCGTCCGCGCCACCCTCCCCGCCGTCGGAGCCGCGCTCGACGAGATCACCGAGCGTTTCTACGCCGGGATGTTCGCGGCCCGGCCCGAGCTGCTGCGCGACCTCTTCAACCGCGGCAACCAGGCCAACGGCGATCAGCGGCGCGCCCTGGCCGGCTCGATCGCCGCCTTCGCCGGGGCGCTCCTGGCGAGCCCGGACACCCGTCCGGACGTCACGCTCTCCCGTATCGCCCACAAGCACGCCTCACTGGGCGTCACGTCCGACCAGTACAAGGTCGTCCACGAGCACCTCTTCGCCGCGATCGTCGATGTGCTCGGCGAGGCCGTCACACCGGAGGTCGCCCAGGCCTGGGACGAGGTCTACTGGCTGATGGCCAACGCCCTCATCGCACTGGAGGCCCGGCTCTACGCGGAGGAGGGGGTCGCGGAGGGCGATGTCCGCCGGCCGATGGAGATCGTCGAACGGCACCAGGAGACGGCCGACACGGCCTGCTTCGCACTGCGCCACACCGACGGACGTCCGACGGGGCCGTTCCGGCCGGGGCAGTACGTGAGCGTGCGCGTGGATCTGCCCGACGGTGCCCGGCAGATCCGCCAGTACAGCCTCTCCGCCGCGCCGGGCCGCCCTCAGTGGCGGATCACGGTGAAGCGGGTGACCGGCGACCCCGCAGGCGAGGTGTCGACCTGGCTGCACGAGCACGCGTGCGTGGGCGACACCGTCGAGGTGTCCGCGCCGTTCGGAGACCTCGTCCTGCCCGAGGGCGAGGGTCCACTGCTCCTCGCCTCCGCGGGAATCGGCAGCACCCCGATGCTGGCCATGCTCGACCACCTCGCCACCAGCGACTCGCGCCGCTCGGTCACCGTCGTGCACGCCGACCGCTCCCCCGCGGACCACGCGCACCGCGAGGAGCTGCGCCGACTGGTCGGCGCACTGCCGAACGGCACCCTGCACCTCTGGTACGAACAGCCTGGGACTGCGGACGCGCGCCTGGGACGCGCGGACGTGAGCACGCTCGACCTGCCCGCGGGCGTGACGGCGTACCTCTGCGGCCCGCTGCCATTCATGCGTCAGGTACGCGGAGACCTCCTGGCGGGCGGCGTCGCCGCCTCGGCCGTCCATTACGAGGTCTTCGGCCCGGACCTGTGGCTCGGCGCCGAGAACTGACCGCCCCGCACCGGGAAGGTGCGGGAGCGGGTCACGGAGGAAGGACGGCTCAGCAGCTCATCGCCCAGGTGTGGGAGTCGCCTCGGTCGTTGGCGACGCCGTTGTAGCCGACCTCCTGTCCGGGGGTCAGGCAGATCGTCATCGCGCCGCCCTGATGAGCGCTTTCGTAGACCCGGACGTGGTCCTTGATGCCCGGTCCCGAGATGCCGTGGTTGGCCCAGGAGGAGTCGGTGTCGGCGATCCAGCTCTCCCACCAGCCGTCGTCGCCGCTCCAGTTGGCGCGCTGGCCGCCGAAGTTGGCTTCCTGCCAGGTGCAGAACTCGCCACTCGGACAGTCCGCCGCCTGGGCGGGTGCGGTCAGGGCGAGTCCGCCGGTGAGAGCGAGCAGGGCGGCGGCAGTGGTGAGGATGCGCTTCATGAAGCGTTGTTGCCTTCCTGTGCGGTGAGGGGTGCGGACAGCTCGGCTGCCCGCCGCAGTGCGCGGGTGCGCAGCTGCTGGTAGGTGGTGAGCTGGTCGGCGCGCAGGACGCGCACTGTCGCCAGCTCGGCGGGTTCCAGCCGCGCCCGCACGTCGGCCAGTCCGCTCTCCGTGTCGCAGCGGGTGACGACCGCGGGGTCGGGGCGTTCGGCGGGCGGATGGCCGGAGGGGGTCGCGCAGCGGTTCCAGCGGGCGAGGGCGGCCCGGTGGGCGGGGTCGTCCTTCATCCGGTTCTGGGCCTCGGCGCGCAGGTTGTCGACGGTCACCTGCGCACGGAACCAGCGCCTCTGGTCTCCGTACAGGGTCTGCCGGGCGGAGGCGAGGCAGCCGTCGGTGTGGGCGGTGACCGTGTGACCGGTGGCCAGGGTGAGTGACAGTTCGCGGGGGCCGGTACCGAAGAGCGCCCCCTGGAGGCGCCGGTCCTCCTCGGGGGTGTCCGGCCGCCGGGCGAGAGTGAGTCCCCGGGCGTCGAGACAGCGGTCGACGAGGGTGCGCTCCACGGTCCTGAGCAGCTCGGCCTGCGCCTGCGGCGTCGGCGGGACGGCCGGACGGGATTCGGTCGTGACGCATCCCGCTAGCAGGAGCCCGGCAGCGAGGGTGCCGACGGCGCGGCGGATGTGCGCGGTCGCGTTCGGCATGGCGGCCCCCTCGTGACGTCCCTGGCCAGCAGGCCGGTGACGGGTCAGTCACAGCCCGTGACGATCACTGCCCGGCCACGGAAAGGGCATGCGAGGAGTCACTCGAAGGGGTTGAACGCGCCGGAGTGCGCGCCGCTCACGTCCGGCCCGCACCTGCGAAACGGTCACGAGCACGGCCCGGGGAACGACAAAGCCCCGGTTGGACGGGGGATTCCAACCGGGGCCGATTGCCGCGACAACGAAGAGCGGTCACCACAAGGGGGGGACCTGGGGACCGGGCCCCTTCGCCGTCACACATTGATGAACGATAAACCTTCAAGACGAGTTCTGCGGCGCCCAGGCTGTCCGATGTGAGACACCTCACCCCGTTTTAACCGCTCGTGCGTCTCACATCACGGACGGTAGACGGCCCCCGGTTCGGCCTTGCCGGGCGCGAGGAGCTGCGGAACCGTCACGAAGGTGAAGCCCCGCTCCTTGAGCTCGTCGATGATGCCCGGCACGGCGGGGACGGTCCCGTCGTAGATGTCGTGCAGCAGGATGATCCCGTCGCCCTGCGCTCCTTCGAGCACCCGCTTCCGTATGAGCTCCGAATCGGTCGTGGAGTAGTCCTTGGCCGTGACGCTCCACAGGATCTGCGCCAGGCCGAGGTCGCGGCTCACCTCGGAGACCGTGTCGTCGGTCCGCCCCTGCGGGGGCCGCATGAGGGTGGGGCGACTGCCGGTGATCTTCTCTATGGCGTCCTGGGTGCGGGACAGCTCGTCCCGCACCTCGTCGGCCTCCAGATCGGTCAGGATGCGGTGGGTCCACGTGTGGTTCGCGACCTCGTGCCCCTCGTCCGCGATGCGCTTGACCACCTCGGGGTAGCGGTCGACGTGCTTCTTGCCGAGCAGGAAGAACGTGGCGGGGACCTTCTTCTCCTTGAGCACGTCGAGGAGGTGAGGCGTGTCCTTGCCGGGGCCCGCGTCGAAGGTCAGGGCTATGCACTTCGTCCGGGCACAGTCGACCGGCGCTGCCGAACCGGCAGCCCCCTGCGCACCCCGCTTGTCGTCCGAACCGGCGGCCTTGCCCCTGGCGTCGGCCGGGGTGACCGGGTCGACCCCGCAGCCGGTGAGCGCGAGCATGAGAGAGGCCGCCGCCAGAAGGGCGACGGCCGATCCCCGGCGCTTCCCCGTATCGGTTCGGAACATGCTGCAACCCGCTTTCCCCGTAGATGGCTTCGAATGGCGACGCGCGCCTGGTCAGGGGCGCCGCGTCGTGACGTACGAAGCACTCTACATACGGTGTATACACGCGATGCATAGGGGGGTCGGGGCAGACGTGAGCCCCGGGCGGCGCCCGTCCGCTCCGCCCGGGGTGTTCAGTGGGCCGGCGAGGCCGGCCGGGTCAGCGGGATGCGAGCAGCATCCGGGCCTCGGTCTCCTGGTCGCCCGAGACGGACTGCAGCGACTGCACGTCGAAGGTGGCGGCGAGGGTCTTCTCCACCTCGTCGACCGCCTGGTACCCACCGGTCAGAAGCGCGCCGACCATCCCGGTGAGAGGTACGGGGCGGGCCTCCTCCCGACGCCCGCCGGCGGTGTCGAACGTCGCCATCCAGACGGTGGGGGCGGGCGCGGTGGCCGCCTTCGGGCCGGGCGCGCTCATGTCCTCGAGCCTGTAGACATGATCGAGGACATCGAAGACCGCCTTGGCGTCCTCCCGGTCGCAATCGCTCAGCTGCACGGTGACATCCGTGTCGATGTGCGTGTCGTACACGTCGCTCATCTCCTCGCTGCCAGGCGTTCCTGTCGTCCTGCCACGCTTCCAGCATCCCTCGCGCCGGAGCGTCCCGCGACGTTCCCGTGCACCCTGGGCGGGTGCGGCCGCCCCCTGGCTCGGGCGACGCGGGATTGAAGCGGCTCCCTGCGGTTACCCGCGAAGAAGGGGACGACAACAGGAGGTTCCGTGTCCACTCGACCAGTCCAGGAACAGACGGACGCCGGTGATCTCACCCGTGGGCGCAACGAGACGCCGGAGGAGCGCGCGGACCGGCGCTGGGGGGAGTTGATGCAGGAGATCAGGGTCGCCCAGACGGGCGTGCAGATCCTGTTCGGCTTCCTGCTCACCGTCGTCTTCGCCCCGCGGTTCTCCGACCTGTCGGACACCGACCGGACCATCTACGTGGTCACGGTCTCGCTGGGCGCGGCGGCGACGGGTGCGCTGATAGGGCCGGTGTCCTTCCACCGCATCGTGGCAGGCCGACGGATCAAGCCCCAGACGGTGGCCTGGGCTTCACGGCTGACGTTCCTCGGGCTTGTGCTGCTGCTCGCGACGCTGACCTCGGCGCTGCTGCTCGTCCTGCGGGTGGCGACGGACGACGACTACGTGCCGTGGCTGGTCACGGGTCTCGTCGCCTGGTACCTGCTGTGTTGGTACGCGCTGCCGCTCTGGGTCCGGAACCGCTACACCAGCGGAGACTGAGCGAGCCCCCACGGTCATGCTCCGGCGACGACCCGCTCGACGGTGTCCGCCTCGGAGGCCGGCTTGTCCGGCCGGTGCCGCACGACGCGGGCGAAGCGCAACGTGACCCCGGCGGGGTAACGGGTGGAGCGCTGGATGCCGTCGTACGCGATCTCGACGACGAGCTCGGGCCGTACGCGTACGGTGAAGCCGTCGTCGTCCACCGCGAGTTCGCCGAGCTTCTCGGTCTGCCAGCGCAGCATCGCGTCGGTGAGGCCCTTGAACGTCTTGCCGAGCATCACGAAGGTGCCGTCGGTGGCCCTGGCGCCCAGGTGGAGGTTGGAGAGCAGCCCGGTCCGGCGACCGTGGCCCCATTCGGCGGCGAGGACGACGAGGTCGAGCGTGTGCACCGGTTTGACCTTGAGCCAGGTGCGACCGCGCCGGCCGGCCACATAGGGCGCGTCCAGTGCTTTGACCAGTGCTCCTTCGTGCCCCCGGGACAGGGTGTCGGTGAAGAACCGCTCCGCCGCCTCCACCTGTTCGGGCGCGCCGGGGTCGTCGACGACGAAGCGGCGGACCCGCCGGTGCTCGGGAAGCAGGCGGACCAGGGCGGCGTGGCGCTCCTGGCCCGGCCGGTCGATGAGGACCTCTCCGTCAGCGGCGAGCACGTCGAAGAAGACGGGTGACAGGGGCAGCGTCGCGCTGGCGGTGGCGACGTCGACCCGGGAGCCGACCCGGGATGCGATGTCCTGGAAGGCCAGCGGCCGACGGGTTGCGGGGTCGAGGGCGATGACCTCACCGTCCAGGATGAACGGGTCGGCGGCCGTCTCCCGGGCGACGGCGACGACTTCGGGCAGCCGGCCGGTGATGTCGTCCAGCGAGCGGGTGAACACCCTGACCTCGTCGCCGCGGCGATGGACCTGGATACGGATGCCGTCGAGCTTCTCCTCGACGGCGCACCGCCCGAGACCCGCGATGGCCTCGGTGACCGAACCGGCCGTGTGGGCGAGCATCGGCTGAACGGGGACGCCCACCCTCAGCGCGAAGCTGTCGAGGGCGGCGGGCCCGTCGGCGAGCACGGCCTGGGCGACACGGAGCAGCGAACCTTCCAGCATCACGGCCCGGCGGAGTTCCGCCGAGGGCACGGTGGCGGCCCGCGCGACCCCTTCGAGGGCGATGGCGTCGAGGGCTCCCTGCCGTACCTCCCCGGAGAGCAACCGGATCAGGAACTCCTGCTCCTCCACGGTGGCGGCGGCCATCAGCCGGTGGACGAGGCGGGCCCGCTCGGTCTGCGACCCGGCACCGGAGACGGCGGCGAGCTCGGTCATCGCGGCATCGGTGCTGGCGAGGGTGAGGGTGGGGTGCTCCGCCGGCGGAACGGCGGGCGGGATCGCGTTCTTGAGCACGCTCCAGCCGACGCCGATACGCCCCTGCGGGAGCCTGCCGGAGAGATAGGCGATCACGAGCGGGCTCTCCTCGGGCACGGCCTCCGAGAACAGCTCGGCCAGGACCGCGATCTTCCGCGAACGGGCGGAGGTGGCGGCGACCTGCTGGGACGCGTCGGCGAGTCGTGCCAGAAGCATGCGCCCATCCTCCCTCGGCGAGGCCGGGAGCCGCACGTCGGACGCGGCACGGGAGGGGTGGGGGCGTGCCCTCGGGGGCCACCATGCGCACTGTCCGGAACAGTTGGAGAACCTACGTCCTGGGGGTCGCGGCCATCACCGCGCTCTTTCGGCCACGGCCCGCGAGTCCGGCGGCACGGACAACGGCAAGAGCCCGATCACTCCCGACGGCGGCGGCAGGGCCACCGCCGCGGCCTGCAACGACAACGACCTCTCGATCACCACGTCGTTCTGGCGCCAGGACTCGGGGCAGAACGTCCTCATCACGGCCCGCAACATCAGCGGGAAGGCCTGCACCCTCTACCACTACCCGTACGTCGGCTTCGGCGCCGAGATCGAGGGGCCGATCGACGTGATGGGGTCCGGGCACCGGCCGATCGCCGCCATCGGGCCGAAGGAGAAGGCGTACGCGGGCGTGTTCCTCTTCCGAGGCAGCGGGAGGACGGTCGGTGGAGGCGCTGTCCATCGGCTACCAGGACCGCCGACGCGCCGGCCGCGGCGAGGACCGCCGCGATGCCCATGATCATGCCGACGGGGGTGCTGCTGCCGGTGTCGGCGAGGTCGCCCTCGGGGTCCTTCGTCGCCGGCGGCGTGCTGTGGTCGCCGCCTCCGGGCGTGGAGGGATCGGGTGCCGGGGTCGTCGGCTGCCCGCTGGGCTTGCCGGGGTCCGTCGGCGTGGGTGTCGGCGTGGGATCGCTGCCGCCGCCGTCCCGTTCACCCGAGGAGCCGAGGAAGACCTCTTCGGAACCGCGGTGCGTGGTCTCGGTCTGCAGGGAGGTCTTCGTGGTCCTGTCCAGGTCACGGTGCTGGACGTTGAACTGCGTCCGTGTGATGTTGCGCTTGGGGGACTTGGAGAAGTCGACCCCTCCCATGGACAGGATCCAGACCTTGCCGTCGTAGACCCGCTCGAACTTGTAGTCGCCGTTCTTGAACGAGTGGACGTACTTGTCGTAGACGGTCTTCTTGTCCCAGTCCTTGTTCTCGCCCCGGAGCGGCCACCGCTTGACGTCGTTGCTGTTGATGACCGTGCGGAAGTCCGTGGGCTGGGCGGCATCGGCGCGGCGGACGTGCTCGGCGGCGACGCGGGAGCGGTAGACGTAGCGCAGGTCGGCGTAGCCGGCCTCCTCGTTCACGCGGCGCTCCACCTCCGGCAGGATCTCGCTGCGGATGAGCGCTTCGGCCTGCTTGGACTGCGCCTCGGTGATGCTGCAGGTGTTCGGCGGCTTGTTGGGGCCGCTTGCCACCTCCATGTTGACCTTCAGCGGCGCGTCGAGGATGTAGATGCCGCCGTCCTGCTCGCGGACCGTCGCCGTCTTGGGGGTGATCCACTGCCGGATGATCGGCAGGCACGGCGCTCCCTCGGGAGTACGCGGCGCGGCGCGCCAGAAGCGCTCCCCGCGTTCGTACTTGTCGGGGTTCATCGCGTCGGCGTAGTCGTGCTTGAGCGTGAGGTCCGCCTCCAGCAGGATGCGGCCGGCGTCGGTCTTGGCGAACTCCTTGTCCATGATGACGTCGGGCTGCACCGGGTTCAGGTTCACCCAGAACTTGTCGGGGGTCAGCGCCAGCCAGGTGAAGAACGCGTCGTTGGCGAGGTTCAGACGGGCTTCACCGCCCCACCCGGGCTTGCCCTGGGCGTCGGGGACGTACGTGGTCTTCATGGAGTACCGCATCCCCTTGCCCTTGGCGGGCGTGGAGACGTAGTTGAGTTCCATGCTGGAGAAGTCGATGCCGCCGGGGCCCCGGTTGAAGTAGCCGCCCCGGTTGTTGGCCTCGTACTGCTTCTGCATCCGGGCCGCTTCCTGGGGGGTCTTCCCCGAGCGAAGGGCCTGGTCCATGATCGAGGAGCGTCCGGCCTTGAGCGGGTCGGCGTTGAAGCGAGGGTCGGAGCTGGTGTAGACGTTCGGCTTCAGCGGGCGCTCGATGGCGTTCGAACGGCGCTCGACGATGTTGGCCTGCCGCTCGCTGGTGCCCCGGGCGTCCTTCATCTCCTTGTTGAAGGCGGCGACCTTGTCCTTGGTCCCCTTCTCGGTCGTCTGCCCGGTGAGGTACTGGAACTTGTCCTTCGGGTACTGCTTGGCGAGCTGCTTGTCGCCCTTCAACTGGTCGTTCTCGATGTGACCGTTGGACTTGGCCTCGACGTTGATGCCCTTGACCCGGTTGCGGGCGTCGATGCGGCGTTCCTGCTTGTTGCCCTTCTCGTCGGTGTATTCGAGGGTGTCCTCGCACCACCAGTCCGGGCCGACCATGTTGTACTTCTTGACCATCCGCTGCATGAACGCGAAGCCGCGCGGAGGGTTGCCGTGCGGGGCGAGCCAGCGTATCTGCTTCCAGTCGTCCCAGTTCTTGTACCCGGTGGCGTTGTTGTACTGGGCGTTGTAGCGGGCGTACATCTCCATGACACGGTCGCCCGGGTTGCCGTTCTTCTCCCAGAGCTTCTGCCACTTGCGGTAGTCCGTGCCGGCCCTCTCCCGCTGCTTGTCGGTGGGAGCGAGAACGCCGTCGAAGTCCTTGGCCGGGTTGACGTACGTGTAGTTCTCGTCCGCCGGGAACGGGTCGTAGTCCCCGGACATCGGCGGACCGGAGTTGTCCGGGGTCTTGCCGTACTTGTGCCCCAGGTACATCTCGTCGCAGCGCTGCGGCTTCGGCTTGGCCTCGGCCTCCTCGACCTGGAAGCCGGGAACACCCGGAAGACCGGTCAGGGCGATGGCGGTTGCCGCGCCGAGGGCCAGCATGGTGCGCGGCCACAGGCGACGGGTGCGGCCTGGCGGCCGTATCTGTGCAGTCACGTTCTTTCTCCCCCTGAAGAGCCCCTGCACAGCGCCGCGTGGGCTCCTGAGATCGGCGAAGGATGCGGCGCTGGAGACGCGTCAACCTTAGGGGACATCGCAAGTGCGAAGGCGAGAACGCGGCGGCTACTTCCAGCCAACTCCCTTATGTTTCCCGATCGTTACTCTTCCATCCAGGTCTCTTCCAGACGAGCAGCGGCTTCGGGTGTGCGCGCGACGCGGAAGACCGACAGGACTCGCTCGCGCCGGTCCACCGGCATCAACGTGCGCAGAACGGCGTCCTCCACCTCGGTGAAGTCCATGGTCCGGGGCTCGGCGTCGAAGTCGAAGTCGGGGTCGAGAGCGGTACGGGCCTGGAAGGCGTCGAGGATGTCATCGACGCTCCCCTGCACGTTCCACGGGTCCTCGCCCGACCATCCCTCCGCCCACAGACGTGCTCCCGCGGGATGGAGGAGGACCCACGCCCCATAGCGGGTGGGGAAGTTGATACGGGCCGACCCGATCACCGCCGCCCCGGGGAACCGCTCGGCCAGAGCGGCGGCCTGATCGTCCAGAGGGAAGAACCCGTCCCGGAAGGCCAGCGCCGCGTCGGTGATCTCGGTGACCGGGCCCCAGCAGCCGACCCGCACCAGCTCGAGGTCGGCGCGGGTGTCCTGCGGGACCAGCTCCGTGGCGGCGTGCTGCGGGTCCAGTTCCTCGGTGACACCGGCGACCGCGGCCAGGGAGGCGACGACCTCCCTCGCGCGCGCGGGATCGTGCGGGGAAAGAGCCTGAAGTGCATGGGGCGAGGGGTTGTTGATGACGGTGAGGGTGTAGGTGCCGTCACGGAGCATGGAGGCGTCGGGCGCGGAGTCCCAGATGCTGTCGTCGGTCATAGCCGTCCACCGTAGTGCGGCAGGACGGCGGCGGGGCGGGGCAGGTCGCGTCGCGGCGGTTCGGACCCGGCTGGAGCCATTGCTGCCGCAAGGATCGAGCCGGACCGCGAGCACGTGTGATTCTTACCGTCCGCGACGAAGCGAACGTGCTGGTCGGAGCGGTCAACGCGCGGCGGTGACCGGCAGTTTCGCAGACCGCACCTCGACGCGAGCAACCTCCTCCGCCTCTTCACCGGCCCCAGCCCTGCGGCGCCTCAGACGGTCGAGCAGACTGCGGCGCGTACCGCGCCCGGGTGGGCGGACCAGGGTGGGTGTGCGGGATGGGCGGGGCGTCGGCGCGTCCGGCGTGGGTGCGGTGCCGAGCCGCGGGGCGGGACGGTCCGCTCGGGCCTCGTCCAGGGCGAGGGCGAGGCTCATGCGGTGCCAGAGGATCTCGTCCGGGTCGTCCGCCACCATGAGTCGGTCCACGATGTCACGGGCGGCCGCCGACTCCGTTCGCCCGGAGGACGCTTCGGGGCGGAGGCGGTCGAGGTGGGTGCGTTCGTACGGGTCGTCGACGACCTCGGACAACCGGCCGGGGTCGAGGAGCGAGGCGATGGCCGCGGCCCGCGCCCAGGGGTCCTCGGTCGACCGGAGCAGGAGCCCCAGGCGACGCGCCCGCCAGTTGCGCGGCCGTCGGTCCTCGCCGCCGTCGACACGCTCCCCGATCTCCCTCGGCAGCCTGCCGGTGAGCAGCCCGGGATGCGTCAGGGCGAACTCGCCGAGCTCACCGGCGAGATAGAGCCAGACCACCGCGCGGTAACGGTTGAGATAGAACCGCACCGGGCTGAAGTGTCCCGTCCTGGCGAGCTTGGTGAAGCGGTCCGGCGGCACGGCGAGCAACTCGGCGGCCTCGCCCGTGCCGACCGTACGGACCCGGTCGCGGAGTCCGGCCGGGAAGTCCGGCGCGCTTCTGAGCCGGTCGATCTCCGACTGCTCCACCCGGCGCCGTCCGCCTCGGACGCCGGCGACGCCTGGTGCGGCTCCCGGCGCGGCGGCTCGCGGTGGTCGAGGCGCACCAGGAGCGGTTCCCGGCACGGTCCTCACCAGGCCCAGCTGGACGGCGAGCTGGAACTCGTCCCGCCTCAGCTCCAGTTCCTGCGCTGCGCGCGTCGGTGCCAGCGTCGGTACCGGTGCCGGAGCGGCTGCCAGCGTCGGTGCAGGTGCCGGTGCAGGTGCCGACGTCTGTGCCGGCGCCGACGCGACGCGAGTGCCTTCTTCTCCTGTCATGACGGTCTCCCCCGTGAGCGACGATTACTCTCGGTGACGACCGTATCTCCGCCCGGCCCAGCCCCGCGCGGCCTGTGGATAATTCAGAGGCCGCCGATGCCCGGCTGCCGCGCCGCCACCCCGAGGTGCTCGCCGACCCGGTTGACCAGCAGCGTCATCTCGTACGCCACCTGGCCGACGTCGGCGTCCGCGCCGCTCAGCACGCACAGGCAGCTGCCCTCGCCCGCCGCCGTAACAAAGAGCAGGGCCTCGTCGAACTCGACCATCGTCTGCCGCGCGCGCCCGGCCTGGAAGTGCCGGCCGGAGCCGCGCGCAAGGCTGTGCAGGCCCGAGGAGACGGCGGCCAGATGCTCGGCGTCCTCCCGTTCCAGTCCGCTGCTCGCTCCCGTGACCAAGCCGTCGTTGGACAGTACGAGCGCGTGCCGTATGTACTCGACCCGCCGGGTCAAGTCGTCCAGGAGCCAGTCCAGTTCCTTGTCCAGCGCCATGCGTGGTCCTTCCCCCTGTGTGTGGCGTCCCCGTCGACCCGAAGTCCCCGCGGTCCGCGTGTCTCGGCAAGCCTTACGCACTGTCGTGGACAGAGCAAGCACCCCTGGGGATGCCGGGGGTGGCGAGCGTGCTGCGGTGTTCGGGGTGGCGCACCATGGGGGCATGCCGAAGATGACTCAGGAACAGTGGCGGGCGTTCGTGTCCGAGGGAACCCGCACCGGGAAGCTGGCGACCGTGCGCGACGACGGGAGTCCGCACGTGGTCCCGATCTGGTTCGTGCTCGACGGCGACGACATCGTCTTCAACACGGGCAAGCTCACCGTCAAGGGCCGCAACCTGGCCCGCGACGGGCAGGCGGCGATCTGTGTCGACGACGACCGGCCGCCGTTCGCCTTCGTCACGCTCCGGGGCCGCGCCGAGATCAGCGAGGACCTGGTCGAACTGCGTCGCTGGGCCGCCCGCATCGGCGCCCGGTACATGGGCGAGGACCGCGCCGAGGAGTTCGGCGCCCGCAACGGGGTCCCCGGGGAACTCCTCGTACGCGTACGGATCGAGAAGGTGACCGCCGAGAGCGGCGTCGCCGACTGAGCCCGAGGGAGGAACTCACCCGACCGAGTCGAGCAACCGCGCCGTGTGCATGCGTCCCGCGTACTCGACCAGCCGGATCAGCACCTCCTTGCCCGAGTCCCGGTCGCGCGCGTCGCACAGCACCACCGGAGTGCCACGGTCCAGGTCCAGCGCACGCGAGACCTCGTGCGCGCCATAGTTCCGGGCGCCGGCGAAGCAGTTGACCGCCACGACGAAGGGGATCTTGCGGTGCTCGAAGTAGTCGACCGCGGGAAAGCAGTCCTCGAGCCGTCGCGTGTCGGCGAGGACGACGGCCCCGAGCGCGCCCTGGGAGAGCTCGTCCCAGAGGAACCAGAACCGGTCCTGCCCCGGCGTACCGAAGAGGTACAGCGAGAGGCCGGACCGGATGGTGATGCGGCCGAAGTCCATGGCGACCGTCGTCGTGGTCTTCTGGTCCACGCCCCCGGTGTCGTCCACCGACTCCCCGGCCCGGCTGAGCTGTTCCTCTGTGCGCAGGGGACGGATCTCACTGACCGCACCCACCAGAGTGGTCTTGCCGACGCCGAAACCACCGGCGACCAGGATCTTCAACGCGAGGGCCGTGGTGTCCACGCCACCGCCCGCACCCGTGCTCTCAGAGCGCTCGTAGGCCATCGATGACTTCCCTCAGGATCCGTTCGTCGGGCAGCTGCGCGGGCGGTACGGGTCGGCTGACCCTGACGAAGCCCGCTTCGAGGAGGTCGCCGAGGAGGACCCGGACGACCCCGACGGGCAGATCTGCGTCGGCGGCGAGTTCGGCCACCGATTGCGTCTCCGCCCGGCACAGGGTGAGCAGGGCCCGGTGTTCGGGACCGAGGAGCGACTCCTCGGCCCGGCCGGGCGGATTGTCGTCGACGACGACGAGTGCGATGAGGTCGAACCGTACGTTGCTCGGTCCCGGCTTCGTACGGCCGCCGGTCATGGCGTACGGCCGGACGAGCGGCCCGGCGTCCGCGTCGTACCACTGACTGCCCGGCGGGGCCTTGCCGTCGCCGGGACTGTCCTCGTTCATGGGGTGTCTCCGGTCAGCCGGCGGCCGGCGGGGTCGCGGTGAGCCGCGGCGGGGTGTGCAGATGCTCGCCGACGCGCTTCACGAGGCGGGCCATCTCGTAGGCGATCAGGCCGATGTCGGCGCTAACGGAGCTGAGGACGGCGAGGCAGGATCCGTCTCCGGCGGCGGCGACGAACAGGAACCCGTCGTCCATCTCCACCATCGTCTGGCGTACGCCCCCGGTGTGGAACTGGCGGCCCGCGCCCTTGGCGAGGCTGTTGAAGCCGGAGGCGATGGCGGCCAGATGCTCGGCGTCCTCGCGGCTGAGTCCGTTGGAGGAGCCGACGGCGAGGCCGTCGTTGGACAGCACGACCGTGTGCCGGACTTCACGGACCCTCAGGACCAGGTCGTCGAGGAGCCAGTCGAGTTCACCGGAGCGGTGGTGGGACATCCTCTCGTGGTCGATCATGCGTGGTCTCCTTCACTGCCGAAGTCGCGGCCGAGGTGGCGGCCGTGGTCTGGATCGTTGCCGAAGTCGGGGCCGGAGCCGGACCGCGAGTCGCGCCCGAAGGCGGAGCCGGAGTCACGGCCGGGGCCGGAGTCACGGCCGAAGTCGCGGCCGGAGCCGGTTCCGAGGGGCCGACGGGTACCGGGGGCCGGGCCGCCGCCCCGGACCCAGCCGTCGCGGTAGGCGGTCATCCGGTCCCTGACCTGTTCGGGGGTCCGCTCGTCGGCGCCCTGGACGGTCGGGGTCGGCGGCAGGTCGGCCGGCGGCGCCTCGCGCAGCTGCGGTACGAGGCTGGCCTGGCGCACACGTCGGGGCAGGTCGCCGGAGTCGTCGGCGGGTGCCGCTGCCGGACCGGGCGCGGGCGTCGCGGGTGGTGCCTGCGGGGGTGAAGCAGCGGAGCGGCCGCGCTGCCGCAGGGTGGTGACGCCGGCCGGCGGCTGTTCGGGAGAACCGTGTCCCGCCGCCTCCTGCTGTCCCGCGAGAGCGGGGATGCGGGGCGGACGCGGCCGCGGCGTCGACGGCGCCTGGGACTCCGACGGCGACTGCGACGGCGACTGGGCAGCGGAGGACGACGGCGACGTGTGGGGACCGGACGGGGAGGCCTGTTCCGGCGAGGGGTGGGACGACCGGGACGAGGGCGTGGTGCCGGACGGAGGCAGAGCCTGGGCTTGGGGCGAGGGCGGTACGGAGCCCACGGAGACGGGCGGCCGGGCACGGTGGCGCGGGAAGGGCCCCTCCTCGCCGCCCGGACGCTCCCGGTGCACCGCGTACTCCCGCGGATCGTCCCCGCGCGCCGGCTCCCCCGTCCGCCCGTGCGCGGTGCTCCTCCCGGGCGGGAGCGCGCCCTGCAGCACGTCGGTGGGGAGCAGGACGACCGCGGTCGTGCCGCCGTACGGAGAGGTCCGCAGATGGACCTTGATCTCGTGCCGGGAGGAGAGCCGGCTGACCACGAACAGGCCGAGCCGGTCGCTGTCGAACAGGTCGAGGGCCTCGGACTGCGCGATCCTCGTGTTCGCTTCGGCGAGGGTCTCCTTGCCCATGCCGAGGCCCCGGTCCTCGATCTCCAGGGCGTAGCCGTTGCCGACGGGCTCTCCGCTGATCCGCACCTTGGTGTGGGGCGGGGAGAACTGGGCGGCGTTCTCGATGAGTTCGGCCAGCAGGTGCGTGAGGTCGGCGACGGCGCCGCCGATGACGGACGTCTCCGGGAGCTGGCGCACCTCCACGCGCGCGTAGTCCTCGATCTCGGACACGGCGGCGCGTACGACATTGGTCAGAGGTACCGGCATCCGCCAGGCGCGGCCCGGCGCTGCGCCGGAGAGGATGATCAGGCTCTCGGCGTGGCGCCGCATGCGGGTCGTGAGGTGGTCGAGCCGGAACAGGTCGCCGAGCTCGCTGGGGTCGTCCGCGCGCCGCTCCATGCTGTCGAGCAGATTGAGCTGGCGGTGGACCAGGACCTGGCTGCGGCGGGCGAGGTTGACGAAGACGCCGGAGATGCCGCTGGCGAGTTCGGCGCGTTCCACGGCGGCGGAGAGCGCGGCCCGGTGGACGGTGGTGAGGGCCTCTCCCACCTGTCCGATCTCGTCCTGCGGGGCGGGGCCCGGCGGGGCCTCGGCCTGTACGTCGATCTCCTCGCCGGCCCGCAGCCGCTGCATGGCGCCGGGAAGCTTGCGCCGGGCGATCCCGAGGGCGGTGTTGCGCAGGCTGATCAGCTCGATGACCAGGGCGCGACCGATGCGTACGGAGATCACGAGGGAGGCGGCGACGGCGGCGAGGCCGAGCAGTACGGCGGCGCCGCCGGCGGTGAAGGCGCCTCCGCCGAAGGGGTCCGCGCGGTCGGCCGCGGCGCGGCGGGCGTCGCTCTCGATGGACGTCAGCCCGCCCCGTACGACCGCCATGGCGTCGTCCCAGGTGGCGGCGGGCACGGCCTGGACCGCCTTACGGCCTGGCGCGGCGGCTCCGATGCGGTCCTCGGCGGTGGTGAGCTGCTGGTAGCCGCGCTGGTCGGCGAGCTTCCGCCAGGCCGCGCGCTCGGGGCCGCGCAGGTCGGCGGTGGCGGACTCGATGAGCGCGCGGCGCGTCTCGACGGCTCCGGTGAACCGGCGATGCCTGTCCGCGCTCAGCTCGCCGGCGAGATGGGCGGAGCCGAGCAGGGCGTCCTCGCGGGCGAGCATCTCGCCGGCGCGGCCGAACTCGAGGAGCACGCGCGCGTCAGCGCCGATCTCGGCGTCCTGGATGCCGGTCAGGGCGCCGCCGACGGCGAAGGCGGCGGTGATCGCGGCGGTGTACTCCGTGTACACCTGGTCCCAGTCACCGTCGCCGGCCGCGGCGGCGGTACGGAGCCTGCCCAGGCCCTCGGCCTTGGTGACGAACCGGCCGATCCGGTCGGCGACATCACGCGGGAGGTCTCCCCTGTCGCCGACGGTGTGTTCGTCGTCGAGGCGGAGCCGGGCGACGGCGGCGTCGGTGCGCCGCGCCTGGTCCTTGAGCTCGGCGGCCCGTCCCGTGCCGGGCGCGGCGACCTGGCGTACGGCGGCTCGGCGTTCGGCCTGGAGCGCGGTGACGGCGGCGGCGACGGGTTCGCGGATCTCCGCGTCGACCCGCTGGAGCTGGCGCAGCCGGGAGATGTCCTGGGCGGTGGTGACCGTGGCGAAGCCCCACAGGGCCAGCAGGGAGACGACCGGGACCATCAGCAGCGAGACGATCTTCGCGCGGACGGTACGGGGGCGCAGCCCGCGACGACCACGCGGGGCCGACCGCGCGAAGGAGGCGGGGAACGCGGCAGGGGCCGAGGGGCCGGACGATGCGGCCCCGCCGGGTGGTGCTTCGGGGGCGTGCGCGGGTGGTTCGTCGGCGGGCGGCCCCGCGTGCGCGCGCCGTCCGCGCGCCGCGGGCGGCGGCGCCGTCGTCCCGGCGTTCTGAGTCTTGCGGGGAGTTCGCATGGCCTCCTCGTTCCGGCTGCGTCTGTCCTGGTGCGATGTGCGTGCCCCGCGCCGACCCCGCACGCCCATGGGCCCGGTGGGCCGACTGCGCGCCCCGTGCGGGAAGGGCGACGGTCCGCCCATGAGCGGGATGGGCGTCCCCTACGACCGCGCCGGCCCGGTGTCCACCGGGCCCGCCCGGTACGCGTAGGAAGGCGAGGCGCCGGGCGTTCCGCGGCCCGCGGTCCCCGATTCCGCGGCGTTCCCCCGTCCTCCGCCCCGGAAGCCGGGAGGCGCCACGTCGACCGCGCGCTCGTCCGGTTCGGTGAGCCGTTCGGCCGAGGCGTACGCGGCGCGCTCCTTGGCGGTCGGGGAGAGGGCCACGAAGGCCGAGGTGATGAAGAGATAGGAGCCGAGGCCCACGGCGAGCGGGAAGATGAACTGCATGGCGGTGGCTCCGGGGAGGCCGGCCGTCGACGGGACGACCTCGACCTCGACGGCGAACATGCCCGTGTAGTGCATGCTGCTGACGGCCGCTCCCATGACCAGCGAGGCGAGCGCCACGGCGGCCGGCGCGTGGATGTTGAGCGCGGCCCACAGCGCGGCCGTCGCGGCGACGACGGCGATGGCGACGGAGACCGCGACCAGCATCGGGTCGTACGTCACCTGGCCGTGCAGCCGCAGGGCGGCCATGCCCATGTAGTGCATGCTCGCGACGCCGATCCCGGTCGTCAGCCCGCCGATCAGGAGCGAGGCGGCCCGTTGGCGTCCGTAGCCGACGGCGAAGACGCCGACACCGACGACCACCACGGCGATGAGCAGGCTGAGGATGGTCAGCGGAACGTTGTAGCGGATGTCGGTTCCGGTGACGCCGAAGCCGAGCATCGCGACGAAGTGCATCGTCCAGATTCCGGTGCCGATGGCGGACGCGGCGGTGAGCAGCCAGTTGCGTCGCGATCGGCCGGTCGCGTCGAGCGCCCGTACGGTGCAGCGCAGCCCGAGGGCGGCGCCTATGCAGGCCATCGCGTACGACAGCACAGGTGTCAGCCAGCCGAAGGCGGCGTGGTCCAGGTGTCCCATGACTCAGGGACGCTAGACCGGACAAGGGGGCGCATCAGGGGCGCATTTCGAAAGCTGATGGAATATGACACAGAGATGTTCCTGAACGATCGTGCCGAGGTCGAACATGCACACAGGGCGTTCACCCCTGAGGCTGAGGCATCATGCACGCATGAGCGATGACCCCACCCGTGTCCAAGAGTTCTTCGGCTCCCGCCCCGCCGACTGGGACTCCCGCTTCCCTGACGACGGCCCCGCCTACGGCGCGGCGGTCGCCGATCTCGGCCTGCGCCCCGGCGCCGCCGTGCTCGACGCGGGGTGCGGAACCGGCAGGGCACTGACCGCGCTCCGCGCGGCCGTGGGCCCGGCGGGAACCGTCATCGGCGCGGATCTCACCCCCGAGATGCTCGAAGAGGCGGTACGGGCCGGGCGTGACGAGGCCGGGGAGCTGATCCTGACCGATGTCGCCCGGCTGCCACTGCGCGACGGCGCACTCGACGCCGTGTTCGGGGCCGGGCTCATCTCCCACCTGGCCGACCCGGCCGCCGACCTGCGCGAACTGGCCCGGGTCGTGCGCCCCGGCGGCCGGCTCGCCCTCTTCCACCCCATCGGCCGGGCCGCGCTCGCCGCACGCCACGGTCGGCAGATCACCGACGACGACCTGCGTGCCGAATCCAACCTGCGCCCACTTCTTTCCGGTTCTGGATGGCGGATGGTCAGTTACGTGGACGAGGACGACCGTTATCTCGTGCTCGCCGCTCGACAGGACGACATCGCTCCGGCGTAGAGACCTCCGACGCACCCTTCTTTCGCGGCAGTTCCCTGTCTACCGTGGAGGTGCCGGGCAGCCGTGTCCGGGAGAGGCGGCAGGCCATGGCCCGTGTGCGAGCGCTGTTCAACGCCCTCCTGCCGACCGCACGACGGGCACCGGACGCACCACGCAAACCCGCTCCGGTGCGACGGCAGCACAACATCTTCGAAGCCGCGGCGACCTACGTCACGGGATGCGTGGAGGACGATCAGGAGCGGATCGACGAGGCCGTCACCTGGGTCTCCCCCGAGGCCCTCTCGTTCGGCATCAACGAGCTCGCCTGCCGCGCGGTGATCGCGCTGGCCCGCGAGCGGGACGAGACGCCCGAGACCGTGGCACGGTCGCTGCTCGGGCTGCCTCCGGCCTGAGCCGTACGGAACGGGCGCCCGGGCACCTTCCCGGCTCCCCTCCCCGCCACATTCCCTTCCGGAGACTCTCGACGCGCGGGTTACCCACTGGTTATGGTGCGCCGACGACCAGATGGGGAGGCTGCCGTGGCTACCGCCGACGACGACGCGCTGTATGTGCTGACCGCCGTGCTGCTCACGCCTGCGCAGTTTCCGAGCGTGCTGGGCGACGACTACCCGGCGGCGTGCGCGGCGCTGGAGATCGAACCGTACGCCGGAGGGTACGGGCTGGTGCTCGGCCAGGACGGCACGGGCGCCCGGTGGACCGTGATCGTCGACGACGTGTCGCTGGTCGCCGTGGCCATCGCCTCCTGGGACTGCGGGATGGAGTACGACCTCTCCCCCGACGAGCGTTCGGTGGTGGCGGCGCTCCCCGGTTGGCCGCTCGCCGTGGCCACGGCCGCGCCCGGCCTGCCTGCCCCGCACGACCCGGACCCGGAGGAGGGTGACCGCGTCCCGCTGTCCCCGCCCGAAGCGGACGGCTGGGGTCCGGCGCAGCGCAGGCTAGGTGCCGACGAGGTGGCGCTGCAGTGGGCGGCCTGGCGGGCCCAGATGGACGAGGACGAGTCGGGGGCCGAAGTCGCCGAGGAAGCCGCCGACGCCGGCGCGCGGGCGGGCGCGGACGGTGCGGTCGGCGGGGGTGCGGCGGGCGGCACGGGTGCGGAAGCGTCCGGTGGCCCGGCACACGACCCGTACGACGGCGTACGTCGTGCCCTCTCCGACCTGCGCGGCTATCTGGAGGACGCCCCGCCGGTGGGCCGGGTGCGGTCGAGTTTCGCGACGGGTGACGCGCGCATGCTCCGGGCCGACGGACCCGGCTGGTCCATGGTCGCGCGGACCGACGACATGGCCTTCGTCCTTCTGGACGACGAGCCGCGCGAGGTCCTCCCCGTGGCCCGCGGCCCCAAGCTGCCCGCGCTCCTGGAGGCCCTGGACGCGATCGCGGTACGCCCGTCCTGATCCGTCCCCCGGGGCCGATCCACCCTGGGGGCCGTTCCCCCGGGCCGGCCTCACACATGGCTGACGGTCCCGAGGTGTGGCGCGGAACCATGGCCGCGCGGAAAGGGACGACCGCACGATGTGGCGGCGCACCCCTTCCCGTCGTCCCATCGGAGGCCGTCCATGCCGTCCACGCGCCTGTTCCGAGGCGTTCCGCTCCTCGCCGCGCTCCTGACCGCGCTGACCGTCGTCGGCCCCGCCGCACCGGCCGGGGCCGAGTCCGGTCCCGGCCGGCCCGGCTGCGCGGGCGTGCCCCAGGACCACGTCCCCGGGGCCGCGTACCAGGAGACGGCGTGTCTCCCCGATCTGACGACCGCGGGCCTGGCGGGCACCCGGTACACCGACATGGCCGACCAGGCCGGGCTCTCCGCGAAGGGGACCCGGAATCCGTCCGGTGTCCCCGGCGTCCAGATCGACGGCTACTTCCCCGACGACTCCCGCCTCAACGCCACACACGGCTGGTCCCACGACGCCCAGTTCGTCATCCGGCTCCCCGAGAAATGGAACGGCGGTCTCGTCGTGACCGGCGCGCCCGGCACCCGGCGCCAGTACGCCACCGACGCCCTCATCTCCGACCACGTCCTGGCCCAGGGCTTCGCCTACGCCGCCACCGACAAGGGCAACACCGGGCCGGACTTCTTCACCGACGGGCGCGAGCCGGGCGACGCGGTCGCCGAGTGGAACCGGCGGGTGACCGAGCTGACGAAGGCCGCGAAGAAGACCGTACGGCAGCACTACGGACGGGCGCCCCGGCACACGTACATGACGGGCATCTCCAACGGCGGCTACCTGACCCGCTGGCAGCTGGAGAACCGTCCCGAGCTGTACGACGGCGGGGTCGACTGGGAAGGCGTCCTGTGGACGACCCACGGACCCAACCTGCTGACGAGCCTCCCGGTCACCGTCGCCCGCTCCCTCGGCAGGGCCTCCGACGAGGACCTGATCGACGTCGGTTTCGCTCCGGGCTCGCGCTTTCTGTGGCCGTACCACGAGAAGGCGTACTGGGGCGTGACGCAGAAGAGCTTCCGGGCCGAGTTCGATCCGTCGTACGACCCCGAGTGCCCGGGGACGACGGCCGGTTCCACGGTCGAAGAGATCCTCGCCCCGTGTGCCTCCGACGCCTCGTACGACTACGCCTCGCGTCCGGCGTCCGTGCGCCGGGCGGTCGCGGAGGTCGCGCTGACAGGGCGCATCGGAAAGCCGCTCCTCACCCTGCACGGCGATCTGGACACCCTGCTGCCGATAGCGACCGACTCCGACGTGTACGCGGGGATGGTCGACGCGCGGGGGCGGTCCGGGAAGCACCGGTACTACACGGTCCAGGACGGTACGCACACCGACGGGCTGTACGACACGTACCCGGACCGGCTGCGGCCGATCCTGCCCTGCTACCGCTCGGCGTTCGCCGCTCTGCGGGAGTGGGTCGAGGAGGGTACGGCTCCGCCCGCGGACCGTACGATCGCAAGGCCGGCGGGCGGTGACGTGGTCAACTCCTGTGCGCTGGAGACCCCGTAGGGAGGATCACGGATCCCCTCCGCCGGGGCCGGGCGGGACCCTGGCTCAGACCATCTCCAGGGGCCGGTGCGGCTCGGCCGGCAGCTCGACCCGGATCGGGTCGCCGGGCCGCACCTCACCGCCGGTCAGCACGATGCTCATGATCCCGGCCTTGCGGACGATCTCCCCGTTGTCGTTGCGGCCGAGAACCTGCTTGAGGAGCCCGTGCCGGTAGTTGTCGATCTGGGCGCACGGGTTGCGCAGCCCGGTGACCTCGACGACGGCGTCGGATCCGAGGTGCAGCCGGGTTCCGGTCGGCAGACCGAGCAGGTCGATGCCCCGGGTGGTGACGTTCTCGCCGAGGGCGCCCGGGGTGATGTCGAACCCGGCGCCCGCGACCTCGTCGAAGAGTTCCGCGTGGATCAGGTGCACCTGCCGCAGGTTCGGCACGGTCGGGTCCTTGGCCACGCGGGAACGGTGCTTGACCGTGACACCCGCGTGGACGTCGCCCTCCACGCCGAGGCCGGCGAGCAGCGTGATGCTGTCCCGGTTCGGCTTGGTGAACGAGTAGACGCCGTTGCTACTGACCGTCGTGACGGTAGCGCTGCTCATCACGGGAGCTCCCCTTCTCCGATCCGATGATCACATAAGCGTGATCATCATCGAGCGTACGTCAGCCGTACGTCGAGGTCAGCGGGCGGTGGCGGCTCGCCGAGGTCTCCTCAGCGGTTGAGCTCCTTGCGGGAGATCCGGCGCAGCCGGCGCCGCTGACTCGGGTCCAGGGCCAGGTACGCCACGGCCGGGACGCCGAGCACGATCAGCAAGGAGAACCAGAATCCGATGAGGGGCCACAGGAGGAGGCCGACGGCCACTCCCCCGATCACGATCTTCGTCCGTGTCGACATGTCCGACGCCTCCTTGTCACGCTGCCGAGCGCAGCGGCTCCCCGACCTCGTACAGATGTCCGAGCGCCTGTCGGTAGGACTCGACGAAACCGGTCTCTGTGTAGGGGATACCCACCGTACGACAGTGCGCACGCACGGCGGGCTGGGCGAGCCGAAGATGCGGCCGCGGCATGCTCGGGAAGAGGTGGTGCTCGATCTGGTAGTTCAGTCCGCCGAGGAACCAGTCGGTCAGGAAGCCGCCCCGGATGTTGCGCGAGGTGAGCACCTGGCGTCGCAGATGCCCCCAGCTGTCGCCGTCCGGGTGGGCGTCCGGCATCTCCATGCCCTTGTGGTTGGGGGCGAAGGCCATGCCCAGGTGCAGTCCGAGGAGCATCTGGTGGATCAGGGCGAAGACGAGCGCCTGGCCCACGGTGAGGGTGGTCAGGAGCAGCGTCGCGTAGCCGACGACGTGGGCGAGGAGCAGGGCGCCCTCGACGAGCCGCTCGCGCCGGGTCCGGCAGGGCCCGTCCTTGGAGAACAGGGCCTGGAACCCGTACACCTTCAGTGCGACGCCCTCCAGGGTGGTCAGCGGGAAGAAGAGCCAGGCCTGGTGGCGGGTGAGCCAGCCGCGGATCCCCGCCCGCCCGGTGGTCTGGTGCTGGGCGAAGACGAGGATGTCGGCCGCGACGTCCGGGTCCTTGTCGAGGTGGTTGGGGTTCGCGTGGTGGCGGTTGTGCTTGTCGTTCCACCACTCCTGGCTCATACCGAGGAGCAGGTTGGCGTGGACGAGCTGGATCATCCGGTTCCGCCGCCGGTCCGCGCTGATCTGGGCGTGTCCGGCGTCGTGGCCGACGAAGGCGACGCGGGCGGAGAACAGGGCGAGCGGGACGGCGAGGAGGAGGGCCCACCAGGAGGGGCCGAGCAGGACCAGACCCGCGACGACGGCGGCCAGACCGAGGAAGTTGACCGCCATGCCGCGCGCGTACCAGCCGGCCCTGCGCTCGAGGAGTCCCTGCTCCTTGATGGTCCGCAGCAGCGGTGCGAACTCGCTGGCACCGCCGCGTCCGCCGTCACGCCGGGCCGCGGCGCTCCGATCCGGCGCCGTGAGCATTGCTGTGGCGTGGGGCATGGCGGTCTCCGGTGTCCGTGGGCGGCGGCCCGGGCGCGGGCCGCCCGGACTCCCTCGAACGTACGGATCGGTGATCCTCCGCAGCCATGGCGTCACCCCCCGAGGCCCCAGGGGGCTGCCCCGGGGGCGGGGGTGGGGCTGGCTCCACCTTTAGGGGTCCGAGGGGGCTCTCCGGCTACGCCGCGATCGTCGACAGGGACAGGGGACGGGGCCCGACGCCCGGTCAGGAGTGATTTCTCCACCCGCGCCGGAGGGCTCGGAAGGTGAGCCAGGTCACGGCGATTCCGCTCCCGGACGGCCGCGCGGTTCCTGTACCCTCGGCCGCTCGGCCCCCAGTAGTCAAATTTGAGGAATGCGTTGTCGCCGTCCCAGAGACTCGATGAACTCGCCCGCTGCTCCGCCGTTTTCCTGCCCGCCGATCCGCCCCGAGCGGGCCGTATCGCCTTCTGGTCCCCCGACGGAACTCCTCCCACGGACGGGGCTCCGTCTGCCGACGGTCTGCCGGCGATGGAGGGCCGGCTGACCGTGGTGGCCGACGACGTACGCCCGCAGAAGGTCGCCGCCGCGCTGCTCCCCGTACGGGACGCCCTGCCGCTCCTCACGCGTGCCCGATTCTCGGACGGGGCCTCGCCCGCGACCGCGTTCTGGGGCGCCGCGGCCCTGTTCGCCCTGCACCTGGCGGCACGGGGGCTGCTGCTGCCCGGCCTCACGGGCACCGATCGCGATGCCTGGCGGGCCGGACCGCTGGGCCCCGAGGAACTCGCCGAACTCCGGGCGCTCGCCGCGTCGATGCCGCCCGCCGCCCATGCCGTACCGCTGAACGGGGACGGACCCGCGCACGAGGCCGAGCCGCTGTTCCTTCCCGAGCCCGCGGGGCTGTTGCGCGCCTTCGTGGACGCGGTCGTGGACGGGCTGCCGCGCACGCCGGCCGCCCCCCTCGCCGCCGGCGGGCCCGCCTTCGCGGCCGACGAGCCTCAGGAGCTGCCAGAGCAGCGGGCCTGGGCCGTGGATGTGGCGGCCGGCCACGACGCGGGCGTACGGCTCTCACTGCGTCTGGAGCTGCCCGGGCTGAACGAGCGGGAGGCCCCGGCGTTCCGTGCCGTGCTCCAGATGCACAGCGTCGCCGACCCGACGCTCGTCGCGGAAGCGGCGGAGGTCTGGGCCGGGTCGGGCACGGCGGGCACGGCGTTCGGACCGCGGGCCCGGATGGACGCCCTCCTCGCGCTGCGCCGCGCCGCCCGCGCCTGGGCACCGCTGGCACCTCTGCTCTCGGCAGCCGTACCGGACGCCGTCGAGCTGGCCGACGAGGAGGTCACGGAGCTGCTCGGCCCGGCGACCCGGGCGCTCGCCGCGACGGGTCTCCAGATCCACTGGCCGCGCGACCTGACCCACCGGCTCACCGCCCGTGCGGTGATCGGGCCGCCGGACGGCACAGGGCTGGACGCGGCCGGACTCCCTGGCACGAAGGAGTCCGCGGAGAACACGGAAACCTCGGACGACACCCCCGAGGACGGCACCGGCTCCTCCGGCCGAGGCTCATCCGCGCTCCCCTACTTCCTCTCCGCCGACGCCCTGCTCGCCTTCAACTGGCGGTTCGCCGTCGGCGACCAGGAGCTCACCCGCGCCGAGCTGGACCAGCTCGCCGAGGCCGGCCGGCCGGTCGTCCGGCTGCGCGACCAGTGGGTGCTCGTCGACCCGGCGGAGGTACGCCGTGCCCGCGCCGCCACGGACCGCAAGGTCACCCCGGTCGACGCGCTCGGCGCCGTCCTCACGGGGACGACCGAGATCGACGGCCGGCGGGTAGAGGTCCAGGCGACCGGCTGGCTCGAGCAGTTGCGCGCCCGCCTCGACGACCCGGAGGGCGGCCCGCAGGAGGTCGCCCAGCCCGCCGCGCTCGCGGCGACGCTCCGCGACTACCAGCTGCGCGGCCTCAACTGGCTGCACCGGATGACCTCGCTCGGCCTCGGCGGCTGCCTCGCCGACGACATGGGTCTGGGCAAGACGATCACGCTCATCGCGCTCCACCTTCACCGGCAGAGCGAGCCGTCGGCCGCCGGACCCACCCTCGTCGTCTGTCCGACCTCGCTGATGGGCAACTGGCAGCGGGAGATCGAGAAGTTCGCCCCCGGCACACCCGTGCGCCGCTTCCACGGCCCGACGCGGAGCCTGGAGGGCCTGGCCGACGGCGAGTTCGTCCTCACGACGTACGGCACGATGCGGCTGGACACCGACCAACTGGCCGCCCGTACCTGGGGAATGGTCGTCGCGGACGAGGCCCAGCACGTCAAGAACCCGTACTCGGCCACCGCCAAGCAGCTCCGCGCCATCGGCGCCAAGGCGCGCGTCGCCCTCTCCGGCACCCCGGTCGAGAACAACCTCTCCGAGCTGTGGGCCATCCTCGACTGGACGACGCCCGGCCTCCTCGGCCGGCTCGGCACGTTCCGGTCCCGCTACGCCGCCGCCGTCGAGGGGGGCCGGGATCCGGGGGCCGGCGAACGACTGGCCGCGTTGATCCGCCCCTTCCTGCTCCGCCGCCGCAAGTCCGACCCGGGCATCGCTCCCGAGCTGCCGCCGAAGACCGAGACCGACCGGGCCGTCTCCCTGACCAAGGAGCAGGCGGGCCTCTACGAGGCGGTGGTGCGCGAGACCCTCGCGGCGATCGCCGAGGCGGACGGTATGGAACGGCGCGGGTTGGTGGTGAAGCTGCTGACGGGGCTCAAGCAGATCTGCAACCATCCCGCCCAGTACCTGAAGGAGGAGCGGCCGCGTATCGACGGCCGTTCCGGCAAGCTGGAGCTCCTCGACGAACTCCTCGACACGATCCTCTCCGAGGACGCGAGTGTGCTGGTCTTCACCCAGTACGTACAGATGGCGCGGCTGCTCGAACAGCATCTGGCGGGGCGCGGCGTGCGCACGCAGTTCCTGCACGGGGGCACCCCGGTCGCCGAGCGGGAGGCTATGGTCGCGCGTTTCCAGGCCGGAGAGGTGCCGGTGTTCCTGCTGTCCCTGAAGGCCGCCGGCACCGGACTCAATCTGACCCGGGCCGGGCATGTCGTGCACTACGACCGCTGGTGGAACCCGGCGGTCGAGGCCCAGGCGACCGACCGCGCGTACCGGATCGGGCAGACGCAGCCGGTGCAGGTCCACCGGCTGATCGCCGAGGGCACGATCGAGGACCGGATCGCCGACATGCTGCTGCGCAAGCGAGCGCTGGCCGACGCGGTGCTCGGCGCGGGCGAGGCGGCACTGACCGAGCTGACGGACGCCGAGCTGGCGGAGCTGGTCCGGCTCCGCGGAGACGGTGACGGAAACGGAGACCCCGACGGCGGTGGCGACTTCGGCGGGGACAAGGACGCGCACGGGAACGGGGACGGACGATGAGCGGGTACGCGTACGACGACGAGCGGACCTTCGCGGCGCTGCCGCCGGCCCGGGGCTCGGCCTTCGCCCGTACCTGGTGGGGCCAGGCGTGGCTGAAGGCCCTGGAGGACACGGCGCTCGACAACGAGCAGCTGAAGAGGGGGCGGCGCCAGGCGAGGGCGGGCGCGGTGGGCGCGGTGTCGGTACGGCCCGGCCGGATCACGGCGGTCGTCAAGGACCGTGACGGCTCCTCGTACCGCAGCGATGTGCTCCTGCAGGAGCTGTCGGAGGACGACTGGGACCGGCTGCTCGACCTGGCGGTCGAGAGCGCGGGCCATATTGCCGCCCTGCTCGACCATGAGATGCCGCCGCATCTGGTGGAGGACGCTGCGGCGGCCGGGCTCGAACTGCTGCCGGGCATCGGCGATCTGGACCCCGAGTGCGGCTGTGAGGCGTGGGACCACTGCCCGCACACGGCGGCGCTCTGCTATCAGGTGGCGCGGCTGCTCGACGAGGATCCGTTCGTGCTGCTGCTGATGCGGGGGCGCGGTGAGCGGGCGGTCCTGGACGCGCTCCAGGAGCGCAGCGCGGCGCGGGCGGGGTCGGAGGAGTCCGCCGTCGAGGGGGCGGCGCCGGAGGGCGTACCGGCCGAGGAGGCCTTCGCCGCGCGCGACATCCTGCCCCCGCTGCCGGCTCCGCCCGTACTCCCCTCCGCGCCCGGTGAGCCGCCGTCCCTGGACACCGAGACCGCGCCCGAGCCGGGGATCGACCCGGCGGCGCTGGAGTTCCTCGCGGCGGACGCTGCGGCCCGGGCCCATCGGTTGCTGGCCGAGGCGCTCGCCGCTCCGGGTCGCGAACGGACGGGCTCGGGTACAGGCGCGGGCACGGGTACGGGTACGGGCAAAGGCGCGGGCTCCGGCACGGGCAAAGGCGCGGGGGAGCCGGCTTTGACGGTCGCTCAGGATGCGGTGCGGCTGGCCGCCGGGACTCCCCCGTCGTGGATCGCGGCTCGACTCGCCGACGGGTCCGGCCGGCGTCGGGCGGAGCTGGACCTGGCCACGCGCGCGTGGCGGTTCGGGGGCGCTGCCGCCCTCGCCGTACTGGAGGAGGCCTGGACACCCGGTCCGGAGGCGCTGGCCCGAGCGAAGGCGGTACTCACGGAGGCCTGGGAGGACGACGACCGGCCCGTACTGCGGCAGGCCGCGACAGCGCGCTGGACGGTGGTCGGTGCGGAGGCGCAACTGCGTCTGGGCGAGGACGGCCGCTGGTGGCCCTTCCGCAAGGAGCGCGGCCAGTGGGTCCCGGCCGGTCGTGCGGACCTGGATCCCGCCGCCGCGCTCGCGGCGCTGTCGGCTCGGGAGGAGTGACGGGAGGACCGGCGGACGCCCTTGCCGCGACCGGAGGACACGGTCACAGCAGGGGCGCGGTGAGCGGGCGGGCCGTGGTGCCGGGGCGCGTGTACGCGCTGAGGCTGCAGGCCACGGTGTCCGAGCCGAGGAGGTAGCCGGAGCGGTACGGGTACTGGACGAATGTGGTCCAGCGTGTGCCGCGCGGTTGCCCGGCGGCCTTGCGGTGCAGCGGCTCGCGGCACAGGGCCGCGGCAGCGTCCCGTACCTCCCGGTCGGTGCGGAGTTCGCCGACGAGCCGTACCACGGTGACGAGTTGGGCGTCGTGCGGCCGGTCGCAGCCGCGCCGTACGACGGTCCCGGGCTCGGCCCGGTCGATGTCGAAGCACTCCCCCGGCTTGAGGCGCTGGTAGCCGACAGCCGCGTCGTCGCCCGCCGCCCCTCCCTGCGGCGCGAGCCGCTCGCCCGCGGCGGGCGCGGCGTCGACGGTCACGTCACCCGGCGCGGCCGGTCGGGCCCCAGGGGTGTCGGACAGCCGGCTCTCGACCTCCTGACGGCTCGTCAACATGACTGCCCAGACCAGGATGAGGAGCGGCACGAGGAGGTACCGAAGGGGCGACGACAACTCGCCGATGAGCGGGGACATGGCGACCAGGGTCACCCACCGACGTCCAACTCGCTTGTCTTGAAGACGAGTTGCAGCACGGCCCGTACAGAACCGTGACACTTCCCTTACCTGTACGGGCCGTTCGTCGCCGCCCGGTGTGCTAGAGGCCGAGCTGGCGCTCCGCACCCTCGACGGTCTGCGCGAGGAGCACGGCGATCGTCATCGGGCCGACACCGCCCGGTACGGGCGTGATGAGGGAGGCGCGCTCGGCGGCGGTCTCGAAGTCGACGTCTCCGATGTTGCCGGGGTTGTAGCCCGCGTCGATCACCACCGCGCCGGGCTTGATGTCCTCACCCTTGATGAAGCGCGGCTTGCCCACGGCGGCCACGAGGATGTCGGCCTCCCGGACGATCGAGGAGAGCTCGGTGGTGCGCGAGTGGCAGTACGTGACGGTGGCGTCGCGGCCGAGCAGCAGCAGGCCGGCGGGCTTGCCCAGGATCGCGGAGCGGCCGACGACGACGGCCCTCTTGCCGCTCGGTTCGACGTCGTACGCGTCGAGAAGGCGCATGATGCCCCCGGGCGTGCAGGAGACGAACCCGGGAAGGCCGAAGCCCATGGCGGCGAAGGAGGCCATGGTGACGCCGTCGACGTCCTTCTCCGGCGCGATCGCCTCGAAGGCGGCACGCTCGTCGATGTGCGGGCCGACGGGGTGCTGGAGCAGGATGCCGTGGACGTCGGGGTCCTGCGAGAGCGCGGTGATCGCGGCGACCAGTTCCTCGGTCGTCGTCTCGGCGGGCAGCTCGACGTGCCGGGAGCGGATTCCGGCCTTCGCGCAGCGGTTCTGCTTCATCTTCACGTACGTGACGGACGCGGGGTCCGCGCCGACGAGCACCGTGGCGAGACAGGGCGTGACGCCGGTGCGGCGGGTGATCTCGGCGGCACGGGCGGCGGTCTCCTCGACCGTGCGGCGGGCGAGCGCGGTGCCGTCCATGAGGGAAGCGGTGCTGGTGGACATGGGCCACTCCTGGGCGTCGTCGATGACAGGGAGATCGCCCAGGCGCACGGCAACGTCGGATGCGCGCGGGTACGCGGGGTCCGGCGGGACCGCTCCCCGGTGGTGATCCACCTCAAGCGCCAGTCACGGCCCGAGCCCCACTCTACGTGACACCCGCGCGCGCCCACAGGGGCGGTCTCCGGACAGGGCGTGCGTGCGGGGGTGCCGGGGAGCTTGTCGCCACCGTCCACGCGCACGACGATGACGGACGGACGGGACGGACGACGGAGCGGGCCGGACGACCGGGCCGGACCGATGGCGGGGCGCCCGGACGACGGCAGCCGGACGGACGGCCTCGCCGGGCGGACGGATCGGGTCCGCGACCAACCGTGGGACCTCGACATGGAGGCCGAGTTGAGCGATGCGTGGGTGGCGGCGGAACCGGACGCCGACGCGCTGCGGCGGGCGCACGAGGTGTTCACCAGCGGCGGCCAGGTCCGCCTTCCCCCGGTACGCCCACTGGTGGCGGAGTCGTGGCGGCGCTCGGCGCGGGCCCGGGTCAGCCCCGACGGCGCGGCCTGTGTGGAGCTGGCCGACGACGAGCTGGCAGGGCACCGCGAGGAGCATCCGCTGTCGGCCACGATGCCGGTGATCCGTGAGCTGATGGGCACGTACGCGACGGACGGCGAACATCTGCTGGCGGTCTGCGACGCGGCCGGGCGGATGCTGTGGGTGGAGGGGCATCCGGGCACGCTGCGACGGGCGCGGGCGATGAACTTCGTCGCCGGGGCCCGCTGGTCGGAGTCGGTGGCCGGGACGAACGCGCCCGGGACCGCCATCGCCGTGGACCGCCCGGTGCAGGTGTTCAGCGCGGAGCACTTCCGGCGGCCGGTGCAGGCGTGGACCTGCGCCGCCGCTCCCGTACACGATCCGCACACCGGGCGGCTGCTCGGCGCGGTGGACATCACCGGCGGGGACCGGTTGGCGCATCCGCACAGTCTGGCGTTCGTCCAGGCGGTGGCACGGGCGGCGGAGTCCCAGTTGGCCCTGCTCGCGCCTGCGCCCGCCGCGGACCGGGTCCGGCTGGCGGCGCTCGGCCGGGACGAGGCTCTGCTGACGATGGCCGGCCGGCGGCTGCGGCTGAGCAGGCGGCACAGCGAGATCCTGGTCGTCCTGGTCCATCGCCCGGAGGGGGTGAGCGGCGACGAGCTCCTGACGCTGCTGTACGAGGACGAGTCGGTCACCCCGGTCACGCTCCGGGCCGAGCTGTCCCGACTGCGCGGGCTGCTCGGGCCGGAGCTGCTGCGGTCCCGCCCGTACCGGCTGGCGGCGACGGTGGACGCGGACTTCGCCACGGTGGACCGGCGCCTCGGCTCGGGTGCGGTGTCGGCCGCGCTCGCCGACTACGCGGGTCCGCTGTTGCCGGTCTCGCGCGCCCCCGGGGTGGTGCGGCTGCGTGAGCGCCTGGCGGACCGGCTGCGGGCGGCGTTGGTGGACCGGGGCGATCCGGCGCTCCTCGCGGACTGGACGTACAGCGCGTGGGGCGAGGACGACGTGGAGATGTGGCGGGCGCTGTCGGAGGTGGTACCGGCGTCGGGGCGTCCGCCGGTGCTGGCTCGGCTGCGGACTCTGGACGCCGAACTGTCGGCGGGCGCAACGGGGTTGCAACGTCCGGTTCCGCAGACTCGGCGGTGAGCGCCGGCCAGGGACGGCCCGCGCGGTCCGAGGGAGGCCATGTCCATGACCCGTTACGCCGCACCCGGTACCGAGGGCGCGATCATGTCGTACCAGGCCCGCTACGACCACTGGATCGGCGGTGAGTACGTGGCCCCGGCCCGGGGGCAGTACTTCGAGAACCCGAGCCCGGTCGACGGCCGTCCCTTCACCGAGGTCGCCCGCGGCACGGCCGAGGACGTGGAGAGCGCCCTGGACGCGGCGCACGCGGCGGCCCCGGCGTGGGGCCGTACGGCGCCCGGGGAGCGCGCCGGGGTCCTCCTGCGGATCGCCGACCGGATGGAGGCGCATCTGGAGGAGCTGGCGGTCGCGGAGAGCTGGGAGAACGGCAAGCCGGTCCGCGAGACGCTGGCCGCCGACATCCCGCTGGCGATCGACCACTTCCGCTACTTCGCGGGGGCGTTGCGCGGTCAGGAGGGCGCGCTGAGCGAGATCGACGACGACACCGTCGCGTACCACTTCCATGAGCCGCTGGGGGTCGTCGCGCAGATCATCCCGTGGAACTTCCCGATCCTGATGGCGGTCTGGAAGCTGGCCCCGGCGCTGGCGGCGGGCAACGCGGTGGTCCTCAAACCGGCCGAACAGACCCCGGCGTCCGTGCACTTCTGGATGAGCCTGGTCGCCGACCTGCTGCCGCCGGGCGTGGTGAACATCGTCAACGGCTTCGGCGTGGAGGCGGGCAAGCCGCTCGCGTCGTCGCCACGCGTCGCGAAGATCGCCTTCACTGGCGAGACGACGACGGGCCGGCTGATCATGCAGTACGCCTCGGAGAACATCAAGCCGGTGACGCTGGAGCTGGGCGGCAAGTCGCCGAACATCTTCTTCGACGACGTGTGGGCGGCGGACGACGACTTCCGCGACAAGGCGCTGGAGGGCTTCACGATGTTCGCCCTGAACCAGGGCGAGGTGTGCACGTGCCCGTCGCGCGCCCTGATCCAGCGCGGCCACTACAGCGAGTTCCTGGAGGCGGCGGTCGCCCGCACGGAACGGATCGTCCCGGGCCACCCGCTGGACACAGAGACGATGATCGGCGCCCAGGCCTCGAACGACCAGCTCCAGAAGATCCTTTCGTACCTGGACATCGGCCAGCAGGAGGGCGCGAAAATCCTGACGGGCGGCCAGCGTATCGAGCACGACGGCGAGCTGGCGGGCGGCTACTACGTGCAGCCGACGATCTTCGAAGGCGACAACCGCATGCGGATCTTCCAGGAGGAGATCTTCGGCCCGGTCGTCGCGGTGACCTCCTTCACGGACTTCGACGACGCGATCCGCACGGCGAACGACACGCTCTACGGCCTCGGCGCGGGCGTCTGGACCCGCGACGGCAACACGGCCTACCGCGCGGGCCGCGCGATCCAGGCGGGCCGCGTCTGGACGAACTGCTACCACGCGTACCCGGCACACGCGGCGTTCGGCGGCTACAAGCAGTCGGGCATCGGCCGCGAGACGCACAAGATGATGCTGGACCACTACCAGCAGACGAAGAATCTGCTGGTGAGCTACTCCCCGAAGAAGCTCGGCTTCTTCTAACGGAACAAAAGAAGGCGCCTGACCTGGGGTTTTGCCCGGGCCAGGCGCCCTCTGAGAGCGCCCACCCCTCCAATCGGGGGAGGCACCGAAATGCGCCTGTTCTCCCAGTTCGTGCCACTCATATCCCAGTCCTGACCAGCAGTTCCGGGCCATACACGGGCCAGATTGCGGCTCAGCCCGTGGGGCTGCTGGTCCCACCGCGCCGGCTCCACTCCTGCATCGACGCCTCGATGAGCCGGTTGGAATGCTGCTGCAGACCGTCCAGGAAAGCATCGACGCCGCGGTGATGCTGCCTGAAGGCGTGCGGATTCTCGGCGAGCTGCGCGGCTTCTCGCTGGCCCGGGCGCATGCCCGGTCGGGCGACCGGATCGCCATCGCGGCCTTACCTGGGCGGCGGCGACTCCTTCGCCCGGGCGTTGACCGACTTCGCGGAGACCTACGCGGACCAGAACGAGCGCGACCACGAGGCTCTGGTCGAGGCGGTCGACTCCGGTCGGCTCGTCGCGGAAGCCGCGTGAGCCTGTTGCGCCCCTGTGGCAGCCACACCCCAGCCGGGCCGAACAGGCACATTTTTCCAGCCTCAGGCGTCTCCGGCGGCGGAGACGTTTGACTGAACCCTCTTGTCGGGCGCCCCGACACGGTCAGGAGTACCAGTCGGCCTCCGCCGGCCGCGCCCGCCGGGGCACTTCCCGGGCGGGCATGGGCCTGCGTTCGCCACCCGCGAGCAGGGTGCTTGCCGGATCGCCGCCGAAAGCGCCCGGGAACGTCACCTCGACCTCGATGCCGCGAGGCGGGTCCGTGGGCAGGATTGTGCTCATCACTGTCTTCTGGGCGTGGTGGCCATGGGCGCGGGCGGCGGCGACCTGCTTCCCGTCCACGAGGAGCTCCAGCTCCCGCGTCCCGCCCATCCGCAGGCCCACGGTGACCGAGCAGCCGGCGTGCTCGCAATGAAAGTGATACTCGCGGCCCATGATCGCCTCCGTGAAGCGCCTGGCAACATGCCCCTTCCCTCCATCGTGGCACCGGATGGTGGCTGCGCCAGCTCTGGATCTCGCTCCCGCGGTGGTCACCGCTACGCCACCTCTCCCGACGACCGCACCACCGTCGCCGAGCACCGGAGGGCGCTGGCGTCGTTCCTCTCGGACAACGACAGCCACCGCGACCAGATCTCCGCGCCTCCCTGCTGAGCGACCCACCCACCACGCACGGTGCCTCGGCGAGCTGGTCGCCCGGCCAACCCAGCGCGCCCTCCTACGCATATCGCGAGGACGGGCAACCTGGTCGGTATCGATGACCAGCACAGCGCATCCAGCCGATTCCACCTGAACGCGTCAAGCCGGCAACCGCGTTCTACGCGGCGGGCGGGATCGATGCGACGACTCCGGCAACCGGACCGTGGCACTTCGGCCGATCCCCATGACCGCATGTGTATCGGCCCCACGCAGCGGCGCTGGGCAACTCTCCTCGCCAACAAGCTTCAGCCACCCGCAATTCGAGAGCCGCTCACCACGGTGCGCTGTGCGTGCTGACCGTCAGCCACACCTCGCGCCCGTGCTTCACGGGCTCTCGGCTGCCCTCGCCGGGAGGTGCGACCGCTGTCCGAGAAGACCGCAGTCGTCGATCTGGCGAGGGCTCGTACGCGAGACCTCCGGCCGCTGCGGGCTCGGGCCGCTGGACCGAACCGCGACGTGAAGACGAGGGCCCGATGTCAGTCCTCCGAAGGACTGGGAGCCGCGCACAGTGCCCATATGACGAACGCGTCGATGGCGATAAGCACGATCGCCCAGAACGGCTGGTAGGGCAGCCAGAGGAAGTTCGCGATCATGCCGAGGCCCGCCAGCGCCACACCGACGACCCTGGCCCAGGTGGCGCCCTGGAACAGGGCCGCTCCGGCGAGGACGATCACGATCCCCAGGATCAGATGGATCCAGCCCCAGCTGGTGAGGTCGAACTCGAAGACGTAGTTCCGGGTGGCCACGAACACGTCGTCCTCGGCGATGGCGGCGATGCCCGAGAAGATGGCCATCAGGCCACCGAAGATCATCATGACTGCTGCGAAGACCAGCCAGCCGCTTCCGCGTCTTGTCGCACCGCCGGTACGGGCACCGCTCATTCGGGTCGTCATGACCGCTCCATCGTGTGGGAGGTCCGCACGGGCCGGACGGGTTCGGTTCGGCCGATCGGGTCACTTCCAACATCGCTCCCCACGGCCAACCGCGCATCTCGGAGCCGTCCGGCGCCGAGGCACCGAACGGATCAGAGAGTTGGGCCGACCTAGTCGTCAACAGGCCCTCCCGCCTTCCTGCCACGCTCGAACGTGCTCGTGACCAGCACCGTTGCGGCGTCGCCCCGTCGCGGCACCGAGTCAGCCGAGGATCTTCCGCTTCTGTGCTTCGAACTCCGCTTCCGTCAGCACTCCTTGGGCTTTCAGCTCACCCAGCTCCTTGAGCTTGTCGATGTTGCTGCTCATCTCGTCAGGAGGCGGGGCCTGCGGTGCCGGCTGTTGCGGCGGCGGCTGCTGCTGGGCGTCCTGTTCCGCCCATCGGCCCGCCTGCCTCCGGGACACGCGGTTGGATACCGCGGTGGCGGTTCCGGCGACCACGGCCGTACGCGCGACGCCACGAAGAAGTCCTGGCATGTTCGATCATCTCCCAGATGGTGTGCCCGCGGCTTCGGCGGATTCGAGCGAGGCCAGCAGGGCCTGGACGGGAATGCGGCCGTTGGCGACGAGTCGCGCACCGCTGCGCCTCATGGCCTTGGCGAAGGGGGCGGCCCAGACGTTCTCGTACACGAGGATGCCGGCCGAATTGCCTGGCTCCAGGGCGGCACCGGCTTCGTCGATGTCCTCCTGGTCCAGCAGCCCAGACGAGGCGCCCTCGAAGACGGAGAGGTCCGTCTCGTCACCGAGGTCTCTCCATTCCGCTGCGACGACCGACCCGTCGTCGTCCTTGCGGACGAAGAGAAGGTCAAGGATGCGAATCACGCCGCGATCGACCAGGTCGAGGAGAAGAGGGAAGCCCTCGCCCGTCATCTTGTTGCCGGGGAACTCGACGATCAGGTAGTCGACGGGCCCCATCTCTTCCAGATCAGCGAGCTCTTCACTCACGGCCACTCCTCACGAGCGGGTAGAGGTCAGGGGCTGGGCCCGGCCGCCGGATGGCGGGCGATGCCGGCCGTCGGCACAGCGACGGGAGAGCCCTCCCCGCCAGTCCAACACCCCGGCCGCTCCTTCGCACGTTCTGGGGGCGGGCCGTCGTCAGCTGGTCGGCTGCGCCGGCGGAGCGCCGGTCGCCCGTGCGTCTTCTTCCTCCGGGTTGCCCGCGAGGAATTCCACCAGGGCCATGACGAGGAGCCAGACCAGTGCGATGCCGACGATGACCAGGGCTGTGGGGTAGCTCCACAGAATGGACGTCAGTACGGCCAGTGCCACCAGGACCCAGGTGATCCAATTGCGGTGGCGCCGGATGAACGGTCCGACCGGGCCGGTGCGCATGCCCGCGCGGTCGGCGGTGGCGCGCACGGAGCCGATGCCGGAGTGCCACGCCTGGCGTACGAACGTCGCCCGTCGGCCCCGACCGCTCAGCCAGGCAGCCAGGGCGACCACCACGCCGACCGTCACCGCCATGCGGACAGTGGTGCGCATGTAGCGCGTGAGCGTGTCGTAGACGGACTCGGCGGCGGGCTGCGAGACGGTGTCCGGCAGTGCGTTCAGGTACGCCTCGCGGAAGACGGTCAGGCCGCCGCCGAGCAGCAGCATGGAGAAGGCGAAGGCGAGTGCGGCGACTACGAGGATGCGGCGGCGGTGCGTGGAGACCAGGACTCCGGCGGCGATGAGCAGTACGGAGAGGACGGGCAGCCAGAACCCGGCCAGCTGCAGGATCCGGAAGTACGTCTTGACCTTGCCGATGTCGTCGGTGCGCAGCACTGTGATGTCGGTGTGCACTTCGGGGATCTTCGCTGCCGCGGTCATTCCGTCGTCGATGAGGCGCTGTTTGACCTGGGCGACGACCGGGCCGAGGTCGATGGTCACCGAGTCGTTGTTGATCGTCACCGCGCCGCCGCCGCTGCCTGTCAGGGCTTTGTCGACGGCTGAGTGGATCCGGCGGTTGGCCTCGGTCCAGAAGTCCTCGAAGGTTTCGGAGGAGACGATCTCCTCGGTCTTGTCGTGGACGAAGCTGCGGACGGCGTTTTCCAGCGCGTCGCCGAGTTTGCCGAGTGCCTTCTCGGCGAGCGGCCGGTCGGCGGGCGCGACGCCCTCCAGCAGCGTCGGCAGGTCGATGTGTTCCATCACCGCGTTGGTGACCCGGTTCGCGGCGGCGGCCTGGATGTCGGGGTCGGAGGCGAGCGGTGCGACGGTGTCGACGTAGCGGTCGGTGTCGCCGATCTCGTCCGCCGTCCATGCCGCGACGGCGGCCAGCGGGGCGAGGACGCAGCCGATGATGATGAGGAGCGCGGAGAAGAAGGACCGCCACCGGTGATGAGGCGCACGGGCCGCCTTGTCGGCCTCCAGTGTGGTGACGCGGTCCCGCAGGCGCTCCAGCTCGGAGCGCCCCTCGTCGGCGCTCGACGCGCCGGGGCGTTCCTCCCCGGGCCCCGCTGATCCGTCGTTCGGCATGGCGCGACCTCTCGTATGCCTGTGGGCTCGATGCCAGCAGAACTCGAACCGCAGCCTGGCGCGAGCTCTCGGGGACCGTCGGAGTGACCGGCGGACGCGGCGATCAGCCCGCCTCTGACGTGCCGGCCAGGACGAGGTCCGGGAAGAGATCGGCCGATCACTCGCGCCTCGAAGCACCCGACGAGGAGCCCTTCGCCGAACTCGCCACGACTCCGGACCACCTGCGGCAACGGGCGCGGGATCATCTCGCTCCCGCACGTCCCGGTACGCCGACGGGCCGAGGGCGTCCAGGAAGCCCCATCGCATCGTTCAGCTATCCGACAGGCGTGCACCCGGGGGCGGAGCGCATCAGTAGCCGGTGCCGCGCTTGACCTGAGCGCGCTCGATCCCGTGCGCCGCGCCCTTGTCGTCCAAAGTCCGACACGCGTCGGCGATGTCCTGGCTCAGGCGATCGATGTGCTCGCGGCTCAGGGTCTCCTTGGCCAGGGCACGCATGATCTTCACCCCCTCCGCGTTGGGCGGGAGCGTGTACGCGGGCACCATCCAGCCCCGCTCGGCCGCGAGCTGCCAGGCGACGTCGGACTCGTCGTACGCGTGCTTGCCGGCGAGGCGGAATGCGACCAGCGGCAGCTGCTCGAGGTCCCTTCCGATCACTTCGAAGCGGCCGCTGCTACGCAAGTTCTCCGCCAGCACGTGGGCGTTCTCCTGCATCATCTTCATGATGTACGTGTAGCCCTGGCGGCCGAGGCGGACAAAGTTGTAGTACTGCGCGAGCACCATCGACGCGCCGGTGGAGAAGTTCAGCGTGAACGTCGCGTCGGTCTTGCCCAAGTAGTTCTCGTAGAACACGAGATCCTTGGGCAGGTCGGACTCTTCGCGGAAGATCAGCCAGCCGATGCCGGGATAGACCAGGCCGTACTTGTGTCCCGAGACGTTGATCGAACGGACCTGCTCCAGCCGGAAGTCCCATTTCGAGTCCGGGTAGAGGAAGGGCCACACGAAGGCGCCGCTGGCTCCATCGACGTGGATCGGGATGTCGAGGTCTCGTTCCTCGCGGATGTCCCGCAGGAGCTTGTCGATCCCGACGACGTCGTCCTTGTGGCCGGTGAACGTGGTACCGAGGACGGCGACGACGCCGATCGTGTTCTCGTCGAGGTGAGGTTCCACGTCCTCCGGGCCGATCGTGTACTTGTCCTCGGCGAGCGGCACGATCCGCGGCTCGACGTCGAAGTAACGGCAGAACTTCTCCCACACGACATGGACGTCCCCGCCGAAGACCAAGTTCGGGCGGTCGACGGACAGATTGGCGGCCTGCCGGCGCGCCCGCCACTTCCACTTCAGCGACAGCGCGCCGAGCATGATCGCCTCGGACGAGCCCTGGGTCCGACATCCGGTGGTCCTGCCCGGCGCGTTGAAGAGGTCAGCGAGCATGCGCACGCACCGCTGCTCGATCTCGGCGGAGATCGGGTATTCCGCGTGGTCGATGAAATTGCGGTGGAGATTCTCGGCGATCAGCCGTTGCGCCTCCGGCTCCATCCACGTGGTGACAAACGTGGCGAGGTTGCGCTGCGGGTCACCCTCCATAGCGAGATCCACATCCACAAGCCTCATGGCATCCGTCGCGGACATGCCCTCCGCGGGGAAAGTCTCCGAGGGAGCAGGCACGGTCAGGAATCGGTTACCGAAAAGGGCCGCTTCATCACGTTTACTCATCCACCGATTCAAACAGCGCCAAAGACCGCTTCTCAGACGGACACGCCGAGGCGGAGCAGCGCAGGGCTCGTCCATGAACGTATCCGTGCACCGCCGCTACCAGCCGGCGGGCAGCAGCGTCTTGCCCGCCCGCGCCCGCCGATTCACATCGGGGCTGCGCACCCGTCCTCCTACGGTGCGGATCACAGGCGGAAGGCGACCAGCGCCGTGTCGTCGGTGTTGCCGTCAGGCGGGAGCAGGTCGGCGAGGGGGGCGTCGGCCACTCCTCCGGTCCGGCTCGTCCGTGCCGGGTGAGGGAGGCGGCGAGGCGGCCCAGGCCGGTGTCGATGTCCTCCGTGAGGCGTACGATCAGGCCGTCGGTGTCCAGGACCAGGGTGGCGCCGTCGGTGAACGCCCCGCTGTCCTCCGGTCGGGCGACGGGTTCGGGGTGCGCGCCCCAGGGGTGGATCGGTCGCTTGGTCGAGAAAGGTCACCGTGCCGTCGGCGTCGAGCAGGGGCGGAGGGGGATGGCCCGCGCTGCTGTACGTGATGGTGTGGGCACCCCAGTCGATGTAGGTCTTCACCACAGTGGTCGACTCGGCCCCCTCGACACTGCGGGCATACAGCCCGAGGGCTTCCAGGGCCCGGGCCGGACCATCGGCGACACGGGCGGCGGCGCTCAGCGCGCTGCGCAGCTGCCCCATCACGCAGGCCGCTTCCAGGCCGTGGCCGACGACGTCGCCGACGGGGTGTCGCGCTCTCCGGAGGCCACCACGCGCAGCATCGACTCCCGGGTCTCCCGCATGCCCGCCGCGGCCGGTTAATCGAGGTGCGCGGGGAAGACGTCGGAGATGTAGCCGCCCACAAGCTGGTCGCGGCTGCGCCCGGCGAGCCGGAGGAAGTCCTCGTTGGCGTCCGCGTACAGCAGCTCAGGAGTGAGCAGAGCCACCATGCCGGGGAAGGCATGGAAGGTCGCCCCGTAGTCGATCTGCGGATTCCTCATGTGTGCCCGCCTCGGCGCCGACCGTCGGTTTGCTGATGCCCCACGATAAGAGAGACCCGCCCCGGAACCGGGTCACCACACCTGGCCGTCACGGGCGGCTTCCTCCTCGGGCTCGGGCGAACTCGGCGGGCCGCTGCTGGGACCCGGGACGAGAAGTACCCCGAAGGGACCATCCGGCCCTCTTCCCGTCCCGGCGACCGGGGCACTGGAACGGGTACCGTGAGGCCCGGTGAGTTCGCGCCCTGCGGGGCCCGCGGGTCGAAGCGGCCCTCCGCCGGACCCGCGTCACCGGCTGTCGCTGGGGGTCGGGCTCGCCCCGATCCGGGAGGACGTGAGGACCCCCTCGCGCTACACCGTCAGCGACGTCCTGACCCAGACCGCCATCGCCGTCGGGCGGGACGCGCCGTACAAGGAGATCGTCGCGCTCATGGACCGGTGCAGGTTGAGCGCCGTACCCGTTCTGGAGGGGGAGGGACGGGCGATCGGGGACGTCTCGGAGGCCCATGCGCGAAACCTCGGGCCGTCAGGGTGACCGGCAGCCGCGGCAACAGTCCGCCTGTGGCGTGCCGACCAAGGCGAGGTCCGGGATCAGTTCCCGACATGGATCTGGATGGCACGCAGCGCACGCCGCTGCACCAGCCTGATGACCGGCCTGGTCGCCCACATCAGCGGCGTGGCCAGAGGGCGGGCCTCGATGGCCATCGTCCAGGTGAGGCGCGAGCCGGCGGGTGCGGGCTCGATGAGCCAGTCCTCTGCGGCGTGGCGAAGCCCGGGCAGAGAGATCTCGAAGGTGCTGAACGTATACCGCCGTCCCTCGTCCCAGCGGAAGAACCGCTCACGGGCGGAGAGCACCCCCAGCACCGTGACCTCGCGTACCGTACCGACCCCGAATGGGCGCGGCGAATCCCAGCGCAGACCGGTGAACCCCGGCACCCAGCGGACCCATGCATCGCCGGTAAGGACCTCCCAGATCCGGCCGGGGGGAGCCGTGAGCTCCATGGAATGCACGTAGCGGAAGGGCGCGGACTCCAGGAACGCGTCTCCGCGCTCGGCGAGGGGATACCAGTGTGGGGCCATGACTCATGCTCTCTCGACTCCGGCGAGAGCTACGCCTTATGGAGGCGGCAGGTCCTACAGGGAGGGGAATTCTTTACATTCGCTCCGTCAAGCAAGAGTCCGTGCCGGTCTCCCGGTTCACGCCGCTGCCGGGCAGGAAGGCAATGTCGGAGGCGGGAGCCTGGTATGTCTCGGCTTCATGCTCAAACCACCTCTCCATCGCCACCCGCGGCGCACCGGAAAAGTTGAAATACCACGGTGAGTAACCTGATCTCGGCAGCCCCAGTGGCAGCCCCTATGGCGGAGATTTAGCATTGGCGTGAGACATGCAGTCGGTAGCAACCCGGCTGCAATTGCCGGCGGCCAAACAGGGACACGTCGCTGCCTTCCTCCCACTGTGCGCAGCGAAATCCCGATCCTTGAGCCCACGATCTCCGTTCGAGCAAGAGCAGTTCACGGAGCAGTCCGCATGCGGCCGCCACTCGGCGACAGCCATTGGCGCGGCCCGAACATGTGGCTGGCACGGACGCCAGCCGTGGAACCGCAGACCGTGGGTTCATCCGGCCGTGCCGATCGGCGGTTCGGCACGAAGAAGGACGGGCACGATGGCAGTCAACGAGTACAAGCCGGGGAGTGCCTTCTCCGGAGTGATCGGGCGGACCACGGACGTGTCCAGGCCGGCGTGGCCCGAGCCGCTGAGTGCGGTGCCGGGATCGCCCAACGTCCTGACGATCGTGCTCGACGACACCGGTTACGGGCAGCTGGGCTGCTACGGCAGCCCGATGCAGACGCCCCGCCTCGACGGGCTGGCCGCGGGTGGGCTGCTGTACAACAACATGCACACCACGGCGCTGTGCTCGCCCTCGCGTTCGTGCATCATCACCGGCCGCAACCACCACGCCAACGCCATGGCGGCGATCACCGAGCTCGCCACAGGCTTCCCCGGCTACAACGGCAACATCCCGTTCGAGAACGGGTTCCTGTCCGAGATGCTGCTGGAGCGCGGGTACAACACGTACATGCTCGGCAAGTGGCACCTGATGCCCTCGGCGCAGGAGTCGCCAGCCGGCCCCTACACCCGCTGGCCGCTGGGCCGCGGCTTCGAGCGGTTCTACGGATTCCTCGGCGGCGACACGAACCAGTGGTATCCGGAGCTTGTGTACGACAACCACCAGGTGGAACCCCCCGCCTCGCCGGAACAGGGCTACCACCTCACGCCGGACCTGGTGGACAAGGCGATGCTCTTCATCTCCGACGCCAAGCAGGTCGCCCCCGACAAGCCGTTCTTCCTCCACTTCTGCCCCGGCGCCACCCACGCGCCGCACCACGTACCGCGGGAGTGGGCCGATCGGTACCGGGGCCAGTTCGACGACGGCTGGGACGCCTACCGGGACGTGACGTTCGCCAGCCAGAAGAAGCTCGGCGTGATCCCTGCCGACGCGGTGCTCTCGCGCCATGACCCGGACGTTCCCGAATGGAGCTCCCTGTCCCCCGATGCCCGGCGGCTCGCCGCGCGCATGATGGAGGTCTACGCCGGCTTCCTCTCCCACACCGACCACCAGATCGGGCGGCTGCTGGACTTCCTGCAGGAGACCGGTGAATTCGACAACACGCTGATCATGGTCGTCTCCGACAACGGCGCCAGCGCGGAGGGCGGCGTCACCGGAACCACCAACGAGTCGCAGTTCTTCAACAACGCCCCCGAGCCGCTCGAGGACAGCATCAGGGGGATCGACGAACTCGGCGGGCCGACCATGTTCAACCACTATCCGTGGGGCTGGACATGGGCCGGCAACACCCCGTTCCGTCGCTGGAAGAGGGAGACCTACCGCGGCGGCGCCAGCGACCCGTTCCTCGTCCACTGGCCCCGCGGAATCAAGGCCCGAGGTCAGGTGCGCACCCAGTACGCCCACCTCGTGGACATCGTCCCCACCGTGCTGGACGTCCTCGGGATCGAGCCGCCCGAGACCATCAAAGGCGTCACCCAGTCTCCCCTGCACGGCGTCAGCTTCGCCCACACCTTCGACGACGCGGCCGCGCCGACGCGCCACCGGACCCAATACTTCGAGATGCTTGGGCACCGTGCCCTCGACCACGACGGATGGCGCGCCGTATGCCCCTGGCCCGGCCCGTCCTTCACCGAGGCGCGCCAGCCGTTCGGCACACCCATCAGTTCGGAGACTCTCTCCGAGCTGGATGCCAACTCCTGGGAGCTATACCACATCGACGAGGACTTCGCGGAAACCCGTGACGTCGCCGCGGACCACCGCGACAAGGCCATCGAGCTGATTTCGCTGTGGTACGTCGAGGCTGGCAAGTACGGCGTGCTGCCCATCGACGGCAGCGCCCTCGCGCGGATGACCGTCGAACGACCGACGATCGCCACGGCGCGGACCAGCTACACCTTCCGGCCCGGCACCCAGTCCCTGCCGCCGTCCGTCGCCCCCAGGGTGCTCAACCGTCCGCACAGTGTCACCGCCGACGTGGAAATCCCCGGCGACGGCGCCGAAGGTGTCCTGATGAGTCAGGGCTCGATGGCCGGCGGCTGGAGCTTCTACATCAAGGACGGCAAGCTGACGTACGTTCACAACTACCTGCGGCGAGGCTTCTACACGGTGACCTCGACGGACCCGGTGCCCACAGGCCGCCACGAGCTACGGTTCGAATTCGAACCGACGGGCCAGCCCGACCTGGCTGCCGGCAAGGGCACGCCGGGGCTCGCCCAGCTCTATGTCGATCGCCGCCTGGTGGGAGAGGCGAACTTCCCGGTCACCACCCCCGTCATGTTCAACCCCGGCGGCCTGACATGCGGCGCCAATCCCGGCCAGCCGGTCACACCCGACTACCAAGCACCGTTCCGTTTCAGCGGCACCATCCACAAAGTGACCATCGACCTGTCAGGCGAACTCATCGTCGACGCGGACAGCGAGATGCGCATGCACATGGCCCGGCAGTAGACATAGCGCCACCGGCCGGGACGGCGGCACTGGCGGCATCGTCGGTCTCAACGGCGGCCGCGCAATCGGCTTCTCGTGGGAGATCCGGGTGCGGACAGGGCCGTGGGAGCCACCTCGAAAGGAACCCGGACGCAGTGCTGGACGAATCGACTCGGTGGCCCAATCTGAGTTGCCAGCATCAGTCACGAGGTGGGGCGGCGGGCACACGGAGGAGGCGAGCGCGGGTCCTTGCCCGGCAGGATGACGGACGGGCGATCGACTACCAAACCACTCCAAGATTCGGGCCATTCCCGGGCCAAGCCCCGCCCAAAGATCACCAAGTCATTCGTAGGGCGGTGTTGCGTCTACGCCGACACTCCCAGTTCCTCCCGCCGGTATCCCACTCCTGACCAGCACTTCCGGACCAGTCACGGACCAAATCCCCGACTCACCCCGCCGGCGGTCACCCTGGTTGACGCGGTCCCACTCCTCCATGGACTGCTCGATGAGGCGGTTGGCATGCTCCCGGACGCCGTCCAGGAAGTTGGCGTAGTGGCGGAAGAGGACCTCGATGCTCTGACCCGCGCGGCGAGCGCACTCGGCCGGGCCCACCCCCGAGTACAACCAGAACGAGATGCCTGCGTGCCTCAGATCGTAGGGCCGCCTGGCCAGCCCGGAAGTGAGCTTTATGCGTGTCAGCACGTACTTCCGCGCCCGCACCCACGTCGTGCCATAGGCCGCTGGGTCCACATAGTTGCCGGCCTGGTTGCTGCGGCAGAAGGCACCGCGGATGGCCCCCGCATCCTGTTCGCGGTCGGCGACGGCAGCATCTTCCCGACCGCCGGCCACCTCGCCGCCTATGCGGGTCTCGCCCCGGCGACCCGGAGGCCGGGCTCCTCGATCCGCGGTGAACAGCCCTCCAGGAGAGGAAACAAGCAGCTCACACGGCCCTTCTCCCTCTCCGCGTTCGCCGCCCTGGCCGACCCGGCATCGCGCACCTACTACGACATGAAGATCGCCCAAGGAAAGCACCACACCCAGGCCCTGCTCTGCCTCGCCCGACGACGAGCCGACGTCCTCTTCGCGATGCTCCGCGACGGAACCTTCTACGAATCCCGGCCCGCCACCTCAGGCTGATCCTCATCGCTCACGCCGCACACCGGGCAGTCCCATTCGCACTCTGCGTGCCATGAGCGATGAAGCGCGTGTGCAGGAATCAGCCGATGAGGGCATGCGTCCGTGCGTCTTCTGTAATCACCCTGTCGTGATCGACTGTCTCGGCCAGACGGCCTCCCGCCCGGCACCCACCACCTTGACCAAACACATAGGGGCCCCCGCGGCGAGGCCGCCGGACATTTCTGGGACGGGCTGCTCCGGGTCGCGGCGACGGACGGGTTCTACGAGCTCAAGCGAAGCCGGGGCAGCAAACCCTCCTTCGACTGACCGAATCCGTCCTCGACGCCGGCACCCATGGTCTGGCAGCGAGGGTGGCAACAGCCGGTCCAGGCCGGCGCGGTGATCGCCCGCTTGATGCGGTGCCCGACAAGACGCTCGGCCACGTCCAGCGTGTACCAGCCGGGCGCCGGTCACCTCGGATTCCTGGATGCGTCCGACGTCACCGCGGACCGTGGTGAAGGCGTATCCGATGTCCAGGTGATAGTGCTCCCGGCTCGTCCTTCTAGGGCCGGGCCGGCACCTTGCCGTACTCGACGTAGACGGGAGTCGGCGAGACCACGGAGACCTGTCGGGGGTCCATGCCGGTCTCCTCCGTCAGCTCGCGCACCGCCGCCTCGAACAACGAGGTGTCGGTCGGCTCAAGGTGACGCCCGGGCTGAAGGGTGAGGCCGTAGGCGAGGTGCTCGATGAGCAGGATCTCGGCGTCGTCGCGGACGAGCAGGGCGCCGACGGTCACGTGCAGGAAAGGCTGCGCCGGGAGGCGAAGTCCCGGCCTTCCGTCAGGAGCCGCAGAGGCTCGGACAGCTGCTCGCCTTCGGCCGGGTGGCGCTCCAGGTAAGCACCGAGGGCGTCCGAGGTGTCGGAATCAGTGATCGCCACGAATCGTCTCCAGCGAAGGTGCACGGGCGGGGAGGTTCGCACTCCACAAGTCCGGCGGGGGCCGTTGTTCGCCAGGGCGCTCGCCTTCGCTCCAAAGGCGTTGCCATCGGCGTTTCGGCCAACCGCCTTGCTCATCAGCTCCGTTGGGAGACCCGGGTCGGTGCATCCTGCACGCTCCGACACGCGCCGAATCCCGGGGATCCGACGGAGTCCGAAAGACACCAGTTCGATATCTCGGCCGGATCGTTGAGCTTCACGACCCGCGCCGGACGACCGCTCAGGAGGACCCGCCGTTGACCTCGACTCCCATGAACGAGCAGCAGACCACGCTGCCTCCACCCCCGCCCGCGGAGATCACCTACAGCGGCCATTACGCCATCAATCCCCTCGCCGAGGTCTCCTTCCGGCGGATGTGCGCGCAAATCCCCGCCGTCCTGGGCCGCATCGCGAGGCTCTCGTGGCGGACCGACCGGCGCGCCGTCCAGCTGCTCGTCGGCTGCCAGGTGGTCACGGGCGCCTCCTCCGCCGTGCTGCTGACGGCCACCGCCCGGGCCATGGAGCCCGTCCTCGGGACCGGTTCCGCCGGGGAGCGGCTGCGTGGCGCGCTGTCGGCGCTGCTGGTGGTGGCCCTCGCCGCCGCGCTGGCTCGTACGGCCGGGGCGGTGGCCTCGTACGCGGAACGGCGGATCACGCCACGTCTGACGACGGAGACAGACTCGGCGCTGGTGGAGGCGGTGTGCCGGGTGGAGGCGGTGGCGTACGCAGAGGACGGCTTCGCGGACCGGCGCGAAGCGGCCGAGATGGGAGTGATGCGGACCCACGTGATGGTGACCGACGCCCAGCGGTTCGTGTCGGCGGTGATCCGCATGGTCACCGCCGGGGGCGTGCTGTCGGTGCTGAACCCGCTGATGCTGCCGCTGCTCCTACTCGCCGTTCTTCCGGCCGGTGTCGGAGCCGTGCTGAGCGCGCGGGTCGACTACGAGATCCACTACGCGAACGTGGCGGACCGCAACGTGAGGGGGATGATGCGCTGGTGGGCGACCGAGTCCCGTTACAGCGACGAGGTCCGCGCGAACTCGATGACCGACTACCTCGTCTACTGGTACCGGGCCCTGTCCGACCGTTGTGACCGGCGCAGCCTGGCCGCCGCGCCGCGGACCCTGCGGATCGCCCTGCTGCCGGCGCTGGTCGGCGGCGTCTTCCTGCTGGCGACGTGGGGTGCTCTGGCGTGGCTGGCCGTGTCCGGTCGGATCGATCTCGCGGTCGCGGCGACGGCCGTGATCGCCGTGCAGACCACGCTCGCCGCGCTGTCCCAGGTGGTCATCGGCGCCGCCGCGGTCTTCCACACCAGCCTGTACCTCGGCGACATGCAGTCCTTCCTCGACGACGCCGCCGCCCGCGCCCCCAGGCGTGGTCCCCACCGTCTCGCCGCCCCGGTCGACGAGATCCGTCTGGAGGAGGTCGTCTACCAGTATCCGGGCAAGGACAAGCCCGCCGTCGACGGCGTCTCGCTGACGCTGCGGCGGGGCCAGATCCTCGCGATCGTCGGGGCGAACGGCTCGGGGAAGTCCACCCTCACCCGTCTGCTGACCGGGGTCTATCTGCCGGACAAGGGCACCGTGTCGTGGAACGGCGCCGACCTCTCCGGTGTGGACCCCGCCACGGTGTGGGCGCACACCGGTCTGGTGCCGCAGATCTTCGCGCAGTGGCCGCTGCGTGTCCGCGAGAACGTGACCCTCGGCCAGCCACACGGCCGCGACGACGCCCCGGTGTGGGAGGCCGTCGACGCGGTCGGGCTGCGCGACTCCGTCGAAGACCTCCCCGCCGGTCTCGACACCCTCCTCGCCCGGGACCTCTGGGGCGGCACGGAGCTCTCCGGCGGTCAGTGGCAGCGCATCGCGTGCTCCAGGGCCCTGTACCGCCGGCCCGAGCTGCTGATCCTCGACGAGCCCACCTCCCAGATGGACCCTCGGGGCGAGCACCAGATCTTCGAGCAGATCAAGGCCATCGCCGCCGACCGCATCACCATCGTGGTCACCCACCGCCTGGAGAACACCAAGATCGCCGACCACGTCATCGTGATGGAGCACGGCCGGATCACCGAACAGGGCCGGTACGACGACCTGGCCCACGGCGGCGGGACCTTCGCCGAACTCCTGGAACTGTCGCAGGACCGCTGACCGACCTCGCCTCGTCCCCTGTCCCGCCCCGGCGGGATGAGCCCCGTCAAGGAGGACCCGTGCCCCGTCCCTCGCCGCTGCCGGCGTCTTCACCTCCCGCCCGGCTCGCGCAGCAGGGGGCGCACCACCGGATCGGCCGCCTCACAGTGGACGGGGCGGCCGAGCCTCCGATCTCTGCGGGCCGGGCGCGGTCAGGCCTGCTCGCTGATGTTGACCATCCACGTGATGCCGAACTTGTCCGTGCACATGCCGAACACGTCGCCCCACATCTGCTTCTCCAGGGGTACGGAGACGGCGCCTTCGGCGGACAGCTTCTCCCAGTAGCCTCTGAGCTCGTCCGCGTCGTCGCCGCTCAGGCTCACCGCGAAGTTGGTCCCTGTCTTGTGCTCCATGCCCGGCGGCACGTCAGCGCCCATCAGCGTCATTCCGCCGGAGGTCTCGAGCATGCCGTGCATGATCTTGTCGTCGTATCCGGGCGGCACGTCGGAGCCGAACTCGCCGTAACCGCTGAGCCTGAGATCGCCGCCCAGGACGCTCTTGTAGAACTCCATGGCCTGCCGCGCGTCGCCGGTGAAGCTGATGTACGGGTTGAGACGAGATGCCACGAGACACTCCTTCAGGACAATGGGATGGCACGGGCATCATAGGTTCACAACGGCTTAAATCGGACGATCTGCGAGTTCCGGTAGCTCGTCCGGTCGGCGAACGGCGTTGCGCCCGACCGATTCCGGCACGCCATGGACAGCACACCGGAGCCGGGCTTCCCATGGTGGACCGTGCTGCGACAGACGCGTGGGTCCCCGGAGTGGCGTCGCAGCGCGTCGCCCGGACGGTCGTCGGTCACCGGTAGGGTGCCGCCCGTGTCCGAGCACCCGCGCGACCTCGTCGGCTACGGCGCCGAGCCGCCACATGCCGCCTGGCCCGGTGACGCTCGCGTCGCCGTCAGTCTTGTTCTCAACTACGAGGAGGGCGGCGAGCGTAACGTCCTTGACGGCGACCGTGCCTCGGAGGGGTTCCTGCACGAGGTCGTCGGCGCGCCGCCGGTGGTCGGCGGACGTGATCTGAACGTCGAGGCGATGTTCGCCTACGGCGCTCGCTCCGGGTTCTGGCGCATTCATCGCACCCTCGGTGCCCACCGTGTGCCACTCACCGTCTACGCCGTCGGACAGGCCCTGGAGCGCAATCCGGATGCCGCGCGGGCGATGGGCGCCGCCGGCTGGGAGGTTGCAGGGCACGGCTGGCGCTGGATCGACTACCGCGCCGTGCCCGAGGACGTCGAACGCGCCGACATCGCGCGCACAACCGCCGCGATCGAGCGACTCGTCGGACGCCGGCCCGTCGGCTGGTACACCGGTCGGACAAGTTCCGCGACACGGCGCCTCGTCGTCGAGGAAGGCGGTTTCCTCTACGACTCCGACGACTACTCGGACGATCTGCCCTTCTACGTGGAGGCAGCCGGCCGGCCGCACCTCGTGGTGCCGTACAGCCTCGACGCGAACGACTTCAAGTTCTTGATCGTCCATGGGTTCACGACCGCGGACGACATGCTCACGTACCTCGTCGACACCTTCGACGTTCTGCACGCGGAGGGCGCCGAACGCCCCCGCATGATGAGTGTCGGCCTGCACTGCCGCATCATCGGCCGACCCGGCCGTATTCGCGCGCTCGACGGCTTCTTGCGACACGTCACGCAACGCGGCGGAGCGTGGATCGCGACGCGGGAACAGATCGCCCGGCACTGGCTGACCACACACCCTCCGGAACTCTGAGCCCGCGCCGCCATGGGCACCTGCCGTACGTACCGGAGGGGGTGATTCGCGCCCGCACCCGCGGATCTGTTGCGCCGCCAGGCGCGGGAGGTCCGCGCACGGCTCTCGGACGGTCCGGTGGAATTCCCATGGTCGCCCGGATGAGTCGCCGTCTCCGCGTTGGGCCGTCGGCGGCCCAGCAGTAAATCCTGGTCCGGGCTGCCTCATGTGAACCGGTCCCACAGAGCCACCATGTACGCCGTGCAGGTACACGGATGGTTTCGGGCGCATGGGTGACGAGGGTTGTGTCCGAGGTTCGCACACCGGCGTCGGACACGTTCGGGTGACACCGCCTTATTACGCCGTTCGATATGCGGCATAACCACGAACTAGGCGGTGGAGCCGCATGATCCCCCGCAAGTCACCCCGCCGATCAGCCTAGCTTCCGAATTGCCTCCGCAAAAATGACTACGTATGCCCATACTCTCGTTCTGCGTCTTCCGGGATGACCTGCTTTTCGGATCGTCAGGTCATTCCGTCATTCGATTGTCCGTGCGAGCGGATCTCGAGGTTATTCCGCTTCTCATTCCTGGAGAACACATGCGCGTTGCCGTGACCGGTGGCGGTGGTTTCCTTGGGTCACACCTGTGCGAAGCGCTTCTGCGGCGCGGCGACTCCGTGGTGTGTCTCGACAATTTCTCGACGGGCGACCCCGAAAACATCGCCCCTCTCCTGGCCCACCCGGCCTTCGAGTTCCAGCACGCCGACGTGAGCGTGTCGGTGAAGGTCGTCGGCCACGTCGACGCCGTCGCCCACCTGGCCTCCCCGGCTTCCCCTCCCGACTATCTGCGCCACCCGCTGGAGACGCTCGCGGTCGGAAGCCGCGGCACCGAGAACGCCCTTCGCCTGGCGCTGCGTCACAGCGCGCGCTTCGTCCTCGCGTCGACGAGCGAGATCTACGGCGATCCGCTGGTCCACCCGCAGGAGGAGACGTACTGGGGCAACGTCAACTCCATCGGACCGCGCAGCGTCTACGACGAGGCGAAACGATACGCCGAGGCGGTCTCCGCCGCGTACCGCCGCACGCACGGAGTCGACGTCGGCATCGCCCGGATCTTCAACACCTACGGCCCCCGCATGCGCCCGCACGACGGTCGCGTGGTGTCCAGCTTCATCACGCAGGCCCTGACCGGCGAACCGCTCACCATCTACGGCGACGGCGGGCAGACCCGTAGCTTCTGCTACGTCGACGACCTGGTCCGCGGCCTGGTCGCACTCCTCGACTCCTCCGAACTGGGCCCCTTCAACCTCGGGAACCCGGTCGAGCGCACCGTCTCCGAACTCGCCGACATCGTGCTGGAGATGACCGGCTCGTCCTCCGAGGTGAAGTACCACCCGCTGCCGGTCGACGACCCGGTCCGCCGCCGCCCGGTCATCACCCGCGCCCGTGAGGCACTGGGCTGGGAGCCGGAGATCGACATCACGGAGGGCCTGCGTCGCACCGTCGCGTACTTCGGCGCCCGAGCGGATCGCCTCGCCGCCTCGGCCGCGTCGATCCGCGGCGGCCAGGACGAGACGATCCCGCTGGCCGCGGCGACCTCGGCGCCCCTCACGCCGCAGACGATCCCCGGTCCGGCCGGCGCCGGCGCCGGCGTCGCGTCCTCCCTGCCCGGGGCCACCGTCACGGGTGGCTGATCCACGCGCCGCGGCGGGCCTCCCCCCGGACCCGCCGCGGCCCCGAGTCCGTCGGGCCTCCTCCCCCGGGCCTCTCATCCTGTCGCACCGCCTGGAGAACCTGCTGCCATGACGTCGTTGGAGCAAGGTCCCGCCCACGGGACCGGCACCGCCCAGGAACCCACGCTCCCCTCACCGGCTCCCGGCTCGCCGGCGGAGTGGGAGGCACTGGGCGCGGAGGTCCACGCCCTGTCGAACGGCGCGGTGGCCTCCATCGGCCCGGACGGTCCCGTCCTCGCGCGCCCGGCACACGGATTCACCACCCTCCCGTCCAGCTTCGTCCGAGCGTTCTCGCGCTCCGACCGCTTCCTGGTCGCGCTGCTGTCCCTCGGCTGGGCGGCCTGCCTGATCTGGTTCTGGGTCTGGTGGCTCGAACCGTCCCACCGCATCGGCTGGACGGGCCTGATCGTCAACAGCGCCCTGCTGCTGTACCTGACCTATCTGCCGGTGCACTTCCTCGTCGCGCTGCTGCGCATGCGCCGCTTCGACCCGGCCGTACAGGTGCCCCTGCTCCGCACCGCGTTCGTGGTCACCCGCGCCCCGTCCGAGGGCTGGGACATCGCCCGCCGCACCCTTGAGGCAATGCTCGACCAGGACTTCCCGCACCCCTACGCGGTCTGGCTCTGCGACGAAGACCCCACCGAGGAGATCCTCGACTGGTGCCGCACCCATGACGTGAATGTCTCCTGCCGGCGTGGCCGCGCCGACTACCACCGGGCCGAATGGCCCCGGCGCACGCGGTGCAAGGAGGGCAACCTCGCCTTCTTCTACGACCACTGGGGCTACGACCTCTACGACGTGGTCGCCCAACTCGACTGCGACCACGTCCCCGGGCCCACGTACCTCGCCGAGGTCGTCCGCCCCTTCGCCGACCCGGCCATCGGCTACGTCGCGGCCCCCAGCGTCTGCGACACCAACGCCGACGAGTCCTGGGCGGCCCGCGGCCGGCTGCACCGCGAGGCCATGTTCCACGGGCCCGTGCAGTTGGGCCACTCCGCCGGCCTCGCCCCGGTCTGCATCGGCTCGCACTATGCCGTCCGGACGAAGGCGCTGCGGGACATCGGCGGTCTGGGCCCCGAGCTCGCCGAGGACTTCTCCACCTCGTTCCTGCTCACCTCCGCCGGCTGGCAGGGCGCGTTCGCCATCGACGCGGACGCTCACGGCGAAGGTCCCCTCACCTTCGGCGCGATGATCACCCAGGAGTTCCAGTGGTCCCGCAGCCTGGCCGTCATGCTCCTGGGCATGCTGCCGAGCCACCTGGGCCGGATGCCCCTGAAGCTCCGGGTGCGCTTCGCCGCGGCACTGATGTACTACCCGCTGCTCGCCGGCGCCACGATCATGGGCATCCTCCTGCCGCCGATCGCCGCGATCACCGGCGCTCCCTGGATCGACGTCAACTACTTCGCCTTCCTGACGCACTTCTGGAGCATGTCCGTCTGGCTGATCCTGCTGACTCTGCTCTGCCGCCGCCGGGGGCTGCTGCGCCCCAAGGACGCCCCGATCCTCAGCTGGGAGATCTGGCTCTTCGGGCTCTCCCGGTGGCCGTACGTGGCCTGGGGCGTGCTGGCCGCGGTCTCCCAGAAGCTGCGGCCCCGCCAGATCACCTTCAAGGTCACGCCGAAGAGGCGCGACGGCCTGGAGCGGCTTCCGCTGCGCGCCGTCGCCCCGTACCTGCTCATCACGGTCTTCCTGTCGGGCTCGGCCCTCGTCGGCCAGTTCACCGGCCCCGCCGTCGGCTACGTCTTCCTCTGCCTCCTCGGCTCCGCCTCGTACTCCGCGGTGACGCTGGCGATCGGCACGCTGCACATCAAGGAGACTGCGCGAGCCACCGGCGTCCGCACCGTCCGGGCGCTGCGCACGGCCGCACTGCCGCTCCTCGCGGGCCTGCTGTCGCTGTTCCCGCTGGGGCTCGCGGCCGTCGTCTTCCCCACCTATCTCACCGGCTTCTACGCCTGGTGACGGCCACTGCGACCGAACGAGAAATGAGGTTCCCGTGCCCCAGACCGTCCTGGTCACCGGCGGCGCCGGTTTCATCGGCAGCCACACCTGTGTCGAGCTCCTCCGCGCCGGCCACGAGGTCGTCGTGCTCGATGACCACTCCAACAGCTCGCCCGAGGTCCTCGAACGGGTTGCGAAGATCGCGGGCCGCCCCATCGCGGCGGCCCACGTCGCGGACGTACGCGACCGGCGGGCACTCGACACCGTCTTCACGAGCCACCCGATCGACGCGGTGATCCACTTCGCCGCGAAGAAGGCCGTCGGCGAGTCGGTGCGGATCCCGCTCGCGTACTACGACATCAACGTCGGCGGCACGACGGCCCTGGTCTCGGCGATGCACCACCATGGCGTCCACCGGCTGGTGTTCTCGTCCTCCTGCTCGATCTACGGCGACGTCACAACCGTCCCGCTGACCGAGGAGTCGCCGGCGGCGCCGACCAACCCGTACGCCATCACCAAGTGGACCTGCGAGCGGATCCTCGCGGACGTCTGCCGACACGTGCCCGAGCTCCGGGTGCTGGCCCTTCGGTACTTCAACCCGGCCGGCGCCCACCCCACCGGACTCCTCGGCGAGGACCCGAGCGGCGTGCCGAACAACATCATGCCGTTCCTCACCCAGATCGCCGTGGGCCGCCGCGACGAACTCAGCGTCTTCGGCGACGACTTCCCCACCCCCGACGGCACCGGGATCCGCGACTACGTCCACGTGGTCGACGTCGCCGAGGGGCACCGCACCGCTCTGGACCACATCGACGACGAGCCGGGCATGCGGGTCTTCAACCTCGGGACCGGGCGCGGCGCGTCCGTCCTGGAACTCGTGCGCACCTTCGAGGAGGTGTCGGGGAAGCCGATCCCGTACCGCATCACCGAGCGCCGCCCCGGCGACGTCGCCGAACTCGTCGCCGACCCCTCGAAGGTCGCCTCGGCCTGGAACTGGACCGCACGGCGGGACCTGGCCGCCATGTGCCGTGACGCGTGGACCTTCCAGCAGCAGAACCCGTACGGCTACGCGCCCTGACCCGTCGCGTCGTACACCCCATACCGCGTTCAGACAGGAGAACACCGCATGCGGTTGACCGTCATCGGAACGGGCTACCTCGGAGCTGTGCACGCCGCGTGCATGGCCGACATCGGACACGACGTCCTCGGCGTCGACGTCGACGCCGAGAAGATCGCGGCCCTCAACGAAGGCCGGCCCCCCTTCCACGAACCCGGCTTCGACGAGGTCCTCACCCGCGCCCTCGCCTCCGGACGACTGCGCTTCGGCACCAGCCTGCGCGAAGCGGCGGTGCACGGCGAGGTCCACTTCATCTGCGTGGGCACTCCGCAGCAGGCCGGCTCCCACGCGGCCGACATGCGGTACGTCGACGCCGTCGTCGACGGGCTCGTGCCGCACCTGCCGGCCTCGTGCCTGGTGGTCGGCAAGTCGACCGTGCCGGTCGGCACCACCGCGCGCCTGACCGCCCGCATCGCGGGGCTCGTCCCGACAGGCGTACGGGCCGACGTGGCGTGGAACCCCGAGTTCCTGCGTGAGGGCTTCGCGGTCGAGGACACCTTGCGGCCGGACCGCATCGTCGTCGGCACAGTCTGCCGGGAGTCGGACGAGACGCTGCGCCGGCTGTACGCCCCGATGCTGGACGCGGGCGTCCCGTACATCGCCACCGACCCGAGCACGGCCGAGCTGGTGAAGGTCGCGGCCAACTCCTTCCTCGCCACGAAGATCTCCTTCATCAACGCGATGGCCGAGGTCTGCGACGCCGCAGGCGCGGACGTGGTCACCCTCGCCGACGCCCTCGGCCACGACACCCGGATCGGTCGGCGGTTCCTCAACGCCGGTCTCGGCTTCGGCGGCGGCTGCCTGCCCAAGGACATCCGGGCGTTCACGGCCCGCGCCCAGGAGCTCGGCGTCGGCCCCGCGGTGGCCTTCCTGGACCAGATCGACGAGATCAACGAACGGCAGCGGACGCGGACCGTCGAACTCGCCCGTCGGCTGGCCGGGGGCGACCTGACCCACCGCCGGGTCACCGTCCTGGGCGCCACCTTCAAGCCGAACAGCGACGACGTGCGTGACTCGCCGGCGCTGGCGGTGGCGGCGGCGCTGCACCGGCAGGGCGCCGACATCCGGGTGCACGACCCGGAGGGCACCGCGAACGCGCGTCGCACCCACCCGGAACTGCGCTGTGAGGCCGACCTCCTGACGGCATGCCAGGGAGCGGAGCTCGTTCTGCACCTCACCGAGTGGGGGCAGTACCGCGAGCTGGACCCGGCGAAACTGGCCCGGGTGGTCCGCAAGCCAGTCCTCGTCGACGCGCGCAACGCGCTACCGCACGACGAGTGGCGGGCCGCCGGCTGGACCGTCAAGGCGCTCGGCCGTCCCGCGCCGGCGGACGGGCCGCCGGCCGCTCGGGCGGGGAAGCCGCTGCGTGCCACGATCGCCTCGCCGGCCGTCGAGACGGACCACACCGACCTCCTGTCCCCGGTGCTGCCGACCGGCAGGGCTTAGACCGCCCCCGGCACGCCGACGCCGCCCCGCCCCGCACGCTCCTGGAGCGTGCGGGGCGGGGCGGCGTCACGGCCCGTCCGGTCGCCGAGGACGTCGCGTCGGAATGTGCCGGGGTGACCGAGGGGAGCCGGCGTGCGCCGGCTCCGGAGGCATCGATGTCCGGCTCAGCGGGCGGTGCGCTACTGCGCGGCGCCGGGCCGCAGGGCGTCCGGGAGCCGCTTGCCGAAGTAGTCGACGGGGCCCGCGTCGAGGCCCGTTGCCTGCGGGCCCATGCTCACGGACACCTCGTCCGCGCAGCGCGGCACCAGGTTCTCCGCCCCGGCCGGGTCGGTGACGGGTACGATCAGAGCGCGCAGGCACGGGTCGTCGTCGGTGCCGGTCGGCTCACCGTCGAGGAGTTCCTGGCCGGAGGCGGTACGCCAGTCGGCGAGGTCGCTGAAGCGCTGGCTTCCCCAGTTCAGCGACCAGGGGCCCACGCTGTGGTAGACGTTGCCCTCCAACTGGTGCGTGCCGGGGCGGTACGACGACTCGGTCTCGATCAGGGGACCCCCGTCGGTGGCGAGGATGTTGTCGCGGACAGTCACGCCGCTCATCCCATCGCGCAGCCGCAGAGCCGGGGGCCGGTTTCCCGCCGCCTCCGCGGAGGCGAGATCCCGCGTCCGCATCACGACCGTGTTGTTGTAGATGTCCAGGTTCTTCATTCGGGATCCGTAGGCGACGATGCCACCGTACTCGGGGAGCTTCCGCGCGTCGTCCCAGCTCATGTTGAAACGGACGACGTTGTCCCGGTGGGCGCCGGTCGCCAGTCCGGAGTAGACAAGGAACCCCGGCCCGTCGTTGCCGTAGGCGAGGTTGTACTGCATGACCGAGTGCGAGACGTTGTTGTCGAGGCCGAAACCGCCGCCGTCCACCCGGGATCCGGTCCGGTTCCGGTAGGAGCGGTTGTTCTCCAGGACCACGCCGGTGGAGTCGTACACCCAGATCCCCTCGGGACCCTCTTCGGCGTCGGCCGCGGAGCGCGCGCCGTTGTCGTGGGCCACCGAGCGCAGCACCTTCGCGTCCCGGACGCTGCCGAGGGCGATCCCGCTTCCGGTGTTGCGCCTGTCACTACCCGGGTCGCCGGTGTTGGAGGACGCCGTGACCCGCTCGATCCGCAGCCCGGAGTGCGCGTAGACCGGACTGTCCGCCTCGAACTCCGGCCCGTAGAAGACGAGTCCGGCCTCCAGGTTGTGGTGCACGGAGACATCACTGATGCGCACGTCGCTGTAGCCCGTGACGGCGTCGTCTTCCGCGCCGACGCTGATCCCGTTCTGGAAGCCCCGCACCTCCACGTTCGCGATCCTGACGTGGGCGAGCCTCCGCTCCCCGGGGCGGGTGGCGCGGAAGCCGATCCCGACCCCTTCGCGCAGCGCCTTGCGGTCGCCGACCAGCGCGATGTTCCTGATCTCCACGCCCGCGGTGTCGTGCACGGTGATGCCGGAGGTGCCGCGGGGCGCGATCGTGGCCCGGCCCGTGCCGTACGACTCGATCAACACCGGCCGCGCCGCACTGCCCGCCTCGCCCTCCTCCAGGGTGACGGTGCCGCGGAACCGTTCGCCGCCCTTGAGCCGGAGCCTGTCGCCGGGCTGGAGGTTCGCGGTGTTCGCGTGGTCCAGGGTCCGCCAGGGCTTCTCCGGCGACATGCCGTCGTTCTCGTCGTCGCCGTCCGGACTGACGTAGAAGGTGAACGGACCGCCGCTCGCGGGGCGGGCGGGCCGGTAGACCCCCGGCACGTCGCACCCCGTGAGCAGCAGGAGCACCGCGGCCGAGACTCCCGCCGCGGCCCTCGTCGTCCGGCTCCGCTTCACCGCGCTCACCCGCACTCCCTGGGGGACGTTCCAGTGCCATATCAGGCATATAGAGGAGCAGACTGCCAGAAAAAGGACATACGAAACGCCGACAGACGCGCGGCATCCGAGTCACGTGTGACGCGTCGCGCCCTCAGGGCGGCCGCGTCCTGACGGCGGTCAGGTCTTCACAGCGGTCACCGGCACGGCTCACACCGCGCCGGCGGGACTCTTCGCCGGACCCGCCGCCGGGTCCCCAGGGCTTCGGGCGGGCCCGGAGAGCAGTCACTAACGGGCGGGACACGGCTGCGACACGTCGCGGAAACGGGTCGTCCTTAATTTCTGTCAATCGACAGGAATTAGCCCGGGACGACTCACCTCCGCGACAGGGGACCGCCATGACCGTGACCACCGATCCCGCACCGCCGACACCCCCTCCGTCCGGTGGCGAGGACGCGCTCGCCCCGTTCGGCTATCCCCAGGAGCTGCGCAGGCGGATGGGCCGGTACGCCTCCTTCGCCGCCGGGTTCTCCTTCATCTCCGTGCTGACCACCGTCTTCCAGTTCTTCTCCCTCGGCTACTCCTTCGGGGGGACGCTCTTCTTCTGGACCTGGCCCGCCGTCCTCGTCGGACAGCTCCTCGTCGCCGCCTGCTTCGCGGAGCTCGCCGCCCGGCTGCCCATCGCCGGGGCGATCTACCAGTGGGCGAGCCGGCTCGGCTCCCCGGCCTTCGGCTGGTACGCGGGATGGATCATGGTGACCGGTCGGATCGTGGTGGTGGCGGCCGCCGCGCTCGCCCTCCAGGTCGTCCTGCCCGCCGTCTGGCCCGGTTTCCAGATCGTCGGCGGCGACCCGTCGCCCACGACGACCAGCGGCGCCGCCAACGCCGCCCTCCTCGGCCTCGTCCTGCTGGCGCTCACCACCCTGCTCAACGTCCTGGACAACCGGGCACTGTCGGCCGTCAACACGATCGGGGTCACCGCCGAGATCGCCGGCGTCGCGCTGATCGTCACCCTCCTCGCCACCCACGCGGAGCGGGATCCCGGGATCACCCTGCACACGGGCGGGGAGGGCGACCTGATCACGGCGCTCCTCGTGGGCTCGTTCACCGCCGCGTACGTCCTGATCGGTTTCGAGAGCGCGAGCGAGATGAGCGAGGAGACCGTCAACCCCCGGCGCACCGCGCCCCGGACGACGCTCACCGCCCTCACCACGTCCGGCGTCTGCGGCGGACTGCTGCTCCTCGGTGGCCTGCTCGCCGCGCCCAGCCTCACCGACGGACGCCTGGCGACGGAAGGCCTCGGTTACGTGCTCACCAGCACCCTCGGCGACGGCCTCGGCCGGGTCCTGCTCGCCGACGTGGCCGTGGCCATCTGCGCGGCCACCCTCGCGATCCAGACCTCGGCGACCCGCATGATCTTCTCCATGGCCCGTGACGGCGTCCTCCCCCGGTCGGCGGCGCTGGCGCGGGTGCCCCGGAGGACCGGAATGCCCGGCACGGCGGCGGTGGTCGTCGGCGTCGGCGCGGGTCTGCTGCTCCTGCTCAACCTCGCCTCCCCGCAGGCGTTCCTCGCCATCGGCACCACGTGTATAGCGATGGTGTACCTGGCGTACGCCATGGTCACCGGGCCGATGCTGGTCCGGCGGCTACGGGGCGAGTGGCGGCCGGACGACGGCGGGCGCGACGAACTGGGGCGTCCACTGTTCTCCCTCGGCCGCTGGGGGCTTCCCGTCAACGCGCTCGCCGTCGCCTACGGCCTCTTCATGACGGTCAACCTCGCCTGGCCGCGTGCCGAGGTGTACGACCCCGAGGGCGGCCACTGGTACTTCCGCTGGTTCACGGTCCTGGTCCTCGCGGCCACGGTCGCGACGGGTGCGGCGTACCGCTGGTACCGCGGCCGCAAGGGCTCCGCCGGGCGGCCGGACGCGCCGGGACGCGGGGTCCCCGCGGCACCGGAGCACGCGACCGTACGCGCCTGAGGTCGGGCCGCGCCCGGAAGCCGTGGATCAGGTCTGTGCCGCGAGGAGCCCCCGCCCCTCGCGGCGCAGCCGCGTCAGGGAGCGCTGGGGCACGCCGGCCACCCGCAGCGCGGCGTCGGCCGTCGCCGCCGCGAGGGCCGCCGCGTCGCGGGCGGGGTCGGCACGCCGGATGAGGATGACGCTCTCGGTGAGGCCGAAGAGGAGGTCGGCGCGGAGCGCGAGCTCCTCCGGACCGAGGGCCTCGCCGGGCTCGGTGGTGGCGAGCAACCTCGCGTAGGAGTCCTTGAGTTCGGCCCTGAGCCGGTGGAAGACGGCGAAGCGCTCCGTCTGCACCTCGGGCAGCAGGTAGAGCGCGCCGAGGTTGTGCGGGCCTTCGCACAGCAGCGCCGCGTCGGAGTGGCACAGCGCCCACAGGCGGGCCTCCGGGGGCACGTCCGCGCGGGAGACGACCCGGGCCGCCACGTCCAGGGAGGGTCGCACGGTCCCTTCCAGCAGCTCCGCGAGGATCGCTTCCTTGCCGTCGAAGTAGTGGTAGAGGGACGCCTGCCGCAACCCGGCGCGCTCGGCGATGGACCGGGTGGAGGTAGCGGTGTAGCCGCGGGTGGTGAACAACTCGGCCGCCACGGCGAGGACTTCGTCGCGCGGCTCCGGACCGCCGGCCGGGCGCTCCTGGGCCCGCGGGCGGCCGACTCTCCTGCTGGTGGGCGTGTTCGGCGTGCTCACTCCGCGATCTTCGCACAGGGGCGACGGTTCCTCCGGGCCGAGCGGTCGGGGTGAGGTCCCGGTAACCGACCGGAAACGCACGGGCAATGGGAGCGAAGCGGCCACTGCCTAATTTCTGTCGAGCGACAGAAATTACCTCGGAGATGAGCCCGGACCGGAGGTCGAGCCATGGGGACATCCTCAGCGCCACCGTCAGTGACCGCGTCGGCGTACGGCGCGCGCGAGCACGCCCGTGCCCAGGAGGGCACGACGGCAGATGCCATGCCCGTCGTTCCCGCGAGCGCCTGGCCGACGCCTCCCGCGGGCGTCGGAGCGGCCGACGTCGTGTGGGCCGAGACCGTGGCGGGCGGCGGCTACACCCACAAGGTCCTCGCCCGCGGCACCGAACTGCGGCTGACCGACCTCACCGGCGACGCCTGCGCGCACCTCCTCCTCCACAGCGCCGACCGCCCCTGGGAGCGGCTGAACACGGCCGACACGGTCAAGGTGCTGTGGAACGCGTACCTCGGCGAGGGGCATCTGCTCCTCTCCGACCAGGGCCGGGTGCTCGCCTCCGTCGTCGAGGACACCTCCGGCGGGCACGACGCCCTCACCGGCACCTCCACCCTCGTGCGCAACACCGCCCGGTACGGCGACGGCACCCCGCAGTCCGCCTCGCCGGCGGGGCGCGAACTGTTCAAACTCGCCGCCCTCAAGAACGGCCTCTCCCCGCGCGACCTCCCGCCGTCCGTCTCCTTCTTCCAGGGCGTACGGATCTCGGAGGACGGCACCACCGAGTTCACCGGATCGGCCGGTCCCGGCACGTCCGTCACGCTGCGCGCCGAACAGGACGTCACCGTCCTCCTCGCCAACGTTCCGCACCCGCTGGACCCGCGTCCGGAGTACACCTGCGGAAACCTCCAGGTGCTGGCGTACCGGTCCCGCCCGACCTCCCCCGGCGACGCCCTGTGGGAGGCCACCCCCGAAGGCCGCCGTGCCTTCCTGAACACCGTCGACCACCTCACCGCCCGGGGGCTCGCATGACCGTCACCGCCCTTCCCGGCCGCGTCGTCTCCGACGACACCGTCCCCGCCCGCGCCGCCTGGTCCGGCGTCGTCCGCAAGGGCCAGCTGCTGACCGTCACCGACCTGCACGGCAACCAGGCCGCGGACTTCCTGCTCTACGACGCGTACGACACCTCCGTCCGCTACAGCGCCCCCGACACCGTCCAGGCCCAGGGCAACGTCTTCCTGACCACCGGCTCGCTCCTGATGTCGAACGAGCACACCCCGCTGATGACCGTCGTCGAGGACACCTGCGGACGGCACGACACCCTCGGCGGCGCCTGCTCCAAGGAGTCCAACACCCTCCGCTACGGCCACCACACCTGGTCGCAGCACGCCTGCGTGGAGAACTTCCTCGCCGAGGGCGCCCGGCACGGCCTCGGCAAGCGGGACCTCGTCTCCAACATCAACTGGTTCATGAACGTGCCGGTCGAGAAGGACGGCACGCTCGGCATCGTCGACGGCATCTCGGCCCCTGGTCTGACGGTCGTGCTCCGCGCCGAGACCGACGTCCTCGCGCTGCTCTCCAACTGCCCCCAGATCAACAACCCCTGCAACGGGTTCGACCCGACGGCGGTACGGATGACGATCACCGAGCCGGGCGAGAGCCGCGACAGCGAAGAGGACGGCCCACGATGACGTTCGACACTCTGCTGGTCGCCAACCGCGGCGAGATCGCGGCCCGCGTCATCCGCACCGCCCGGTCGCTCGGCCTGCGCACCGTCGCCGTCTACTCCGACGCGGACCGCGGCACCGCACACGTCCGGCTGGCCGACGAGGCCGTCCGGCTCGGCCCCGCCCCGGCCAAGGAGTCCTACCTCGACCCCGACCTGGTCCTCAAGGCCGCCAAGGACACCGGCGCGGGCGCCATCCACCCCGGGTACGGCTTCCTGTCCGAGGACGCCGACTTCGCACGCCGCTGCGCCGACGCCGGCATCGTCTTCGTCGGCCCCACCCCCGAACAGCTGGAGCTCTTCGGCGCCAAGCACACGGCGCGGGCAGCCGCGCAGGCGGCGGGCGTCCCGCTCGCCCCCGGCACCGGCCTCCTCCCGGACGTGGCCGCGGCCCTCGCCGCCGCCGACGAGATCGGGTACCCGGTGATGCTCAAGGCGACCGGCGGCGGAGGCGGCATCGGCATGCGGGCCTGTCACGGCCCCGCCGAACTCGCCGACGCCTGGGACCGGGTGCAGCGCGTGGCGGCCGCCTCCTTCTCCTCCGCCGGGGTCTTCCTGGAACGACTGGTCGAGCGGGCCCGCCACGTCGAGGTGCAGGTCTTCGGCAACGGCCGGGGCAAGGTCGTCACCTTCGGCGACCGCGACTGTTCGCTCCAGCGCCGCAACCAGAAGGTCCTGGAGGAAGCCCCGGCACCGGGCCTGCCGGACCACGTCCGGCACGGGCTCGCCGAGGCCGCCCGGGACCTGTGCGCGTCGGTCGACTACCGCTCCGCCGGCACGGTCGAGTTCGTGTACGACGCCGCCCGCGAGGAGGCGTACTTCCTGGAGGTCAACACCCGCCTCCAGGTCGAACACCCGGTCACCGAGGCGATCTACGGCGTCGACCTGGTCGCCTGGATGCTGCGCCTCGCCCAGGGCGACACCGTCGTCGTCACCGAGCCCCCGGCGCCCCGGGGACACGCCGTCGAGGCCCGTCTCTACGCGGAGGACCCCTCACGCGACCATCGCCCCAGCGCGGGTCTGCTGACCCGGGTCGCCTTCCCGGAGGACGTCCGCGTGGACGCGTGGGTGGAGACCGGTACCGAGGTCACCACCGCGTACGACCCGATGCTCGCCAAGGTCGTCGCGCACGGCGCCGACCGCGCCGAGGCCCTCGACCGGCTGGACGCGGCACTCGCCTCGACCCGCGTCGACGGCATCGAGACCAACCTCGGCCTGGTGCGCGCGGCCCTCCGGGACGCCGACGTCCGGGCGGCCGGCCACTCCACCGCCACCCTCGCCGCCGTCACCGATCCGACCCCGCGCATCGAGGTCGTCGCGGCGGGCACCCTCACCACCGTGCAGGACTGGCCGGGACGCACCGGCTACTGGCAGGTCGGCGTCCCGCCGGGCGGACCGATGGACGACCTGTCCTTCCGGCTCGGCAACACCGCCCTCGGCAACGACGAGGGCGCCCCCGGTCTGGAGTGCACCCTCCAGGGCCCCTCCCTGCGGTTCACCCACCCCACGACGGTCTGTGTCACCGGCGCCCCGGCCCGGACGACGATCGACGGCACCGCCGTGCCGCAGTGGGAGCCGGTCACCGTCGACGCCGGACAGACCCTCGCCATCGACGCGCCCACCGAACACGGCCTGCGCACCTACGTCCTGTTCGCGGGCGGCCTCGACGTACCGGAGTTCCTGGGCAGCGCCGCGACCTTCACCCTCGGCCGGTTCGGCGGGCACGGCGGCCGCGCCCTGCGCTCCGGCGACGTCCTGCACGGCGGCGGGGCACGGACGGACACCTCCGTCGTCCCCTTCGGCGAGCGGCCGGGCTTCGGCACCGCCTGGCACATCGGCGCGGTGGAGGGCCCGCACGCCGCCCCCGAGTTCTTCACCGAGGACGACATACGCGACTTCTACGCGGCGGACTGGAAGGTCCACTTCAACTCGGCCCGCACCGGGGTCCGCCTCGTCGGTCCCAAGCCGCGCTGGGCGCGCACGGACGGCGGCGAGGCAGGGCTCCACCCGTCCAACATCCACGACACGCCGTACTCCGTCGGCGCCGTCGACTACACCGGCGACATGCCGGTCCTCCTCGGCCCCGACGGCCCCTCGCTCGGCGGGTTCGTCTGCCCGGCGACCGTGGTCACCGGGCAGCGCTGGAAGCTCGGCCAGCTCCGGCCCGGCGACACCGTCCGCTTCGTCCCGGTGTCCGCGGAGACGGCCGCCGCCTTGCGCCACGCGCCCGCCACCGAGCCGCGCGCCGACCGCCCGGGGCTCGTCGACGGCGGGATCCTCGCCCGTCGGGAGGAGACGACGGCCCGCACTTGCGTCACGTACCGGCGTAGCGGCGACGACAACCTCCTCGTCGAGTACGGGCCCATGCAGCTCGACCTGGCACTGCGCATGCGCGTCCACGCGCTCGCGGAGGCACTGGCGGCACGCGGGCTCCCCGGCGTCGTCGACCTCACCCCGGGCATCCGCTCGCTCCAGATCCGGACCGACCCGGACGTGCTGTCCCAGCACGACCTGCTCGACGTCGTGCTGCGCGTGGAGGAGGAACTGCCCGCCACCGACGACCTGGTGGTGCCCAGCCGGGTCGTGCACCTGCCGCTGTCCTGGGACGACCCGGCGACCCGCGAGGCCATCGACCGCTACATCGCGGGCGTGCGAGACGACGCCCCCTGGTGCCCGTCGAACATCGAGTTCATCCGCCGCGTCAACGGCCTGGACACCGTAGACGACGTGTACCGCACGGTCTTCGACGCCGAGTACCTCGTCCTCGGCCTCGGCGACGTCTACCTCGGCGCCCCCGTCGCCACCCCATTGGACCCCCGGCACCGGCTGGTGACGACCAAGTACAACCCGGCCCGCACCTGGACGGCGGAGAACTCCGTCGGCATCGGCGGCGCCTACCTGTGCGTCTACGGCATGGAGGGCCCCGGCGGCTACCAGTTCGTCGGCCGTACGACCCAGGTGTGGTCACCCTGGCTGCAGCGCGGCGCCTTCGAACCGGGCAGGCCCTGGCTCATGCGCTTCTTCGACAGGATCAAGTGGTACCCGGTCGGGGCCGAGGAGCTCCTGGAGCTGCGCGCCGACATCGTCTCCGGCCGGTTCGTCCCGAGGACCGAGGACGGCGCCTTCTCGCTCGCCGCGTACCAGGACTTCCTCGACGCGAACGCCGCGTCGATCGCCGCCTTCCGGGCCAGGCAGAGCGCGGCCTTCGGAGCCGAGCGCGAGGCCTGGGAGGCCGCCGGTGAGTTCGCCCGCGCCGAGGCGGTGGCCGAGACCGCCCCGCCGGCCACCGACGTCGAGGTGCCCGAGGGCGGCCGGTTGGTCGAGGCCGACTTCACCGCCTGCGTCTGGCAGGTCAACGTCGAGGTCGGCGACCGGGTGTCGGCGGGTCAGCAGCTGGTCGCCCTGGAGGCGATGAAGATGGAGTCACCCGTGGCGGCCCCCGCCGAAGGCGTCGTCGCGGAGATCCTGATCAAACCGGGAAGCCAGGTCGAGGCCGGCACCGCGCTCGTCGTCCTCGCTCCCGCCGAGACCGCGGAGGTGGCGGTATGAACAGCGCGCTGGAACGGGTACGCGCCGCCTACGCCCGCATCGCCCGGGTGGACCGGCCCGAGGTGTGGATCGGCCTACGTCCCCGGGAGGACACGGAGGCCGAGGCCGCCGCGATCGACGCCCGGACCGCCGCCGGTGAGCGGCTGCCCCTGGCCGGAACGGTTTTCGCCGTCAAGGGCAACATCGATGTCGCCGGGCTCCCGACCACCGCCGGCTGCCCCTCGTACGCGTACCGGCCAGAGGCCGACGCGCCGGCCGTGGCGCGCTTGAGGGCGGCCGGGTCCGTGGTCCTCGGCACCACCAACCTGGACCAGTTCGCGACCGGTCTGGTCGGCACGCGCAGCCCGTACGGAGCGGTCCGGAACGCCGTGGACCCGGCGTACGTCTCCGGCGGGTCCTCGTCCGGCTCGGCGGTCGCGGTCGCCCTCGGCCTCGTGGACCTCGCGCTCGGCACGGACACCGCGGGCTCCGGCCGGGTGCCGGCCGCCTTCAACGGCGTCGTCGGCCTCAAGCCGACTCCCGGCCTGGTGCCCACCGAGGGGGTCGTCCCGGCCTGCGCGTCGCTCGACTGCGTGACGGTCTTCGCCCGCACGCTCCCGGAGGCAGAGCGGGCACTGTCCTTCATGGCGGCACCGGCGGGACGCCTGCTCCCGCCCCTGGAACAGCGCCGCCCCGGCCCGTGGCGGATCGCGATCCCCCGGCCCGGGCAACTCGGCGAGCTGGACAAGGGCTGGGCCGAGGCGTTCGCATCGGCCGCGGACCGGCTCGCCGACGCGGACGCGGACCTCCTGCCCGTGGACCTGGAGCCGTTCACCGAGGCGGCCGCGATGCTGTACGAGGGGGCGTTCGTCGCCGAGCGCTACACGGCCGTCGGCGCCTTCGTGGACCAGCACGCCGGCTCACCGGACCTCGACCCGACGGTGGCCGGAATCATCTCCGGGGCACGCGACATCCCGGCCCACCGCCTGTACACGGACCAGGAGAGGCTGTCCGCCCTCCGTGCCAGGGCCCTGGCCGCCCTCAGCGACGCGGACGCGCTGCTCCTGCCGACGGCACCGGGGCACCCGACCCTCGCGGAGGTCGCGGCCGACCCCCTGGGCGCGAACCTCCGGCTCGGCCGCTTCACCAACTCCACGAACCTGTTCGGCCTCGCGGCGGTCGCCGTCCCGGCGGGAGAGGTGGACGGGCGGCCGTTCGGGGTCATGCTGATCGGCCCGGCCTTCACCGACGAACGCCTCGCACGGATCGCCCGCCTGCTCACTGCTCCACCGCTGCACCTCGCGGTGGTCGGCGCTCACCTGTCCGGGCAGCCGCTCAACGGACAACTGCTCGCCCTCGGGGGCCGGTTCGTCCGCACGACCACGACGGCGCCCGTCTACCGTCTGTACGCGCTGGACACGACACCCCCGAAACCTGGTCTCGTTCGGGCCCGCGCAGGCGGTGCGGCGATCGAGGCCGAGGTGTGGCGACTCCCCGCCGAGGGGCTGGGCGCGCTGCTGGCCGCCCTCCCCCACCCGATGGCCCTCGGCAGGGTGGAACTCGCGGACGGCGGCTCCGTGCCCGGCTTCCTCTGCGAGCCCGAGGCCCTCGACGGCGCGCGCGAGATCACCGCGTACGGCGGCTGGCGCGCGGCCCTCCCCGCCCTCGATCGTCCCGATGCGCCCTCATGACGCTCCTATGCCGCTCGTCACTCCCACCGAAAGGGGGGCGACGCGGCGCGCGTCGCCCCCCCCAGTCGGTCCTCAGGCGTCAGCGCGAGCTGCTCACCGAGGCTGAGTCCGCGCCCTCGCGGCGGTTCGGGGCCGTGGCCGCCCGGACGGCCTCGGCGTCGGCCCCGCTGTGCCGTTCTGCCCATGCCTCCAGCGCGGCCCGGCAGGCATGGTCGAGGTGGTGGACACCGGAGAGGTCCAGGACGACCCGCCGGTCGCTCGGCAGGGCTTCCAGGCTGTCGAGTATCTGGGGCAGCCGAAGGAAGGTGACCGTCCCCTGAAGCCGTACGCGAACCCCGTCGCGTCCGTCGTCACTCTGCTCGATCCGCAGCTGTGAGGCCTCCCACGCGGCCTTCCCGACCGACAGGGCGAGGCCGATCAGGACACCTTCGAACATGCCGACCGAGACGATCGCCGCCGCCGTCGCCACGAGGACGAGGGCCTCGCCCCGGTGACCTCGCCACAACGTCAGGACGCCCTTGAAGGGGATGAGCTTCCAGCCGGCGTGCACGAGGATCCCGGCCAGCGCGGCCAGCGGGATGTACGCGAGGACGGCGGGCAGCAGGGCTACGAAGAGCAGCAGCCAGACACCGTGCAGGATCCGGGACGCCTTCGTCCGGGCGCCGGCCTCGACGTTGGCCGAGCTGCGCACGATGACCGCGGTGAGCGGCAGGGCGCCGAGCAGGCCGCACAGCGTGTTGCCCACGCCCTGTGCGACGAGTTCCTTGTCGTAGTCCGTGCGCGGTCCCGAGTGGAGCCGGTCGACCGCCGCCGCGCTGAACAGCGATTCCGCGGAGGCGATCAGGGCGAACGCGAGGACCGTGCCGAGGAGAACAGGGTCGGCGAGGGAGGACAGGGCTTCCGAACCCGGCGGGTGGACCGCCTCCAGCACGCCGCCGACCCGCACGGTCTCCACCGGAAGGCCGCCCACGGCGGTCGCGAGGGCGGCCAGCAGCACCGCCACCAGGGCGCCGGGAACCGCCCGGGCCGGGCGCGGCACCCGTCGCCAGCCGAGGATGACGAGGACGGTGCCGGCGCCGACGGCGAGCGACACCAGGGCCGTGCGGCTGCCCAGTGCCTCGACCAGGGCGCCCGGCAGGCCGGTGAGCTTGTCGAGACCGGAGTCCGGGGCGGGGATGCCCGCCGCGGCGTAGAGCTGCCCGGCGATGATGACCAGACCGATGCCCGCGAGCATGCCCTCGACGACGGAGAGGGAGATCGCACGGAACCAGCGGCCCCACCGCAGGAGCCCCATGGCGATCTGCAGGACGCCGGCCACCAGCACGATGACTCCGAGCGCGGTGAGGCCGAAGGAGCGGACCGCTTCGAGGACGAGGACGGTGAGGCCGGCTGCCGGACCGGAGACCTGGAGGCTGCTGCCCCGCATCAGGCCGGTGACGACGCCGCCGACGATGCCGGTGATGAGGCCCAGTTCGGCGGGGACGCCCGAGGCGACGGCGACGCCGAGGCAGAGCGGGAGGGCGACGAGGAAGACGACGAGCGAGGCGGCGAAGTCCTGCCGCAGGTAAGGGAAGGAGCGCGGCATCCGGACGTCCGTCCTCACAGGGCCTCGAAGGCGTCGGCCCCGGAGGCGGGTACGGCCATGGAGTCGGAGCAGGTGGTGAACAGGACGGCCGGGGACTGGCCCGCAGCGTGCGCGGCGAACTCCTCAGGGCGCTGTCCGAATCGGCGGGCGTTGTCGATGAGGGGCTGCATGAATGATTCCTCCTGGCGCGCCTCGGGGGCGCGTCGGGCTGACAGGTCGGCGCAGGTCGGCACGGCCTGTCAGCAGCGGAACACCTGCAGGGCGGAGGAGTCGTGGGGGGCGAGCGGTCTCGGCCGGGTGTCCGTGCCACCGGGGCTGCCGGCCGGCGGATCGGCGACCGGGGCGGCGCGAGCGACGAGCGGCGGGCCGGGAAGTCCCGCGGTCGCGCTGACGGGCCGCCGCCGGTCACGGTGGAGGACGGAGCCGCTGGGGATGTCGGCCTCGCCGCCCCCTGCGTGCGCGGACTCGAATGCCGCGGCCGGAGCGACGTGGTGGGTGCAGGACCGATGAAGCTGTGTCGCTGACCCGACGGGGGTGAGTGGGAGGCCGGCACAGACGAGGGCGAGGACGAGGAGGAGGACCGCGCGCAAGGCCGTGGACACGCCGACGGACGACATCTCGGCACTCCTCCCTCCAGTTGCACCCTCATCGGACTTCGCCAAAGCAAGCCCATGGGCAGGTCAAAGAAGAGTAATGCGCCCAAGTGAACGCCACTCCGCAACACCCTTGCCGTGCGAGGGTTTTCGAATGGAATCAGCCTGATGTTGACGCGAACGGCGGCATGGACGCGGGTGCGCACCCCGGACTCCGTCAGGTTCCGGCGCCGCCTTCACACCCTGTTCCGCCCGCCCTGCGCATGGGACATCCGCAGACCCCACGAACGACGCGGCCCACCAGGAATCCTGGTGGGCCGTGCTCCCCGGTGAGGAGCCCTCCGGTCAGGCGCCTTCAGGATGAACGTCTCGCCGCAGGCCCGAGTCTCCTGATCACCCGCATCCGTCGTTCAGTCGCAGCAGTCGCAGCAGCACTTGCACGGGTTGCAGCAGCCCCCGCCGCAGCCGTCACCCGAGCCCCCGCCGGAACCACCGGAGCCCCCGGGCCCTTGGCCTCCGCCCGAACCTCCGGAGGAGCCTCCCGAGTTACCGCCGCCGTGCCCGCCGAACCAGCCGTCACCCCCGGAACCGTCCCTGCCGGAAGCGTCGCGGCTCGAGCCGCCGTCGCGGTTGCCGTTTCCGTTGCCGTTGCCGAACTCCCAGGACTCTCCATCACCCGGGTCGTCGTCGCAGCGGCAGCAGTTCGCGCACAGCCTGCAGTCGCCGCACAGGCGACGGTGCTCGCGACATCGCCGACACTGCCCCTCCGGCGGCCGGCCCGACGCCGTCGGCGCACCCTCCGGGATCGCACCCGCAAGCACGCCCACGCCGCAAGCCGCGCCCGTGCCGGTCTCCGAGGGCTCTTCCGTCGCCGTGCGGCGACCCAGCCAAGGCAGCATGCGCAGGCCCCGCGCCTGGTGGCTGTGCCGATGGTGGTGATGCCGGGGGTCGAAGACTCGATCGACAGCACGCTCCAACTCGCCACCCAGAAGCGCCTGTACCAGCCGCCCGTCGACGAACCTGGCGTCCGACAGGGCAAGCCGGATTCCATGAACGGCGTCGTCGCAGAGCCTGCGCACCTCGGCGCGGTCCGCGCCGGTCACGGCGATCGGGTTCCACGCGCCGGACGCCTCGTCCGCGTCCAGGTCCTCCACCGCGTCCAACAGATGCGCCAGCCGGCCGAACAGACGGCCGGCTTCCGCCAGCGGTTCCGCGTTGTCCGGGCGGTCCGTGAGTACGGCGGTGTACGCGAAGGCGGCTGCGGTTGCCGTCTCCGTGGGCTCCGTGACCGTCAGCAGCGAGCCGCCTCGGACAGTCGACCGCTCGATCTGCGGCTGGCGCTCGACCGCCCCGAGCAGCACCGCGGTGTCGAAGCCGAGCCGTTCGCCGCCTGCGGCACCCGCACGGTCCCAGCCATGGGCGATCCGGCGTGCCGCCAGCGCCACCGGGCGGCGTGCCAACAGGCCGTCGCCATCGGCCACATGGTCACGTATCTTCGCAGCGGCCAGCACCAGCGACACCGTCGCCGCGAGCCGTGCGCCCTCGCCCTGCGCCACGTCCGCCGAGCGCATCCCGCGCAGCGGGCACGGACCGGCCCCTCGCCGCCAGTCGCCGGTTCGCTCCGACTGCGCTTCGGTCAGCACCGAGACGATCAGACCGTCGTAGTTGGTGGCCACCCTCGCGAACTGCCCGTACTCTCCGCGCAATGTCAGGCACAGCCCACACAAGTGCGCCATCCACTCGGTACGCAAGCCCTCGCCCAGCCGATGACGGCATGGCCTGATGATTCCGAACACCGTAGATCTCCCCCGTAGAACAGCTACCCATCAACGCGCGGTCGTCATCCTAAATGGTCCCTTCCGAGGGGCGTCCGCGGAGGCTGGACGCGGCCCCCGGGCCTGTGGCCGGGCCGTCGACGACGTGGTGCGCTTCAGTCGATCCGCGTTCTCGGTAGCGTCAGCATCTGCCGCATGGGACTGACCATGCGCCCGGCCGGCCCGTACGGGGGCTTCCGGTGGAGAGGAATGAGGCGGCAAGAATGAGTGATCCCACGAAGCCCAAGATCGACCTTCCGGAGGGTGACGCTCCCTCCGAGCTGACCATCCGGGACCTCGTCGTGGGTGACGGGCCTGAGGCGAAGCCGGGCAGGGTCGTCCAGGTTCACTACGTCGGGGTCACCTTCGAGTCCGGAAAGGAGTTCGACGCCTCGTGGGACCAGGGCCGGCCGTTCAAGTTCGCCGTGGGTGGCGGCAGGGTCATCAAGGGCTGGGACCGCGGAGTCAGGGGGATGAAGGTCGGCGGTCGGCGCGAGATCATCGTGCCCCCACGCCTCGGCTACGGCAACCAGTCCCCCTCGCCGTTGATCCCGGCGGGCTCCACGCTCGTCTTCGTCGTGGACCTGCTCTCCGTGGTCTGAGGGGGCCTGCCGCTGCCCTTCACCGAAGACCCCCAGGCCGCTAGGTGGGTGTAGGGGCGGTCTTGTTGGTCGTGGTGCCGTCTTCGTCCTGAACCTCTGGCGCGGCGGGCGGCTGCGGAACGGGCGGAGTACGGACCAGCAGCGCGACCAGCACCGTCAGAGCTCCGAGCACGGCGCCGATACCGAATCCCCACCGGATGCCCGTGGCCAGTGCGTCCGTGGGGTCGGCGCCGTCGGCTGCTGCCGTGGCGGCGCGTCCCGACATGACACTGATGACCAGGGCGGTGCCGGCGGCGGCCGCGACCTGTTGGAGCGAGCCCAGGATGGCGGAGCCGTGGGGGTAGAGGTGCGGCGGAAGTACGGACAGACCGGAGGTGAAGACGGGCGTGAAGACGAACGCCATCCCGGCGCTCAGTGCCACGTGAAGGGCGAGCACCAGCCACGGCGAGGTCTGTGCACCTGTCAGGGCGAACAGCGCGAGGCAGAGCGCTGTGAGTACGGCTCCGGGGACGACCAGTCGTGGTGCGCCGAGCCGGTCGTAGAGCTTTCCGACCTGTGGTCCGAGCAGACCCATGGTCAGGCCGCCGGGGATGAGGAGCAGCCCGGTCTGCAGTGAGGTCAGGCCGCACACCTCCTGCAAGTAGATCGGCAGCAGGATGAAGGCACCCATGAGCGCCATGAAGGACAGGCACATCAGGCCGAGGGCCACGGAGAAGTGCCGGAACGTCAGGGCGCGCAGGTCCAGCAGCGGAGTGGACGAGCGCTGCAGTGCCAGCTGCCGCCATGTGAACAGGCCGACCAGCACGGCACCGACCAGGGTCGTGGCCTCCGGGGGCACGACCGCCGGGGCCTCGTCCCCGGCGCCGAGGCCGCTCAGGCCGTAGACGAGGGCGCCGAAGCCCGCTGCCGCCAGAGGGACGGACACCCAGTCGATCGGGCCGGCCTGCGGCTCGCCGATGTTGATCAGTTTGCGCCGACCGACTATCGCCATGACTCCGGCGATGGGCAGTACCGCCAGGAACAGCAGGCGCCATGACCCCAGCTCCAGCAGCACACCGGAGACCGCGGGGCCGAGGGCGGGTGCGACGGAGATGACGAGGGTGATGTTGCCCATGACACGCCCACGGTCGTGCGGGGGCACGAGGGTCATCAGCGTCGTCATGAGCAGCGGCATCATGACGGCGGTGCCACTGGCCTGGATGACGCGGGCGACCAGGAGCACGGGGAACGCGGGCGCGGCCGCGGCCAGCGCCGTGCCGGCGAGGAACAGCGTCATGGCAAGGCCGAAGGCGGTCCGGGTCGTCACGCGCTGGAGGAACCACCCGGTCACCGGGATGACGACGGCCATGGTGAGCATGAAGGCGGTCGACAGCCACCCTGCTGCTGCCGCGGTGACCTCGAACTCGCGCATGAGTCGCGGGATCGCGTTGACCATGATCGTCTCGTTGAGGAGTACGACGAACGTGGACAGCACGAGGATCCGCAGCACGGCGGTGACGCGGTCGGGCGAGAGGGTGGGTGTTGCGTGTGGTGCGAGCATGGCGCCTTCCGTCATGTGAGTGTCCTCCGCACATTGCAGGTCACACCAACAGACCGCGGCGCCGGGAAGAACTCATCGGTGTTCCCCGATCCTGTCGGCGCCGCCGCCCGGGCTCAAATCATTTTCCGACCGGTACGGCCGAGGAGGCCCCGCAATCGACGACCAGGACCACCATTCCTGCCGGTCGGGCACCTCTCCGGCAGGTACCGGAGCGTGAGCCGGCGGTCAGCCGCGCAGCCTTACGGCGAGCGAGGCGAGCCAGGCGCCGGGGGTGAACGGTACCGGGGGCTCGACCTCCGCGCCGAGTGTCACCAGCGCCATGGCCAGGCCGTCCTCGTCGAGGCCGAGGGCGAGGAGGTCGTGCAGCTCCCCCGTCAGCTGGGCGACCAGCCCCGTGTCGGTGCCCTCCAGGTAGTCGGCGAGCGCGGCCTCGTGGTCGCCGAACTCGTCCGGCATGTCCTGCGAGAACCAGCCGCCGAGCAGTTGCGCCAGCTCGGGGAAGCGGGCCCGCCACTCCCATGGCGTCGTGGGCGCGGCAGGCGGTGGCGCCTGCCCGTTCGCCAGGCTCTCGTCGAGCCGGTCGGCGAGGCCCGTGAGCCAGTCCCGGATCTCCTCGGGCGGCAGCCCCACGTCGGGCAGCCGGTAGTACTCGCCGAGCCGCTGCCGCAGCCGCCCCGGCGGATTGGCGGCGTAGACGCGTAGCTGCTCGGCCGCGACGGCGATGGCCCAGGGCCGGGTGCGCCAGGTCTGCCGCAGATAGCCGGCCACCGCCTCCGGAGCGTGCGGTCCGAGGCCCAGGTGGGCGCGGACGACCTGGTCGAGCTCGCCGTACTTGCGGTCGTGCTCGGCGGGGTTCAGGGACACGGGAGCCTCTACAGGTCGACAGGCAGGGAGGAGTACACGGTGAAGGGGTACGCGCCGGGCTCGTCGGATCCGGTCCGGCGCAGCACGACCCGGGCGGCGCGCACCGGGATCGGCTCCTGACCGGCCAGAGCCATCCCGGTGGTGAGCAGGGTGCCCACCGGATCGGGCCGCGATGGCCAGGCGGCCTCGATCACGAGCCGCTGCCGGGTGGACTGGGCGAGCCAGCGGTGGATGACCTGCTCGTTCAGCGAGATCACCTGCTGGGTGGCCCATTGGGCGGTCACCCGGTCCGGGAAGGTCGCGGCGCGGTCGGCACGCGCGGGGACGGGTGCTGCGGAGGATGCGGGAGGTGTCGTCATGTCAGGCCCCGCCCCAGCCGCGCAGGGTGGCCCGCTGGGCGGCGGAGTGGTTTGCGTGCCCGGTGGTGACGACGGCGTGCAGCCACTTCTGTGCTGCCTGCAGGTCCTCCATCTGCCGGTCCCAGCGGTCGAGTTCGTCCACGAAGGCCTCGCGGGCCTCGCCCTGCCATGCCAGGACGACCGGCACCGTGCGGTCGTACAGCGCGCTCAGGCGCTCGTTGAGCCTCTTCACGATGTCCTCGAGGTCGCCGGCCACCTCGCGCAGCGCGACCAGGTCGACGGTGATCGAGCCGTCGTCGTTCACGATTCCCCCTGCCTTACGGACGTTCGGAGCACGTTCAGATGTCGTTGATCCTGCTGGTCGGCGTCGCTCCGCCGGCGGGGCCCCCGCCCGCCGGTCCCTCGCCGGACAGTTCGCGTACCTCGGCGTCGATGTCGACCTTCCTCATCCCGGCCCGGAACTCCCGCAGGATGTCCAGCTCCTGGCGCGTGAACCCGTCCCGGCTCATCCGGACCGCTTGCGCCAGGACTCCCAGGATCTCCCGGACCCGTACGGCGTCGGCCCCGGCCTCGCGGTGCAGCTTCCGGTACGCCGTCGCCGCCTCGCTGCGCCATCGCGCCTCGGCCCGGTCGACGAGCGCGTCCATCCGGCGCACCTGCCCGTCGATGTGCGTCCGCATGGCGTCCAGGTCGTCCGCGAGACGCTTCAGGTCCTCGTCCGTCACGGCGAGTTCGGCTCGTTGGGCATGGCGGCGGCTCCTTCCGGGGCGATGGGGTGGTGGGGCGGTGGGTCAGTGCTGCTCGGCGAAATGGGCGTGGACGGCGTCGAGCAAGCGGCGGGCGCGTGCGTGGGTCATGTGGGGCTTGACGGTGGCGAAGGCGGCGTCGAACTCTGCGGGCGTGCGGAACAGGTACAGGAGGCAGCTCAACGGCGACCACGTCCCGGAGACCGAGGAGTACGGAATCTCCTCGCTCGTCTTCCGCGCCGGCCTCCCCTTCCACCCCGGCCGACTGTGGACCTTCGCCACCAAGGGCATCGACAGCGGCACCTTCGGGCAGATCCTGCGCTCCAAGGGCTTCTTCTGGCTGGCCAGCCGCCCCCGCGTGACCGGTCTCTGGTCCCAGGCCGGCGCTGTCGCCCGCTTCGAACCTTCGGGCACCCGAGGACCGGACACCACGCAGGGCCAGGAGCTCGTGTTCATCGGCACAGGCCTGCGCGCCGACGCGCTGCGGGCGGCTCTCGAAGCCTGCCTGCTCCGCCCCGGCGAAGCCGTGCCCGCCGTGGACGACTTCCCGGACTGGGAGACGTACGGAATCGACGACGCCTGCGAACACGAAACCGGGATGGCCGTGAACGCCGGCGCCTGAGGACTCCGGGCCGGACGGCGGTCGCAGCCACGGCGCCGTCCGGCCCGGACGCGACCGGCGTCACGGCGGGGCCCCGCCGCCCGCAGCGCCGCGTGGCTGGACGCGACTCCGGTGGAACACCTGGCGCAGGCGACGGCACGGCCGACCGGACCGACCGTTCGGGATACCGCTCCCGGCCCACACGGCGCTCGGCTCGCCGGGCTGGACCGGGCCGACGCCGTCGCTCGCCGGTCACGTTCCGAGGGGCTCCGCCCAGCCGTTTCGTACCGCGCAGGCGCCGAGCTGCATCCGGGTCTGGACTCCGGCCATGTCCATGAGACGACGCAGCCGCCGGTGCAGCGTGCGCGGTGACAGGCCGAGTTGTGTCGCGACCGTCAGGTCCGTCATGCCGGCCAGGAGCAGCGCGAGCATCCTGCGGTCGAGCTCGGTCGGGCCTTGCGGACCGACCGCGACGGTGGATTCGGATTCTCCGGCCGTGGCCGACAGCGCGAGCGGGTGGGCGCTGTGCCACACCGTCTCGAACAGGGCGTCCAGCGCGTCCAGCAGGCCGCTGCGGTGCAGCAGCACGGCGCCGGGCTCCCCGTACGGTGTGACCGCGAGCGGGACGAGACCGAGGTCGGCGTCGGCCAGCACGAGTTTCATCGGCAGCCGGTCGGCGACACGGAGTTGCACGCCCTTGCGCAGTGAGTCGATCGCGTCGTCGATGATGCCCGGCTCTGCCAGCACGGCCTGGTCCAGCACCGCCCGGAACTGCACGCCGCGGCCGATGGCCACGGGTTCGGCTGTGTTCTCGTCGGGCGGCAGGGCGACGAACGGCGCGGTGATGAAGGACCGGACCTCCGTACGTGCCGCCTGCTGCACCTGGAGGAAGCGATGGCGGATGGCGTCGACGCCCGAGACGACCTCGATCAGGTCGTTGATGCTGTTGCCGGTCATCGCCGCTCGGTGTTCCTCGGCGAAGGTCACCAGGGCGTGCTCGGCCATGCGCAGGCCGTCCCGGCGCTGGCTGATGAGAGCGCCGAGCGCCATGGCCGGCGGCGCGGCGGTGAACCGGTCGTCCGCCGACCTCGTCACCAGTCCCCACCCGACCAGACGGGACAAGGCCTTGTCGACGTGGGCAAGTGGGAGGACGACGTGGTCGCAAAGCAGGGCCGCGGTGGAGTTCGGCCGTCCGAGCAGCGCCCGGTAGACACGCTCGTCATCGGGTTCGAGCCCCAGAACATCCAACATCGGCGACCGACTCTCCTCCGCTTGCCGCAGCGGGGAGAGTATGGGCCATGGCGGCAGACCTTGAATAGTCCCTGGTGGGAGCGGGTGCGGGGGGAAGGGCCCCGGGGAGTCGCCTCCCCGGGGCCCGACAGTGCGCCTCATCGCAGGCCGTACGCCCGGATGATCTCGTTCTTGACGCCGAAGCCGCTGTTCGTCCTGGCGCTCGCGCGGACCGAGAGGAAGCCGCCGGGCTTCTTGGCCGTCCTGAACGAACCCGTCCAGTAGCCGTCGGTGCCCTTGGACACGGTCACCTTCTGCCAGGTCGCCCCGTCGTCGTACGAGACGTCCAGCTTCACCGTGGTGACGGTGCCCGGCAGGGTGCCGAGGCCCATCGACACCGGCTTGAGCGCGATCTTCTGGGTCGCGTTGGCCTTGACGTCGCCGTGCAGGTCCGACTCCAGCTTGTAGTCCAGGTTCAGCACCGAGAACGGCTCGAAGAAGTCCGAGTCGACGGTGTCGGACATGAACGTCCACTCCGTGTGGGTGCGCGTCGACAGCCGGAAGAGGTCACCGGGCCGCTCGGCGTCGAGGACGGCGCGGTAGGGCAGGTTGCCGGCCGGTACCTCCACCCACTGCATGTCCGTGCTGTGCGGGTTGTCGTGGATCAGCGTGTCGCCCTGGAAGACCCGCAGGCGGGTCGGTGTCTCGCCCCACGGCAGGAAGCCGCCCAGCCGCATGTTGTCGCTGGCCGACGCCCACGCCTGCACGTTCCAGGTCATGTGGTTCTGCCATCGGGAGTTGTACACCCCGAAGGACTCGCTCTGGCCGGGCCGGGTCGCCGGAGCGAACCAGTCCAGCCGGCTGGTGCTGCCCTTGGCGTACGTGTTGTCGCCCGACACCATCACCCACGGCAGGGTTCCGCCGACGCCCTGCGCGTGGAACTCCCTCCAGACCTGGCGGGGGGTCACCCACTCGGTGCGGGTGCCCGGGTGCCATTCGCGCTCGGGGAGGTTGAACGACGGGCTGAGGGTGAAGTCGGACCGGTATCCCTCCGCCGGCCCGCCGTCCGTGGCCGAGTAGTAGCGGGCGTCGATCCGGGCGAGGTCGTCCTTGGTCGGCTTGTAGACCAGGGCACGGTCCGGAACGTGGCCGGGGTACTCCCGGGTGAGGTCGTACACGAACGGCGTGTACTCGGTCTGCTGTGCGGTCAGCTCGAGGATGCCGGTCCTGGCCATCGAGACCAGGGCCCTGCCCGCGTCGCGGTGGACGGTGGCGACCGGGATGGCCGACTCGCCGACGTACTCCATCAGGGCACCGACACCGTCGTTGACCACGATCAGCGCCTTCGCGCCGGCCGCGACCGCGGCCTCGGTGCGCTCCTGGGGCGAGACCTCGTCGCTGCGCTCGACGACGACGATCTTGCCCTTGGCCTTGACCTTCCCGTAGGCGGCCGTCGCACCGGTGCCCGCGTAGACGGCGTCCAGCCTGTCCGTGGCGGTGCCCAGGGCGCTGCCTGCCTGCACCAGTGCCTCGAACCGGAGCCGGCCGCCCGGTGTGCTCAGGCCGAGTTGCGGCTCGCCCTTGCGCCAGCGGGTGGTCAGCATGAACTCGCCCTGCTTCATCGGCTCCGTCGGCGCGACGTAGACGTCGTCGTACGTCGGCGGCACCAGGTACGCGCTGCGATAGTCCATGAACGGGTCGAGGCCCTTGTAGTGGACGTTGAAATCGACCTTGCGCTGGCGGTCCTCGGTGCGCTGTGGCGCCTCGGTCTGCAGCAGTCGTGCCGTGCTCGCGTCGAGAACCACGTCCGCGGCGCCGTCCTTGAGCAGGGTCTCCGGGTCGACGAGCACGGCCAGACCCGAGCGGTCCGCCTTCTCGCCGGCCACGTCGAGGTACGCCGCGACGGTGTAGTGGCCGGGTGCCATGCGCATGGTGGTCGAGCCGTGGACGTAGACCTGCCAGGGCCAGAAGTCGCCGGCCAGGTTGATCGTGACCCAGCCGGTGGCGGGCTTGCCGTCCCGGCCGACCAGCTCGATGTTCAGGTCGTAGCGCTCCTCCTCCTTGAGCAGCGCCACGGATGTGCGGGTCACCGGCTGCCCGGTGGCGGCGTCGGTGGCTGTCACGTAGCCGACGTGCCGGCCGGCCGAGGCGGTTCGCGGGTCGCCGGTGACCGGGACGGCGGCGGTGCCGCCCGCCGGGACGGTGACCGTGGTGGCTCCCAGCGTGAACGGGCCGCCGCCGTCGGTCAGTGCCAGGTCGAGCGTGACGTCGGCGGAACCGGTGTTGGTGAAGGTCAGGTCCTTGGTGACGGCGGCGTCGCTCGGCTCGTGCGGCCATGTGTGGTTGCCGAAGAAGAGCGATCCGGTGCCGCGGACCGTGCTGCGCACGGCGGCGGCCACGTCGAGACGGCCCGTGCCGACCTCGTACGGCGAGTATCCGCCGTCCAGGCCCTTCGCGGTGCTCACCAGGTGTTCCTTGAGCTGCGCGCCGGTCCAGTGCGGGTGCTGCTGGGCCAGGATCGCGGCCGCGCCGGCCACATGCGGGGTGGCCATCGAGGTGCCGCTGATGGTGCGGTAGAGGCCCTCGCCACCACCGGTCATCTCCTGCGAGCGGGCAGCGGTGATGTCCACGCCCGGCGCCGCGATGTCCGGCTTCATGCCGCCGGAGTGGGCCAGCGGGCCGGTACTGGAGAAGGACGCGAGCCGGTCCTGCTTGTCCGTGGCGGCCACGGTCAGCGCGGAGGCAGCCGCACCCGGGGCGGAGATGCTCTCCGGGCCGGAGTTGCCGGCGGCTATGACGAACAGCGTGCCGTACTGCGCGGACAGCGCGTCGACCGTCTGCGACATCGGGTCGCTGCCGTCCGTGGGGTAGGAGTCGCCGAGGCTCATGTTGACGACGTCCGCACCGGACTCGGCGGCCCACTGCATGCCGGCCATGACCCAGGAGTCCTGGCCGGAGCCCTCCGCGCCGCCGAGCACCTTGCCGACGTACAGGTCGGCGCCGGGTGCGACCCCCTTGTCGTCCCCTCCGGAGGCAGCGCCCGAACCCACGATCGTGCCGGCCACGTGTGTGCCGTGCCCGTTGACGTCGGTGATGCCCTCACCCGGCACGAAGCTCGCCGTGCCGTCGATGAGGCCGGCGAAGTCGGGGTGGTTGACGTCGATGCCGGTGTCGAGCACCGCGACCTTGACGCCCTTGCCGTCGTACCCGGCCGCCCAGGCCTCGGGCGCGCCGATCAGCGGCACGCTCTCCTTCAGACTGGCCTTCACGCGACCGTCGAGCCACAGTTTTTCGACACCCGCGCCCAGCGTGGCGCTGCCGTGCGGCGCGACGGAGGTCCAGAAGGTGCGGGCCTGCCGCTTCTCGGTGCTGAGCACCGCGCCTCGGATGCCCTTGAGCTTGCGGGTCAGCTTGCTGCCGCGGGGAGCCGTCGGCTCGACGGCCGCGCGGGACTTCGGCTCGGCGTACGTCGCGATCAGCGGTACCGCGCCCGACTTCGCGTCGTCGTACCCCATCTCGATCAGGTCGGTGACGTTGAACAGCCGCCGGTCCAGCCTGTCCGTCCCCAGCAGCGGCGCAGCCTCGTCCGGGATGACGAACAAGTCGCCTTTGACCTCCTGGAACTTCACGCCGCCGACGGCGCTGTCCGGCCGGTCGACGTCGGCGATCTGCTTGCCGTCGGCGGTCGTGGTCACCGTGACGACGTCGCCGGTGACCAGGGTGACCTTGTGGGTCGCCGAGGACTTGGCGGGAACGGGGGGCTTGCTCGGAGCGGCTTGTGCGGGTGCCTGCAGAACTGCGAGGCCCGACGCCAGCAGGGGCACCGCGGTGGCTGCCGAGATCAGCCGCCGGCGCCTGCGCCAGAAGGCGGATGTATGAGAGGGGGAGTACATGCCATGGGTCTATCGACCGGTCGATGCCGTCGTGAAGGCCTCACGACGGCAAGTCCTCGCCATGGCAGAGGCTTGTCAGCGGTGAACCGTGGGATTCCGGACGGAACACGCCCCTGGTGGGCGTTGTGCGGTGCCGCCCCCATGCCGCCGGCATGCGGAGGTGGCGTTCCCGCCGCGCGCTGGGCGTCGCGGGTGACGCCGCGTCATGGCTGCGGCGGGCCCGACGTCGTCGTGCGGGACGCGTCGAAGAGCGACCGTCAGCGCATCGAGTCGATCCTGCGGCGACAGGCATCGCCGGAAGCCACCGCCTTCTCGCACCGGCTCGGAGCGGCTGACGCGGTGGACGTGTTCGTCGAACCGCCGGCGCCGGAGATCGGCTCCACCATCGGGCGTATCGGCATGCCGGTCCGCTACGACTGCCGCCTGCTGGGTTTCATCTGGCTCCTCGAGTCGGAGGGGCCGCTCACCGACCCCGTCGCCGACGCCCTGCGTGCGGCTGGCCGTGACGCCGGGGCGATCCTCTACCGCGAGCATCTCCTTGGCGAACTCGGATGCAGGCGAGAGAGGGAACTCGTACACGACCTGCTGGCCGACGATCCCGCTCTGCGCGGCGCGGCGGCCGAACAGGCCGTCCGGGACGGACACCTCCTGGCCGGCCCGGCGGTCGCCCTCGTCGTCACCCTGGAGCCACCGGACACGACAACGCCCGCCGACCGGCATCGCCTCGGCATCGCGCTCGGCCTTGACCATGTTCGGCGCCGCCTCCCCGCAGGACACCTCGCACTCCACCTCGACCGCCCCGACCACGGCGTCCTCATCGTCACGGGCAGCCATTCCCCGCCCCGGACGCTGGGAGGTCACCTGCACGAGCGCGTGGCAGCAGGGGCCGGGCTCGCCGGTGAGCACTGCTGGGTCGGCATCGGTGGACCGCAGGCCGCCTTCGCCGACGTCCACGCCTCGTACACCGAAGCACTACGCGCGGCACGCACAGCCCAGAGCACGCGGATCATCGGCCGGGTCGTCCGCCACGACCGGCTGGGCGTCTACCGCCTGCTGGCTGAACTCCCCGCCGACCTCCTGCGGCACAGTCTCCCTCCGGGGCTGGACCGGCTGCTGGAACACGGAAACGCGAGCCTGATCCACACGCTGGAAGCGTTCCTCGACAACGCCGGCCACGTCTCCCGGACCGCGGAACAACTGCGCATCAGCCGCGCCACCCTCTACTACCGCCTCCGCCGCACCGAGGAGGTGGCGGGCATCGATCTCGACAACGGCGACGATCGCCTCGCGCTCCACATCGGCCTGAAGGCGAGCCGCCTCATGTGAGGCGTCGGCACCCCGCTACGCCGTGCCGGTGCTCCACACTCTTTCGCCCGACCACGTCGGTGCTCTGACCGCCCGCGCTCGGGCCCGCGGCACGTTCGTGGGGCCCGCGACGGGCTGGCGGTCGGGAGCCGGTCTGCGAGGATGTTCCGCATGGACGTGCGGAGCAGGAACCATGTGACGGTGACCGGGCGTACCGGTGGGCCGGTGGTGGTTCTGGCGCATGGTTTCGGGTGCGACCAGAACATGTGGCGTCTGGTGGTGCCCGCGTTGGAGCGCGACTTCACCGTGGTCCTGTTCGATCATGTCGGCTCGGGGAACTCGGCGCTGTCCGCGTGGAGCCGGGAGCGGTATTCGTCACTGGACGGGTACGTCGACGACGTGCTGGAGCTGTGCCGGGAGATAGCGCTGGGCCCGGTCACCTTCGTGGGGCATTCGGTGAGCGGGATGATGGGCGTGCTGGCCGCCGCACGGGAGCCCGAGGCGTTCGCCGGCCTGGTGCTGCTCGCGCCCTCGCCGTGTTTCATCGATGATCCGGACACCGGGTACCGAGGCGGGTTCAGCGCCGAGGACATCGACGAGCTCCTGGAGTCGCTGGACGCGAACTATCTGGGCTGGTCGGGCGCCATGGCCCCGGTGATCATGGGCAACCCGGAGCGGCCGGAGCTGGGCGAGGAGCTGACCAACAGCTTCTGCCGCACCGACCCGGAGATCGCCCGGGTGTTCGCCCGGGTGACGTTCCTGTCCGACAACCGCGCCGATCTCGCGTCGGTGGGTGTGCCCACCCTGGTCGCCCAGTGTTCGAGCGACGCGATCGCTCCGCCGGAGGTCGGCGCGTTCGTCCACGCGCGGATTCCGGGGAGCCGGCTCGTCACCTTGAACGCGACGGGCCACTGCCCCCAGCTCTCCGCCCCGGAGGAGACCGCCGCGGCGATCGCCGCGTTCGTGGGAACCGCCGGATAGATGGGCGGGCCAGGCGACGCGGCGGAGAGCGGAGACCCGGGCGAGGACCGGAGCCCCGCGGATGCGGAGGCTCGGTTCTCCGCCCTGCTGGATGACAGCGCCGAAGAACTCTACGAGCACGCGCCCTGCGGATACCTGACCACCCTGATGGACGGTGAGATCGCCAAGGTCAACGGCACGCTGCTGGGCTGGCTCGGATACGAGCGCGGCGAGCTGGTGGGACGCAAGCGCTTCTCCGAGCTGCTGACCGTGGGCGGGCGGCTCTACCACGAGACCCACTTCGCACCGCTCCTGCGGATGCAGGGCGAGATCAGCGGAATCGCTCTGGAGCTGAAGGCCGCCGACGGCTCCCGCCTGCCCGTCATGGTCACCTCGAGGGTCAAGACGGGCAGCGACGGGCAGCCCCTGCTGATCCGCACGACCGTCTTCGACGCCCGCGACCGGCGCGCCTACGAGACCGAGCTGCTGCGAGCCCGCCAGGAAGCGGACGAGGAACGCGACCGTCTCAAACTCCTGAACACCACCCTGCAGAAGACGCTGCTGCCCCCGGCGCTGGCGAACGTGCCCGGCCTGGACGTGGCCGCGTATTACCACATCGCCTCCGTCGAAGAGGTCGGCGGCGACTTCTACGACCTCTTCCCCCTGGCCGCCGGCACCTGGGGCCTGTTCCTGGGCGATGTCTGCGGCAAGGGCGCCGCCGCCGCGGCCGTCACCTCGCTGGCCCGCTACACCCTGCGCGCCGCGGCCGTCTACGACCCCGACCCGGCCGCCGTCCTCGCCAACCTGAACACGGTCTTCAACCACGAGTACAACGGCACCGACCCGCGCTTCTGCACCGTCATCTTCGGCCTGCTCACCCCCGATGCCGACCGCGGCGGCTTCCGCATCACCCTGGCCAGCGGCGGCCACCCACCGGCGCTGCTGTTGCGCGCGGACGGCACCGCGGACTACCTGCCCACGCCCGGCGGGCAGCTCATCGGCGTCCTGCAGGACGCCGACATCGCCACCACCACCGTCCACCTCGCCCCCGGCGACACCCTGCTCCTGCACACCGACGGACTGACCGAGGCCCACATCAACGCCGGTAGCGAGCGCTACGGAGACGACGCCCTCCTCGCCTTCGGCCGCGCCCTCGCCCCCACCACCGCGTCGGCCACCATCGGCGCTGTCCGCGAGCTGCTCGACACCTTCGGCAGCGGCGTGGACGACGACACCGCCGTCCTGGCCGTCCACGTGCCTCGGCCCACCAGCGAAGAGCGCCCATGACCAGGCACCTGACCCTCCGCACCCGGTCCATCACCAACGGAGCGGTCATCGAACTGACCGGGGAACTGGACCACCGCACCGCACCCGAGGTCCGCGCGGCGCTGCCCGGAGCCGGCCTTCGGGCGGGCCAGCAGCTCGTCCTCGACCTCGCAGGCCTCACGTTCTGCGACTCCAGCGGCATCACCGTACTCATCGCCGCCCGCAACCACGCCCTCGCCGCCGACGCGAGCATCGCGCTGGCCGCGGTCCCCGACCACCTCCACCGGATCTTCCGCGTCGTCGGCCTGGAACACGTCTTCCCCACCCACCCCACCGCCGGAGCCGCCGAGGCCGCCTGGCGGCCCACCGCTGGCTGACCCCTGCCCCTCCCGCCCCTCGGGGTAGGACGGGTCCACGGCTGCGTCACGGCCAGGGCTGTCCGGCGGCCTGCGTGCGACTGGCCAGGACCAGGAGTACGGCATCGGCTCCGGCCACGACCAGGATGGCCAGGAACGGCAGGCGGCCCTCCACGAGCGCGGTCGGTCCGATCACGGACACGAGGCACAGCGCCAGGGTCACGGCGATCACGACTCCTCCGCCGCGGGTGACGGACCCCGTCGGCCCGACCGTCACCACCACGCAGGAGGCGAAGGTCAGAGTGGCGGCCCATGCGATCGATCCGCGCCTGCCCAGTCGCTGCGGAAGTCCCCGCACACCCCCCGCGAGGTCGTCCTCGATGTCCGGGAGGACGTTGGCGAAGTGTGCGCCGGTGGCCAGGAGACCCGCCGCGGCGATGAGCCACGGAGGGGGCCACGGGCTGCCCGGGAGTGCCAGCGTCAGGAACGCGGGAAGCAGCCCGAAGGCCACGGCGTACGGCAGCCACGAGAGGACCGTTCGCTTCAGCCACAGGTTGTAGGCCCATGCGGAGGCGACGCAGCCGAGGTGGACCGCGCCGGCCCGGAACCCGCAGGCAAGCGACAGCGGGATGCAGGCGAGCAGGGCCACCAGGGCCGCCGCACCCACGGTCCCGGGCCGCAGCGCCCCCACGGCAAGGGGTTTGTCCTGCCGGCCTGCGGCCCTGTCGCGCCGTACATCGATCCGGTCGTTGCACCAGCCGATGGACAACTGGCCCGCGGCGACCGCCGCCATCGCCTTGGCCCCGGCAGCGGGGCCCAACCCCACGGCGGTGGCCAGCAGCGCGCTCAGGGCCGTGACCGCCATCGCCGGCACAGGGTGAGCTGCCCTCAGAAGAGCGACGGGGACGGACCGTTCGCCGTATCCCCGACCGGCCGGGCCGGCCAGGCCGTCGGTTCCCTCATCAGTCGTGGCGTGCACCACCGACACGCTAGGCCACGGCGCGCCCGTGAAGCCGGGGTTCAGGGTGTCGCCGTCACCCTGTCCCTATGTTGGAGCAATGACTCGTGTACTCGCGGTGAGTACGGCCTTCCCGCCACACCGCTACATGCAGCAGGAGATCACCGACGACCTCGTCTCCAGCCTGCCGCCCGGGACCGACAGCGGCCTCCTGCGCCGGCTGCACGCCGGGGCTCAGGTGGACACGCGTCATCTCGCCCTGCCTCTCGACCGCTACCGGGCGCTCGGCACGTTCGGCGAGACCAACCGGCTCTTCGTCGAACTGGCCACCGATCTGGCCGTCGAAGCGGCCCAACGGGCCCTCGGCGACGCGGGGGTGCGCCCCGAGGAGATCGACCTGGTCGTCTCGACGACCGTGACCGGGATCGCGACCCCCTCCCTGGAGGCCCGCGTCGCCACACGGATCGGCCTGCGGTCCGACGTCACGCGCCTGCCTCTGTTCGGTCTCGGGTGCGCCGGAGGCGCCGCCGGACTGGCCCGAGCGCACGACCATCTCAGCGTCCGGCCCGGCGGCACGGCGCTCCTCCTGTCCACCGAACTGTGCTCGCTCACGTTGCAGCGCGGAGACATGTCGATGGCGAACCTGGTGGCGGGAAGCCTGTTCGGAGACGGAGCCGCCGCGCTCGTGGCCGCCCACAGCGACCGTGCGTCCACGCCGACGGGCGCGGCGGGAGTCTCCGGGCCCACCGTCGTGGCCACGCGCAGCCGTCTGTACCCGGGGACCGAGCACATGCTGGGCTGGGACGTCGGCGAGTGGGGGTTCCGCATGGTGCTGGGGCCGGAACTCCCCGAGCTGGTCCGGCTGCACGTGACCGAGGAGGTCGAGTCCTTCCTCGCCGAGCACGACCTCAAGCCCACGGACGTCACGGCGTGGATCTGCCACCCGGGCGGCCCCCGGATCCTCGACGCGCTCGCCGAGGAGCTCGGTCTGCCGGGCTCGGCCCTCTCCGCGAGCCGTCGCGCCCTGGCAGCCACCGGGAACCTGTCCTCCGCCTCGGTGCTGCAGATTCTGAGCGATACGCGGACGGCACCGCCGTCGGCGGGTACTACCGGCCTGATGATCGCCCTCGGGCCCGGCTTCTCGTCCGAACTCGTCCTGCTGGCCTGGTGACAACGCCGTGACGCCGTACACCGTACTGATCCTCCTGGTCGTCGCCGAGCGGTTCGCCGAACTCGCCGTGGCCCGCCGCAACGGCGCCTGGAGCCGAGCCCGCGGCGGCCTCGAGCACGGCGCCGGGCACTACCCGACCATGGTCGCCCTCCACACCGCGCTCCTCCTCGGCTGCCTCGTCGAGCCCTGGGCGGCCGACCGGCCCTTCCTGCCCCTGCTCGGCTGGCCCGCCCTCGCCCTCACGCTGGCCGCCCAAGGGCTCCGCTGGTGGTGCATCAGCACCCTCGGCCCCCGATGGCACACCCGCGTTCTGATCGTCCCCGACCTTCCGCTGATCGCCTCCGGGCCGTACCGGTACCTTCGGCACCCCAACTATCTGGCCGTGGTCGTCGAGGGCCTGGCCCTTCCCCTGGTGCACACCGCCTGGATCACCGCCCTGTGCTTCACGCTCCTCAACGCGGCTCTGCTGACCGTACGCATCCGCTGCGAGAACACCGCGCTGGCGCCTTCACGCACCCTGTCCGCCTCCGGTACGGCGCCGTGATCGACCTCCTCGTCGTCGGAGGGGGCCCGGCGGGACTGGCCACCGCGATCCACGCGGTGCGGCGCGGGCTCGACGTGGTGGTCGTCGAGCCGCGCCCCGCGCCCGTCGACAAGGCGTGCGGCGAGGGATTGATGCCCGCGGCGGTACGGGCTCTCGAGGCGCTCGGCGTGAGCGTGCCCGGGCAGGCCCTGCGGGGTATCGGCTACGTCGGCGCCGCCGACGGCCGGCGCGCCGAAGCCGTGTTCCGCACCGGATACGGCCTCGGCACGCGCCGGACCCTGCTGCACGAGGCGCTCACCGTCCGGGCGGCCCAGCTGGGTGTTCCGGTCGTCCAGCACCGCGTGCGCCAGGTGAGCCAGCACGACGCGTACGTCACCGCGGACGGGATGGCCGCCCGCTATCTCGTGGCGGCGGACGGGCTGCACTCCCCCACCCGCCGGACGCTCGGCCTGACCGTGCGTCCGGACGCCCGTCGGCACCCACCGAGGTACGGACTGCGGCGCCATTACGCGGTGGAACCGTGGAGCGACCTGGTGGAGGTGCACTGGTCGGCCGAGTGCGAGGCGTACGTCACGCCTCTGGGACCGCGGCAGATCGGTGTCGCGATCCTCACACGCCAACACGCCTCCTACGAAACCCAGTTGGTCCACTTTCCCCTCCTGGTGTCCCGGCTCCACACGGCCGACAGGACTCCGGTCAGGGGCGCCGGACCACTGCGCCAGCAAGCCCGTTCCCGGGTGGCCGGCCGGGTGCTGTTCGTGGGCGACGCTGCAGGGTACGTCGACGCACTGACGGGTGAGGGGCTCACCCTCGCTCTGGCATCGGCGGACGCGTTGGTGCGCTGCCTGCACGCCGACCGTCCACAGGCGTACGAAGGTGCGTGGCGTCGTCTGTCCCGCTCCTACCGTCTGCTGACGACGTCCCTCCTCTGGGCCCGGAACCAGCCCGGGCTGGCCCCCCTGATCACGCCGACGGCCGCCAGGTTCCCCGGCCTGTTCCAGCACGCCGTGAACCTGCTCGCCTGACGGGCAGGCGGCGGGCGGGCTTCAGGACGCGCGCCGGGCTCGGTCGTCAGCCCGGCCTCCGGCGCCCAGCAGGCCGGTCGCCTCGAACGGTTCGGTGCGTTCCAGGCGAGGCAGCTCGGTGCGGGCAACGTGTGTGACGAGGGGTGGGAGGAGCGCGCGCACCGGCTGGACGGCGCGGAGCCAGGCGGGCACGTACACGGATGCACTGCGCCGTCCCACGGCGGTGGCCAGACGTTCCGCGACCAGGTCCACCGGATGGACCTTGCGTGCGGGCTGCGGCATGTGGGCGCGCAGTTCACGCAGGACGGCGTGCCGGTCGGCGTCCCGGACCATGTCGGTGTCGATCCAGTTGAGGTAGGCGATACCGACCGCGACCCCCTGGTGGGCGACCTCGGCGCGCAGGGCGTGGGCGAAGGACTCGGCGCCGGCCTTGGACGCGCAGTAGGCGCTCATCAGAGGCGATGTCCCCATCGCGGCCAGGGACGTGATCTGGAGGTAGTAGCCGCGGGTGGCGAAGAGGTCGGGCAGGAAGGAGCGTGCCGTCGCCGCGCTGCCGATGAGATTGACCTCGATGACACGGCGCCAGACGTCCGGATCGGAGTCGGCGAACGGTCCTCCTTCGGCGACCCCGGCGTTGGCCACCACCGCGGACACGGGTCCGAAGCGGGCACGGATCTGCCGGGCGGTGTCGGCCATGGCCGCGTCGTCGGTCACGTCGGTCTCCCAGCACACCGCCTCGTGACGCAACGAGGCGGCGACCTCCTCCAGACGCGGCCCCTCCAGGCCCAGCAGGGCGAGCCGCGCACCCTGGTCGTCCAGCGCGCGGGACAGAGCCGCTCCCAGCCCCCGCGCGGCTCCCGTCACCACCACGGTGCGGCCCTCCAGGGGCCGGGTGCGCGTACGAATCCTCACGGCTGCCTCCGTCCGTCCGAGTACCGTCCGTCGGTCGGCCGCGTCTCCGCCCAGGGCCTTCGTCCGGTCTCCCTCGTTCCAGGATGCGCCCGCCGGGCGGTCGGACGCTGGCCGGGAGACCGACGGCGCACAGTCCTGGTGACTCTCGGCCACGGCGTCACGAGCGACCGTGACCGAGAACCGGCGAATGTGTCCGCCGGGAGACCCCGGCGGGAAGGGCACGCTCGGAACGCGTGAGATGCGGCGCGATCGGGGCACGCGCACCATGACCGTGACGCCGTCTGTCGAGGGAGGTCGCCGTGCCCCACGAGCCGCGGGACCGACCGGTTCGCCCTGCCAGGGCCCTGCCGAGCGGGTTCGCCGCGTCCAGACCGTCCCGGTAGGAGGAGCATCCTCATGGCCGTCCGTCATCAGCTGATCCACCGTCCCCCGCATGCCGTGTGGGCCGTTCTCGCCGATCCGACCCGCTACGGCGAGTGGGTGGTGGGCCCGTCCGAGTCCACGCCGCTCGACGACTCCTGGCCGGAGGTCGGCTCCCGGCTGCGCTACACCGTCCGTCTCGGCCCATGGTCGACCGACGGAACCACCACGGTCCGGCACACCGTTTCCGGCCGGGAGCTGGAACTGGAGGCGGCGTTCAAGGCCCTCGGCACGGCGAGGATCTTCCTCCAGCTCAGGCCGTGGGGAGAAGAGACCCTGGTCGTCTGCGACGAGCACCCGCTGCGGGGTCTGGGAGGGGCCCTGCACAACTCCGTCAGCGAAGCAGCCGTCCAGCTCCGGCACCGTGGCATGCTGGCCCGCCTCGCCAGGGTCGTGGAGCAGGACCGCACCGGGAGCCGGCATGCCTGACGCGGTGGTGATCGGCGCGGGGCCCAACGGCCTGGTGGCGGCGAATCTGCTGGTCGACGCGGGGTGGACGGTGGAGGTCCTGGAGGCCCAGGAGGAGCCCGGCGGGGCCGTGCGCAGCGACCGCGGGGTCCACCCGGACTACGTCTCGGACGTCTTCAGCGCCTTCTACCCGCTCGCCGCGGCCTCCCCGGTCCTCGCCCGCCTCGATCTCGCCGCCGAGGGCCTGCGCTGGAGCCACGCCCCGCGCGTGCTGGCGCACCCCCTGCTGGACGGCCGGTGCGCGGTCCTCGAACGCCAGGTGCAGGACACGTCGGCCGGGCTGGCGGAGTTCGCGACCGCCGATGCCGACGCCTGGGAGAACATGTACCGGACGTGGAGCCGGGTCGGGCCGGACCTCGTGCAGGCCCTGTTCACGCCCTTCCCGCCGGTCCGCGCCGGGCTCCGTCTGGCCGCGAAACTCCGCGCCACGGGCGGGCTCCGCCTGGCGCGGAACCTGACCCTGCCCGTGCGACGCCTGGGCGAGGAGGAGTTCGCGGGGGAAGGCGGGCGGCTCCTGCTGACCGGGAACGCCCTGCACGCCGACCTCACCCCGGAGGCGGCGGGCAGCGGCGGCTTCGGCTGGCTGATGTCGATGCTGGGCCAGAGCCACGGCTTCCCCGTGCCCGCCGGGGGTTCCAGCGCGCTGACCACCGCGCTGGTGAGTCGCCTCCGGCGCCGCGGAGGTGTCCTGCGCTGCGGGGAGCGTGTCGCGTCGGTCGTGGTGCGTGGGGGCACGGCGGTCGGGGTCAGGACCGCGGGCGGCGAGACCGTCGACGCGCGCCGTGCCGTACTGGCCGACACCTCGGCCCCGTCCCTGTACCGCGACCTCGTCGGCGAGGAACACCTCCCGCCCCGCCTCGTACGGGATCTGGAGCGCTTCCACTGGGATTTCGCGACCTTCAAGGTCGACTGGGCGCTGAGCGGCCCTGTGCCGTGGACGGCGGGGGGCGCGGTCGGCGCGGGGACGGTCCACGTGGCCGACGGTGTGGACGGCCTGACCCGGTTCGCAGCCCAGCTGGCCACGGGGCACGTCCCCGACGCGCCGTTCGCCCTCGTCGGCCAGATGACGACCGCCGACCCCGGTCGCTCCCCCGCCGGTACCGAATCGGCGTGGGCCTACACCCACCTCCCCCAGCGCATCACCGCCGACGCGGGCCCCGACGGCATCACCGGCCGGTGGGACGCCGGCGAGCAGGAGGCCATGGCCGATCGCATCGAGGCCCAGGTGGAACGCTACGCGCCCGGGTTCCGGACGCTGATCCGCGCCCGCCGCATCCTGGCCCCGGCCACCCTCCAGGCCCTGGACGAGAATCTGCACAACGGCGCCATCAACAACGGCACCACCGCCCTGCACCAGCAGGCGATCTTCCGTCCGACGCCCGGCACAGGCCGCCCCGAGACCCCCGTCAAGTGCCTCTACCTGGCTTCCGCGGCCGCCCACCCGGGAGGCGGTGTCCATGGCGCGCCAGGTGCGAACGCAGCCCGCGCGGCGCTGCGCCGACATGGGCTGCACGCCCTCTTCCACCGCGCCCAACACGTCTGAGGGCCCGGGGCCGGTTTCCAACGCGCCCACCACGTCTAAGGGTTGTCCCGTAAATGATCTACGGCATGCCAGTTGGCCAGTGCTGCCTTCCGTCACCCGGCGAGGGTGAGGTTGTGCATCCGGGCGATGC